>CBFGNC010000001.1:0-761519 GCA_965650135.1 uncultured Fluviicola sp.
TGTTTGATTTCATATAAATTGACTTTTTGTGGTCAACCTATATTAGGGATGTACACCTTTTCAATTCTCACTTTTACATTTTCAATTGTCTAAAGTTTGAAGAAAAACGCAATCCGGTAAATCAACGGGATCAAGGTTCCATTTTCCTTTTTCATGAAGTAACCGGGTCGGAATGGACTGTTGAAATTATTGATCACATCATACATAATCCCGGCATTTAATCGAAAATTCTCCTCCTCTCCAAAAGCATGAGAAAACCCGAAACCAACCAAAGCTGTTGGAACCCAGACTCTTTTCGGAGCAATAATTCCATTGGTATTGCTGAATGGATTGGACAATAATTCAAATTCCGCCCCGGCGAATAAGTAATTGAAAAAACGTCCATGTACAAAAGCACCACCACCATAAACGGAATAAGAACCGGTAAGTCCGGAGTTTTTATAAAATGAATAATTATACCGGATGCTTGGTCCGAAAGCGACGTATTTGTTGCGGACAATAGCAAATTTCAATCCCAATCCACCTGTTCCTCCAACGGTACCCGCAGAAAAGTGAATATCCGCACCAATTTCATTGTGCGGGGTGAATTCTTTTTTGCTTGTTTCTTCTTCGTCATGAACATAGAGTTCGGTGTCTTCTTGTCCAAAGCTGAAATGGGCATTAAAAGCAAGGATTAAAAGTAAAAGGAAAGTTTTCATAGAATAGATATAAGTGTTTCTTTATGGATATCATGTGTTCCTTCAAAACGGGAAGTGAAAATCCCTTTTGATTGATAGTCTGCAATTAGTTCTTCCTGCTGTGATTCCGGAAAGAATTCATCCTGAGTTCCCAATACAAAGGTGTTTTTCCGTGCTAAATTTTGATGCTCCTCAATTGCAAGGTCCGGAGGATAGACACTCGCCCACGAGATAAAATGGTCGCATGGAATAGTTCCTTGAGCAAGCCAACGAGCTGCCGTAGCACCACCTTGAGAAAAACCAATGACTGTTATTTTTTCAGGAGTAAAGCTTTTGCGTATTTCATCGTGAAGTAGATCCAGCATCAGACTGTTCAATCGGATATCTTCTTCGCGCCACTCCCTTGTCATCCAGGAAGCTCCAACTCTCCCGGAACTTCCTCTCAGATAAAAACGGTGCCTGCCTTCGGGAAATACAAAAAGTATTTCTTTCAATGGGATATCTTGAAATTTTTGACTGAAATATTCTACCAGTTGACCGTATCCATGAAGGACATAAACCAAGTGCTTTGGATTTTCGCCGGATTGGATTGTCCGGTATCTTAAGGAGGAAGGAACTTCTATTTTTCCTTCGAACGAACTCATAATTTCTTGGGTAAATTTTTAGCAAATTCAGGATACAAGCGGTATTTCTTCGCAACAGGATCCAGGAAGAATTTGAATCTCAACTCCTTTTTCTTGGTAATGGAGGGGAGATATGTATAAACATCTCCGATATTCTTGGTGTAAGAATCTATTTCACTCGCGTAAATAGCGATGTCCATTGGAACCTGATTCGGATTTTCTTCATATGCATGTACAAATGCTTCCGGATGATCCTCGCCGGCATAATCAAATGATTTCCACTGGAAAACCATCATCAGGTCGTGGTCGTTGAATACGGAGAAATAACTTTTCCAACCCGAATTCCGGATTCGATAACCGACAATGATATCTTTTCGTGTAGGAGCAACAATCGATTTGAATTCAATATCCAATTCTCTTCCCGGACTTGATGGTGCAAAAACCGGGTTAGAGATTCGATCCAGTGCTCCATCGTAATAGAACAGGTAATTGTAATTACCGGTAAAGCCCATTTCCGCAGCTTTTGCTTGCCGGCCGTTCTTTATAGCCTCATCCATGGCATATTCCATGCGATTGATAGTGATGATGGCATCTTCAATCGTATCTGCATTGATGTATTCCTTATAGATTCTCATGGAGAATTTTTCATTTACAGGAATTGCCAAAGATGCCATAATTTCTCTTTTGGCTCTCGCATCCAAACTTTCATTGCTTTTTTGCTCTGTTCCTTCTACTATTTCTGTAGGATCCGTGGTTGTTTCATCACCGCAAGAACTTACAAGAAGCAATAAGGAAATGATGCTAATTTCAACTAATTTCATATAATTAATAATCGATGTCTAAGTTAAAACGGTTCTTCAGGTCGAAAAGGTTGGAGTTTTTCTTCGCTAATTTATCGAACCGGTCCGGACCGTTTAAATATTTCACTTCTTCAGGAGCGTCTTTGATCATTTCCAGTTGAATAACCAGGTCATAATTCTGAATCTCTTTTCGAATATACGCCATAACGTCTCCAATTGCGCCTTCCAAACGGGTCAATTGAATAGTATTGTCCACTTCAAACTGGAAAGTCGTATCATCCAATTGAACAGGCTCGCGTTTGATCATTACGTGGTAAACCTGGTCCTGTCCATTTAGTTTTTGGGTATGGGCCATGGTTTTCCATAGCCGGATTACGTCATCTTTATGGAATTCCTTTTTGGGTAAATCACTTTGAGGAACTTGAGCTTTTGCTTTTTGTTGTTCAATCAGGTGATTGATTGACAAGTTATTTGAGTTCAGGTTTCCTGTAGGAGCGGAAAGTACTTTTGCTTCCGGTTTTATGGAGAAAGCAGCTCTTTCCGGGGCTACAGAAGGTTTATTTACGGGTTTGTTCTCATTTCTGAGGCTTTGCCCTGCAAATGCGATAATTTGAACGGGATCAGTTAAGGATTTTTTTTTTCGAGCTCAGATTTCACCGAACAGATTTGCATCAAGGTCAACTCGACCAGCAGTCGCTGATTCTTCGCCGATTTGTAATCGACATCAGCTTTACTGAGCACTCCTAAACAGCGCAGGGAAAACCCGCCATCGACCTTTTTAGCCTGATCCACAAATAACTTTTCAGTTGTTTCTCCAACTTCCAATAGGTTTGCTGTTCTTGGGTCCTTACAAATCAATAAGTTCCTGAAATGTTCGGCAAGCCCGACCAGAAACTGATGTCCGTCGAATCCTTTTTCCATTACATCGTTGAACAATAGCAAACATGCGGGAATATCTTCGTTCAATGCGTTTTCCACGATTTTGAAATAGTAATCGTGATCCAATACATTCAAGTTTTCCAGCACAGCTTTATGCGTGATGGTAGTTCCACAAAAACTGACAATCTGATCGAAAATGGATAATGCATCGCGCAAAGCCCCATCCGCTTTTTGGGCAATCAGATGAAGTGCATCCGGATCGGCTGAAATTGCTTCCTGCGTTGCCACATGTGCCAAATGATCTGCAATATCTTTTACCTTGATTCGCTGAAAGTCAAAAATCTGACAACGGGACAAGATAGTAGGCAAAATTTTATGTTTTTCCGTAGTTGCTAAAATGAAGATAGCATGCGCGGGTGGTTCTTCCAAGGTTTTCAAAAACGCATTGAATGCTGCTGTTGAGAGCATGTGGACCTCATCAATGATATAGACCTTGTGTGTTCCTAATTGCGGTGCGATTCTGACCTGATCGATCAATCCGCGAATATCGTCAACGGAATTGTTGGATGCAGCATCCAATTCATACACATTGAGTGAAGCGCCTTCATTGAATGAAAGACAACTGTCGCATTGGTCACAAGCTTCAACGGATTCAGTCCTGTTGAAACAATTGATTGTTTTCGCCAAAATACGCGCAGTAGTTGTCTTACCAACTCCTCGGGAACCACAAAACAGGAACGCCTGCGCCAAATGCTGGTTCTTGATTGCATTCTTAAGAGTGTTAGTAATTGCCTTCTGACCAACAACCGTATCAAAGGTTTGGGGTCTGTATTTTCTGGCAGAAACAACGAAATCCGACATGAAGACAAAATTAACTAAACTTTCGCAAAGTTTGAATGCTGTTAATAACTAAAACAAGGGAAAAATTGAGAATACAAAAGTTAAAATTGAAAAGAGAGATACTCCATTCCGTTTCAATTCTCAATTCTCACTTTCCAATCAATTGGTTTTCCAGAATGCCAAATTCCCGAATCCGCTTTTCAAGAATGTTCGAATATTCCAAAGCTTCACTTTTTCCACCTTCGACGTATGATTTTTGGACCCACACTTTTGCATTCGGCAAGTCGTTCAGTACTTCGTAAGCTAATGCAACATTGTATGCAGCCCTTGCCTTGATTTTTGATTTCGGATTGGATTCGTATTCTTCTTTCCATGAATTCAGAGCGCCTTCCCAGTCTCTCGTCAGTGCTTGCCTGGAACCGGTTTTCATTCCACCTTTTTTACCGATATACATCATACGTTGTTCCCAAAAATACAATGGAACCAAATCATGAGCGAAAGATTGTCCTGTAAAGTAACTGACATCTACCAAAGCATCATTTCGTTTAATTAACCGTGCAATGGCCTCCATCGGGTTGGTAGAGCGCTGAACCCAGGTTCTGTCTTGTTTATATCTATCTTCGTAAACAATTGTTTTAGTAGCAGGATAATACAATCTGAAACCGGCTCTTGCTGTTGCTTTTCCGGTCACTTGTACTTCAGCGCCATTTCCATTCAGTACATTTTGAACAGTTGTTACGGCAGTTGCGGCAGGATTGATGATGCTATAGTCGGTATCAAAAAATTCCAGGCTCAAAACAGCATCTGTTCCGTACTTCTTACAAATACTGTCTGCCTGTTCCCAATTCATAATTCCTCCAAAATCGACACTGGTGTTTTTGGAAGCCATCATGGAACTGTCGCATCGCGTAATTTGAAAACGGGAACTTGTTCTTAAAAGTTCGTCAATCCCCCTGATACATTCATTGGAAAGTTCTTTATCTTGTTTGGGTGTTTCTAAAGTTAAGGTTCCTTCAATCCGGCCTGCTTTCCCCGGAATGGAATGATTTAACAAAGCCAGGGATTTAATTTGCGGATTGACAGAAATTGTTGCGGGTCTTTGAACTTCGATTCGCATTCCCTGGGTAGTCCTGCAAGAGCTAAAAATCAACAGGCTAAGCGTGCTGATTATAAGTATTTGTTTCATAGTATTTTACTTGGGTACAAATATATTTGATTCTTTGAATCCGGGGCCAAAGACTTTCATATTTCTCAGAGGTGTTTAATAAACTAAATTACTCTTCTATCTTTGTGTAAAATTCAATGCATGAAAGTTTATAACAATATATTGGAAACCATAGGGAACACTCCCTTGGTAAGATTAAACAAGCTCACAAAAAACTGCAAGGCAACCGTTTTGGCGAAAGTTGAAACAACGAATCCGGGTAACTCCGTAAAAGACCGAATGGCAGTGAAAATGATAGAAGATGCCGAGAAATCTGGACTTCTTAAGCCGGGAGGAACGATCATTGAAGGGACTTCAGGAAATACAGGAATGGGCTTGGCATTGGTGGCTATCATTAAGGGTTATAAACTGATCTGTGTATTGAATGACAAGCAATCGAAAGAGAAAATGGATATTTTGCGTGCGGTTGGTGCAGAAGTGGTAGTTTGTCCTACTGCGGTTGAACCATCGGATCCACGTTCTTACTATTCTGTTTCAAAACGATTGGCAAAGGAAATCCCGAATTCATGGTATGTGAACCAATACGACAACTTGTCAAACAGAACGGCACATTATGAGCAAACCGGACCTGAAATCTGGGAGCAAACGGATGGTAAAGTGACACACTTTATTGTTGGAGTAGGAACAGGCGGAACGATTTCCGGAGTTGGAAAATATCTGAAAGAGAAAAACCCGAACATCAAGATTTGGGGAATTGATACTTATGGTTCCGTATTCAAAAAATACAAGGAAACCGGAATTTTTGATGAGAACGAAATTTATCCTTATATCACGGAAGGAATCGGGGAGGACATTCTTCCTGCAAATGTGGATTTTGACGTGATTGATCTATTCGAGAAAGTGACGGATAAAGATGCTGCAGTTTATACGCGTCGTTTGGCGCGTGAAGAAGGAATCTTTGTCGGGAACTCTGCAGGTGCGGCGATTGGTGGTTTAATCCAATTACAGGACCAGTTGACAGAAGATGATGTAGTGGTGGTTCTATTCCACGACCACGGAAGCCGTTATGTAGGTAAGATTTTCAATGATGATTGGATGCGTGAACGCGGATTCCTCGAAGAAGAGTTCAAAACAGCAGAAGATGTGATTGCCCGTCATGCGGATTTACCTTTGGTGACATTGTATTCTGAAGAATTGGTATCGCACGCCATTATGAAAATGCGTAAGTACAATATTTCTCAAATTCCTGTTTTACGGGATGGAGAATTGGTAGGTTCATTAAATGATTCCCAGGTTTACCAGTTATTGGTTGACAATCCGGCTCTGAGAGACACTCCGATTTCGAAAATCATGCAAAAACCTTTCCCGGTTGTTCAGGGAACTGCAAAATTGGAAGATGTGGCGAAATTGATTAATGAGCAAACTCCGGCGGTTATCGTTGAACGTGCAAATGGAGATAAAAAGATCCTGACACGACAGGATGTGATTGCTTCTTTGGCATAATGTTTCCCACAAACAGGCACGGAAGAACGCCGAAGTTTGAAAATGTCAACTAAGTGAGTAAGAAAAAATACATAGATCAAATGCAGCGAACGGTGGAGATTCATTCCACCGTTTCGCGTATTGTGTCATTGGTTCCGTCCCAAACAGAATTATTGGTCGATTTGGGATTGAAAGACCGGTTGGTTGGAATCACTAAATTCTGTGTTCATCCGAAAGAGTTGCGAAAAGAGATCCAGTTGATCGGAGGGACAAAAAATGTCAAGGTAAAATTGGTGGAATCCTTGAATCCGGATCTGGTGATTGGAAACAAGGAAGAGAATAATCAATCCGATATTGAAGAATTGGAACAAAATCTTCCAACCTGGATGAGTGATATTTTCAACTTGAAAGATGCGCTTGAAATGATTGAACGGGTAGGTGAAATCACCGGAACACAAAAAAGAGCGGCTGAAATTGGTTCGGAAATCCAACGTAATTTTTTGCAGTTGAACCCAATGGACGGAAATAAAAGTGTGTTGTACCTCATTTGGAAAAATCCTTATATCGCGGCGGGAACAAATACCTTTATTGACTCCATGTTAGGTCATTTGGGGTTCAGGAATGCGATGAATGAGACACGTTATCCGGAAGTGAATTTAAAGGAAGTGAATCCGGATTTGATCTTTTTGAGTTCGGAACCTTTTCCATTCAAGAAAAAGCATATCGAAGAATTACAAATTCAATTTCCCAACAGCCGGGTCATTTTGGTTGATGGTGAGTTTTTTTCCTGGTACGGTTCCCGTTTGATCAAAGCTCCCGACTACTTCACTAAATTGTTAAATGTAATTTCAGGGTAGAAAAGTTTAGGTTGGAAATATTAAATTTATGCTTGCATATCTATTTAATACCATGAAAAGATCATTCTTCACCTTTGTTTTATTTGCTCTCGTTTATTTGATTTCTGTTTCGTTCAAAGCTCCGGGATATCATACAATCACTATTAAAGTGACCAATATCCGAAATAACTCAGGAAACATGCAACTTCAAATTTTTCGAAATGCTGAAAATTACAACAAGGGTCTTGCCTGGAAAGTAAAGATTGTTGATAAAAGTGAAATCAAGAATAATACATTAACCTGTACATTCACCGGAATCGAAGAAGGGGAATACGGAATCGCACTTTTAGATGATGAAAATGCAAACAAGGAAATGGATTACACCATGTTTATGCCTGATGAAGGATTTGGGTTCGCAGATTATTATCATACTTCCTGGAGTAAACCAAAATTTGAAAATTTCAAGTTTCAACTGAAGGCTGACAAAACAATGACTGCAAAAATACGTTACGTCTGATTATTACCAAATGACTCCTTTTCCAAGTTCATAGGTAGCTTCGCGAACACCCAGAATCATTTTCGTTATCTCATGCAAGGGATGTTTGTGATCCTTGAATTTAATCTTACCGGTTAGGGCGTAATTGATACCGGTTTTCGGTTTCTTTATTTCAATAGACACCGATTCCGTGCTTTTCAGGAAATCATTGAATGCTTTGACAGGCCCCATATTTTCAATAAAAGCGGTCACAAAAGTTCCACCATATAATTTGGTTGATTTTTCCAGATGTCCTTTAATGAAAAACACATCATCTCCGGAATAGGGAATAATCGCAGAAGGATCCGTACCAATAAAATAGGTGTTTTCTGAAAGTTGTTTCAGATGGAAAACAGTAGATCCAAAATTAAGGGTCTTGTTTTTTCCCTGAACAGACTTTGGAAAAGCCTTCCATAAGTCATCTACATTGCTTTTGTTTTTTGTCCGGATAATTAGATTGACTACGGGAACAGGTAAATAACCAACAATACTTGGCAAACTATCTTTCGGGTCCTCCAGGGAAGTTCCGGAAAAGTCGATTGCATATGCTTGAATATCCTTGAAATGTGGAAGACTGGCCGATAAAAAATTAAGCAAGGTATCAGGTAATCTTTCCGAAATGAATCTGGAGTAGATATAAACCCCTTTTGGTTTCAGTCCGAATTTCAAACCGGGTTCAAGCTTCTTGGTATAAGTAAATACTCCTTCCAGGTTGATTTCCTCGTCCTGGTGCTGAATGGATAAGTTCACGCTGGAAAAAAGGCTTTTAGCCGGAAGTTTTTTTAGATCAATTGTGATAAATTCATTCTTTTCCGGAGCGGCTTTGTGCAGTTCAACTACCGGAGTTTGAAAAATGTGAGCAAGATATCCTTCCAATTCTTTTTTACTTGATTTTTTACCGCTTAATTGACTGATAAAAATCGCATCGTGTCCTTGAGCTTTACCAATTTGATTAGACTTGCAGTATTCTGAAATATGCTCATTGAATGCAGCGCTATTCCGGGTTTGCACTGAAATAACCATTAATTTTTTTCCGTCGTGCTCCCAACCGTAAATAACAGCGTCTTCCTGGATGTCGATCTGTAATGATTTCTTTTTGGAATCTACATTGGTATTCTGTTCATAGATTTCCTTTAACTGCTGTATGAAGGCATCGTCTTTTTCGGTGAAAAGGGTATTGTAAATCTCTTTTTTGATATAGGATTCTGCATCCAGGCGAATGATCCATTTCGCATCGTCCGGAATAGGAATTCGCGGATTTGTGTGGCTCGTGGAAAGTATATTGATACAAATAAAAATCAGTAAACTGGATGCTGTGAGTAGCACTACAAGGAAGGCCGCATAAAAGCGTTTTTTTATTTGCATATCATAAAGGTAATTTTTTCTTGAAATTGTAACTTTGTTTCATGGGAAAATTCTTTTTCTGGTTACTCAAGCTATTTGGTTGGAAAATAGATGATCGCGCTCCTAAAGGAGTTAATAAGGCTGTCGTAGTGATGGGACCACACACCTCCAATTGGGATTTCATCATTGGAAAAATTGCATTTGCGCATTATAAAGTGAATGCAAAATTCCTGATCAAGAAAGATTTGTTCTTTTTTCCATTGGGTTATTTGCTCAAAGCAATGGGCGGTGTTCCCGTTGACCGCAAAAAGAACAACAATATTACCGAACAGGCGGTGAACTATTTTAAGAATCACGAAAAGTGTTTCATGGTTTTCACTCCCGAAGGAACCAGGGGTTACCAACCGAAATGGAAGAAGGGGTTTTATTACATTGCAGAACAGGCACATGTTCCCATTTACATCGGCTACATAGATTACAAACGCAAAATCGGGGGCTTCCATTCGTTGTTTACTCCAACAGGAAATGTGGACGCCGATATCAAATATCTGAAGAGTGTTTTATCGGAATTTACAGGGAAGGTTCCCGAAAATGGGATTCGTAAAGAGGAATAAGATGTCGGAATTTCTAAGAACAGTAAACGTAACAAGATACATTTCTCCATTGAGGGAAGGCGGGTCTCTTCCTGCATTGGTGGACGCGGACGATGATTTCAAATATGTATTGAAATTTAGGGGAGCGGGTCATGGCGTGAAAGCACTTATATCTGAATTCCTGGGGGGAGAAATTGCCCGTATACTTGGATTCAAAGTTCCGGAACTGGTTTTTGTAAACCTGGATGAAGATTTCGGACGTTCTGAGGCAGATGAAGAAATCCAGGATTTGCTGCGTGCAAGTCATGGATTGAACCTGGGATTGCATTTCCTTTCGGGGGCAATTACATTCGATCCGGTTGTAACGAAAGTGGACGAAGAAACTGCTTCGCGAATTGTCTGGCTGGATGCATTCATTACGAATATCGATCGAACTTTCCGCAATACCAACATGCTGATCTGGAAAAAGGAATTGTGGTTGATCGACCACGGGGCTTCATTTTATTTCCATCATACATGGGAAAATTGGGAGAAAACGGCAAGCAGTAATTTTGTATATGTGAAAGACCATGTATTGTTACCGCAGGCTTCCAAAATGGATGAAGCAGACAGCTTTTGTCGTTCCAGGTTGACGGAAGAAAAGATCTGTCAGTTGGTAGATGCAATCCCGGAATCCTGGTTGGACTGGGAAGACCTGGATGCAACTCCTGATGAAATAAGAACGGTGTACAAGCAGTTTTTAACCATTCGCCTGAATCATTCGGACAATTTTGTAAACGAAGCTAAAACCGCACGGAATGTTCTTATATGAATACGCTGTAATCCGCTTGGTTCCTCAAGTCGAACGCGAAGAATTCATCAACGTGGGAGTCATTTTGTTTTCAAAAAAGGAGAAATTTATCTGTACCAGGATCGTGCTTCCGGAAGAACGGTTGAAGTTGTTCAAGTGTGAAATGGATCTGGACCAGGTAAAGGCGAACTTGAATGCATTTGAACTGATCAGTGCAGGATCGAAAGCCGGCGGACCGATTGCATGTGAAGAACTGCCGGAGCGTTTCAGATGGTTGACGGCTGTCAGAAGTTCGATTATTCAAACATCCAGGCCGCATCCGGGAAAGACGAATGATCTGGAGAAAGAAGTTGAGCGATTGTTTGATGAATACGTGGGATGAAACCATATCGACCATCATTGAATGAAATGCTGATAATAAACATCAGTTAACCGGAAATTTAAGTTTACAATTCCCAAAAACATGCAGTCAGAAAAGAAAGAATCCGCTTCAAAAAGGTTACATGTTCGTAACAGAAACCGAGATAGGTATGATTTGAATGCGCTTTTGAGTTCAAATCCCGAATTAAAGGAGTATGTGAAACCCAATCACTTTGGAGATGATTCAATTGATTTTTCAAGTCCAACGGCGGTTAAATTATTGAATAAAGCCTTACTCAACCATTATTATGGAATAGCGAATTGGGATTTCCCGAATGAGAATTTATGTCCACCAATACCTGGGCGAGCGGATTACCTTCACCGTATAGCTGATCTATTGGCCGAAAACAATTTTGGTGTCATTCCAACAGGAGAAAACATCATCTGTCTCGATGTTGGAGTTGGCGCAAGCTGTATTTATCCGATTATTGGAGTTGTAGAATTTGCCTGGAAATTTATTGGAAGCGATATTGATCCAAAATCAATTGCGTCAGCGCAGAATATTGTTGATGCAAACCACGCACTTAAAAACCAGATTACTTTTCGGTTGCAAAAAAATCCAGCTGCAGTTTTTAAGGGAATTATTGGCGATTCAGAACAGATTGATTTCACAATTTGTAATCCTCCGTTTCATGTTTCGTTGGAAGAGGCTGAAAAAGGAACCCGCAGAAAAATTAAGAATCTATCGGGTAAAATAGTAAGAACACCGGAACTCAATTTTGCTGGGAATAGCAATGAATTAGTCTGTGACGGAGGTGAATTCCAGTTCATTCAAAATATGATTTCGGATAGTAAGATCGTTGCGAAAAACTGTTACTGGTTTTCAACTTTGGTTTCGAAACAATCCAATCTGAAGGGAATTTATAAGTCATTAGAAAAAAATGGCGCCACGCAGATCAAAACACTTCCGATGGGTACGGGGAATAAATCCAGTCGAATCGTAGCTTGGACTTTCTTTTCTAAACAAGAACAAAAAGAGTGGCGTGAAACGCGATGGAAAAAACAAAAGTAGCGCTGTTATTTTAAGAATATTCTTCTTGAATTGAAAATTTATAATGGACAATTGATAAGAGCGGATTGTTCAAAATTAGAGAAATGCCCTTGTCAATTATGAAATTCTCCATTTTCAATTATTTTTTAAAAGAATCCGTTCGTTTATCATATCCATATGGACAATGTCTGCAGCCACTTTTGCAGCAATGCCCACGCTTTAAATGATATTTTTCGGTAAAAACGATATAACCTTCCGGCGTATAATAAAAGTCTTCCGGATCTAAAGCATTATTTTTGGGAAGTGGACGAAAATCATCATTCATACTACAAAATTACGCATTTCATGGAGCTATTCGATACTTCAAAATCCATTTTACAGGAAATCAGGCTGGATTCCAAGTTCAGGAATGTGTGCTTGCTGGTAAAACGAGATGATCTGATCCATCCGGAAGTTTCGGGAAACAAATGGCGCAAGTTGAAATACAATATCGAATTGGTCGAGTTTCAAAAGAAAGACGGGATCCTTACGTTTGGAGGAGCATACTCCAATCATTTGTTAGCCACTGCGGCAGCCTGCAAGTTGGCCGGATTAAAGTCGATTGGGATTGTACGGGGAGACGAACTCACGGAACAGAGCAATGACAACCTGAAACGTTGCGCAGAATTGGGAATGGAATTGAAATTCATACCGAGGGAAGAATACGACGCACGAAATGAAAAGCATGTCCAGGAAACCTGGAAAGAAGAGTATCCTTTTTACTTGTTGATTCCGGAAGGTGGTTCAAATTACTACGGAATGGTTGGCTGCCAGGAAATCTGGAAAGAACTGCCGGAAAAGACAGACCATTTATTTGTAGCCCAGGGAACAACGGCGACAAGTTGTGGTTTGCTTGTTGGATTAAGTGAAAGTACGCAATTGCATGTGGTTCCTGTATTAAAAGGGTTTGATGCGAAAGCCGAAATGAAAAAACAACTGTTCCCGTTCCTTCTCGATGAAGAGACCATTCATGAATATTTGGATCGGGTGGAAGTGCATACGGAAGCTCATTTTGGTGGTTATGGAAAGTGGAACCGGGAATTGGAAGACTTTATCTCGGCCTGTGAAAAAGAATACGCTTTACCACTTGATAAGATCTACACAGGAAAAGCATTCTATGCCTTGATGAGTTGGTTGGAGAAGCAGGATTTTCAAACGCTTCAGACCGTTGTTTTCCTGCATACGGGCGGATTGATGAATGGATGACTTCGGCTACTGCGGACTCGATCGGTTTTTATCCTCCCCCATAATCCCCCTCCAAAGGGGGAAACCAAAGAATTTCCTTTAAAAATCTATTCATTCTTCGAAAATTTAAAATGAAGTGGCTGAATTTCTTCTTTTGAGAGGATTTAACAATTCCCCCTTTGGAGGGGGACGCAAGGGGGAGGACAGATTTATTTTAGTTTCCTTCCCCAATGTTCTACTTTTCTCAGCCACTTTTCCCGCATTTCTGGTGTGGAATTCCTAATGATCCCGATATAATTCACTTTCACAGGACTGACTCCGCAAAATTGGAGAGTGGAGCGTTTCAATTGATTCACGCTGGGTCTTCTGAAAATGAGACGGTAAAACCATCCGGGTTGATCTAAGGTTGTAATGATGTGCGCGGTTTTTCCTTTTAATAGTTTATCCCAAAAAGAGGAATTTTCCCGGTATTGAAAAGCAAATCCCGGGAGGAATAAACGGTCAATGAATCCTTTGGTGATTGCAGGCAGTCCTCCCCACCAAACCGGGTGAATCCAAACCAGATGTTCAGCCCATTGAATTTTCTCCCATGCGTCCAATAAGTCAGGTTCCAATTCAGTCCGTTTCTGATAACCGAATTGAAGGTTCGGATTAAAATCTAATTCGGCAATAACAATTTCCCGGATTTCGGCACCTGAATTTTCAGCACCTTTCCGGTATGCTGCTGCAATTCCAAAATTAAATGAATCTGCATTCGGATGTCCGTTAATAAGTAAGATCTTTTTGCTCATGATTTGAATTTAGAGCAAATCTACAATTACCGATTTCCGCAAAAAAGGACATTTGTCACAAAACAATTCCCTTTCGTATTCGGCTTAAATGCCGCTGCGTTATTCCCAAGTAAGATGCGAGATGTTGCACCGAAATTTGCTGAATGTATTCCGGTTGATTTTCGACCAGGTTTTGATACCGTTCGTGGGCAGAATCACGCTGTAGTTGAAATACACGCCCTTCCAATTCCAAATATTGTTGTTCCGCGACAATCTTCAGGAAATGAATCCAAGCAGGGCTTTTTGCCAACAGCATATCAATTTGATCTTTGGGGACGATTAATAGTTCCGAATCGGAAAGTGCCTGAATGTATTCCACACTTCCGTTTCCTGTAATGAAAGCGGAATACGCTGCAACCATTTCACCCGGAAAGCGAAAGCAATAAGTCATTTCATTGCCATTTGGTGCGAGGTAAAACGAACGAAAGACACCCTTAACAATAAAGGCCACTTCCGAACATTTTTGCCCTTGCTGAACAAAATAGGAGCCTTTCTTCAAGCTCCTATTCGAAAACAGGAGAATGGCTTCATCCAGTTCCGCTTCGGTGAAGAGATTGAAATTTGCTAAAAAAATCTTTAACGACATAGAGTAAAGTTATGATTTTACAGCAAAACGATTTTTGAAATAAAGTCGTGTATACTTCATGTTTAACCAATATGCGGGCATTAGCAGTACGTACAAAAAGACGGAAAAGAATGTATAACCATGATACTTTCCGGCATCTGTGCCGATAACATAATCAATCAGATCGTAACTGTAGCCATAGCCAATAAGAATGATAAAAGGCAAAATTAAACTTCCGGTAATCACCAAAAAAGATGTCAATTGATTCAGATGCTTCTTCTGTGTGAATCTCACAAGCAAAACGTGAAAAACAAGAATGATGAAACCCCAAATTGCAGTGATTCCCCATGGAGAAATAGTGATTAATATTTCAGCGGATCGATTTAATGGAGGTTGATAACTTAATTGAAGGTAATCGGAAGGAATTTTTGAAAAATGCCAAAAAGCTATTTTAATATTCCCGGAATCCGGAATTCCTAGATTGGAATGAATTTTTTTATCAAAAGCCGATGCATCTACGACTACGTTCAGTGCATGAAACGATTTCCATTGTTTTGCAGGAGATAAAAAATAACGGAAACTATATTCCTTGGTCCAGTCGTGGTGATCTACCCAAACTTTACCTATGTATTCTGCACTTATTTTGTGAATACCCGGTTTTAGACTAATCTCAAAATAACGAAAGTCGGACAGCGGAAAATACCTTCCGCTATACTGATTTTCATTGATTAGAATCGATTTTCCGTGCTGTCCATCCTCTTTTTTAAACGAATTGGAAAAGGAATCGAATATGCCGGATGTATCTTGAAGTTCATATGGAATTTCCTTGATTTCAACTGGTTTTCCATCGAGCCAAACCTTGAATTTCCCTAAACAATCCCGTGCATGGAATAATAAAGGTATTTGCAAACCTTCACGCTCACTTTGAATGGTGTATTCCACTTTGTAAAGTGCTTGCTGAAAGTATTTGTCGATCCTGATGCGAATATTCTCATTCAAAATATCCATGTCTTTACTGGATATAGCCGACATGGGATAAGACCCGCGCTGAATGGGCGAAGCCATGTTAGCCAGGCAACTGTTGGTTGCAAAGAATAAGAATATTGGGAGGAGGTATTTAAGCATATTACAAGGAACGAAAATCAGTTAAATTGGTTAGTTCGTGCAAAGAAAAAGGGGCCTGTAGGTTCGCGATGCCTCGCGAACGTTACAAGCCCCGTTCATATTCGTTCGAATCTTATTCAAACATTGCTTTGTCAACTTCTGTGTTGAATTCAATTGATTTCACAGTTCCAGAAAGCGACATTTCACCCATAACCTGGGTCAATTTGTGCGCAAAAAGGAATCCGTTCACATCTTTGTAATCATCGTAGATAATGGTTGATTCCATTGTTTCCTCACCTTGTTTTGTGATGGAAACAGTTTTGAATTTCAAGTTTGTAGCTACATCAAAGTAATCAAAAGCTTCTTTTTCACCATCGTTTGTGTTTAAGACATAGTAGTCTTTTCCGGCGATTGTTTCAATTCCTTTGATTTCGTATTTCATTCCCGAAGTTTTGTAATTTACTTCCGGGAACAACCCTTCACCTTTCTTTTTGGAAGCCAACTCTTCAGCAGTCATCGCTTTCTTTCCTGTTTGCATATTCATTTCAGAACCTTTTGTTCCGTCGTAATAGGAGCTTTGGAAAACCATTCCTTGTGCTTCAATTTTCATTGCTTCCTTGTTTGGAGCAACAAACGCATCCGTCATGGAAATAACTACAGGAATCTGAGGAGAAGAAAGTTCGATCTTCTTAACTACGGATTTCACTTTCTTCATTTTCTTAGCCAAATCCTTTGCAGAAGCTGTTTTGGTTACGGTATTGATGTATCGTTCGATCAATTGGTCTGCAGAGATGTCCGCTTTCTTCATTTCGATCACTGCATTTCCGAACGGATCCAATTTTTCGATCACACCGTCGCTATCAAATGCCTTCAATTTCGGTAAGATGTCCTCGTTTCCGACAACTACGATATTGAATCCGTTTTTGAAGTATTTCTGAGCTACTGTCAAGACATCATCTTTAGAGATTGCATCCAGGCGTTTCAAATACGTTTGGTAATAATCGGCAGGTAAATTGTCGCGAATGATATTCAATGCAAAACGTGCAACTGTTTGCGGTCTTTCCAATGAACGTGCAAAGCTTCCGGCCATTGCCGATTTAGCCAAGTTCAATTCATCGTCAGTAACATAACTGTCACTGATTTTTGAGATTTCATTTAAAATTTGAGTAATTGCTGAATCAGTCACTTCATTTCTGAAGCTTCCGGATGTACCGAACCAACTTCCATCTCTTGTCACATCGAAAGAAGAATAGCAACCGTAAGTATATGCTTTATCTTCACGCAGGTTTTGCATCAGGCGTGCTCCGAATGAACCACCACCTAAGATGCTGTTCATCACATTCAAAGCAATCTGATCGGAAGCTCCCGGTTTCATTTCAATTGGGAAAGTAATCGAGATTACTGATTGTACAGCTCCTGGTTTGTTCACAAAGATCACACGGTTTCCTTTTGCTTTCAACCCATTTCCGAAATCTTCCTTGTAAGCCTGACCACCTTTCCAGGTTCCGAAATACTTCTCAGCCATTTTCATTGCGTTGTCTTTTGTGATATCACCGACAATAACTAGGTATGCTCCGTTTGGAGTAAATACTTGTTTGTAGTTGTTTTTCACATCATCCAAGCTGATTGCTGCCAAAGAAGCTTCGTCCATTACACCTCCAAGTGGGTGATTCGGGAAATCGATTTTCGATTCAGCATTAGAAACCATGGTGTTCGGATCTGATTTCGCAGACAACAACCCGGATTCGTTTTGCTTTTTGATTCGATCGAACTCGCTTTGCGGGAACGCTGCATTGATGGTAACATCTTGCATGATATCCAATCCGGTTTCCATATGCTTAGTCAGGCAAGAGAAATAGATGGAATGTCCGTCTGCATTCAGGTCTGCACCCATGTTATCCACTTCCTTGTCCAAAACGTCTTTCGAGCGCTTTGCCGTTCCGGAAGTAAGCAATTGTCCCATCATGTTGTTTGTTCCGGCCTTGGATCCTTCAATCATTGGTGAAGCTCCCATTGTAAGCGAGAAAGAAACGCGTGGTAATTTATGGTTTTCAGAAAGAATAACAGTGATGCCGTTACTCAATTTGAAAACCTCGGAGTTTTTGATATTAATAGTTGGTGCTGCAGCTGCAGCGGGTCTTACAGAACGATCAATCTGTCCGTGAACCCCTGTGAATGCTGTTAAAGCAACAAGTGTAATTAACTTTTTCATGACGCTATTCTGTTAGTTTGCCTTTGGTAAATAATATAAAATGATTCGGTTATCCTGAGTCAGATACTTCTTGGCAACGCGTTGGATATCTTCACGAGTGATGCTCATGTAGATTTCCATTTGTTTGTTGATCAGTTCCGTACTTCCGAAATACATTCTGTTTTGAGCTAAATTCTCAGCGATTCCGGCTACAGTTGAGTTTGAACTCACGATTTGGTTCTCAAACTGATTGCGTACTGCCTGGAATTCTTCTTCGGAGATCAAATTATCCTGGATCGATTTGATTTGCTCGTCCAATGATTTCTCCAGATCTTCCACTTTTGTTCCGTTAGCAGCAATTGCAGCAACGATTCCCAATCCCGGATCTTCCATGTTGAATGCGAAAGAGAAAGCAGCAACTGCTTGTTGTTTCTTCTCAACGATTTCCTTATTCATACGGGAAGAATTACTTCCGGATAGAACTGAGTTCAAGAATTCGATAGCAGCAAAATCTTTGTCTGTTTCTTTCGGGAATTTGTATCCCATAAATACAGCAGGTAATTGAATGTTGTCGTAAACAGTTTCTCTTACAACTCCGTTGATCGGTTCGAAAGTAGAATTCGGTTTTGGAACCACAGAAGGCATTGCGCTATATTTCTTCAATAACTCTTTTGCTTTCGCATCAGTTGGGTTATTGAAGTTCTTTGCGTCAAAAGCTGCTTTCTCAACTCCATATTTTGTTTTGAAATCACCTTCTCCCAAGTTCTCGAAATCACGGAATAAGTTGATTGCCTCTCCTTTTGGAACAGAAGCAAAATATTTATCGATCCATTTTTTTGTTTGCTCGATATTGATATCTCCTGCAATGGAAAGAACTGCATTTGCAGGAACATAGAATGTATGATAGAAATTAACGTAATCAATTTCCTGTGCAGCATTCAAATCTTCCATACTTCCGATTGGAACCCAACGGTAAGGATGGTTTTTGTAAGCCAACTTGAACAGGTTTTCCATGAAAGTGGCATATGGTTGATTGTCTACACGTTGTCTTTTTTCTTCTTTTACAACCTCACGTTGTGTTTCAACACCTGTTTGATCCACTTTTGCATGCAACAGGCGCTCACTTTCCAACCACAATCCCAATTCCAATTGATTGGATGGAAGGATTTCGTAGTAATACGTTCTGTCCTGGCTTGTGTTTGCATTTAATGCTCCACCATTCTTTTCAACCAATTCAGAGTATTCTCCTCTTTTGATGTTCGTGGAACCTTCAAATAATAAATGTTCAAAAAAGTGGGCAAATCCTGTTCTGGAAGGATTTTCATTTTTAGAACCTACGTGATACATTACTGAAACAGCTACAATCGGAGTAGCGTGTTCTTCATGTAAAATAACATGCATTCCGTTTGCCAGGTCGTATTCGATGTACTTCACTTTCTCCTGGGAGAAGCTATAGATCGAAGACGAAAGCAACAATGCTGTAAAAAGACTTTTTTTCATGTTGAATTTTTCGACTTGTTTGTACGAAAATAACAACAAAAATTGCTTTACAGTCAATTAGATGAATTTCGGGTATAAAACTGGACGAACGGCTTTAGCTGATTACGAATTCCGAATTACGGGTTCCGAATAGGGTTTAATTCGTAATTCAGCATTCGTAATTCGGAATTAATAGCACGGTTTTTGTTATTTTCGGGACTATGAAATTTTTGATTTTTTGCTTTTCGCTTCTTTCGACTGGTCTTTTTGCTCAAAAACAGACTGTTTTTGCTTACATGGACTACAACAATTTTTTCCACTCGTTCAAGGATGGGTATTTTAATCAGGTGGATCATCAGGCTGTAACCGGTATCGCTTATGGCGACGAAGTGATTGCTTATTACAATAATCAGCGGGATTTTAAAATTTATGATGGGACGTTCGCACGGGTCATGACCAATCAACCGGCGAATTTTAAAATTTCAGATCACTTGGCAGCATGGAATATCGGACAATTATTATTCTACTACGAAAACGGTAAACCGCATAATATTACTTCATTCGGGGGAGATTATTGGGTGACAGATTCATTGATCACATTCCAGGATATTCGTTATAATTCATTGAATGTAGTTTACCAAGGTAAAATTTCAACACTTGTCCAAAGTACAACTGATCTTCCGGTTCCGGTTGTCCAGGGAGACAATCTCTTAGTATTCAAAGATAATGGTGATATCTTCAAAGTTTTTTACCGGGGTCAGACCTATGACCTGGGAACTTATAATGGGACTGACTTCGAGTTTTTTGCAGGAACGGATATTCTGGGGTTTAATGATCCTCAAACGCGCACATTTGCTGTGTTCCAGGATGGTGAGTTTTTGGATGTGGAAGAATTCAGAGCCCCGAAAGTGAAGGCGGGAAGAGGGTTCGTTGTATACGAAGATTTACAAGGAAACCTGAAGTATTACGGAAAAGGTAAGCGGGAAACTTTGAGTTCTTTTGCTCAATTTTGGGACGCGAAGGACGACCTGGTCGTTTGGGGAGATGCAAATACGACTTACCAGTTCTATAAAGGTGAAAAGAAAAATCTGGCGAACTTCGTTGTGAAAGAGTGGCAGATGAAGAATGATGTGGTTGCGTTTCGAACATTGATGGGAGGAATCGGGGCTTCTGTAGGAGGAGTTTATAAAGAAGTGACAACCATCAACAATACAGATTTCATCATCAATGGACATGGAGTCATGGTGACACTTCCCAATAGAGCGGTAATCGTTTTGTATAACGGGCAAATTTTCCGGGATTAAAGGAATCAAAATTATGAATTCAAAACGCTGAAGAAAAAGACACTTCGGCTCTGCTTAGTGCCCTTATAAATTCAGGATCAAAATCGCCCCAAAAGGTAGTTGAACCTAGTGAAAGCCAACTTTCGGAAATTTAACGTTATAACTTTTGAATTTTGCATTTTAAAATTTGAATTAGTCGTATTTTTGTTTCTCTAAAAAAAAGATAAAATGAATAGTTGGTTTACCGTAAAGGTCAAATATACAAAGCAGTTGGAAGATGGTACTTTCAAGCGTGTTTCAGAACCATACCTGGTGGCTGCAATGACATTCACCGATGCAGAAGCACGAATTTACGAAGAGCTTGGAAGCCTGATCCGTGGGGAGTTTGTTGTAACAGGAATCACCCGAACAGATTTTCACGATATTTTCCATTACGAGGATGCGGATGTCTGGTACAAATGCAAAATAACTTATGAAGCCGGCGGCGATGGCGGAGAAGAAGGAGCTAAAGCTAAAAAAGTATCCCAGAACTTTATCGTAACGGCTCACTCCGTAAAAGATGCTTACGAACGTATGAAGGAAAGTTTGGGCGGAATGATGATTGATTATGTTATCCCATCCATTATCATTTCTCCGATTGTAGATGTTTTTCCTTTTGGAGATGAGTCTGAAGATCGTGTAGCTGTGGATTTCGAGAAACAAGTGAAAGCGGAAGTAGCTGAACATGCTCTTGGTACCAAAACAGTATTTTCTGCGCCCGGATCTGATGTAGATGAATTGGAGGATGACGAAGATTCGGTTATTGATGACCAATTTGGAGAAGAGGAATAAAAGATGGACGATTTTCTGAATGTAATTCGAAACGACCACCATCAATTTGACAAGGGAAAATTGGAAGATCACTACGGGGATGAGCCGTTTGCCCTTTTGGCACAATGGATGAGAGAAGCTATCGAAAAACCGACCAGCGAACCCAATGCAATGACCGTTTCAACTTTAGGGTTGGATGGTTTTCCAAGGGCAAGGGTGGTCTATTGGAAAGAATTACTGGAAGAGGGGATTATTTTTTATACCAATTATACCAGCGACAAAGGAAAGGCAATAGAAGCAAATCCGCAAGTACACGCATTGTTGTATTGGCCGGAATTGGAGCGACAAATCAGTATCACCGGATTTGCCGAGAAAGTTCCTGCTGAAATGAGTGATGCGTATTTTGAATCCAGGCCGCGGGGAAGCAAATTGGGGGCTTGGGCATCCCATCAGAGCGATTTACTTGATTCGAGAGCGGAATTGGAGAAAAGGGTGGAGGAATATTCTGTAAAATTTCCCGATTTTGTTCCACGACCGGCACATTGGGGAGGTTATTTAATTCGACCGATCAATGTGGAATTTTGGCAAGGAAGACCATCCCGTTTGCATGACCGCATTGTTTTTAATTTGAAGCCTGACAATTCTTGGGAATTATATCGCAAGAATCCATAAAGAATGATAGAATTATTACCTCATATTCATACCCTTTCGAATGGGCTGAGATTGGTTTATTTACATGCCAGCTCGCCAGTTGCCCATTTGGGTGTGACCGTTCTTGCCGGTTCGAGATTTGAAGAAGATCATGAAATCGGTCTGGCTCATTTCCTGGAGCACAGCATTTTTAAAGGAACAGAAAAACGCAGAGCATTTCATATCCTATCCCGATTGGATTCTGTTGGAGGGGAATTGAATGCCTATACCACAAAAGAAGAGATTTGTTTGTATGCTTCATTTGTGAAAACTCACATGAATCGTGCAGCCGAATTGCTTTCGGATATAGCAATCAACAGTAATTTTCCGGAAAAAGAGATCCAAAAAGAAAAAGAGATCGTACTGGACGAATTGAATTCGTATCTGGATAATCCGAGCGATAAGATCTTCGATGATTACGAAGCGCTTATTTTCCCCAATCACCCGCTTGGAAATAACATTTTGGGAACACCGGAATCAGTTCAGTCTTTTGGCAGGGAATCTTTGAAAAGCTACGTGGAGAAATTCTTTTTCACGGAAAACACGGTTATCTCATTTGTGGGAGATATCCCATTGAATACCTTGGTGAAATGCCTGGAAAAATACTTTCATTCCATGCCTTCGGGAAAAACGAAAGCTGTGCCAAGACCTTTTGATAATTACTTGGCTGTAAAGAAAAGAGTGGAAGAAGGGAATTACCAGGCTCATGCAATCATTGGAGGAATTGCCCCGGGATACAATAGCGACCATCGGAGAGGAATGACCATGTTGACAAATGTGTTGGGTGGTCCGGCGATGAACTCACGTTTGGTTCTGTCGGTTCGTGAGAAATATGGGTATACCTATAACATTGAAGCACAATATTCACCTTATCCTGATTTGGGATATTGGTCTATTTACTTTGGAACAGATCAGAAGTATTTAGGGAAGACGATGAAGATCATTTATGCTGAATTAAAGAAGTTGCGTGAAATTCCCTTGACCGCCAAACAATTGCAACAGGCAAAAGAACAATTGAAAGGTCATATCGCTTTGTCCCTGGATTCCAATGTAGGATTGATGCAAGGTTTAGGAAAGTCACTCCTGTTGTTCAATCAGATTGATACTATCCAGGAAATGTATGAGAGTATTGATAAACTGACCAGTGAAGAGTTGCAGGAAATTGCTCAAACTTATTTTAAGGAAGAGAACATTTCCGAGTTGATCTACGATGTGAAACCTGATTCCGGGAATTGATCCCAAAAGTTGCAGTTCTTGGAATGTAGAATTAGCAATTTAGCTAAATTACTAACAAGGGGGATGCATTCTTGAATTTCTGTTTTTTTGTTGAAACTGAGAATAACCTTTAAAGTCTTAATACAGGCCGGGTACGTAATTCCGCAATATTACGTCAGCTGATGTTTAATCTTGAAATCCTACCTTAAAGGGATTCGATTAATTTATCGTTTTTTATACTTGTTTCAGATGAATTGAAACTAACTTTGAGTCATTCAAATTTACAGACATGACTTTTCAAACTTACTTGGAACAATTCGAACAGATTTTAAACTCACAAAACCCACAAACGCCTTACGATAATCCTGATTATTTCAATTACACCAAATTGAACTGGTCGCGTATGAACCGCTGGTTGAAAAAAGGGGAAATACTTCCGCACGTGAAGGAAAAGATCCAATCAATCAAGGAAAAACAGCAATGGATTGTGATCACTGAACCTTGGTGTGGTGATGCTTCGCATATTGTACCTTTCATTCAAATGATGGCGGACCTGAATCCATTGATCCACATTGATTATGAATTGCGCGATGCAGAACCGAATCGCATTATGGATTATCTTACAAATGGAGGGAAAGCCATTCCGAAATTAATCATCAAAAATGCAAATGGAGAAGATCTGGCGAATTGGGGACCTAGACCGGTCGAATGCCAGGAACTTTACCAGGAAATGCATGCAAGTAAGGTTCCATTCGAAGAAGTGAAAATTAAACTTCAGAATTGGTACAATGAACATCACGGGGTGGAAATCCAGGAAGAGATAGCGGCTTTGTTATAATTCCCGATCGTGAAATTCTTGCGTAAGGACTTTGTATTCTTGCGCGTATGCTCCGTCTTCTGTTCGGACACAAAGGGACGAGGAATGAATTTCCGAAACCTGTTTTCCTAATGAAACGATTATTCTGGTAGGTTTATCCGGTTTTCCGAAAAGGGTGATCAGATCCGAAACGAACAAATCGTTTTCTCTTGCCAGTTGAATGATTTGATCCTTGCTTTCGAAGGGAAGGATGATCCATGCTTTTCCATCTGAAGTTAATAATCTCGCGATTGCTTGAATTAATTCGGAGAAGGAAAGGCTTTCGGTATGTCTGGCCAATGATTTGTTCTCGTCGGGGTTTTTTGAACTGTTCTCGAAGAACGGTGGATTACTGATGATCGCATCAAACTGTTCAGTTGGATAATAATCCTGTAGTGCCTGGTTTACAATTGAAATCAGGGAGATGAACGGGGAGTTCCGGGCATTGGTCTGTGCATCAATAATGGCTTTTTCTGAGATTTCGAGTCCTGTAATTTCTTTAAAATGAAAACGTTGCGCGCACATCAGGGCAAGGACACCGGTTCCGGTTCCGATATCCAGTAAACTTATTGGATTCTGCCAGTGGCAGATTGCTCCGAGAATCATGGAGTCGGTACCGACTTTTAAAGCGCTGTTCCCTTGGTGAATTTGAAAGTGTTTGAATTGGAAAACACTCATTCTCCCATATACATTTCAATCAGTCCTTCCGGAGAAGTTACGTGTAATGTTTTGGATTTTCGATCTACCTTCTGAACAAGTCCTTCGACAAATGGAATGAGAATTTCTTTATCACCGTTCATTACCTGGATCAAGGGGTTCACATTATTGTCAATCACTTGCTCAATGATTCCTGCTTCACCATAACGAGTGTCATTTAGTTTGAAACCGATGATCTCGTGATCATAGAAATGCATGTCATCCAATTCGGGAAGAATCGATAATGGAAGGTAACAGTTTTTTCGAAGGATTATTTTCGCATCATTTTCGGAATCGACACCTTCCAGCTTAACAGCTGCAAAACCTTTATTTTTCAATACAAAGGATTTGACAAAGAAGGGAGTCAGTTGTCCGTTGATGTCAATAAAGAAAGCATCGAGTGTTCGGTAGTCTTCCGGGTTGGTTACGTCTAAAAAAAGCGAAACTTCACCTTTGTATCCGTGAAGTTTCGCAATATAACCAAGTTGAAAGCAATCAGAATGTTGCATTGATCAACTTTAATGAATTAAGCCTCAGCTTCTCCTTCAGCAGCCGGAGCATCCTCTGCAGGAGCTTCAGTTGTTGGTTCTTCAGCAGCAGCTTCCGGAGTAGCTTCCTCTGCAGGAGCTTCTTCAGTTGCAACTTCTTCTGTTGATGCTTCTACTTCTTCAGCAGCAGCCTCTTCAACTACAGGAGCTTCTTCAACAGGTGTGTTTTTAGCTTCAATAGCTTTTGCTTTTGCGTCATTTGCATCAGCTTCCGCTTTCAAACGTGCAGCTTTATCAGCAACAGCGTCTTTTCCAAGACCTTCGATCTTACCTTGGATTTTAGATGCTTTATCAGCTTCCCAAGCAGCAAACTTAGTTTCTACTTGCTCTGCAGTCAAAGCTCCTTTTGTTACACCTTTCAAAAGGTGGTTTTTGTACAAAACTCCTTTGTAAGAAAGAATTGCACGTGCAGTATCAGACATTTCAGCTCCTGTACCAACCCATTTTAAAGTTGATTCAAAATTGATGTCAATTGTTGCCGGGTTCGTGTTCGGATTGTAAATTCCCAATTTCTCGATGAATTTACCATCACGCTTAGCGCGAGAATCAGCTACTACTACGTGGAAAACTGCTTTTCCTTTTTTACCGTGTCTTTGCAAACGAATACGTGTTGCCATAATGTTAATTGTTTGGGGTGCGAAACCCCGGTTAAAATGAATATTAACTTCTGTTTAGCGAATAAACAGGGTGCAAAGATAGTAAAAGCTTCAGTATCTGCAAATAAAAAAGGGCAAGATATTTCTATCTCACCCCTAACCAATAAAACCGATACCGTTTACTCACCAAATGTGATCTTGAAACCAACCTGGATGAAGAAGTTGCTGAAGTTTGCAACTTGTCTCAGGTCTTCTTTTGCACTGTTTGCATTTGTCCCCGTAGGGTTTGTTCCTGCGTTGTTTGATGAATTGGTTAACTCATCAACATACTTCGTTTCCTTACCGTAAGTGGAAATGTTTCCTAACACATCGTTCCCATTCACAGAATATTTTGTTATTTCAGTTTTTTTCGATTTAACACGTAAACTGTTTGCTCCAACTTCGGCAAAGAATCCGAATTTTTTTCCGAAATGTACATTCAGTCCCAAAGCCCCTGTATATCCTAAGCCTACTTTTCCACTGGTTTTTAATGAAACTTCTGTTACTGCTACAGGATTTGTTGCGTCGCTGATTTCCGATTTAACGGAACCAATTAATGGTAGAAGTAACCCTGTACGTGCGTATACAGAGATTTTTTCTCCGCCTGATTTGATCACGACTGCGGGTGCGATACGAAATTGCGTAGATGATTGAGTATGCTTGTAATCCCCGGTAGGGACACTTGCCTCATCAACGGTTGTTTTAGAACCGAAGAATCCGTTTAACCCTAATTCCATTCCAAAGTGCTCCCCAAACATATATCCGGGAGTTAAATTGGCCTGAATTCCATTTCCCAATGTTCCGTAAATATTCTTTTCACTATAGGAGCCATTACTTCCCGCAGTAGTGTTTGTCCCCAACACATGGCCCGGCGAACCAATTCCATAACCGGCAGAAATACCCAAGTTGAATTGTGCAGATGCAGTTCCCATGGCCATAACTGCTAAAACAGGTAGAATTAATTTTTTCATAAGAGAGATTTTAGATTTATTTGCAATTTAGAGTGTTTTAACAACTTATGCAAGCATAATATTAAGAAAATTGAAATGAATTTGTTGGAAGAAGTAAAATCAATAGTTGAAGAAAAGTTTAAAAGTGAAAGTGCGGATCATGATTGGTATCACATTGAACGGGTATTGAAATTGGCAGAGCATATTCAATCAAAGGAAGGAGGGAATCTGTTGGTTGTCCGGCTGGCGGCCTTACTTCACGATATTTCGGACCACAAACTGAATGGTGGAATTAAAAATGATTGCGGAAGAGTATCGCGGGAAATACTTTCCGGGTTACAAGCGGATGAGCAATTAATAAACCGGGTTTGCGATATAGTTGATAAGGTTTCGTTCAAAGGGGCAGGAGTGAGTGATGTGATTGAAAGCCTGGAACTGGATATTGTCCGGGATGCCGATCGCCTGGATGCTATCGGGGCAATTGGAATTGCAAGGGCATTTCATTACGGAGGAAAAAACGACCGATCTTTTTATGAACCCGATTTGGGACCATTGCTGCATACGGATTTTGATGCTTATTCTTCCGACAAGTCACATACCCTGAATCATTTTTACGAGAAACTTTTATTGATAAAAGACAGGCTGAGAACGGAAACTGCGAAAACGATCGGGGAGGAAAGACATCGGTTAATGGAAGGATTTGTGTTCAATTTTCTAAAAGAATGGAATGTTAATTTAAGATGAAGCAGATTGCTAAATCAATTTACTAAAATTTAATTCTCAAAAAAAAATCCCATTTTTACAGCATGATTGAACATGTTGCATTAGGCATAGATATCGGTGGAACCAACACTGCTTATGGTTTGGTGAACCGAAATGGGGAGGTGTTATTTGAAGAATCCATTACTACTACTGATTATTCAGACCCGGAAGACCTGGTAGAAAAAATTTACCGGGATGTTAAGGATAATGGATTTCTGGATAATCTGTTAGGTTTGGGGGTCGGTGCTCCAAATGGAAATGCATTTACCGGAAATATTGAATTCGCACCGAATCTGAAATGGAAAGGAGTGATTCCGATTGCAGAATTATTCGAGCAGAAATTCCATCGGCCAACTTTACTTGCCAATGATGCCAATGCGGCAGCCATCGGGGAGCATTTATTCGGGAACGCCAAAGATCTGAATGATTTTGTGTTGATTACGCTTGGAACAGGTCTTGGTTCCGGTATTTTCATCAATGGAGAACTCATTGTGGGTTCGCAGGGATTTGCGGGTGAATATGGTCATATTCGCGTGGTTCATAATGGACGTTTATGCGGATGTGGAAGAAAAGGTTGTTTGGAAACTTATGTTTCCAGTACGGGTGTTGTTCGAAGTGTGGAAGAGTTGGAAAGTGTCAGTAAAGCGGATTCCAGGTTGAACGGAATTTCTAAAATTACGGCAAAAGAGGTTTTCCAGGCAGCGAGTGACGGAGATGAGTTTGCATGTGAAATCGTGGATTATACGGCTGAGATGCTTGGGATCGCCTTAGCTGATTTTGCTGCTTTCTCGAATCCGAAAGCATACATTCTTTTTGGAGGATTGGCACAAAGCGGTGCTTATTTTTCTGAAAAAGTAAAAAAATACATGGAAGAGAACCTGCTTCAAATTTATCAGGGACACATCGAAATTAGAAATTCTGCACTTCACGATATGAATGCGGCTGTATTAGGTACGGCAGCTTCCATGTTCTGGAATGCAATCAAAAAATAAGAGCCAGCCGTGGCTGGTGATTAAAAATTTAGCCATATGAAAAACAGGATACTTCTACTTACGCTTATTTGTTCTTTCCCGGGTTTTTCTCAAATCCAGGAATTGAAAAACAATTCGGATGCTGCAAGAGATAAGGTTTTTTCAAACAAGTTAAGCGATAGTCGGCCGAATCCCTCACAATATGTGAACACTTTTGTCGGTACAGGCGGACACGGGCATACTTTTCCCGGGCCTGTTCTTCCATTCGGAATGGTCCAGGTAGGGCCGGATACACGTTATGAAGGTTGGGATGGTTGCGGAGGTTACCATTATTCCGATTCCGTGATCTACGGATTCAGCCATACGCATTTAAGCGGAACAGGAATCCCTGATTATGCGGATGTGTTGTTGGTTCCGCAACAAGGAAAGTTGAATGCCGTTCCGGGATACAAAAAAGCCGGTGGATTCGGTTCTGTTTTCAGGCATTCGAAAGAAAAAGCGCTTCCGGGTTATTACCATGTGGAAATGGAAAATGGCATTACTGCAGATTTGACAGCTACTTTGCGTTGTGCTTTGCATCGTTATCAATTTTCCAACTCAAAGGGAAAAAGATACATCCTGATTGATTTGGGTTACCGGGACCGTGTTTTGGAAGTTTCGGCAACAAAAACGTCAGCTACTTCTGTAAGCGGTAAACGTGTTTCTGAAGCTTGGGCAACGAATCAGCATCTTTATTTCAACCTGGAAACGTCCATTCCTTTTACAAAGACCAAATGGATCCAGGATGAGAAAACAGGCACTTATCTGTTTGTGATGGAATTTCCGGATGGAGTGAAAGAGATTTCGGTTCGGGTTGGTATTTCGGGCACAAGTGAAAATGGTGCGGTTTCCAATTTGAAATCGGAATTGAATTCATTTGATTTTGATGTAGTTCGCGCAAAAGCAGTTGGAGCCTGGGATCTTGAATTGAGCAAGATCCGTGTGGAATCGAAACAGAAAGAGGTGTTAACTAATTTTTACACAGCGCTTTATCATACCTTCGTTCATCCATCACTTTGGTCGGATGTTGATGGGAAATACCGGAATTTCAAAAATGAAATTTCGTATTCAGCCAACCCGATGTATTCGGTTTTTTCATTGTGGGATACTTACAGAGGAGCCAATCCGTTATACACCATTACGCAACCTCAAAAAGTAAGCGATTTTGTCAATTCTTTCTATAAGCAATACCAGAATACGGGCCTACTTCCTGTTTGGACATTATCCAATAATGAAACGAATTGCATGATCGGGTATCATTCTGTTTCTGTCATTACGGATGCTTATTTGAAAGGGATCCCACTGGAAGATCCGGAAGGATTATTGGAAGCAATGATCGCTTCAAGTACTGCCGATCAGTGGGGAAAGAAACAATACGAAGAAACCGGTTTTATTTCAGCGAATATGCAGGCGGAATCTGTTTCGAAAACCCTGGAATATGCCTATGATGACTGGTGTATTTCAAAATTTGCAGAGAAACTCGGCAAAACGGATATTGCAAAGAAGTACCAGATCAGATCTGCAAACTGGATGAACCTGATGCATCCCGAAACGCGTTTCTTCCAACCGAGAAAGGACGGGATCTTCTTGCCATTCTTTAAACCCAATGAAGTGAATCATCACTTTACGGAAGCGAATGGATGGCAATATTCACTGGCTGCGCCACATCACATGCAAACGCTGATTGACATGCACGGAGGAAACGAAGGAATGGTAAACTTCCTGGATTCGATGTTCCTGGGTTCTTCATCCATGTCGGGACGTGAACAGGCGGATATCACCGGTTTGATCGGGCAATATGCACATGGAAATGAGCCTTCCCATCACATGGCGTACACTTACAATTACTGTGGAGCTCCTGAAAAGACAGAATTTCTAATAGATACTATTTTAAAGACGTTTTATACCAATAGCCCGGATGGACTTTCGGGAAATGAAGATTGCGGGCAGATGTCGGCTTGGTATGTCCTGAGTTCGATGGGCTTTTATCCTGTTTCTCCGGGAAGTCCGACGTATGCGATCGGCAGGCCCCTGATGGATAAAGTGGTGATTCGTGGAGAAAAAACAGACTTTGAGATCCGGACTTTGAATAATTCGGCGGAAAACAAATTTGTGCAATCGATCTCCTGGAATGGAACGGTATACCAAAAATTATTCATCACGCACGAGATGATCAAGGGAGGTGGGATCCTGGAAATCTCAATGGGGCCAAAACCGAACAAACAGGTTGCGAATTATGAGTTGGACTTGAGAAATGAAGTGAATCCGGGGTTTGTTCCGGTTCCTTTTTTCACGGCAACGCAAACCATGTTTGAAACAACGATGGAATTGGGAATCGATGTGCTTTTCTTTGAGAAAGGGAAGGTTTACTACAGTTTTGACGGAGAGAAATACCAGCCATTCTACAAACAGGGTGGAAAAAATATCCAATTGAATGAAACCACTCCTGTGTATGCAAAAGTGGTTCGCGAGGACGGTTCTGAAAGTAAAGCGATCAAAACTTTGTTTACGAAGTATGTGCGCGATAAGAAAATCAACCTGTCTACAGAATATGCGAACCAGTATTCGGGTGGTGGATCGCAGGCATTGGTTGATGGACAAAGAGGAACGGAGGAATACAGGGGAACAGAATGGCAGGGAACTTTTGGGAAAGATGTGCAAGGAATAATCGAGTTGGATGAAACGAAAGAGATTTCAATGATCCGGTTCTCATACCTGCAAGACCAGAAATCATGGATCTTCCCTCCGAAATCCGTTGCCGTTGAGGTTTCTGCTGATGGTGTCACTTACCGCAAACTGGGAAAAGTTCAGGGAGTTCCGGTGAAAGAAGGAGAAACCTTGAAAACAGGTGAACTCGATTTTGAAATCGCCCCGACTTCTTGCAAGTTTATCCGTTTCAGTGTTGAAAATTATGGGAAATGCCCGGATTGGCATTTGGGAGTTGGAAATCCGACCTGGTTGTTCCTGGATGAAATCACGGTAAAATAGAATTCAAAATGTAAAATTGAAAAGTTTTTGAATCTTAAATGAAGTGTGTATTGTGACAGAATCCAATATATTAATCTAATGCGATCGATTTTTTCTTTTCAATTCTCAATTTTACATTTTCAATTAATATTACACAAACGGTCAATCCCTAACATTAAAAAGTTGTTATCTTTAGCGCTCTTTTAAACAAAATCTAAAGAATGAAAAAAATAGTATTCGCGTTGGTCTTATTGACCTATTCAATGGGTAACATTGCTCGCGCTGATGAAGGAATGTGGCTTCCATTTTTGATTGGAAGAAACTACGAAGACATGAAAAAACATGGCTTGAAACTGACTCAGGAGCAAATCTATTCCATTAACAAATCGTCTTTGAAAGATGCAGTAATCTCATTTGGAGGTTTTTGTACGGGTGAGATGATCTCAAATCAAGGATTGGTCTTGACAAATCACCATTGCGGATATGACGCAATTGCAGGTGCTTCGACAAAAGATCACAATTACCTGGACAATGGATTTTGGGCTAAGAATTTGAAAGAAGAAATTGCAGTGAAGGGATTGACAGCAACTTTCATGATCCGTATGGAGGACGTTACTGCACAAGTTGCTAAAGAATTGAATTCCAAGATGACTCCGGAGGAGCGTGCAAAGAAAATCAAGGAAGTGACGGATATCTTGGTGAAAGATGCTACAACAGGAACTAATTACGAAGCGTTTGTTCGTGACTTTTATGATGGAAATGAATTTTATCTTTTCGTAAAAGAAACATTTAAAGATGTGCGTTTGGTAGGAACACCTCCGCAATCAGCCGGAAAATTCGGTGGAGACACAGATAACTGGGAATGGCCGCGCCACACTGCAGATTTCTCCATGTTCCGCATTTATGCAGGATCAGATAACAAACCTGCTGATTTCAGCGATTCAAACGTTCCATTGAAACCGAAACATTCATTGCCAATCTCATTGAAAGGTGTGAAACAAGGTGATTATGCAATGATTATGGGATTCCCTGGAAGAACAAATCGCTATTTGACTTCTTATGGTGTGGAACAGGCAATTTCTTTGGAGCAGCCTAAAATTGTGGATATCCGCGCTAAGAAATTGGAGATCATGAAAAAATACATGGATAAAGACGTAACAGTGCGTTTGAATTATTCATCGAAGTATGCTCAAGTGGCTAATTACTGGAAATATTTTATCGGTCAGACAAAACAGTTGCAAGGAAACCATGTTGCTGATAAGAAAAGAAAAGTAGAAGAAGAGTTTACAAAATATTCTGCCGGAAAAGCGGAATACGATAATGTACTTTCGGATATTGAGTCCGCTTTTAAAGCTACGAACAGTATTATTTACATCAAAACGTACCAAAGTGAATTTGTTCGCCAAGTGGATATCAATTCAGTGGTTTATATGTACAAAATAGCGCTGGATGCTAAAAAATCGGGCAACGAAGAGCGCTTTAACATGATCCTGGATGCTGCAAAAGGAACAGCTGAAGAGATTTATGCTGAACGTTCAATGGATATCGAATTGGAGACATTGGAAGAAGTATTGAAAATGTACATCCGCGACGTTCCGATGGAACAACAGGTTGGAATCACCAGATCGATCGGTGAAGACGGAATCGAGGCGTTCATGGCACGCGTTAAGGCAAATTCGATCTTTGCTTCGAAAGAGCGTTACGAGGAATTCATGAAAAACTTTGATGCGGATAAATTGAGCCAGGATCCATTGTTTATTTTGATCAAGGATCTGGACAATGCATATCAAGCTGCAATGGGACAAGAAGCGGTTAAATCGGCGAATACGAAATTGACACTTGCGAACCGTGCATTTGTAAAAGGAGTTCGCGAAATGCAACCGAATAAGAAATTCTACCCGAATGCAAACTCTACGATGCGTTTGACTTATGGAAATGTATTGGCTTACGATCCGCGTGATGCAGTTCATTACGACTACTTCACAACTTTGGATGGAGTGATGCAGAAAGAAGATCCTAAAAACCCTGAATTCGTGGTTGATCCGCGTATCAAGGAATTGTGGGAGAAAAAAGATTACGGTCAGTATGCTTCTAACGGGAAATTGCCTGTGAACTTCCTTTCAAACAACGACATTACAGGAGGTAACTCCGGTTCTCCGGTTATCAATGCAAACGGTGAGTTGATCGGAACAGCATTTGACGGAAACTGGGAAGCAATGTCCGGTGACATCTACTTCGAGCCGAACATCCAACGTACGATCTCTTTGGACGTTCGTTACACGCTTTGGTTGATCGACAAGTGCTACGGCGCAACGAATTTGATTAATGAAATGAAGTTGGTTAAATAAGAACTGACTGCGAACGAAGTAGACTTTTAGTCGCTTCATTCCAAGTAGGAAATTAGGAAAGCCCCGGCGATAAATGCCGGGGCTTTTTGGTTTTTAAGATCACTAAAATCCGTACATTCCACCCGAAACAGAAATTTGTTCTCCTGTAATCCAAGCTGCGTCGTCGGAAGCAAGAAATACGGCTGCCTTTGCAATATCTTCTGGCTGACCTCTGCGACCAAGTGGTGTATTGGCAATAAAGAATTTTTCGTATTCACTTCCTCTTGTGACGCCGGCATTAGTTGAACCTTCTGTTTCGGTAGCACCGGGTAAAATAGAATTGACACGAACATTTTTTGAGCCTAATTCTTTTGATAAAGCAATAGTGACGGCATCTAATGCAGCTTTTGTTGAGGAATATAAAGAAGCAGTTGGGAGAGGCATTTTACTCGCACCGGAACTAATGTTGATGATATTTCCACCTTTTTCTCCAAAAAGTTTTAACGATGATTGAATTGCAAGTAAAGCGCCCAATACATTGACGTTGAAATGTTGATGAAAGCTTTCTGATGTTATTTGATCAATAGGTGTATAACCTTGATATGCTGCGTTGTTTACTAAAATATCCAGTGTACCAAAGGCCTTTTTTGTTTCTTCAAATAGTCTTTTTATATCGGTTTCTTTTGACACATCTCCTTGTACTGCAATCGCTGTCCCACCATTTTCGGTTATAAATCTTACTATTTTATCTGCTTCGTCTTTACTGGAAGAATAATTAACAACAACCTTTGCACCTTCTTTGGCAAAAGCTTTTGCTATTCCTGCACCGATTCCTTTTGATGCACCTGTAACTATCGCTACTTTATCTATTAATTTACTCATTGTTTTGTTTTTTCTGATTTGTAAAATGATATATTCAAAATACCGAAATGACCATTTTTATAAATGGTGTGTATTAATGAACACTCAATAAGTTATTGATTGTATTTAGATGACCTGCTTCGTGTTTTATTAAGAACTCCAGGGTACTTATGAAATCTAAATCGCCAAATGCTTTAAAGTCTTTAAACATATCTTTCTCGAAATCCGATTTTAATGCATCTAAAGTTGGCAACAACGACACTTTTATTGCATTATATTCCTTATCGATATTAGTTGCCTTTGGATAAGAACCCGACATATAATTTTGAATATAATATTGCTCAACGTTTTGAGAATGACCATTTGCTACATAAAAATAATATTGGGGCACCACTAAAATATGACCAAGATTCCAAAGTATATTATTGTTATGGCCCGCTGGTATAAGTCCTATATCCTCGTTGCTCAAACCCTCTAATTGCAATAGCAGGTTTGTCCTTTGATTTTTTAAAGTTTCTATTTGTGATGTAATGTCCATTTTGTGCAACTTGATTTAAGTTTATCTATTTAGCTAAGTAGGTCATCCCGCCATCAACCATAAGTTCAGTGCCAAGTATAAATGATGAATCATCAGATGCAAGGAAAGCAGCGGCTTTTCCAATGTCTGAGGGGTTCCCAATTCTACCTGTTGGCATTTGTTCTGAAAAGTGTGTTTTTACAGCATCAATTTGCTCTGCCGGCACAAACTTCTCAAATGCTGGTGTATCTGTAGTACCTGGTGTAATCACGTTTACCCTAATTCTTCTTCCTAAAAGATCGTTTGAAAATGCTTTTGCAAAAAAGATTACAGCCGCTTTTGCAGCACCATATAACCCAAAAGACGGATATGAACGATGTGCAGCATTTGATCCTATTAGTATAATAGAACTTCCATCATTCATATGGGGAAGTGCTTTATGCACTGTGAAGTACACACTTTTCAAGTTTAAATCCATAGTCTGATCATAATCTACTTCTCCAAGGTCTGCAACAGTGCCAACTGCTCCGCCACCCGCATTGGCAACAACTACATCGATTTTACCAAATTTTTCAGCCGTCTCTTCGAATACTCTTGCAAGATCCTTAAGGTTGGTTACATCAGCATTAATAGCGATAAAATTTTCACCAAGCTGATCTACAGCGTGATCCAATGTTTTTTGATTTCTACCAACAATAACACCTGCTGCACCTTCATTTTTAAATTCTTGGGCAATTCCGAATCCGATACCGCTATTACCTCCGGTAATAACGACTACTTTGTTTTTTAATTTACTCATGATATAACTTTTTTATTGAATGTTTCGCAAAGTTATCTTCAATAGTTTATTTTTGTAACTAATTCAGTTTATTCTGGTTACTATTAGGTAACTACTTATTTAAATGAAATATGAGAGATGAAAATTTTTGTAAGTCAAATTGCCCATTTACAAGGGCTATTGGCACAATTGGAAATAAATGGAAGCCAATAATTATAAATGTGATTGGGGACCGAACGATACGTTTTGGTCAGTTGGATGCTATAATACCTCACATTTCAAGGAAAGTTTTAACAGAGCAATTAAAAGAGTTGGAAGAAGATGGATTGTTAGAAAGAATGGCTTTTAAGGAATTACCACCAAGGGTAGAGTATAAGTTATCTGAAAAAGGATTGGCATTTCTACCTATATTGGAATCAATTAAAGAATGGCAAGGTAAATTTGAGATAATCTCGATTGTCAATACTATTTAATTTGGTTTTCTCTTTTAACTTTTTTTTCTTGCAGTTAAAGATTCTCGATTAGGAAACGCGGCTTCTCGTTTGTGGTTGGTCAACTGCTCTTCCAAGACTACACAAAAAACCAAAATGAAAAACATAGTTGCTCATTTTTGCGCACAAAAAAAATGGAACCGCTTTCACGATTCCACTTGAGTCTATTTTCAATTCCAATTATTCGATCACCAATTTTTCTCGTATCTGTTCACCTTTATTATTACTGAATTGCACGAAATAGATTCCTTTCGGTAAGTGCGAAACATTTATTTTATCACTTTTTTCAAGTGTAAACCTTTGCCCGAGTTGGTTTGTCACCAAAACATCGCTCTGCAAATTTTCAATGGATAGATAGTTTGAAGTAGGATTCGGATAAATTCGTGTTTGTGCATCCGCATGGTCATCCACTCCAAGTGTTTGACGATTCTTGGTCAGATAATACTTCAAAGGACCGTTTGTATTGTGCCAGAACTCGATAAAGAGGTTGTTCTCATCGATAAACTTGATATAACGCAGTTCATACTGGTTGGTTCCCACTCCAAAATCAATGGTAATGAACCCGTTTGCAAATCCCGAGGCAGCAATGTTGTATAGATTAATGACTTTTAAGCTAGAAGTGTCTGTAATTCCGTAATAAAAAACAGGGAGAAAAGAATCATCATTTGGACCCAAACAACTCGTGGATGTCGTAGTATCTATATAATTTCCATTCGAAAGGATCTTTACCTTGACCGAATAATTGCAGGTCCAAGGAGTGGAAGTGTAGCCGAACCAATCGCCTGGAAGGAAGTTCGTGTATTGCGACCAAGACAGGTTTGTCAAATAACTGGCATTGGGATTATAGGAGTAATCGATCACATAGGTTGCCGAACTGACAAAACTTTGTAAAGCTCCCTTAATGGCTATTGTTTTAAGCGTGACCTGGTTTCCGTTACCACTAATTGGAATGGCTCCTGTATAAAGCTGGGAGGAACTGCTGGGAGTTGAACCGTCCAAGGTGTAATAGATTACGGAATTAGAAGTTGTTGCAGTCAGTGCTACCTGGATATTCGCATTGTACCTTCCCGATAAATGAGAGAATTTCGGAGAATAAACATCCGAATTTGTCTGGGAAAAAGAAATGCTGGCAAAGAGAAATGAGGCAACAGTTGCTGAAAGGATTTTAGATAGTTTTTGTATCATATGCATTGGTTAAGTAATGAATTAATGCTTCGGAACTAACAAAAATCCAGCCAAAAAAAATGGAACCGCTTTCACGATTCCACTTAAATATCCTCCCCCTCAATCCCCCTCCAAAGGGGGAAGGGATGATCTTGATTCTAATCTACTTCTGATAAAAAGGCATTTTCACCACTTTCGCCAAAACTCCTTTGTCGCGGATCTCGATAAAGATCTCGCTGTCCGTAGTTGCGAATTCAGTATTTACGTATCCCATTCCGATTGCTTTCTTCACGCTTGGACCTTGTGTTCCGGAAGTTACTTTCCCGATCACATTTCCGTTCGCGTCCAAAATGCGGTAATCGTGACGTGGAATTCCACGGTCGATCATCTCAAAACCGATTAGTTTCTTAGAAACTCCCGCTTCTTTTTCAGCTTTCAATTTGTCCGAATCAACGAAATCCTTTGTGAATTTGGTGATCCATCCCAATCCTGCTTCCAATGGAGAAGTAGTGTCGTCGATATCGTTTCCGTACAAGCAGAATCCCATTTCCAACCGCAAAGTATCGCGTGCAGCTAAACCGATCGGTTTGATTCCGAAAGCAGCACCTGCTTCAAAAACTTTATCCCAAACTTGTTTCACTTCCGAATTCTTGCAGTAGATCTCGAAACCTCCCGAACCGGTATAACCGGTTGCAGAAATGATCACGTGATCGATTCCGGCAAACGGGCCCACTTCGAAGTGGTAATATTTGATAGCTGATAAATCTACTGAAGTCAACGATTGCATCGCTTCAACCGCTTTCGGGCCTTGGATCGCCAATAAGGAATAATCATCGGAAAGATTCCTCATGGATACATTTTTTGTATTGTGGGAAGAGATCCAGTTCCAATCTTTTTCAATGTTGGAAGCATTCACCACCAACAGGTATTCCTCTTCTTTTATACGGTAAACGATCAGGTCATCTACAATTCCCCCCTTTCCGTTCGGAAGACAAGAGTATTGCGCGCGACCAATCGTTAAAGTCGAAGCATCATTTGTTGTTACACGTTGAATCAGGTCTAATGCATCCGGACCTGACAGCAAAAACTCTCCCATGTGAGAAACATCGAATACGCCTACCGCATTGCGAACCGTTTCGTGTTCAGCGATAACACCTTCATATTGTACCGGCATATTAAAACCTGCAAATGGAACCATTTTGGCACCCAAAGCTTCGTGAACCTGGGTAAGAGCTGTGTTTTTCATTTATTTACGTTTTTTATTGAGTGTAAAAGTAAATATTTCAGTGAATTTTCGAGGGGTATGGAAAGATTACTGAGCAATAAGTTTTGAACCATGATACGGACAGAATTCATAGTTTGCCGGAAATAATTCACCATCATTGGCGCATTTCGAATCCTGGAAAAGACTTGGTAAGGGCATATGAAATGTATTCTTGAATGAATTTAATTCCATTCCAAAATCGACATCCGCGTACGGGTCTAAAAGAGTTTCATTCGGATTATCTGCAATTTCAACGTAAAGCATAGACATTCCTGAGCCTAAATCTCCCAACATGCGTGAAAACATTGGTTTGATAAAGTCATTCAGCATTAGGAGTTCTTCCGATAATTTGGATTCCGGAATTGGTTTGTATGATTTCCCTTTGAAGGTTACCGAAAAATTATTGCGTAAGTAAGAGTCTGGCTTTACGTCAAATTTTTGAGTAGTGGAATTTAATTTCCCTGAAACTGCCATGAAAATGGATTTGTTTCCGAGCATTTCTTTCAATTGAGTAACCATTTCGGGACTATATGTTTTTGGGTCTTTAGCCGAAAGCATTTCCCAATAAATATTTGGAAACCAATAAAGAACAACAATCTCACCATTTTCCGTTTTTGAAAATGTAATGTCTTTCAAAAGTTTGCTCTGATCTACATCTTTGAGTTCGAGTTTTTGTTGCCCGATTGAAGAAAAAGAAATTGCAATAATAACAAAGGATAGGAAATTTTTCATGCTCTTGATTTTGAACATAAAAGTATCCAATTTGACGCAATTGGGAGATAAATAATTAATTCTCCAGCAATTTCACGAAGCGAATGGTGAAATCACATTCTTCAGCTTCCGGATTCTCAAAAGAACCGAATCGCAGCGTTGCGATGGATTTATCCATGAAATAATGCTGCTCCAATATGGGTTTGATGGATTGGAAGATTTGCTCGGCATTTTTACCGTTGAAATAAAGGTATCCATCTCCAAAATCCATGGAGATATCGTGTCCGTGATATTTCCCAAGATGTTGGGAGGTGATGTTTGAATCCAGTTGTTTTTCCAACTCGTGCAATTCATTCAAATCCTCAATTCCGTAAAAGAACTGAACAACAACCAATTGATTTTCATCCATATCTGTCGGTTTTTCCTTCGTTGCGTCCACGTTCTTTCGTTGAAAAAAATCAAACCATCCCATTTTGCAAGCTTTTAATTAGAAGTAAGTTAAGGAAAAAAAAGAGGAATTCAAATGACCTATGATTATTTAACACTAGGTCAATTTCTACCGGATAAGCATCTGATTATAACTGCTTGAAATTTTTAATTAAAATGGAAAAGCGTGTTGATTTGTTGTGATTTTTAGATTTTCAATCAAATTAACAGGGGGTGTTTATAAAATTTTATACTTTTTATTGGAATACCCCCTCTTAAAATTGTAAATTTGTCGAAAATTTTGAATTTATGGCAACAAAACGGTTACAGGCGTATCAGGATGTACTCAATCGTACACCAAAACACATCGATTATGATGGAAAAGTTTCTGAATTATTCGGAAAAAATGTATTTCACACAGAGGTAATGCGTGAATATCTTCCATCTGATGCATACAAATCTATGATCGAGTCCATCCAAAATGGAACTCGCCTGGATCGTAAAATGGCTGATCAGGTTGCTTCGGCAATGAAAGATTGGGCCTTGACAAAAGGTGCGACACATTATACTCACTGGTTCCAACCTCTAACCGGAACAACTGCTGAAAAACACGATGCATTTTTTAAACCTGTCGGACCGGGACGTGCTATCGAGCGTTTCGATGGTGAATTGTTGGTTCAACAAGAACCGGATGCTTCCTCTTTCCCGAATGGTGGAATCCGGAATACATTCGAAGCACGTGGTTATACTGCTTGGGATCCTTCATCACCGGCTTTCGTAATCGGGAAAACTTTGTGTATTCCTACGATCATGATTTCTTATACAGGTGAATCATTGGATTACAAGATGCCTTTATTGAAAGCGTTGCACGCAGTGGACAAAGCCGCTGTAGAGGTTTGCCAGTATTTTGATAAGAACGTTACTAAAGTAAACGCAACTCTTGGTTGGGAACAGGAATATTTCCTGGTCGATCAAGCCTTGTTCAATTGCCGTCCGGATCTGATGATGACCGGTCGTGCACTATTCGGTCATGCTCCTGCAAAAGGACAACAATTGGAGGATCATTATTTCGGTTCCATTCCCGAACGTGTTACCGCTTTCATGCGCGAGTTTGAAACGGAAGCGATCCTGTTGGGAATTCCGGTTACGACACGTCACAATGAGGTAGCTCCGAATCAATTTGAATGTGCACCTATTTTCGAGGAATGTAATTTGGCAAATGACCACAATATGTTATTGATGGATTTGTTGGAGAAAATTGCTCGCAAGCATGATTTCCGTGTCTTGTTGCACGAAAAACCGTTTGCCGGTGTAAACGGATCGGGAAAGCACAATAACTGGTCTTTGTCGACGGATACGGGTGTGAACTTGCTGCAACCGGGTAAAAACCCAAAAACAAACTTACAATTCCTGACTTTCTTCGTGAATACGATTAAGGCAATCCATGATAACGATGATTTGTTGCGTGCTTGTATCGCATCGGCGAATAACGATCACCGTTTGGGTGCGAACGAAGCTCCTCCGGCAATTATCTCCACATTTATCGGTTCCCAATTGTCCGGAATGCTGGATGAGTTGGAGCAAAATGTGAAAGCCGGAAAAATGACCCCGGAAGAAAAAACAGAGTTGAAATTGAATATCGGTAAAATTCCACAGATCATGTTGGATAATACGGACAGGAACAGAACTTCCCCGTTTGCGTTTACAGGTAACAAATTCGAATTCCGTGCGGTGGGTTCTTCTGCAAACTGTGCTTCTGCAATGATCGTCTTGAATACCATTATGGCGAAACAGCTGCAATTATTTAAAGTAAGCGTAGATGCCCGTATTGATAAAGGTGAGGCGAAAGATGAAGCGATTCTGAAAGAACTTCAGATCCTGATCAAGGAATCCAAGAAAATTCGTTTTGAAGGAAATGGATACGGAGACGAGTGGGTGAAGGAAGCTGCAAAAAGAGGTTTGAATAACTTTAAAGATACTCCACGTGCATTGAAAGCATGGGGCGACAAGAAGTTTATCAAATTATTCGATGAAATGAATGTATTGACTCCACGTGAATTGGAAGCTCGCCAGGAAATCGAATTTGAAAGCTATACCCTGAAAATTCAAATTGAAGCACGCTTGATGGGCGATTTGGTTCAGACACACATTTTACCTGCGGTGATCGAGTATCAGAATCGCTTGTTGTCGAATATCCAGGGAATCATGAACGCATTGGGTGAAAAGGCTGGAAAAGAAGCTGCAGCAGCCCAAATCGAATTGGTTACCAAGATCTCGATGCATTTGAATAAAATGAAAGCAACTTGTGACACCATGCTTCAGGCCAGAAAGGATGCGAATAAAATTGAGCATGCGGAGGAAAAGGCAGTGGCATATTGTGATAAGGTAAAAGTTTATTTTGACGAAATCCGTTACCACGCCGATAAGTTGGAGTTATTGGTTGACGATGAGTTATGGCCATTGCCAAAATTCAGAGAAATGTTATTTACTCGTTAGTATTAAAAGTAAAATTCAGCCCCGGCTCTGTCAACTGACGGATGTCGGGGTTTTTTGTGTCAAGAACTTTCATGATAGCCCTTGAAAAATCAGAATCAGGGATAAGTGTAAGAATATCCTCCTTCTACCATGGTAAGTAAATTTAACTTTCGAAGCGAAGACTGATTGCAACAATTCTTTACCTTTACGTTGAAGATGAAACAATTCGAGATCCCATCCATATTTCGTTCGCCGATCATATCGAAAGTAAAGGCATTCCGTAAAGCCCAGGATCCCCGCAAAAAGGATTTTTCTCCTACAATTTTGGATTTTGGAAACCTCCAATTGCACATTGCACGGCATTTCGGATTTTGTTACGGAGTTGAAAATGCAATTGAAATTGCTTATCGTGCAGTGGAGGAGAATCAGGGCAAACGGATTTTTCTGTTGAGTCAGATAATTCACAACCCGATGGTGAATAAAGACCTTACGGGACATGGAATTGAATTCATCCAGGATACTGCCGGAAATCAATTGATTCCCTGGAAAGAACTCCATTCGGATGATGTGGTCATTATTCCTGCATTCGGTACGACACTTGAAATAGAGCAGATCCTGAAAGAAAGAGGTGTTTCTACTGAAAAATACAATACGACCTGTCCTTTTGTGGAAAAGGTCTGGAACCGGGCCGAAAAACTCGGAACTGAGAATCATACGCTGGTTATTCACGGGAAGTACAATCACGAGGAGACGCGGGCTACCTTTTCACATACGGCTTTGAATTCGGAAGCTGTGATCGTTAAGAATATGGAAGAGGCTGCTTTCTTGGCGAAGTGTATTACCGGCGAAGCTTCAAAAGAAGAGTTTTATGTTTTCTTTGAAGGAAAACACACTCCTGGCTTCGACCCGGAAATTCACCTGACTAAAATCGGGGTGATTAACCAAACAACGATGCTGGCAAGTGAGACCCAGGAAATTGCCGAGTTTTTGAAACAAGTGACGGAAAATCACGCGCTTGCATCGAACGTAACTAAAATGTTTGCGGATACGCGTGATACGCTTTGTTACGCTACCAACGACAATCAAAGTGCTACGGAAGCATTGATGAATGAATCGTTGGATTTTGCAATTGTGGTTGGTGGTTACAACAGTTCAAATACGTCCCATCTTGTGGAGTTGTTGGAACAACGTTGTCCGACTTACTTTATAAAGGACGAATTGGAGATCCTGAACGCAGATACCCTGAACAGTTTCAATATTCATACGCATCAAATGGAACGGATCGAAGGTTGGATGAAAGGGAACAAGATAGGAATTACATCAGGTGCTTCCTGCCCGGATTCGATCATCGACAATGTAATAAGTAAATTATTAGCTCTTAAGGGAAGTGATAAATCAATTACTGAAGTAATTAATCAATTGAATTAATCGTAGCAAATCAATATAAAATGAAAAAGCCCTGACATAAATGCCAGGGCTTTTCTATAAATTGAAAATTCAATTAGTTCTTAACGAAGTTTCCTGTACCAACTTTACCAGAAACAGTTGTTACTTTGTAAATGTACATTCCTGCGTTCAATGAAGCTACATCAACGTTACTTGAGTTAGAAGTAGCAACTACTTTTCCGTCAGCTGCTGTAATAACTACAGAAGAGATGCTTTCAGATGTTTTGATGTTCAATACAGAACTAGCAGGATTAGGGTAAACTGAAGCAGAGATTTCATTCTCGTTCAATCCTAATGTGAAGTCAACGATTGGGAAAACTGCAATCGCTGCATCAAGCTGCCAAGTAGCGGTTGTACCGTCATCAAATGTGTAGAAAGTCCCTGAGCCTTGAATTTCACCAGTATGAGTTGCACCATCACCATTGAATGGAGTACTGATCGCTGTTGCGAATGCGTCAGTTCCGGTTGGTAAAATGAAACCAGCCCAGAATTTACCATTAGCAGGAATTGCAAGCGGAGTAGTGAAAGTAACTACATTGTTGAAGAAGTTTCCGTCAGCTAAACCCATTGTAGAAGCTGCTGCTGTATCAATAGCTGTCATAGCAACAACTTTTGAAACCAATGGAGTTGCGTAAACAGGTTGACCTGCGTTATCAGCCCAAATAGCGAAAGTCATATTTCCTGTACCAGATTTAAGGATACAAGGGAATGCGATAGCCTTGATAGTTCCAGTACCAGTAACCCCATGAGTTGCATCAAACAATTGCATTTTAGCTAAATCACCGTAGTAATTGGTTCCAGCGATAAATCCTGAATCGATTGGAGCAGCATTATCTAACAAACCAGAGTAAAGAGTTGTTGAAATACAATGAGCAGAAAGAGTGTCCATTTGAGCATTTGCAGCAAAAGCAGCAAAAACTGATAGAGAAAGTAAAAGTTTTTTCATAGTTAATTTTAAAAAAGTTTGAACAAATATAATTTTTTTAATCAATTCTTAATAGTAGAATCAATTTTATTCTTACACAAAAGATTGTGTAAATCTTATAAGGTTGGAAATTTCTTTCAATCTTAATTATTATATTTTTTTTGAAAGATTATGTTTACTTTCAATTTATCAAACAATGATAATAAGGGAAATCATCAATGGAACGCCTAATTAATATTCTAATTATTGACGAAAAGGAATCAGACCGATTGGCTCTCAAGGAGATTCTTGGTGGGGGAGGGAATATCCTGCTTTTTTGCGATTCTATTGAGGATGCACATGCCATTTTAGAACGAAGAGAGGTTGGAATTATCCTGATTGATGTGGACAGTCCGAATTTCTCATCCATGGAGGATTTCAAGGAATTGTTGCAGGTTCACGCTTCCCATACGCATTATTCTATCATCATTACGGAAAATACCAGAACAGGATCCAGGCTTTTAAAAGGGTTTAATTCCGGAGCAGTTGATTTTATTACCAAACCATTTAATCCTTTATTGATCCAGGCGAAATTGGATGTATACAAATCACTTTATTATAAGGACCAACGAATTGCCCAATTATTAGGGAATATTCTTCCTTCGAATGTATTGGATGATTTGAACCAATATGGTAAATTCTCTCCTAAAAGAGTAGATAAAGGAGTGGTGCTGTTTACTGACTTTGTGGATTTCTCCATGAAATCAAAATCAATCAAGCCGATTAAATTGGTCAAGCGACTGGAATATTATTTTACGGCATTTGATGAGATCGTTGAGCGATATAAACTGGAAAAAATAAAAACAATCGGGGATGCCTATATGGCAATTGCCGGTGTGAATGAAGATAATAGGGAACCGATCCTGCGGGCATGCATGGCTGCTTTGGAGATGCGCAATTTCATCCGGAATGAAAAGGAATTGGCGAAAGCCATGAAAAAGGATTTTTGGGAAATCCGGATCGGGGTCCATGCAGGACCGCTTGTTGCTGGAATTATCGGTTCGAAACGGTATTCGTTCGATGTTTGGGGAGATACCGTAAATATTGCCGCAAGAGCGCAACAGTTCAGCGGAATTGACCAAATCACGATTACACAAGCGATTTACGATGAATGCTACAACTATTTTGATACGAAGGACCTGGGAAATGTACCAATCAAAAAGCGTGGCGGTACAATGGAGACATTTGAGTTGGAATCGTTGAAATCCGAATATAGCTTGTACGACAATGGCAAGGTCCCTTCTGTTGAATTGCGCATTTTGTGCCAGATCGCAACGGTGGATTTTGAACACATGAGAAGCGATATCCTCAATAAATTGAAATCAATGTTGCCGGATGAAGTGATCTATCATGATCTGGGACACACTTTGAATGTAGAGAAAGCCGCCATTCGTTTGGGAAGGTTGGAAGGATTAAACGAAGAAGAAATGCTTCTGCTCAGAACAGCGGCTTTATTCCATGATACCGGTTTTATTTTCACCTATCATCACAATGAGTTGCATGCAGTTCGATTGATGGAACAGATGCTTCCGAAATACGGATTCAATGGAGCTCAAATCCAGGAAATTCGGGAAATGATTTTGGCAACTTCCCTGGACATTGAACCGGTGGGCTTGCTTCAGGAGATCTTGTGTGATGCGGATCACGATTATTTGGGCAGGGCTGATTACTATGTGGTAGCTTCCAAATTGAAAGACGAAATGATTGCTTTTGGAATGGATTTGTCTGAGGAAGATTGGATTCAGTTACAAATAAAGTTTTTAGGTGGGTCCCATCAATTCTACACCATTACTGCATTGAATATCCGGCAAAAAGGAAAAATGAACCGCTTGGCTGAATTGAAGGTAGCTTTATCGGAATTGCAGAACCAACAAGTCAATGGAGAATTGAGTATGGACAATTGACAATTGAAAGTTCGGATTTGCCACACTATGGATCAATTTTAATAGGATAGTGAACTTCCCCCTTTTCAATTCTTAAAAACTCGGTTCAATCAAACTGAGCATATCTGTTGTTGAAATACCAGGTTTGTAGTCTTTTGTACTTTCTCCGTAAACTCTGCCCGGATTCAAATCGGCATCCAGACCGGCTTTTGATAGGCCATTAACTACCGAAAGCGTTTCTTTTTCGTCTTCGAGCTTTTTCATTCCTTTTTCAGCTCTGTTAGTTGAAAAATAGGTTGCACGATCAGCCGGTGCAGAAACTTTGTAAGTCCCGCCTGAACTTGGTGATAAACTTTTGTCGGACGAAGCCCACTGGTAAATCCCCGTTGAGCTGTTCGCGCTGGAAGTTGCATTACTGGTTATTGGCATTTGTTGCTCCAAATTTTCATCTTTCGGAATCGTTGAAGCTGCCGTAAACTGTTTCTCATTTCCTGCATTCAATGGAAATTTCTTCTTTGGTTCAACCTTTTGTTTTTCCCGGGGAACAGAGTCCGTACTTGCTGTCATTTGAACCTTTTCGCTTTTCGCCAATTGGTTTTCGGACATGGAAACCCAAACGGTGATAACACCGGCAGATAAAACCAATATTGCAGCTACGCGAAACCAGGTAGTGTTATATAAAGGAATTATTTTCTTTTCTTGCACTTCTGCAGTTGCGTTCCAATTTTGACTGATACCGGGATGTTTGGCTTGAAAAACCGAGTTCAGGCTGGATTTCACAGATGGGGAAACTTCTTCTCTGGTAGAGATCGCCAAATGGTCAATTCCTGCATAAAATGATTTCATTTCATTGTATTCCTCTTCAGAAGATACGAGCTCTCGAATAACTTCCAATTCAGCGGAAGATAAATCATTGTAAGCCTTTGTTTGTATTATTTCGTCAAAAGTATTCATGGTGTTTTTGTATGTTCTGGTTGGTATTCTTTTAATCCTTGGGCCAAGTATTTGGTTGCGTAAAATAAGCGGGACTTAATGGTTCCTTCACTGATTTCCAAAGCTTCGGCAATTTCTTTGATCGACAGGCCGTCGAAATGACGCATTTCAAACACTTCCCGGTGTTTTTCCTCCAATTGAGTGACCTGGTAGTTGTATGCTTCCTTAAACAAGGTGTGATGCACCTGGTTTTCAGTATTCTTGTTAACGTCCATAACGGCATAACTGCTATCTAATCCATTGCTGGTATTCTTTCTGATTTCTTGTTTTTTGTATTCATTCTTACACATGTTATTCGCCACCGAATACATCCATGTCTTGAAAGAACGGGTGGTATCAAAAAGTTCCGGGCGATGGATCAATTTGGTAAAGAAATCATGAACAAAGTCTTCCGATTTTTCGCGGTCACGCCAAAGCATACGCATGAAATACGAGAGCAAGGCGGATGAATAACGACCATAAAGCTTGTCAAAAGCCCGTTGATCGCCTCCAGCCATCCCAATAACCAATTGTTCATCGGTCATTTGGTCGTATTCCTTTTTAATCATCCGCATCAGCGCTTAATTTTTGAAAGTTGACCGGTTTTACGCGCCCTCGTGGCGACACTCATGATGATGTGATTAATCTCCTTGACGTCTTCCGTTTTATTGTATTCTTCATATAACCTCGAAACGCTTAGAAGTGTCGGCAAATAATTCGCTGATAATGCATCAGATTGCGGATCTTTCCCAATTCCCAGTTCCGGTGTTTTCCATTTCGTTTCGACCAGGGAAATATTCCATGTATTGTAATCCAATGTCGATTGGTCGTAAGCAAAAGTCAGGCCAACCGGGTTCAATGCTGAACTCATCCCTTGAAAATACTCCTTGGGGAAGGACATGGAAACATAGAGGTTTTTCGAAACGTTAAGCGCACAGAAATTTTGAACGAAGGCCGTATCAACGAATGTCGAATTAGGTATGATATAACCTTTGGATGTCAAACTGGCCTGATAATCGAGGCTTTGCATAAGGTCTACCGAGATTAATTCCAAATCACCTCTTTCCAAGGTGTTTTTCTCATAGTTTACAGGAATCAATTCGGTGTAACCATGTAATAGAAGCGTTCCATTGGCAGGTACCGAATTCACCAAGTCAGTTGCATAGCTGAGTAAACCGTTGGAAATCTTGTTTTGATCGATCATCTCGCGGGCAACACTATCAGCAAGATTTTGATTATTGACCGCAATACCGTAGGCTGCCAATTCCTGTTGAACTTCTGTTTTCATAGGCTCCAATCTGGCTGCCTGTTGCAATTCCGGGAATTGTTTCGGGTCGTATTTGCTTAACAGGTAAGCGTAAAAGTGTTTTTCGAAACTGCCCGGCAACATGTTTGCATAGATTTGGGCACTTTGTTTCATATTGGTCAATTCTTCCGCACTGGCACTTCTTCTTGTCAATTGGTGTTTTGAATCGGCGTAGTTCGATTCGAATTGATATTTGGCACTTTTCAGTTGTTGAATACTTGAGTTGGAATCCTTATCGGCCTTCTCTTCACTCGTTGCGAATTTGGGTTCACTTACCGTCTTGTATGATTTGCTCTTTTTTGATTGTACTTGTATTTCTTCCATCTTAGGCTCTAACAGCTTTGTTGAGTCTTGTCGGTCAACCACTACTTTCCCGGAATTGGTTGTATTGTTGAATACATTTTTCCCTTCCGACTGAGCCATACTGAGCGCAGCACAAAAAAGCAATGAAACAAGAAGTATGAATTGGCGCATAAAGCAATTTTTATCTGTAATACAATCAGATTAAAATTAGGTTCAAAAAATGAAAGAAAAAAATATACTAAGAATTGGGATCGGCGGCGAATAAGAATTTGTTGGGAGATACCAGGTTTGTCTTTACGGCATAAATCACAATTCCGGCAGTATTTTTCACACCCAATTTCGCCATGATATTCTTGCGGTGTGTGTTGATGGTGTGATTGCTTAAACAAAGATAATCCGCAATCATGACGTTTGTCAATCCTTCTGCTATCATCGTGATGATCTCTGTTTCACGCTCGCTTAATGTGATTGGTTCACAGCTGAATGAATCAAAATCAATGTCATTCACATCAATGGAAGCATCGCGGATTGTTTCCAGGATCTGGCCACAGAAGAATTTATTCCCTCTCCAGGTTTCCCGGATCGAATCAATAATTTCGGAACTGTCACAATCTTTCTTGATGTAGCTTTTCACTCCCGAACGCAAAGCATTTACCAATGTTTGGGCAGATTGTTCAGGTGTAATTGCAACGACGCTTAAATCGGGCTTTTTCTGAAGGATCTGAGGAATGACATCAATTGAAAATCCTTTGGAAGTGTAATCAACTAAAATAATGTTCGCATCAAAGGCTTTGTTCAGGGCAATCAACTCTTCGTTGTTTCGTGCTTCCCCGACAATTTGGATGTTTCGCTCCGTAGACAACAGCGTACGCAGTCCAATGCGTATGATTTCATTACTGTCGGCTAAAATGAGCTTCATTATTTAGATTAATTTTAAACAAGACAAAAGTAAGGAAAAAATAATACGGTCAACCCTTTCCTGTGATAAAACTTTTGGATGTTCAATTCTCAATGAAATTCATCTGAAAATGTGTGAAAACTTTCCTGCAGAAGCGGAAGGTTCCGGAAAGGAATTTGCTGTATCCGGTACGATTTATTGTGAATAACGATCCGGTTTTCAGTCCATTTACAAACTACTTCACCGTCAAGAGAAGTAGTTTGACCGGGAATATGAGTATCGATTTTGTAATCCTTGAATTGGTCATTCCAGGATTGGAGGATCAGGTAATGTTGCCGATGAATGAAAAGTCGTTTAACCTGTCGGTTTCCCAAAACAGCATATGCTCCATGATGAGCCAAGCGCGGATATCGGTCATCATTCAGGTTTTTGCTCAATATGGAAGGAAATGTACTTTCCGCAATGACCAGTAATGCAAACGTATACTTAACGACCCGATGTTTCCGGGAATTGGAGTAAGAAACTCCTTCTGATGCAAATCCCAAAATACTTTTCCAGTTCTCAAAGAAGCACAGGCTATAAATGATACTGAACAAAAGCAGTGATCCCGATAACAATTTCACCGAGATGTCGAAGGAGAAATTAACCAGGACCACTTGCGCAAAAATTCCAATTGCCAACAGCGAAGCCAGGAATTGCGTGCGTTTGAATAACAACAGCACTGCGGCCAGGACTTCAACAATACCTAATGTAACAGTATACGGATAAGAACTTCCTGCCAGCGACCAGTAAGCAATGTCTTTGGAGAGTTTCCCGAAAGGTGTAAACAGGGTATTCGGTTCCGGCTGGTAGAATTGACTTTTCGTGATTTTATCCCAACCATATTTGAACAGGAAGAAAAACAGGATTGCAGCAAGAACTGTTTTTAGGAGTTCTGTGGGCTGGAGTTTCCATTTTGAACAAATCCAATGAATGAGCGGAGAAAAAAAAACGCCCAGTAAAATACTCAGGGAAATCAAAACATACGTTCCGTATGTGTCGGTCTCGAAAATCAGATCAGAGTCCATTACTTTCAATAAACCGGTAAAAGGTTCTTGAATGGTCTTAAAAATCCAATCGAATAGTGAATAATCGAATGGAAGCAGGAGCATCCACCAGGCAGCAATCCCAATAAGACTCAGTTTCAAATGTTCCTTCATGAAGCAACCCTAGGAGTGAAAAGACGATTTACAAAACGGAAAAGAAGTAAGCCTCCGCCGGTTACCAGGAAGATGAAAAGCAAAGCGCTTCGCTTCTTTTTCTTGGGTGGAGTTTCTTGTTGTGGAACTACCTGTAGTTGATCCGGCTGAACTTCATTGAGTTGAGGATTTTTATTTCCAGCCGGTAGTGGTTTCAAGGATTTGGGAGACTTCTTGAAATTGAGATACTCCACTTTGCGATGATAAGGACTTTGTGCTATTGAATCAAGATCCAGGTTGTAATTGGCATAAGACGGATTCTTGTAAACGGTATCGTATTGGTAATAGCCTTGGTAATGATCATAGACTTCGATGCTTGTACTGTCATTGAGCCGAATAACCTGGACCAATTGTGGGCTTGGAATTCCAAAATTAGTGGAAGGATCGATAAAGAAATCGGCAGCTGTTCCTGAATGACTTTTATGCGAAATGATGGCGGTTTGTGCTTGAGATAAATGAGCAAACAAACAAATAAATGAGATGAGAACTGTTTTCATAATTTATACAATGGAATGTTGAATGATTTTGGATCTGCTGAATACTTTCATAAGTAGCATTCCACCGCCGGTAATCCCGAACAGAAATAACAAATAAGACTTCTTTTTCTTTTTGGACGAAACAGGTTCGTTGAGCTTTTGCTGCTGTTCCATCTGTTCCTTAATGAATTGTTTTTCTTGCTCAATCCGGCGTTTTTTGCTTTCGAACACTTCGTTTTTGAGAATGGAATCGCGGTATTTAAATTCAAATGTGAACGGAGATAGTTTTCCTTTATTTAGAAGTGTGTCTGTGCGGATCACTTGTTGATCAAAATCAACTGTTTCCATGAGGATAACAGAATCATTCAGCGGCTTGAAGTTTTTAGAAAGATTGTAGGTTAATTGGAATTCATGATTTATTTCAATTGCTCCGAAATTGCTCCCTGGTTCAATAAAGTAGCTGATTGAAGCACCCGCGTGGCTTTTATGAGCGATTAAAGGTGTTTGGGCAGTTGCCAGGAGTGCAGATCCGGCAAAAATAAATGTGATAATTCCTTTCATGGGTTGTTGTTTGGAAGGAATACAACCGGGATTTGAATTGGTTCAAATATAAAAAAACTCCCGGTTGCCGCCGGGAGTTCGTGCGATCGCTAAAGCTTTAGCGACATGCGATCTGTTGCATTCCTGCAACATTGTTTTGTGTATATTTCCCTTTACACTTCTACGAAATGCGGGATTTATAAAAAGTAACGGAGAATTGCCCACTAAGTTTTGTAGACAAATTAGCAAATTTACTTACTGATGTTGAGCGGGGTAAGATTAATCCTCCGGATCAATCTCGCGAATAATCAGTTTATCAATCCGTGCGCCATCCATATCTACCACCTCGATCTCAAAGTTCAGCCAATGAAATTTCTGTCCGGTAGAGGGAACGCTTCTGGATTCATTCAGTACCAATCCACCGATTGTTGTGAAGTTCAGTTCCGAGGAATTGTCCTCCAATCCGAATTGGCGGAAAAATTCAGCGATCGGATATTGACCGTCAATCAGCCAGGAACCATCTTCCCGTTGGATGAATTCGAATTCTTCTGCGTAAAAATCATTGAAATCCCCCACAAGTGCCTGTAATAAGTCGTTCAGTGTCACAATTCCTTGTGTCTGACCGAACTCATCCGTAATGATCCCGTAGTGTGTTCTTGTTTCTTTAAAATGGACCAATGCCTCGTATGCTGAAATGTTCTCCATCAGGAATTGAGGTTTCAGCATTAATTTTTTCAATTCAAAATCATCGTGAGTAATCGTTCGGAATAAGTCTTTCAATAAGACAACTCCCAATACATGTTCACGTTCCTCATCAAAAATCGGGTAAACCGAGTGCATTTCCTTTTCAACCTGTTCACGTACTTCTTCCCTGGAATCACCGATATCAATAAAAATAACATCATTGCGGTGTGTCATCAAAGAACTGATGTTGCGGTCTCCCAGATGGAAAACCCGTTCCACGATATCTTGTTCAATTTCCTGGACTTCGCCACCTTCGGTCCCTTCCTGGATAATTGCCTTGATTTCCTCCTCTGTCACTTTTCCATCGGAAGATTGCTTGATGCGTAAAACTTTGAGCAATAAATCAGAAGTTACCGTCAACAACCAGACAAAAGGTGCTGTGATTTTTGAAATGATCAGCATCGGCCGCGCCATTGTTTTGGCAATACCTTCCGGGTTCGTTAAACCAATCCGTTTCGGAACCAGTTCACCCAAAACCAATGAGAAGAAAGTAATGATGACAACAACAGTGGTTACGGCTAGAAAATGAGCGTAAACTCTGGTGAAAGCAAATGAATGGTAAAAACCTTCAATATCTGAAGTCATTTTTTCACCCGAGAAAATACCCGTCAGGATTCCGATCAATGTAATACCGATTTGAACCGTAGAAAGGAATTTGTTGGGTGCATTCAGGGTTTCTATAACCAGCTTCGCACTTTTGTCACCTCTTTTTGCGGCGGCATCCAATTTGGATTTCCTGGCAGAGACCGTAGCGATTTCAGCCATGGAGAAAACCCCATTCAGGATGATTAAAAAGAGGATAATGAGTAGTTCCATTTATCTAATTGTTCCGGGATAAATTTCCAAAGCTTTTTCCAAACAAACAACTGCTTTCTTCAAAGAATCTTGATTTAATACATAGGCAATGCGCGCTTCCTGCATTCCCGCTCCGGGCGTGGAGTAGAAACCGTTGGCTGGAGCCATCATGACAGTTTGACCTTCAAATTCGAAATCTTCCAATAACCACTGACAGAATTTTTCCGCATTGTCAACCGGGAATTTAGCTACACAGTAGAAAGCACCGCTCGGTTTCGGGCAAAATACTCCGGGAATGCTGTTTAATCCATCAACCATGATATTGCGACGTTGCACATATTCAGCAACGACATCGTCAAAATAAGATTGCGGCGTATTCAATGCAGCCTCGGAAGCCACCTGGTCAACTGTTGGCGGAGAAAGTCTCGCCTGACCGAATTTAAGTACAGCGGTCATTACTTCCTTGTTTTTGGAAACCAATGCTCCAATCCGAGCTCCACACATGGAGTAGCGTTTTGAAACCGAATCAATCATAATTACATTATTTTCAATTCCTTCCAGGTTCAAAACAGAAAAAGGTTGTGCTCCGTCGTAACAGAACTCGCGGTAAACTTCGTCGGCAAACAAGAACAGATCGTGTTTCTTTACAATATCGCGCAATTGTTCCAATTCTAATTTACTGTAAAGATAGCCTGTTGGATTTCCGGGATTACAAATAACAATTGCTTTTGTTTTCGAAGTGATTTTCGCTTCGATTTCAGAAACAGGAGGTAATGCAAATCCGGATTCAATACTTGAAGTTACAGGAACAACTGTTAATCCTGCCATAACGGCAAACCCATTGTAGTTTGCATAAAACGGCTCGGGAATAATGACTTCATCCCCTGGGTTACAAGTTGTCATGAATCCGAAAATCAATGCTTCGGACCCGCCTGTTGTGATAATGATGTCTTCCATATTTACCGGAAGACCACCTTTTCTATATGTTTCAGCCAATTTTGTTCTGTAAGATTCGAAACCTGCAGAATGACTGTATTCAATTACTTTATGGTCAAAATTACGAATAGCATCTAAAGCTACTTGTGGTGTTTCAATATCCGGTTGACCGATGTTCAAGTGGTACACGGTTTTTCCGGCTTTTTTAGCTTTTTCAGCATAAGGAACCAATTTACGAATTGGCGATGCTGGCATGTCAATGGCTTTTTGGGCAATTTTCGGCATTTCTTTAACTTTATTTTGAGGACAACAAAAGTACAGGAAATGTTGACATATACATAAAAATCCTGATTTTTACAGGATGAAAAGGACTTGTATTTTACTTCTAAGTGGATTATTGATAGGCGCTTGCTCGGAATCTGTCGAATCGGAAAATTCAAAGAAGGGGACAGAACTTTCCCCGGAAAAGGAAATTGAAGGGGGAAAAGAGACAAAAGCAGAAGTTTCAAAGCAGCAATTCCTCCTTCATAAAGGAGATACTTTGGTAAGTGTGGACTATTTCAATAAAAACATCTGGTGGGAATTGAAATACGCAACGAGCGATAACTTCATGCATCGTGTTTTGTACGATACCTTGAACAAACCATATGTTCAAATTGATGTGGCAAGAAGATTGGATAAATCCCAGGAATATTTAACGGGAAGGAATTCAAATTACCATTTATTGGTTTATGATGGATTGAGGCCATTGAGCGTACAATGGGAAATGTGGAACGCGTTGGATACGATTCCGGCTTTTGAAAGAGGGAAGTTTGTCAGCAACCCGCGGAATGGAAGTGTTCATAATTATGGCGCTGCCGTTGATGTGACGATTTGTACTGCGAATAAAAAGCCCTTGGACATGGGAGCCGGGTATGATGATATCCGGAAAATAGCTTATCCTTCTTTAGAATCTGAATTTTTAGCAACAGGTGAAATCACTCAGGGACAAATTGATAATCGGAAATTGCTTCGAAGAACCTTGAAGAGTCAGGGGTTTTCAAATATCCCAACTGAATGGTGGCATTTCAATGCATTTCCAAGGCCGGTTGTAAAAAGCAAATATCAGTTAGTTGAAAGTGAATTAAAATGAGTACACAGAAGTTTTTAGTTCAAAAGGAAAGATTATTTTTGAGAGAATGAAAAACACTGCTGCATGAAACCTGTATTTGGAATTGCTTTACTGGTATTTTTTTTGTTGTCGACATCTCAAACCTTTGCTCAATACACGAAACTCTTCGAATTCGATTACCCTACAGGATCGCATCCAACTGCATCGTTGATTGGCGATTCCACCTACTTGTATGGGCTGACGCGGGATAGAAGCAACATCTTCCGGATAAAATATGACGGAACAGATTTCGAGAATTTATACTTTGTGTCCGGATCCCAAGGGAATACTACTTGCGGGTCACTTTATTCCGATGGGCTTTATCTTTATGGAACAGCTCAATTCGGTGGACCGCATAACGGAGGAAGTGTCTTTAAGATCAGGAAGGACGGAAGTGATTTTTCGGTGGTTTATGGTTTTGGTGGAATGCAAGGTGATGGAGAACAGCCAACCGGCTCGGTAATCAGCGATGGTGTTTATCTTTATGGTTTGACAGGAGGATATGCTGCCATTTCTTACGGTACAATTTTCAAAGTGAAAAAGGACGGAACCGATTTCAGTGTTTTGCACACCTTTGCCAGCATTCCTTCAGATGGAGAAGCTCCGCAAGGCTCGTTGGTCAGTGACGGCACTTATTTGTATGGAATGACACGTTATGGCGGGACAAATGATAATGGAGTCATTTTTCGCATCAAGCCGGATGGCAGTGATTACACCTTGCTGAAGATCTTTTCCAATACAACCGGAGCACAGCCTTGGGGAGACCTGATGTTTGACGGAACCTATTTGTATGGAATGAACAGCAATTACGGACCGGGCGGATATGGAGCCGTTTTTAAGCTGAAACCGGATGGAACAGATTATACCGTATTGAGGTCATTCACTTCGGGAAATGGTCCGAACGGATCTGAACCTCATGGATCTCTTATTTTGGAAGGAACCACATTGTATGGAATGACACGACTTGGTGGACACAATTACGCGGAAGGAAATGTGTTTAGTATAGAAACGGATGGAACCGGTTACCAGGATATGTATAATTTCAGTGATTCGGATGGAGATGCACCGGTCGGTTCCCTGTTTTTGAAGGACAGCAATTTATATGGAATGACTTACAAGGGTGGAGCCTATCACTACGGTGTAATTTTCAAATTGAATAAAGACGCTAAAGTTACTTTGGGTTTGTCGGATCTTGAAAATGAAGCTGTAATCCGGATTTCTCCTAATCCTGCGTCGGATGTTTTGCATGTTGAATCGGGAGGTTTGGAGAGTAATCAGGAATATGAACTTACAAATGCTATCGGAGAACAAGTCCTTATAGGAGTTTTAGGACCTGATCAGCTCATTCCTGTTTCGAACCTGGATTGGGGAGTTTACTTCTTGAAAATCAATCATCAATCGGTAAAATTCATTCGTAACTAAGTAAGGGAAAGACTTAAGTATGTGTTTAAACTCCTATTAAAATAGTAGTACATTTGTTCTATGATACCAAAAAGATCCAAATATGCCATCCAGGCTCTAAAGTGTTTAGCGAAGGTTTATCGCGATAAGAAACATTTATCTATTGCAACCATTGCGGAAGAGGAGAATATTCCCAGGAAATTCCTGGAAGCGATTTTATTACAGCTTAGAAATGGAGGAATGGTGGGAAGTAAAATGGGGGCGAATGGCGGATACTTCCTGGTAAAACACCCGGATGAAATTGTGTTGAGCAGTATTATCCGTGCTACAGGTGGGCCAATTGCCTTGTTGCCTTGTGTGAGCCTGAACTTCTATGAAGAATGTACCGAATGTCCACATGAAGAATTGTGTGGTTTGCATGATGTGATGCTGGAAGTAAGAGAAGCAAGCATTCATATCTTATCCAAAACAAGTTTGGCTGATTTAATTTTACGTGAAAAAAAATTGTTCAGAAAAGCTGAAAATAAACGTAAATAGGGTGTTTTTTTAATTTTAATTCCTATTTATCCGATAGGAGTAATAGAAAATAATTTCACTTTTGCTTGTTCTTTTTAAAAGTAGCCCCTTACTTTGCACTATCAAAAAAAACGAAAGATGATTCAAAGAAACTTCATGCTTCAAATACAGATGTGCTGTATGTCCCAAAAGGAAATGCGGAAGGAATAGTTATAAATTAATGTGAGTTATGACCCTTCTTTCGCTTGTTGAAAGAAGGGTTTTTTTATTGTCATCAGGAAAAGAAAAAATGAAAAAAGTATATATTAATGAATACGGTCCAAGAGTTTCAGCTGCGGTTTATGGCTTTTGGAGATGGACGGAAGAAGATCTTGCCGATTCGAAGAATTTTGAAGAAATTGTTTTGTTCACAAGGGAATTGGGAATCGATACATACGATCTGAGTTCAAGTGGAGGAGAATTGGAAAACCAGTTTGGAAAATTGATTGAGTCAGGAGCAATCAACCAATCGGAATTGATTCTTTCCACCAAAGTAGGACGAAGAGAATATTCCGGGGCTTACGGAAGTGGGATTTATTACGATTTAAGTGCTCAGTATATTACCAAAAGTGTCGAACAATCCTTGAACAGGTTGAACCGGGACAAAATCGATATCCTTATTTTGGAAAACTTTGATTTCCTGTCAAATTTCGAGCAAACTGCTTCAGCGCTTTTGAAGTTGCAACGAAGTGGGAAGATCTCTTACATCGGGGTTTCGAGCTTCAACGTGTTTCAACAACGTTTGCTTTCATCCTCGCTTTCACAACCGATCATTACCAATCACCTGGAATTGAACTTGCTTCAAACAGAAGCATTGCACGACGGGAGATATGATTTCATCCGCGAACAGCATAGCCGGGCCTTGGCTTTTTCTCCGTTGGCGGATGGCCGCATCTTATTGGGAGAGGATGCACAAGCAGTCAAACTGCGTTTGGCCTTGATCGAAATAGGAAAGAAGTATGAAGCCAATGTAGAACAGATAGCTGTTGCCTGGTTGAATAAACTGGGTGCCTTGCCGATTATCGGGAGCAAGGAAAAGCGTCGGATTCAAAATGCGGCAACCGCGCATACATTCGAACTCACTCAGGAGGATTGGTACTTCCTTTACAATGCAGCAAAATAATCATGGAGAGTTTTAGAACGGAGTATGAGCTTCAGGTGGAAGCAAAAAAACTGCTGGTGGAAAAAGATATTCTTGAATTGGGGGATAAAATTGCCTCATTCAAGGATGGAAAAATCCCGGATGATAAATTTCGTTCGCTCAGATTGGCTCGTGGAGTTTACGGACAAAGACAGTTAGGTGTTCAGATGATCCGGATCAAACTTCCGTACGGGAAAGTGACCTCGAACCAGTTGCGCAGAATTGCCCGGGTCAGTGATGAATACAGTACAGGAAGGTTGCACATTACCACACGACAAGATATTCAGATCCACCATGTTTCCCTGGACCGGACTCCTCAATTGTGGTCGGATCTGGAAAAAGACGATGTGACATTACGTGAAGCCTGCGGAAATACAGTACGGAATGTCACTGCAAGTGATAATGCCGGCATTAACCCGGATGAGTTATTTGATGTGACTCCGTATGCAGAACAGGTTTTTCAATACTTTTTGCGGAAACCATTCGGACAGGAATTGGGTCGGAAGATCAAAATTGCCTTCAGTTCGGATGACAAGGACGATGCCTTCACTTTTATTCATGATTTTGGTTTTATTCCTAGAATTATACTTCAAGATGGATTGGAAGTAAAAGGTTTTAAAGTATTGATTGGAGGCGGATTGGGGGCTCAACCTTTTTTAGCTCATGTAGCGTACGAGTTTCTCTCCGAATCGGAAATTATTCCATTTATTGAAGCTTCGATTCGAATTTTCGACCGCTATGGTGAACGGAACAGTCGCAATAAGGCCCGGATGAAATACCTGATCTCTAAAATCGGGTTGGAGACTTTTTTAGAATTAATAGGTAAAGAAAAGAAAGCTGTTCAATTTGATTTGAACGGAGATCAGGTTAAACAACCCAATGAATTTGAATACGAAGAACTTGCTGCGGTTGAACGAACTGATTTGTTTACAAACGACTCCATCTACAACCAATGGATCCGGACGAATGTATTTCCGCAAAAACAATCTGGCTACCTGGCTGTTTATGCGAAAGTTCCTTTGGGTGATTTTTATACGGATCAGGCGCGCTCTTTGGCTTATTTGTTGGATAGCTTGAATCTTCCCGAGCTGCGTTTTACAATCAATCAGAATATCCAGATAAGAGGAGTGAAACCCGGACAATTAGAATCGGTTTATTCGCAACTGGAACAATTGAACCTGGTTGAATCGGGATATGGTGGGCTGACGGATATTACAGCTTGTCCGGGAACTGACACTTGTAATCTGGGAATTTCAAACAGTACGAATGTTGCTTTGGAACTGGAATCGTTTATTCGTACCAACTATCCGAAACTCATTGAAGAGACCGGTATCCGGATAAAGATCAGCGGATGTATGAATTCCTGTGGTCAGCATGGTTTGGCTCACATCGGTTTCCACGGAAGTTCTATCAAGACAAAAGAAGGAACACTTCCGGCTTTGCAAGTATTGTTGGGAGGTGGAAATACCGGATCAGGAACCGGGCGAATTGCCGAAAAAGTGATCAAAGTACCCAGCAAACGTATTTTAAAGGTTGTTCAGTCGATTTTAGAGGATTACCTCCAATTTCATGAGAATGACGAAGCGTTCAATACCTATTACGATAAACAGGGAAACAATTATTTCTATAATCTGTTGAAACCGTTGACGGATTTGGACGAAGTGAAACCGGAGGAATACCTGGATTGGGGACAAGACGAACGATTTGCAACGGCAATCGGAGTGGGAGAATGTGCCGGAGTAATGATTGACCTGGTTGGCACTTTGTTTTCTGATGCCGAAGAAAAGTTGTTTTCTGCCAGAGAGGCATTGAGCGAAAATCGCTATGCTGATGCAATCTATTATGGCTATGCAGCGGGAATCCATTCCGCGAAAGCAAAATTGATCGAAAAAGGGATCAGGTGTAATTCACAACACGGAATCCTGACAGATTTCGATACACATTTGGGAGCTGATTCCGGTTATTCCGACTCGAATCGGTTTAGCGATTTCGTACTGAGAATCAATAAGGAAAAAGCTTCGGAAGCCTTTGCAAAGGACTATTTGAATGAAATAGAGGAATTGATAACAAAATTGAAAGTGAAAAAATGAATACTAAGGAAAAACCACGGATTTCGTTAGTTGGAGCAGGACCGGGTGATGTCGAACTGATTTCAGTAAAGGGGCTGGATCGCTTGAAAAAAGCAAAAGTTGTGCTTTACGATGCGTTGGTAAACGAGGAATTGTTGACTTATGCACCAACTGCCAAAAAGATCTTTGTTGGGAAGCGAAAAGGGTTCAAGGCATATGAACAGGAAGAAATCAACCAATTGATGGTGGATTCTGCAAATGAATTGGGGCACGTGGTTCGTCTGAAAGGTGGTGATTCCTTTGTATTTGGACGCGGAATGGAGGAAATCCTGTTTGCCCGCCAACATCAGGTCCCGACGGAAGTGATTCCTGGAATCTCCAGTTCAATATCTGTCCCTGCTTTAGCTGAAATTCCGGTAACGCACAGGGGGATCAGTAATTCGTTCCTGGTTCTTTCCGCCACGTTAGCTGATGGATCATTGAATCCGGAAATAAAGAAAGCACGGGAATTGAATGCTACGATCATCATTTTGATGGGGATCGCCCAACTTCCGAAAATTGTAGAGTTGTACCAATTGGTAAATAAAGGACAGATACCGGTTTCGATTGTTTACAATGGGTCTTTGGAAACACAAGAGGAAGTTTTTGGGACAATCGACACGATCATCACTGAAAATAAACAAGTCTCCGCTTCAGGTCCGGGTGTGATCGTGATCGGAGAAGTTGTTTCACTGGCAGGTAACTACCATGCAAAAGTTTATGCGGAATCCATTAGTTGTTGTGTTTCATGAGAGGGGTAGCAGAACAAAACGAATTGTTCCCGGTTTTTCTTAAAACCAATGAATTGCAGGTTTTGCTGGTTGGTGGCGGTGAAGTGGCGTTGGAAAAACTCAGGACCTTGCTGACCAACTCGCCGCATACAACAGTGTCTGTAGTAGCATTGGAGTTTAGCGAAGCATTTATTGATTTTGCTGAAAGACACGAACTGGTTTACCTGGAAAATCGCGCCTTTGAAGAAGAAGATGTGAAAGGGAAGCAATTGGTGATCACAGCACTGAATGATGTGGAATTATCCGCTTCCCTGAAAACAATCAGTAACGATGCCGGGATCTTGTACAACGCAGCAGATAAACCCGACCTATGTGATTTTTATTTGGGATCGGTTGTTAAGAAAGGGAATGTGAAAATCGGAATTTCCACCAATGGGAAATCTCCTACTTTGGCAAAAAGGCTCAAGGAATTGTTTGATGAGAATTTACCTGAAGAATTGGATGATTCTGCTATCCATTTGAATCAACTTCGCGAGTATCTGAAAGGAGATTTTGCAAGCAAGGTAAAAAAACTCAATCGAGCAACTGCCGGTTTACTATCAAATCCCAAAAGACCCTGGTATTTCTTTTCACCATGGAAATTACTGGCTTATTTCTTTACAGTTATTGGAGTTCTGCTTACAGGACATTTGCTCTTCACCCTGATTCCATTAGAAAGTATTTGGAATTCGGGATCCGGGATGGTTGATGCGTTGACCATTGATTTTGCTTACTTCATTTTGGCAGGATTTGTCGCTCAGATGATCGACGGAGCCTTGGGAATGGCTTATGGAGTGAGCGCAACAACTTTTTTACTGTCTTTTGGAATTTCACCAGCAGTTTCAAGTATGTCGGTTCATGCATCTGAAATTTTCACCAGCGGAGTTTCCGGGATCATGCATTTGCGCTTCGGCAACGTGAATAACCGGCTATTCAAATCGATCCTGATTCCGGGAGTTTTGGGAGCAATTGTCGGAGCTTACGTCTTATCGGAATTCGAATCGTACAATAACATCATTAAACCGCTTGTAAGTGCTTATACCTTGTTTTTAGGTGGCTTGATCATTTACAAAGTGCTTCGTAAGAAACAGACACGTAAAAAAGTGACTAAAGTGGGTTGGCTGGGACTTTTGGGTGGTTTTTTGGATTCCATCGGAGGTGGGGGTTGGGGACCGGTTGTTTCATCCACCTTGATTGCAAGGGGAAAACACCCAAGAATGATTGTTGGATCTGTGAATTTGGCGGAGTTTTTCGTTTCACTGGCAAGTTCTTTTACCTTCTTCACGGTGATAGGTACAAGCAATGTATGGCAACCGGTTTTAGGATTGATTTTGGGAGGAGTTTGTGCGGCGCCTATTGCTGCTTATTTGGCGTCCAAGCTGAACATTAAAGCGATGATGTTGTTTGTCGGAATTGTAGTCGTAATAGTGAGTTTACGCAATTTTTTAACGGTATTATTTTAAGAAAGAATGATAGAAAAAATAAAAAAAATAACCTATACAAACCTGGAGGATTATTTGGCCCGGATTGCCTCTCTGGAAGGAGTCCGGCTGGCTTTTTCCTCCAGTCTGAGCTGGGAAGACCAGGTAATTACCCATGCCATTTATTCACAAGACTTGCCGATACGGATATTTACATTGGATACAGGACGTCTGTTTCCCGAAACATATAGTGTGATCGAATCCACCCGTCAGCGCTATCAAAAGGAACTGGAGGTTTATTTCCCCCAATCCCGTGCAGTTGAAAACTTATTGACGGAGAAAGGTCCGCTTAGTTTCTATGAATCATTGGAAAATCGTAAGGAATGTTGCTTCATCCGGAAAGTGGAACCATTGAATCGGGCTTTGAAGGATGTGGATGTGTGGATTACAGGATTGCGTGCGGATCATTCGGGAAACAGGGCCGGTTTGGAACTGGTTGAATGGGATGAGCAACGGGGAATTGTGAAGATAAATCCATTGGCGAATTGGAGCCTGGAGGAAGTGAAAGCATACATCGGACGGTACAATATCCCATACAATGTTTTGCAAGATAAGGGATTTGTGAGTTTGGGATGCCAACCCTGTACAAGAGCTATCGACCAGGGAGAGTCATTTCGCGCCGGAAGATGGTGGTGGGAAGATAATTCCAAAAAAGAATGTGGATTACATGGTTAATTATCAATTAGTAATTATCAAAGTTGTAAGAGGAATCCTCTTGATCGTTAAACATTGATAATTCATAATTTAAAAAAATGAAAGATTATTTAGATGAATTGGAAGCGGAAGCTATTTATATCCTCAGGGAAGTAGCGGGTCAGTTTGACCGACCGGCTTTATTGTTTTCGGGTGGAAAAGATAGTATTTGCCTGGTACATTTGGCGCTGAAAGCATTCAGGCCCGGGAGATTCCCTTTTCCACTGGTTCACGTGGACACGGGACATAATTTCCCGGAAGCACTTGATTTCAGAGATGCTTTAGCGAAAGAATTGGGAGAGCAATTGATTGTTCGAAATGTCGGAGATACGATAGCCAGGAACAAATTGCAAGATGCCAAAGGAAAGTTTCCAAGTAGAAATGCATTGCAGACACATACCTTACTTGAAGTCATTGAGGAGGTCGAATTCGATGCCTGCATAGGTGGAGCGAGAAGAGATGAGGAAAAGGCAAGAGCGAAAGAGCGTGTATTTTCTGTCAGAGATGAATTCGGGCAATGGGACCCGAAATTGCAACGGCCTGAATTATGGAGCATTTACAATGGTCGGATTGATAAAGGAGAAAATGTGCGCGTTTTTCCAATCAGCAACTGGACGGAACTGGATGTGTGGAATTACATCCGGCGCGAAAACATTCAATTACCGGAAATTTATTTTACGCATGAGCGGGAATGCGTGGTAACGGAACACGGTCAGTTGATGGCAAATAATGAGTTTTTGAACCTGGATGAAACGGATCGGATCGTGACTAAAAAAGTGCGTTACCGAACGGTTGGAGATATGACTTGCACAGCCGCAGTGGAGAGTGAAGCTTATACAGTTGATGATATTATTGCAGAAATTTCAGAAGCGAAGATATCTGAAAGAGGAGCAACGCGAATGGATGACCGGATCTCGGAAGCTGCAATGGAAGACAGGAAAAAAGGAGGGTATTTTTAATAATAGTTTTTTCCCCCTTTGAAGGGGGATTAAGGGGGATGGCCACCCCTCTCAATCTCCCCTCCAGGGGAGAAGTGGTGATAAATAATTAAACAAAATGGATTTATTACGATTTTTTACGGCAGGAAATGTAGACGATGGAAAAAGCACCCTGATCGGGCGTTTGCTTTACGACAGCCAGTCAATTTCTACCGATATTATAGAAACACTTACCCGCCAGAGTAAAACAACGGGAGAGAATACGACAATCGATTTGGCATTACTTACGGATGGATTGCGTGCGGAACGCGAACAAGGAATCACGATTGACGTGGCCTACAAGTATTTTTCAACCGACAAACGAAAGTTTATCATTGCGGATACTCCGGGACATGCTCAATATACGCGGAATATGTTCACAGGAGCTTCCACAGCGCAGTTGGCAATCATCCTGGTGGATGCACGAAATGGAATTACGGATCAAACCAAACGGCACAGCATTATTTCTGCTACACTTGGAATTCCACACGTATTGTTATGCATCAATAAAATGGACCTGGTTTATCACAGTGAGGACCGTTTCAATGAGATTGTTTCCGAATACCGGACGTTTTCGGAGCTGATCGGGTTGAGCAAAGTGGATTTTATTCCAACGTCTGCTTTAGCAGGAGATAATGTGGTTCACCGTTCTGAAAAACTGAGCTGGTATGAAGGATTACCTTTATTGGAATACTTGGAAACGGTAAAAGTGGATGAAGGGAACCAGGATGAGGAAGCACGCTTCCAGGTGCAATACGTCATTCGTCCGCAAACGGAAGCATTGCATGATTACAGAGGTTATGCAGGAAGTGTTTTGAGCGGAGATTTTCATGTTGGAGATGAGGTGACAATCTTGCCTTCAGGGGCACAGACCCGAATCAATAAAATAGAATCCAATTTGAAGGAAGTGAAGAGCGCCGGGAAAAATCAACCGGTGGTGTTGCATTTGGAAGACAACCTGGATATCAGTCGGGGAAATACCATTGTTCCTAAAAATACACTTCCTCAAACGGAGAAGTTGTTGCAAGCGACGATTTGTTGGATGGATAGCTCGGCATTTCATTCGGGACAGAAATTCTTGTTGCAACAAAATAGTTTCCGGACTAAAGCAATCATCAAAGAGATTCATTCGAAGATCGATATTCACAGCTTTCAAGACTTGGAAAGTGATGGGAATCTTCACCTGAATGAACTGGCAAAGGTTTCCATTAAAACGGCAGACGGAGTAAGTTTTGACGTATTCAAACAATTGCCGAAAACAGGAGCTTTTATCCTGATCAATGAAAATACCAATCAGACGGTGGCTGCTGGAGTCATATAGAAGTTCAAAAGAATTGAAAATGTAAAATTGAGAATTGAAAAGACTTTTAATTTTTCCGTTCTCAATTTTCAATTAAAAAAATAAAATCATGATTGAAACAGATATCATTATCATCGGAGCAGGTCCGGTTGGACTTTTTACAGTATTTGAAGCGGGATTACTGAAGTTGCGCTGTCATTTGATTGATTCTTTACCTCAACCTGGTGGACAATGTTCTGAGATTTATCCGAAAAAACCGATTTATGATATTCCGGGGTTTCCTTCTGTTTTGGCTGGTGACCTGGTGAATAACCTGGTTGAACAGGCTGCTCCATTCAAACCCGGTTTCACATTGGGAGAAGCAGCAACTACGATAGAAAAACAGCCGGATGAATCGTTTATTGTATCGACTGTCAAAGGAACACAACATAAAGCGCCGATAGTGATTATTGCAGGTGGGTTAGGAGTTTTCGAACCGAGAAAACCACCGATTCAAAGTATTGAGTCTTTTGAAGAAAAAGGGGTTGATTATATGATCAAGGATCCGGAAGTTTTCAGAGGAAAAAAATGTGTGATTGCAGGTGGTGGAGATTCGGCTTTGGACTGGTCGATCTATTTAGCCGAAAACAACATTGCTTCGGAAGTGACTTTGGTGCATCGGAGTGCATCGTTTCGCGGACACTTGGATTCGGTACAGAAAGTGATTGATATGGCTGATTCGGGGAAAATCTCCTTGATAACGGAAGCCGAAGTGACCGATTTGAAAGGCGGAACAAGTTTGGAAGAGGTTGTGATCAGTCATTCAAAGAATGGAGAGATCATAACAAAAGCAGATCATTTCATCCCTTTATTTGGTTTGAAACCGTCATTGGGACCTATTGCCGATTGGGGATTGGAAATAGAGAAAAGCGCCATCAAGGTGAACACGCTGGATTATTCAACAAACATTCCGGGAATTTATGCCATTGGAGATGTCAATACTTATGAGAACAAACTGAAACTGATCTTATGTGGTTTTCACGAAGGAACTCTGGCCGTTCAATCCGCCTTTGCCAGAATTTATCCGGATAAAAAGAACATTCTGAAATATACTACTGTAAATGGAGTGAATGGTTTTTAGCGGTTTGAAAACGACTTAAAACAAAAATCCCCCGACAATGAATGTAAGGGGATTTTTTATGTGGTTGAATATTCTTAGTGACTGTGACCGTCACCTTCTTTATGCTCATGGTCGTGCTCTTCAGTTGCAGAGCAAAGTCCAACAATTTGATGGAAAACATCATGTAAACCGGAAAGTGACTTGGTGATTTTTTTATCACTTGCCCCGGCTTTGATAGCTGTCTGTAATTTCTCACTATCAGTAACCAGTTGGTTAACAGCTTTTTTTACTTTTTCGTTATCGAAATCAGTCGGGAATTTGGATGCTTGAAGCGTTTTTGCTTTTTCAACCATTTCACCGATTCTTGTTTTGATAGGTTCAAGATTACCTTCTTCACTTGGATGGAATGTTTGAGACATCACTTTGTGAAACTCCTTAAGTTCCGCCCAATCTTGCATTTTACTTTGTGCAGTAGCTTGATTTGCCAATGCGGCAATTCCAAAACCAACTAATAGTAATAAAGCTATTTTTTTCATAATTGTTTTTTAGTTCGGTAAAATTAGGGATCATTTTTACATGGAAAATATAAATAACAATAAATTAATGGCTTAAGAGTAGAATAAACCCTAAAATAAAGTCAATCTAAATAAAAAAATCCCACTCATTAAGTAACAAGTGGGATTCGGAGTTTTCACTAAGTTTATGATTATCTCTTGATCAGCTTATTAAATTTTTCTCCCGTAGTTTTTGAAACAACCTGGAGAATATATGTTCCTTGAGCTTGGTTTTTAAGGTCGATCGTAGTCCAACTATTAAATTCCTGGGAACTGATCGTACTTCCTTTCGAATCCATCAACAGCAAGCTGTAATCACCCGCTGTTCCCATTTCAATGGTAACGGGTCCGTTTGAAGGATTTGGGAATACTGCAATACGCGCCTTATTCGGATTGTCTTCAATTCCGGCAGTGAAATTGATGTCTTTCACAATCCCGTTCGATTTGTTGCAAATCCAGTTGTTCGGATCTATTTTGGTAATGTTGATATAATCAGCAGCATTCGGGATAATGAACTGATTTTGGGTTCCTGTGATTTGGAAACGGATTGTTGTATCAGCAGCTATGCTTCTGTCAAATAACAATTCCAGGTCATTTGTGAACAATGGAGTGACTGTTGGTTTGGAAGTCGTCTGGTTGATTTCAAGTAACAAATCAGTTCCAACTGTATTCCATCGAACCGAATAGGTAGGATATCCTTCACCAAAATACCATTCTTCCGTAAAGTTGGAAAAATCTTTCCCGCTTTCATTCTCCACAACCGCAATCAATTCTACACCGGAAGCTACAGAATCCGCATACTGAATTTGATATTGTTTCAAAGCATCGTAAAAGACCTGATCATCGTCAACAAGGAAACGCAAGGTATGGACAATCGCAGCACCTTTGTCATAAACCAATCTGCTGGAGAAAATACTCGCGTCGCTTAAAGAGTCAATTACCCAAACGGAACCACCTTGTTGCTGCATGATATTATCGTGTCTGTCCAACATATCCTGAAGTTGATCTCCCGGATACAAATTCTCCAACATGATGTATTCTGCATAAGAAGCGAATCCTTCATTCACCCAGATATCTGCCCACGAAGAACAGGTCACATGATCGCCGAACCATTGATGAGCCAATTCATGACAAGTAAGAGTTGGGTTGAAGAATCCCTGTGTGGTCATAGTTTGATGTTCCATTCCTCCGGAAATAGGAGCCATGCAATGACCGTATTTTTCATCTGCGAACGGATAAGGACCGAACAGACCGGCATACAACTCTAAAAAATCAACAGTTTCATTGATGTCACTTTGGAAGTTTGGCAACGTTGCCGGATTGTCATAAATGAAGTTTTGAATCAGTACCGGACCAGACCCCGCCGGATTTGCTGTTACATTGTATTCAACGTATTTGGCAACCGCTACGGAAATCAGATAATAATCAATCGGATGATTATGTTTCCATTCAAAACGATGGGTTCCGTTTCCAAGGTCAACCACTTGTTGAAGAACACCATTGGAACCCGCTTTACAATTTGTGGGAACAGTAATCCAAACAGCACAACTGTCTGCCTTGTCTTTTAATGATTGTTTCGCCGGAAACCACTCGTATGCAGCAAACGACTCGGATAATGACCAAGTTACCTGGTTTCCCCAGGAAGGAGAGCTGGCATTCGTCATTCCGCCTCCACCAAGTGGATTAGTTGCTGCAGTTGGAGGTGTGCCGCTGTAATTTACGTGAATCACGAAGTTTTCACCTTGTAATTTATTTACCGGAATTTTTAAAGCACTGTTCTGGCGGGCATATGTAACCGGAGTTCCATCTACTTCAATGGAAGAGATTACGAACGTGTTGAAGAACTCAACCAAAGCAGTATCCAGATTTTCCCGTGCTTTTGCATGAATTTCGGCTGAACCGGACAAAGTTGTTGTAGTATTGGTCATGTTCAGGTTCAAAAAGTAATAATGCACATCATAGAGTTCTGTTTGTGCAATTTGTGCAACTGTAAACGTATTGCTTTTAGCCATGGAATTTTTGAACCTCTTTACGGAAGAGCATGAACCATGAGAATCTTGTGCAAAATGAATAAGTGGGAGGAAAAGAAGGGAGAGGAGAATTTTGTTTTTCATAGTTTTGTTTTATTGATTTTCGAATTTAAGGAATAGTTATCAGTAATGAGGTGAAATTGGAAAAACAAGTAGCCAAATGCCTGATTCATTTAGTATAAGGCACCGTTTATTCATTTTTGACTCGTTTGAACCCGTTTTAAAATATCAAGCTGGAGAATAATGCCTAATTTTACGTTAAATACCTGTATGTCAATTTGATGAATAAACGTTTCGTTATGAAGTGTATACGGAAAAAGTCCTTCGTTGTTTTACCGTTTTTACTGCTTTTCTCATCTTGGACTTTTGCAGACTCGATTGATTATTCTCATCTGTCGGCAAGAAAACTGATCCAAATTTCCAGGAATTTGGAAACTTCGGATATCAAGGAGACTATCCGGATTTTGAAAATTGCGAATCTTCTTCCTGAAACAACCAATGATGAAACATTAAAGCACGAAATACTCCTGGGACTCAGTGAAGCCCAAATGAAAAGCGGGGATTATAAGTCTGCGATAAATACAGCTTATCAGGCGCTAAACTTTGCTGAACAATCCGGTGATAATGTTCATATTGGAGAAGCGCACTACCTCATTGGTTGGATTTTTAAGGAATTACATGTGTTATTGAAGGCCCGCAACCACTTTCAAGCATCTATGAATGCGTATAAGAAAGGAAATGATCTGGATGGCTTTTTAAGGAGTAAAAGTTTCGTCGGACATTGCCTGACAGATTATGGTTTCGAAAAAAAGAGTGTCTGGTACCTGGATGAGGCAAAGAAAGTATATAAATCGATCTTACTCGAAGCCAAGACAAAAAAACTGGATAACACGATTCTGAAATGCAATAACAACCTGTCAAATTTGTATCTGTTTTATTACCAGATTCTTAAAAAAGAGTCTTACCTGGAAATAAGCAGAAAGTACGCCTTGAAGTGTATCACAGGTTCCCTGAGTTTGAATGATTCCTTAAGTTATGCAGTCGGATACTCCAATTATGGAGAAGCATACGGATTAGAAGGTCAAATAGACAGTATGAAGAAATATATGGATTTTGCCCGTGCGATCTATGTGAAACGAGGGGCTTCGAATTATATTTATCCGAATTGCCAGCTCTTAATTCGCTTTTACCTGGCGAATGGAAGATTAGTGGAGGCTGAAAAACTTCTGAAAGAGTACGAAGTTTATATTAACCAATTTCAATTTTTGTCTGAATACAAGTATTTCTATGAGTTTTATTCCGAATTGGAAAGTTTGAAAGGGAACTATAAGGCTGCTTATGAATACAGACTGAAATATAACAAGAAGTTTGAGGAATTCAGTAACGATGAAAATGCAAAGGAGTTGGTTCGGCTTCAATTCCTATATGATTTGAATAAAAAGAATAAGGAAATTGCGATACTGAACCGGAATGAACGACTACAGAATGACAATAATGAAAACCAGGTGATTATCCGTAATTTATTGGTTGGCAGTATTTTACTCTTGGCCGCTTTGTTAATTTTCATCTATTTCAGGTATAAGGACCGGGTTTCTTCCAACAGGCTTATCTTATCTAAAAACAGGGAGCTGGAGCGGCTTTCCATTGTGGCGAGCAATACCAATAATGGAATTACCATTACGAATCCTCAAGGAATCATTTCATGGGTGAATGAAGGATTTGTACGCTTGTACGGATGGACCACGGCAGAAGAGTTTTTCGCTCAAAAGGGTGGCAGTATTTATGAAATTGCCGGTTTGACAAGAGCGGAGATTTCTGCATTTATCGATCAAGCTATTGAAACCAAGGAATCGGTCGTTTTTCAGGCATTTAAACAATTGAAAAATCACGAACAAAAATACATTCAGACTTCTTTGACTCCTGTTTTTGATGAACATGAAGAATTGAAATTCCTGGTATATGTGGATACCGATATTACGGATTTGTTAGAGGCCAGGGAATTGGCGATCCGCGAAAAGAGAAAAGCGGAAAATGCATTGAAAACACAAGAATTGTTCCTGGCAAATGTCAGCCATGAAATCCGTACACCTATGAATGGGATTATCGGCTTGACAAGGCAGTTGAATGATGAGAAACTGTCTAAGACACAACAGGAAATCGCACATACTTTAGGTGTTTCGGCAAATGGATTGCTGCATGTTGTAAATGACTTATTGGATGTTTCAAAGATTCGGGCGGGCAAAATGTCGTTTGAATATGTGCGTTTTTCCTTGTCGGATTTACTGGCAACTTTTGTAAGTTCGATCTCATACAGGATAGAGGAGAAGGGATTGAAGTTCAATCTGGATTTTAATGAGAATTTACCGGATTATGTTATTGGAGATCCTGTTCGGTTAAATCAGATTTTATTGAATATTGTGGGTAATTCAATCAAATTCACGATTGAAGGAAGTATCACTTTGCGGGTCAAACCGGTCAGCAACCGAAGTGGAATGGAGCGTATTCTCTTTGAAGTGAAGGATACGGGAATCGGAATTCCTGATCAGAAGCAGGATTTTGTATTTGAAAATTTCACCCAATTGGAGGACCACCGCACACGAACTGCTTCCGGAACCGGATTAGGTTTAGGTATTGCCAGATCTTTGGTGGAAGCAATGGGCGGAGAGATTCATCTCTTCAGTAAGGAGGGACAGGGGACGACTCTTTCATTCGAATTGGATTTTGAACTTCACAATAAACATGTTGAGACCAAGAATGTCAGTCAGGAAGATATTGTCCTGGTGAAAAATTTGGATGGCTTGCGGGTTCTTCTGGTAGAAGATAATTCGATTAATCAGCGCGTGATCTTATATGATCTGAATAAGTGGAATGTGGATGTTGTTTGTGTCAGCAATGCAATCGATGCCATCGCTATTTTGAAGGATAAGGCATTCGATGTGATTCTGATGGATTATTATATGCCCAGAATGGATGGGATGGAGGCAACTAAATTCATTCGTTCCAAATTTTCGGAACCGGTGAGTTCTGTTCCGATTATCGCCATTACAGCTTCTGCCATGGTTGGTGACCAAAATAAGTTTATAGAAGCAGGAATGAACGATTATATTTCCAAACCGTTCAATCCTGAAAAACTTTATCAATTATTGGTGAAGTGGGGATATCAGAATAATGCCCTGTTTGTGGACCCGAAACATCAAGAGGAAGAAGTGGCACAAGTTGACTTACTGGATTTGTCCATTTTGGAAGAACGTGCAGAAGGAGATGTAGCTTATTTATTGGAAATGTATGGAGCCTATCTTGAAATGATGCCACAATATTCCATCGATCTGATTCACTTTTTTGAAGATGATGACTGGGTTGAATTACGAAAACAGGCACATCAGATTTTAAGTCCTGCCAGATTGTTTGGAATGAATGAAACTTCGGGATTATTGTTGAGATTGGAAAAAGAAACCCAGCTCAGCAAAAAGGAACTCAAAGAATTGGTTTCGAAAATTGTGGATCAGATTCAGACCTGCGGGAAAATTATCCGGGATCAGATGAAACGGTTGGAAACAAGTTAGTCGTGGATAGATTGACCACGAAGAGCACAAAGCTCACCAGGAAAGTTTTGACAATATTTGTTTAATGGATATTACCTTTTAAAGTGAACCGTTTCACACCATTACGTAAGAGCTTTTCATTAAAATTGATAAGATATCCAAACTCCTTTTTGCCATTTTAAGTTAAGAAAAAAGATTGTTTCTCCTTGCTTAAAAACACCTCTGGACATAAAAAACTTCGTGTACTTTGTGTTCTTCGTGGTTCAATGAAATCAGGTCAAACCTTCTTCATCCAGGATCTTGATAAAGTGGAATCCCCGTGGAGCATATCCCTGGTTGTAATAGAACCGGTGTGCTTTGAAGTTGTTTGAATAAGCATCCAGTACCATGATACTGCAATTGAGTTGCTGTGCTTTTTCTTCCAAATAGCTTTGAATCAGTTTTCCTGCTCCTGTTCCTCTTGCTTGCTCGCAAACGATCACGTTGTCCAATTCGAGATAGGGACCACACCATAATTTTGTTCCCAACCAATATCCGCTAATCGCGACGCACTTGTCTTCAATAAAGATCCCGACTTGTGCATAATTGTTGGGAACCATATTTTCCAGCATGTTCCGATAACTCTCTAAATCCAGATTTGGATACAACTCCTGAAGAACAGCAAGATGAGGAATCATGTCCTCTATGGTTTTTAATTCTCGAACTTCCATATTATTAGAATTACGAATTACGAATTACGAATTACGAATTACGAATTACGAATTACGAATTATCATTTATATTCCTCTGTGTTCCTCTGTGTTCCTCTGTGTCCCGATAACTATCGGGATCCGTGGGAGAAAAAATCATTTCAAGTTACTTTCAAAGAGTTCCAAAATCCTTCTGTATTCATCAATCCAAGCCGGAGTGAAAGTGAAACCGTGAGCTTCAGTCGGGAAGATGCTCAATTGAAAATTGGTTTTCCCCAGTTCGATGAAACGTTGATTCAAACGGACAATATCCTGGAACTGTACATTGTCATCTACCATTCCATGAAGCATCAACAGCGGTTTATCCAGGTTTTCTGCAAAATAGATCGGACTGCTTCTACGATAAGCCTTCGGATCGGTTGATGGATAATTTAAAATGTTGCTGGTATACTCGTGATTGTAATGTGCCCAATCTGTTACAGAACGCAAAGCAGCTCCGCAATTGAAGGTTTCCTGAGTTTTTAAAAGAGCCATCAGGGTGATGAAACCACCATAACTTCCTCCATAGATTCCAACCCGGGAAGAGTCGATCGAATGATTTTTGACCAGGTAATTCCGGGCATCCACGTAATCGTGCAAATCGCGATTTCCCATATCCCGGTAAATATCCGTTCTCCAATCTCTTCCGTAACCTTCACTTGCCCGGTAATCCAAATCGAGTACCGTGTATCCTTTTTCAATCAACAATTGATGAAACAACATCTCACGTTGATAATAACTCCAGAAATAATGCGCATTCTGCAAATAACCTGCTCCATGTACAAATAGAACAGCTGCTCCATTTGGTTTTGCAGGTGTGTATTTCCTGGAGTAAATGGTTTTCCCGTCTGATGAGGGGATTTGAATGAGTTCGGGAGTTTGGAGTGTCAATTTGTCAAATGCAGGAAGCGTACTTTTGGTGACAGGAACCAATTTTTGGTTCGGGGCATTTGGCACAATGCATAATTCCCACGGTTGAGTTGTAGTCGAATAACGGATTGCCCAGGTTTTTTCATCCGGCGACAAAGTCCATTCAATCCCGAAATTCCCTTCAAAGAGAGCCGTTATCTTTTGTGAAGCGAGATCCAGTTTATATCCATTCCGGACACCCGGATGAATTTTATTTGCGAGGAAGTAAATGGACTTTTTATCATGTGAAAGAAAAGGATCGCGTACTTCCCATTTCCCATTCGTCAATGCTTTTTTGGCGCGATTAGTCGAATTCATAGAATACAAATGGGAATAACCACTTTCTTCACTCTGGAAAATGAAATCGGAAGAATTCGTCCATGCCAAGGTTCCTTCTTCTTCGTTCCATTCTGAAATTCCCGGTCCACCGATCCATGCTTCGTCGTGCTGATTTTCAAGCTCGGTGAGTTTTCCGGTTGCCAGGTCAACCAAACAGATCCAGCGGTCTTTGTTATCGTAAGAACGAATATCTACCAACGCTTTATTCAAATCGGGATTCATGATTGCCTGGTGGAAACAAATCTCCCGATCCCTGGTGTATGAACCCGTGATTCCGTATTCGGCAAGATAAGCCGGTTTTTTGCGAATGTCCTTTAAAGCAGAATAATCCACAAAATAAACGGTGTCTTCCCGGCTATCAAAAATTCCCATGCGTGTGCTTGGTTCTTTGTCATTTACTTTCGGCCGGGCTTGTCTGTGATGTGTGAATCCATCGGTTGTAATGTAGGATTCGTAATTGGTAGTTGGTTCATCCGGATCCATGGTAAGGACAAATGAAATGAACCTTCCGTCGGAACTGATGTTCAGTTTGCTGACGTATTCGTTCTTTGAATAATAGATTCCGACCGGAGTTTTACGTTGAGGCTGCTTTTCATTCCACTTTTTCTTTTCATCCTGAAGTTTTATGTACGAAAATAATTCGCGCTGCTGTTCATGTAAAAAACTCGTGTCGTTTTTTTCGACAACCTGATTTCCTTGCACGAAATTGGTTACCTGAACAATACTTCCAACGGTTTCATCATAACAGAAAACATTGGATTGAATCGTGAAATAGATCAACGAAGGATTCTTGACCCGGAAGATTTCTCCGATAGGTTCATTCCGTGAATAAACAACGATGTGTTCCTTGGTTTTTTGACTGTATCTTACCAGGTCTCCGTCCTGGTTAAAATAATGATTATTAAAAGGTTGAGTATGATTGGTTAAAGTCGGAGACGAAATGGGTCTGTTCTCAATAAATCGTACTTTCTGAATTTGCTTTTGTTTCAATTGGTAAGCATACAAGCTTCTTCCCAATTCGCCGGTCGGATTCCAGTCAAAGGTCACGGATTCATTGTCAATCGTCCAGTGGATATCTTGCGGAGAAAATCCTACAAATTCTTCTCCCTTCATGATTTCTTCCAGGTGAATAGTTTGCGAAAAGAGTGAATCTGAAAAGAATAAAAATGAAAGAAGCGTAAAAAAAAGTCTATTGCTCATAATAAGGATGTTTACGGTATTTTTTTTCAAAGTTTCGGGCCATTGCCTGCATCGACTTTTTGGGATGGTTCGAAAGAAGATTCATGAGTGTTTTCAATTCGCGCATCAATTCCGGATATGCGGGTAAAAAGTGCTGTTCTATCATTCGTAATGCTTGGTATTTCAGTGCCGGAAGTGTTTCGGATTGATGCAAGAAATCAATCAGTAGATCCAATAATTCTCCGTCCTCCGAGCAATCGAATGGGGCATATACCAAAGCGTTTGAAAGATTGCGTTGAAGCGAATGATTCTTGGTTTGTTTCAGAACTGAAACCATCAAATCGAATTGGCTTTTTGTCATCAGTTCCGGGTGTTTTTCAAAGAAGTGCACGGCAATCCAGGAAGCGTACTCAGGATATGGATATTCCTCGCACTCAATTTCGTCAAAAATGGCCAATCTCAAAGCTTCATCTTTCACCAGGAGTGGAATGGCCTCCCGGAAATTTCGGGAAGATTTAAAATCAATTAGAAATAGTTTTGCAGGATTCATGATTGCGAATCAATTTCCGGTTTTCTCTTTGAGATTCAGGAATACAGGTAAATGATCTGAATACCCGCCGTGATAGCGATCGCCACCATAAGTTGCACTTGGTTTCTGTCCTCCGTCGGGGAAAGTAAAGATAAGTTCTTTATTTCGGGCTATAAAGGCATTGTGCTCATGAATCTCCAACCCGGATTTTCCCTGCAGTAATCCTTGTGAAACGATGAGTTGGTCAAATACATCCCATTCCCGTTGGTGAACAGTAGTTCCAAAGCCCTGTTTTTGCTCTTCTACCAACAGGTTAATCAAATCTCCGGGTGTTTGTTCATGCTGACCTTTCGCGCGAAGGATATTACGGATACTGAAATTTTCCGGTGTGTCATTGAAATCACCCATTATGATAATATTTGCTTCTCTATCGAAGTTTAAGATCTCGTCAATTTTTCTTCTAAGAGTTGCGGCGGCAAATTTCCTCCTGCTTTCAGATTCCGAAGTTCCTTCTCTTCTGGATGGCCAATGATTAACGAAGAAGTGAATGATATGCTGATCCGCAAGTTTCGCTTTCGTATAAATGATATCACGTGTTCTGAAATACGGTTCATCTTCTACTTCAATCAGGAGTTTATTTTCGCTCTCCAGATGAATAAATCCGGCGTCGTATACAAAAGCACAATCCATTCCACGCCTGTCTTCCGAATTGTAATGAACGATTTGGAAATTCCGATGTGCCAAAAGATCCGTTTTGATCAGATCCTCAACTACTTTCCGATTTTCAATTTCAGCCATTCCAAACACAAGGGGAGTGGAACCATTTACTAGTAAGAGGGCTTCTGCCAAACGATTCAACTTCAATTGGTATCTTTCATCATCCCACAATTTGCTGCCTTCCAAAGTAAATTCGTCATTTCCCTGAAGCATTTTGTCGTTAAAAGTATCAAAGAGGTTTTCTACATTGTAAAAAATGATTGGATGCTTGTGAAAAGTATTGGACATTGAATGTGAATTGATATCGAAACCAAATATAAACAATGTCTTGATATAGTTTAAAACAAGGTCAGGCTCATTTGTTTCGAGACCGTCTTTTTTTAATCAGGTATAAAATTCCCCAATGGATCAGAAACAAAATAGCAAATGCGATTACCTGGGCGGCTACTCCTTGTTCGTTGAAAGGATATCCCCTGTTGAAAAAGACTCCCCTGATAAGAAGTAAGATCCAGAAAAGACTGATAGCGTTGGAAATGATGATTGAAATCGTCCTGGGATTCGTAAGTATCAGGAAAGACAAGGAATAAGCCATGAATCCTCCGGCTCCGACAATACGTAAGATTGAGGCAAACGGCCAATGCATGATTCGGAAAAGGTAACCGATTGCAAAAAAGAAAACCCAAATGAAAGCAACCCACCAGTAAAATCGAAGAGTACTTTTTTGAGATGTCATATTTTCGTCTAGTAGATCGTTCATATCGGTAAAGTTAAAAATGAGAAGAGAAAAAACAATTTTTTGGAGTATGTAATAATGCTTGTTTCCTGTCGTTAATGGTTCAAATCAATACTAACTGAATTATGCTGGCGAAAAACAGGATATTGCTGCTGATCATATTAATCATCTGTCTGGAAGGAATCATTTTCGGATGGGCGATCTGGACAACGGAAACCGGTTTTGTTTTCGACAAATGTGCCCGCAATTCGGGAAGAGTATCTTCATTGATCAACCTGGTTATCATATGCATGGTCGGTTATCACGGACTTAAGAAAATATACAGCGACGAGCAGAAAAAAGATGCGTTTCGTGTTTTGATGACCGGTTTTACCATTAACCACCTCATTCATTTTTTCTATGTATTCCAAAATTTCAAAAGTCATGACTTAATCCTCGGTATCTCTGAAAATCTTCATGGCTTTATCACATTTATATTCATTGTGATTGTTCCGGTCATTCTTTGGTCTGTCAAAAGATTAACAAAGCTGCTTTACATTTTTATTCCGCTTCATTTGATGAATGTCAGTTACTTTATTATGGAAACTTTTTATTCCAAAGTAAAGCCGGAAAGTCCTGCCTATCATAACCAGTTGGGAATTTTGGTGACGTCTGTTGCACTTCTTTACATGCTGTACCGATATGTCCGTGAAAATAGACGGAATTTCAGATTGCTTAAGTAAAAATCGGTTAGTGATTAATTGATCCGCATTATCATCAATCAGGTATCGGTTAAAGAGGCAATGGGTACTTGTGAGATGTGATTTCAAAAATGGGTGATAGTTCGGAATGTCAGATTGACCCGCGGTTTTTTGGAGAGTCGGGTAGGAGGAAGCCGGTGAAGCCAATTTGTTTGCGTTGTACCTTTCATAACAAGTAAACTTCCGTGTTCCAACAAAAGTGAAACGGTCTCCGAACTTTGTTTGTGTTTAAAAGCGAATTTGCGTTCACTTCCAAAACTCACAGAACCAATAGCGCCATTCTTTTTCAAGTCCCGCTCCGCATCGCTGTGCCAAGCCATCCCTTCACTGCCGTCATGATAGAGGTTGAGCAGGCAGGAATTGAACGTTTCACCCGTTTTTTCTTCGATTACAGTTTTGAGTTCCAAAAGTTCTTTTGTCCATGGCAATGCGTGTTTAGTTGTATTGGAATAGGTGTATTCATAAGGTTTATCTCCATACCAAGCCACTTTTCGTTTCGTAACAATTCGCTTTCCAAAGATGATTGCTTCGTCGTTCTTCCATTCAATATTGTTCAAAAGATGATCCAGGAAGAAATCAGCTTGAGATTTTGAAAAAACAACACCATAGTAATTGACAATTCCATCCTGTGGAAGCAAGTTTGTTGTTTCGTCCGATGAGCTGAATAAATCCATTTTTTAATTGAAAATTGAGAATGTAAAAGTGAAAAGAAGAATTGCAAATTTAAATAGGTAAATTCTGAGAGTCAAGTATAATTCACTTTTCAATTATCCATTTTTCCATTTTCAATTCCTCTTATTATAGAACTTCAAAATCGTTTTTCCAAAAATAAGGAATAGGAGACAGGTACAGCTTGCTCCAAGGAAAATTCCATTCGTTAAAATCGTCTCGATTCCATGTTGGATGTGAAATAAAACCAATGCAAGAGCAAACTGGGCTATCGCATACCAGATATTTGCAGTTGGACTATAGCCGAACATACCCAAAAAGCGTGTTTTGGTAATTCCAAGTACAAAATGGGGAAGTGCATTTACGAGTAAAACGCCGATCAAAAAGTCCAGAATCATAAGTTGCTATTGAGCATTAAAATTACAAAATAAAAAAACGTTCCATGCTCCTGCTGTGTAGTTTTAACGCAGGAGCACGAAACGCTTTTTGGGAAATCAATCGGAATTGATTATTAGAATATTTCCGAAATGAATTGATTCAAGGAGCTTGGTTTTCGTCCTAAAAGTTGTTCCAGATGGTTGTTTGGAACGTCGAAATCACCCTCTTTTGTCGCTGTTGCAAAACCGATTGAAAAACCGATCATTGCTTCCGGAACTCCTGCTTCAGCCAAGGCTTTTGAAAAGTCAGCTACTGAAACATCATTGTAAGCAACGGTTTTTCCTGAATGAGTGGAAAGCGCATCGGCAACGTCCTGGTAAGAGTAACTTTCTACATTCGAAATCTCATAGGTCTTGTTTTCATGTCCTGGAGTGCTTAATACGTTAGCGAAAGCCTCCGCCATCTCGCTTCTCAATGTAAAAGGAACACGTCCGTTTCCTGCAGGGAAGTTGATTCCGGATTCAATAACGTGTTCTCCGACGAACATTGGAATGACATCTGCGTACAAATTGTCGCGTAGGAAAGTGTAGTTCAATCCCGAATCCAAAATGTGTTTCTCAGTGTCATAATGTTCGCCCATCAATGGTTTCAATGCGGAATTTTCTATGTTTTGCATGGAAACTCCTGTGTAAAGGATGTGTTTCACACCAGCATCTTTCGCTGCATCAACTGCTCTTTTTTGTTGACCCAAACGATCGTTGAAATCATTGGAAGAGATTAAAAGTACTTTTTCAATTCCTTGAAATGCCTTTACCAATGAATCTTTATCATTGTAATCTCCAACCCGGATATTCACGCCCAATGCTTCTAAGTTTGTTGCTTTACTTGCATCGCGAACCAATACAGCGATTTCTTTCGCCGGGATCTTTTTCAATAGAAATTCAACCGTTGCTTTTCCTAAATTACCTGTTGCGCCTGTTACTAAAATCATAAGTCTATCTTTTTAATTTGTTTGATGAGACAAAGCTATTCATAGTTGGTATATAAAAAGAAGTACTATACTTTTGTATATCGATATACTTTAGTATACTTGTATCGATTAACTTTGCATTATGGCACAGAAAATGACACTTGAACAAGCAAAATCTTGCCCCATTCAGTTCGTATTGGCAATGACAGATACCTTGAACGTGATTTCAGGGAAATGGAAACTGCAGATTATCGGATCATTGCTTTTTGGTAAAAGCCGTCGTTTTACTGAAATCCAACGGACTATCCCAAAAATCACTCCCCGTATGCTTTCGAAAGAACTGAAAGAGCTGGAGTTGAATGGAATTCTAAAGCGGACTGTCCACGATTCAATACCTGTTCTGGTTGAATACGAATTGACCGAATCTGCAAGACAATTACAGGAAGTGATGGATAGTATGATCCACTGGGGAATCAATCACCGGGAAGAAGCTAAACGCGAGATCGCTTCGGAAAAACTGGCTGGTTAATCTAAACTCTGCGCTCTTTGCGCCTCTGCGTTAAAAAGTCTTACTTTTAACCTATGAAGCTTGCATTTTTCACACTCTTATTTCCGTTGCTTTCCCAGGCCCAATGGGATGGGAACAAAACTCCTGCTTATCCCGAATTAATTGAGATTTACAAGAAATGGGATGCACAACATTCCGAAATCGAATTGTACCAAATGGGCGAATCGGATACGGAATTCCCAATCTATCTGGTAATTATCAATGGTGCGGGAGATTCTTTGCAAACCTTTCAGAAAGCAAAGGCGAACACAACAGTTCTGATCAATAATGCCATTCACGCTGGAGAACCGGATGGTGTGAACGCTTGCCTGTTGTGGGTAGAAGAATGGATCAAAAAGGGAAAGAAAACAGCCAATCTTCCGGTAATTGCAATTATCCCGGCGTACAATATCGGTGGAATGATGAACAGATCTTCCTCCAGCAGGGCAAACCAGGATGGACCGGAAGAGTACGGTTTCAGGGGAAACGCCCAGAACCTGGATCTGAACCGGGACTTTATCAAAATGGATTCCAGGAACATGAAAACCTTCGCGAAAATCTATCACTCGCTTGATCCGGATGTATTTGTGGATACGCATGTTTCAAATGGGGCAGATTATCAATATACGCTTACGTTTATTCATTCGATGAAAGAACGGATGGATGCGGGAGTTCTCAATCTCTTTACTCAAAAATACATTCCGGCTTTAACTCAAACTTTGAAGAAAAAAGGATGGGATTGGTCGCCCTATGTAGAAACAATGGGTGAAACTCCGGAATCGGGAATTCAGGCCTTCAATGATCTTCCGAGATATGCACAAGGTTATGGTGCGTTGTTCAATGCTTTAAGTATCACGGTTGAAACGCACATGCTGAAACCCTTCCCGCAACGTGTGAAGGCAACGAAAGACTATCTGGCATTCCTGTTTCATTGGAGCAGGGAAAATTCAGTGGAAATTGAAAAAGCGAGAAGTTTGGCAGTTCTCAAAAACGAACCCGATTTGTCAAAGACGATGAAATTCAATTATCAGTTGACCGATAAGAAAGATTCCATTCGATTCAAAGGGTATGAATTCGGATATAAGCCAAGCGAAGTTTCGGGAAAAGACCGGTTGTTCTATGATCGCTCGAAACCTTTCTCCAAAACCATTCCTTATTTTCAAACTTATCGCAGCCAGGACTCAGTTCGAGTTCCGAAAGGGTATATCGTTTCAAAAGAAGCAACAGCAGTTATTGAAAGATTGAAAGCAAATGGAGTGGAACTCCTCGAAATGGACAGCTCTTTCAAACAGGTTCATACCATTCGGATTCTCGATTTTGAGTCGGGAAGTAAACCGTATGAAGGACATTACCTGCATCGGAAAGTGAAAAGTACGGAGCAGGAAGAATTTGTGCGTATTCCCAAAGGAAGCGTTTGGATTCCATGTGGTCAGGACAGGCAGAATTTCATTATAAGCGTTTTGGAACCCCGTTTCGAGGATTCCTACTTCGCATGGAATTTTCTCGACAGTTATATCCAGGAAAAGGAATATTTCTCAGCTTATGTTTTCGAAGATGAGGCAGCACAGCTTCTGAAAGAGAATCCAAGCCTTCGGGAGATGCTTGAAATGAAGAAGTCGGAAGATCCCGAATTTGCTAAAAGTGCCGAGGCTCAGCTTTTCTTTGTCTATCAGAACAGTCAACGCTTTGAAAAAAAGACTTTTAACCGGCTTCCGATTTACAAGGTTTACTGATCAGCTTTACAATACTTCGGGATACTTTGACCGTGAAATGAACAATTGTCCCAAAAATGTCACAAAATCGATATAGACTTGGACACTTCTTTGGGTTATATTTACCATCCTATACTGATTATAAAATATGAAAAAACGATTTCTCTCCGGTTTCCTGGCATTTTTTGCAATAGCTTCTTATGCGCAAGATACAACCTGGGTTCAGACTTATACGTTTGACACCATCAGCGCACGAAGAGCTGAATTCCAATTTCCGGCAAGCCTGGATACCAAACGCTTTGAGCGCGTATTGATGTATTATAAATTGAAATGTAGTCCGCTTACAACCTGGGATAGTTACAATTGCGGTGAATGGGATTATCTGGCGTACACCCGGATTTTTGAACATACCGGAATTATGGATTCGGTTCAGGTTGACGGAAAGAAATTTAAAGTGAATACGACCGCTCCTGCTTCATATGCTTATGCAAATCAGGCTTATTTTGATCAGCAATACAGACAAGTGACAAGAAGAACGGTTCAAACTCCGGATATGCATGCTATTTCGGGAACTGCAGCTTCCACCGTTAATTTTGTCAATTCAGGAGCCAACGGAGCTAAAATGCAATGGATTGTTTCCGCATCTGATTTAGCTGCAAATGGAATTGTAGCCGGGAATTTACAAGCCTTACAACTGATGTTCAATCAAGGAATTTCTGAATTGGAGAATGTGACGATTAAATTGAAACAGACTTCGGGAAGCACCCTGACAACTTGGGAGACGACAGGTTTGACTGCTGTTTATTCGGACGATGCAATGAATATCGTGAATGGAGCGAATGTATTTCATTTTTCACAACCGTTCAATTACAATGGAACTGATAACCTGATCATTGAAATTTCATATGAAGATGCACATGTTGCAACAACATCAGCTGGAATCGCAATGCAGACATTGGGTACAAATACCTCTTTATTTTATAACAATAGAGGTGGAGTATTCAATGCAACAGGGAGCAATTTTGCAGATGTAAACTTGAGTGATATAACCCTGGGAGCAGACGTAACTGTTGCATTTTGGGCAAAAGGTAACGGAGTTGCAGGAACAAATACTTCAGTTTTGGAAGCTGTCGATTCTCTAAATAACCGCATTTTCAATATTCATTTCCCTTGGTCGGATAACAATATTTATTTCGATGCCGGAAATGGATCCTCTTATGACCGCATTTCGAAATTGGCTACGGCAACAGACATTGATAATGTTTGGCACCATTGGGCTTTCGTTAAGAAATCCTCAACCGGTCAGATGTTTATCTATAAAGATGGGGTTCAATGGCATTCAGGAACTGGAAAAACAATGCCTGTAGGAAAAATTTCGCGCTTTATTTTGGGAGCAAATATAGATCAGGCTAACTTTTATAAAGGACAATTGGATGAATTTTCTGTTTGGTCGACTGCTTTGACGGCATCGGATATTGCAGCTTGGATGAATAAAAAAATCACCAACGCTCATCCGAATTATTCAAATTTGGAGCTTTATTATGACTTTGATGGTGAAAGCGGAATCATAGATCGCAGTTCGCATAATCGATTAGCGATGGCGTCCAGTACAAACACCGTGATGACTTTGAATACTGCTTATATCTCTGGTACGGAAGTTATCACTGAAGTCCCGGTTTTTTCATTGGACCAGGGAACTTACAACACTTCTACAATTGATTCGGCTTTAACTGCTGTTTTCCCTGAGGTTTCAGTTAAATTCAATTATGTTGCAAGTGACAATAGTTTCATTGTTTCTTCCAATGAGAAAACCTATGCATCGGGAACGGTTGATACATTGACTTCAACCGGGACGAATATCGGTTCTGCTCCGAGTACCATCGATGTCACGGAAACAAACGCAACAATTACTTATTATCAGGCACCTTTTGAAGAAGTGAACGACATCGAAATCGGTCGATACATTACACCTTATGGAATCGGGTTTGATTTGGGGCCTCAAGGATTCACCTGGATTTACGATGTAACGGATTACCAAAAATATTTACACGGAACGGTTGACCTGGCTGCACATAATACACAGGAATTGATTGATTTGAAATTTGCATTTGTGGAGGGTGTTCCGGCGAGAGATGTACATGATGTCCAACCTATCTGGAAAAACTGGACATCGTACAATTATGCTGATATGGCTAACGATGTCGTTTTGCAAGCCAAGCAAGTGATTCTTTCCGATACTTCGCAGAATTTTAAGATCAGAACACGATTAACCGGACATGGTCAGGTTGGTGACGGTGCATGTTGCGAATGGCAAGACAAACAACACAAACTGATTATTGACGGAGTGGAGCGATTCAGCTGGAGTATCTGGAGAACGGATGGATGTGGTGAGAACCCGAATACAGGTCAGGGAGGAACATGGCCATATGCGCGTGAAGGTTGGTGTCCGGGAGACATGGTCACTGATTTTGATCACGAACTGACTTCTTATGTAACACCTGGTGATACGGTGACAATTGATTATGATATTACCGATGTTCCGACAAATGATTTAGGTCAGGCCGGAGGTAACTTTGTAACAGCTATCGACCTGGTTTCGTATTCTGCGCCAAACTTCCAGCATGATGCTGCAATTTTGGATATTTTGAATCCGAACAGCTATGAATATTACAGCAAATGGAATCCGACCTGTTCCAATCCACGTGTGATCTTACAGAATAATGGAGCACTTCCGTTAACATCATGTAAAATCAGGATTTGGGTCACTTATGGAAATTTTATTGATTATGTATGGAGTGGAAATTTAGGGTTCCTTCAAAAAGAGATCGTGGAGATTCCGATCACAAACCAAAATTTCTGGTTCGGGGCGAATCCGGCAACCGGGTTTTACGCACGAGTGATTGAAATTGACGGTTCTTCCTCGGTGGATGAATACCATCAGAATGATGAGTTCAAAACCAAATATACAGCTCCTGAAGTGATCAACGGTGCATTCTATATCTGGATGACTACGAACAACAAGGCGAACGAAAACAAATGGAGATTGGTCGATCAGAACGGAAACATTATTTTCCAACGGACCACTTTGACGAATACGACAGATTACAAAGATACATTTGACTTGGCTTCGGGTTGTTATTCAATCATTTTGGAAGACAGTGATGATGATGGAATCGGATTCTGGTATTCTGCACAAACAGAGGGAGAAACAACCGGAGGATTCAGAGTGCGTAAAGTTGGGGGATCCATGTTGGAGATTTTCCCTGCAGACTTCGGGTCGTATCACCGATATGATTTCTCTGTTGGTTTTGCGCTGGGATTGGATGAAGGGGTAGTGAATAATAATGAATTGATGATCTTCCCTAATCCGGCAACTGATAAAATCCGCGTGGAATTGATTGGTAACGTCGGAGAAAATGCCAAAGTGGAATTGATCGATATGAACGGCCGCGTGGTGAAATACCAATCGGTTGCCAATAAAAACCAAACCTATGGAGCAGATCTTCAGGTGGATGATTTGCAAAACGGGTATTACCTGGTTCGCGTTAGCGGGGATAACGGTTCGGAAACGACACCGTTTGTTAAACAGTAATATTAAATTTTAAAAAAGGTAGGGGCGCGATTAATCGCGCCCCTACCTTTTTATGGGTAAATACAAACTATTTCAATGCCGCTGCTATTTTGTTGAATCCGTATGGAACTACTCCCAATCCTAAACCAAAAAGCACATTGGATAGATTCCCTAAATCTACTTTTTCCGTTCCGGTAAATGATTTATAGAAATAATAACTGGTGATACAACAGGCTAATGCAATGGATGTGATACCACAGATGAACGCAATCAGTCTGCTGGTACTTTGACTTTGTTCCTGATTAGCTGTTGTTTGATTGTCAGTTTGTGTCGCGGGTACTGATGCTGCCGGTTGACCGGCATTTACAGCAGCTATAGCAACTGATGCTTCCGTTTTTCTTTTTTCCTGCACTGCTTCCTTGTCAATAAGAATGTCACTGAGTTTTACCTTGTCTTTTCTCAATTTGATGAAAATAGTTGAAGTGATCAGTAAAAAGAATGTGACGGGTAAAAATGTGATGATGTCCTCAATGGTCTTACTACCACTCATTGTTGGCAGATCCGATTTACTTGCTGGGGCATTTGCGGATTTAATTTGAGTCTCGCCTGATGAAGGTTTGTTGTTGCTTGAGTCACCGGCTTGAGCTAAGCTGGTTGTAATTCCCGATACCGCGATCAGGATTGTTAAAAAGAAGTGTTTCATAAATAGTGATTTTCGTCAAATGTAACATAAAAATGAAACAGAACGCAAATCAAACCGAGGTATTTTCACCCTTTATGCGACGGGAATATTCACAGGATGAACTTCTGTATTTCCTGATATAAACGATTCGTTGGCAAGCCCATCACATTCGTATATGTTCCCTCCATCCGTTTCACAGCAACGTAACCAATCCATTCCTGGACGCCATAAGATCCCGCTTTATCAAATGGTTTGTATCGGTTGATGTAGAAATTGATTTCTTCTTCCGTCAAGTGTTCAAACTCCACTTCTGTTTGTTCCGAAAAGGAATTTCTCCGGTTTTTTGAACCGATGAAGACGCCGGTAATGACGGTGTGTTTCTTTCCTGATAAGCGAGTAAGCATTTGCTTCGCATCATTGAAATCAACAGGTTTCCCGAGAATTTCACCTTCAAGAATAACTACTGTGTCTGCACAAATAACTGCCTCATTATCCGCTAAATCGGGTAGGAGGGCATCTGCCTTCAGTTTTGCCAGGAATTCAGGGACTTCTGAAGCAGGAAGTGATTCCGGATAAACCTCTTCCGTATCCTTGATCCGAACTTCGAATTCCACACCGATACCGGCCAAAAGCTCTTTTCTTCGGGGAGATTGGGATCCTAAGATCCATTGAATGTTTGTCATAGGAAATACCAGTAAAAAGGCATGGAACAACCAATCAGCATGGTTATTTTCAAAATCAGGTCAATGCGTTTCAGCCTGTTTCGGTCCGGTTTGTTCAAAAGCAGGATACAGCAGACAAGCAGCAAGAGATAAATAACAAATGAAGGCCCCATGACCCTGATAAACGTGTGATTGAAAACGGCGTATCCTTCGATTAAAAAAGGAAGTGAAATACCGATAATTGCTATCAGGCAAACGAGTGAAATCCATTTTGCCTTGTTAATCCCCAAAACGATAGGAATTGTTTTCGCTTTCAATAACAGATCACCTTCCACATCTTCCATGTCCTTCACAATCTCGCGAACCAGGTTCAAACAGGAAGCAAAAAAAGCAAGAGCAACTACAAAGAATATTTTCAGGTTCAATTGCGAGATCCAATTGGCACCTTCCTTGAAATCACTCATGAAATTGGCGCTGCGGAAAGGGGTTGTCAATCCTAAAAAGTGAATTCCGCACAGCAAAGGAACTAAACCTGTCAGAGCGGCAATAAACAAGTTTCCAATCAGGAATTTCCGTTTGAAATACATGGAATAGAACCAAAGCACATTGATGCTTAACAAGTGAATAAATACGTACCAAAATGTTTCATATTCCCATGTCAGATAACACGCAATGGAAAATGCAACGAAGTTCAAAATCCAGTGAGAAACAATTGCCCACCTCGGTTTGATGTATTTCCCGATAATGACTTTGTTGGGTTTATTGATCCGATCTGCTTTTACATCAAAATAGTCATTAATAATATTTCCCGCAGCGGCAATCAGAACAGTAGAAAAAACCAATAGGAAATAATCGAGAACCTCGTGCGGATGTGCTTTTTTCAAAACAATGTCTTCAGACAAATACGGAACAAAGAACATACGGATTCCATACATTGTCAGGATAATGACAAGCAGATTAATGGGGCGTATGAGTCGGATGAAATTCATTATTTCACAATCTTGTATTCCGTTCTACGATTTTCCTGGTGCGCTTTCTCTTTTTCGTTTTCCTTTGTCATTTTTGCAATCACTTCGTCAGAGAAAATAGGCATTGTTTCACCAAACCCTTTTGAAGAAAGGCGAGAAGCTTCAACTCCTTGTTGGATCAAATAATCTTTAACGGATTTAGCACGAGCATCCGATAGTTTCATATTTTCAGCAGCGTCCCCACGGGTATCGGTATGTCCACCAATTTCAATTTTAATTGTCGGATTTGATTTCAAGAAATCTCTCAATTTATTTAGCTCAACAAAAGATTCAGGTCGCAGTGAGGCTTTATTTAAATCAAAGAATACATTTTTCAATGCGGTCGTAGATCCAGCTGTAATTGGATTCATCGGGACATCCATGTGAAAGGATTCCTGGTTGTCGGCTACTGTCATGTTAAAATTCTGAGAGAAGAAAGTATATCCCGGATAACTGACGGATAAGGCATATTCTTCATTGGTCGGCAGTGAAACCGTGAATGTCCCATTGACCTGGTCTGCTTCAGATTTGATAACTTCTTTTCCTGTTTTGATGTTTACCAGGGAGAATTTCCCCGGAAGTGGGGCTTTTGTGACTGCATCGAATACCAATCCGTCGAAGTACAACGTTTTGACAGGACGGAATTTCTCCGGCATGATGAAGTAATAAAGATCCAATTTCCCGAATCCTCCTTCACGGTCAGAAGCAAAGAAGGCGATTTCACCATCTGCACTTACCAACAATGAGTTTTCATCTGCGCTGGTATTGATCGGGTAACCCAAATTTTCAGGAATTCCCCATTCGCCTTTGTCGTTCATTCTTGAAACGAAAATATCCAATCCTCCCATTCCTCTATGTCCCTGAGAAGAAAAATACAATGTTTTTCCGTCCGGGTGAATCAAAACGGATTCTTCCATATAAGGTGTGTTGATTGTATTTGGTAAACGAACTGGTGTATCCCAGGATCCGTCGTCTTTCATGGTCGATGTGTAAATATCAGAATCAGGTCGTCCGCCTCTTGTCATGATTCTCCTAACAAAGTAAAGTGTTTTTCCGTCCGCAGACAAAGAGGGTTGAGTCTCCCAGTTCCCCGTATTGATTGCTCCCGGAAGATTAATCGGATCAACCCATTGATTTCCCAAACGTTTAGTATAAAACAGATCACAGCTTCCTTTCCCTTTACGATTATCTCCATAACTTCCAGATTCATCCGAACAGGCAACGAAAATCAATGTTCTTCCATCAGCTGCAATAGTAGGAGCGCCTTCATTGTTAAGAGTATTGATATTTTTAGGCATTGGAATAGCCGTTTCCCAGGTATTGAACGTGCTTAAATTCGAAACATAAAAATCTTCCTGCTCGCCGTAAATAGGAACTCTTTTATCTTCTAATCTACGTGTGAATAACAATGTTTTTCCATCAACAGTAATTGTTGGAAAATATTCGGAATCCTTTGTGTTCACTCCCGGACCCAAGTTTACAGGTTTGAACTGATTCGGATTTTTCATTGCCTCAATTGCGAAAGCACAATCGTTAATGATCTGTTTCGAACGTGTCACATAATCTGCGTGAGCACCTTTCGTTTGCACAAAAGTGGTCAGGTTTTTCGAAGCATTTTCGTATTCACCAACGCTGTATTCAAGTGTACCAAGATAGAAATAAGTAGCACCCCCGGAAGTTGGATTAGGGTTGATTTCCAGTGCCTTTCTGTATTGTTCAATGGCTTTATAAGGTTGGTTCAATGATTCGTACATTTCTGCTTCAACCATATGAGCTTCCCAAAATGCAGGGTCTTTTTCCAATGCCTTTTCCAAAAGAGCTATTCCTCCGGCGTAATTCGGGCCATGAGTCTTTGGATCGACCGATTTACCGGGTTCATCCCGACCTTGTTCATACAAAGCAATTGCTTTTTTATTTTTGGAAGAGTAGGTCATTTGAGCTGTTGAGCAAGAAGCTGTTGCTAAAATGAAACATGCCATTAAAAGGTTTTTCATGCTTATGGTATTTCTAAGTATTTGTGAGTCTGCAATGAAATCTTCCATTTCGGATGATTTTTTACATATTCAATAATCGCAGGCAATAATTGTTCCCTTTTTGACCATTCAGGTTGCAGATAGAGAACACAATTTTCATTCACTTTTTTTGAATGATCTTCAGCCCATGCCAAATCCGATTTATGAAAGATAACAATTTTTAGTTCTGATGCTTTCAGGTAAGCCTCTTCAACAGGTGCTTTAAACTTTTTCGGGGAAAACGTATACCAATCTACATTCCCAACCAGCTTACTGGTTCCGGATGTTTCAATAGCAACGTATTTCCCGATCGAATGCAGCGCTTCAATCAAGGGAGTCAAATCGTACATTGCCGGTTCTCCGCCTGTAATAACAACCAGGTTTCCAGGGTATTGGACAACGATATTCTTTAATTCTTCGACACTCATTTTGGGGTGAACATCTGCATCCCAGGATTCCTTTACGTCGCACCAGACACAACCGACATCACAACCTCCGATTCGTATAAAATATGCCGAAGTACCCGTGTATTTCCCTTCACCTTGCAAGGTGTAGAAATGTTCCATAATCGGGTACAAAGTCGAACTGTTTTGTGTCATATTTCAAAGGTAGTTACTAATTCCGAATGCCGAATTACGAATTGCGAATTTTAGTCCTGTATTAAGTTAAAAGGATTGTATAATTCAAACATGAAGAATTCCAATAATTCAGAACTCGAAATTAGTTATTCGTAATTATGATATGACTTCCAGGTCACTTATTTCATTAATATTCAAGATGATCATCCCACTTTCATCAGCATGGAAATTCCGTTTGAATTTGACACCGGTTGCCCACTGATGTTCAGCATACGAATGCTTTTTAATAACCATTTGAGAATATGTTTCGTCAAATGCTTCAATAATGACCAGTAATTCGGACAAGCGACTTCGAATTTCAGATAAACTCATATCATATAATGGTGAATCTTCGTTGATTTCATGCACTAAAGTCCAAGTCAAGGGGAAATAGCGAACAAAATCGACTTCCAGGGGAATATTGAAATACTGTCTGGTTAATGCATCATCTTCGTTTTTTTTATGGACGATAGAAAGCATTACATGTACTTTGGTATTCAACAAAACACTGTTCCTGTGATTCACAATTTTGAACATCAAGGCCATTTTTTCCTTGTACGGAGTAATGATGACATTGTGTGAAAAGGCAATTTTGGTGGATGGTCTGGAAAAACGGCCGTAAATCAAACCGGTTGCAATGGCGAAGGCGATCAAACCCACAAAGGCTTCCATTGCAGCAACAAACGAAGTCAGGTTTCCAACGGGTGCAATTGCCCCATAGCCGACTGTTGTGAATGTTTGCGCGCTAAAATAATAGGCAGCGATGAATTCATTCTGATCTGGTTTGATTCCGTGTAAATGTTCGGTTCCTATAAGACAGTAAACTCCTGCAAAGAACAAGTTCGCCACTAAAAAGCTGGAAACCAAAAATGCTCCGAATTTCCAGGTGTTTAAATCGATCAGGTATTTATAGAAGTCCTTAAGCAGACGGATCGAGCCAATTCGTTTGATGTTGTAAGACCCATTTTCATTCAAAAAACGTTTAACCGATTTTTGGTAGGATGTACCTAAACCCGGGTCTTGAGATTCGTGAGGTTCTAATTTTTGCTGTTTGCCCATTGTTTGCTTACTTCTGGATTATAACTTGAAGTTAATCAATTAATAAAATCGTGATTCATTCCATAAAATAAAAAATCCCGTTCATCGGTTGACGAACGGGACTTTGTAGTATTAATTAGAGCGATTACGCTGTAACTCCTAAAATTTCCGCCATTTTCGCACCGATGTGAGCCGGAGAATCAACTACGTGGATTCCACACTCACGCATGATGCGTTTTTTAGCTTCAGCTGTATCATCATCGCCGCCAACAATTGCACCTGCATGACCCATTGTGCGTCCTTTCGGTGCAGTTTCACCTGCGATAAATCCAACAACCGGTTTTGTACCGTTTTCTTTGATCCAACGGGCAGCGATTGCTTCCAAGCTACCACCAATCTCACCAATCATAACGATTCCTTCTGTTTCCGGGTCGTTCATCAACAACTCAACAGCTTCTTTTGTAGTAGTTCCAATGATTGGATCTCCACCGATACCGATTGCAGTTGTAATTCCCAATCCTGCTTTAGCAACTTGATCTGCTGCTTCATATGTTAAAGTTCCCGATTTGGAAACAATCCCTATTTTTCCTTTTTTGAAAACGAAACCTGGCATAATACCAACTTTTGCCTCTCCGGCAGTAATAACACCCGGACAGTTTGGACCGATCAAACGCGCTCCGGAACCTTTCAAGTATTCTTTTGCTTTCACCATGTCGTTTACCGGAATACCTTCCGTAATACAAACGATTACTTTAATTCCTGCATTTGCAGCTTCCATGATCGCATCTGCTGCGAAAGCCGGTGGAACGAAAATAATAGAAACATCAGCACCGGTTTTAGCCACTGCGTCAGCAACTGTATTGAAAACAGGACGATCCAAATGAGATGAACCACCTTTTCCAGGAGTTACCCCACCAACAACGTTTGTTCCATATTCAATCATTTGACCTGCATGGAAAGTACCTTCACTTCCTGTGAATCCTTGTACAATTACTTTAGAGTTTTTATTAACTAGAACACTCATGTTTGAGAATTTAGATTTCGTTTTTAAAATGCGATTCAAAAATAGGGGTTTCTTTTGGTTTTAACAACGTTTTGAGTGTTTTTATATCGGGATTCTCAGCTTTTTTTACAGATTCTTGAAACTTGATGAAAATGAGGTTTTTAAGATGCCGGATCAAATGATTCTTAATTGATTAGGGCGAGATGAATGCATTTTCATTATTGATTTGAGAGGCACCTTTTTAAGATTCAAATACAATAAATGAGCAATTATCCTGTTAATCAGTCAATAAAAAATAATATTATGAAAATCAGCATTGTTTTATTATCGGTTTTAGTGAGTGTAATCAGTTTTTCACAACAAAGAGATTCATTAAAAACAAAGACACCCCGGTTTATTGTCAAGATGACTCACGGGATGACCAGTAGTAACCAATTTGATTTCACGAATTCCGAATGGGATCGAATGACACCGGGCTTTCAAATTCCTGATTCACTAAAGCCCGGATTAGGAGTGAACTATTCAAAAAACCTCCATTCATTTACGAGTGATTCTTATTATATGTTCTCTTTTTCGTTCATAAATGGAAAAGACAAACAAGCCGGAAGAAAATTTCAAGCAACAACAGTTATTCATTTAGGATATGGACCGGAACTCAGAGCCAGTAAATATTGGTATCACGAAAATATACAGGTTATCGACACGCTGACTTCGAACCAGAATGGGCAGGAATATTATGTAACCGGAAATAGGAATCAGACAATTGCAAAAACGTACCATTCCAGAACAGTCGCATTCGGTGTCGGGCAGCATATTGCGACAAACCCAACTCGCGTATTTCAGTTTGAAACCGGGTTGGACCTGCTTTGTTTGATAAGTGTAACGAGTAAAGTTAGGGCATCATACCTGGATACCTACCTGGTTGACGGGTTACCGAACTATAATAACCTGGGGAATTATCCTTACACAAATTCAGATCCGGAGAGTAACCGATCGGAAACTTTTTCAGGATATATCACAACAGGTCTGATCATGCGCATCCCGCTTGAGATGAGTTTCAAGTTATCCAAGAAAAATCCGGTTCTAAGCAGAATGCGAATAGGAGGAGAGTTGAATCCCGGATTGGCAATGCAATTTACAAAAGGGAAAACAAGTGATAATTTCAGTATGAGTGGAGGAATGAATTTCCGTTTTGCATTTTAGAAAATAAAGGGATTTTATATAAGCCATAACCCATTTCGGTTGTGGCTTTTTTATTTAGGTTTTGCACGAAAATGCTTTGCTTTTGAAAGATATTTGTCTACCTCCCGATGAACTTGAAGCCTGTGTTTACTCCCGAATAAGTTATTTAGTTGCGAAAATGATTTTTATCTGATTTAGAAGACATTTTCTATCGAAACCTCAAAAACAAGCGTCGAATTAGATGGAATCTTATCCAAAGCATCATCTCCGTATCCCAGGTGCGGAGGAACTACGATTCGGAGCTTGGTTCCGGAAACCTGACCAAGAAAACCGAGTTGAAATCCACCAATCAGTCCTTTTAGATTGCTTTTGAATGGTTTCCCAGGTTCCGTTTGATCGAATTTCTGTCCGTTTGTGAGTGTACCTTTGTAATCCATTTCGATTTCACTGCCACTTTGAATTTTTTCTGTCCCGGTTCCCTTCTCTAAAACTTCCAAAATCAATCCGCCTTCTAACACTTCGTAATTCCAGTGGTGTTTTTTTGCGTAGTTTTCCGCTTCGGAAACGAATTGGGATTTTTGTTCGTCAGAATAGGTATTGCAGGCGGAAGCACTCAACCCAACAAGTAAAATGAATACTAAATTTTTCATAATCAATATCTCACAGGAGTTACTTCGTATCCTTTTTGTCTGAGTAATTCAATGACTCCGTTTGGTCCGCCCAAATGTCCGGCTCCGACAGCAAAAAAACAGGTTTTAGAATTCATAAGATTTTCCATTTTCGGAATCCAGTTCTTATTTCGTTTGTCCAACAATTCTTCAGCAGAGCTGCCTAATTCATCGCTTTCCAAGATTAATTTTGCCAAGCTTTCCAAATCCTGTTTGTTGTAGTATTGGGCCATTTTCCGGTAATTCTCTTCTCCTTCATCCGGATGCCGAACTGTTTCCATAATGAAATGTGCCATTTCTTCCGAAGGCATTTTATCGAAGATGGACAATTGATATTCAACAGTTTCAAGACCGGTTACCGGGATTTTATCCTGTTGTGCTTTGGATTCGATTTCCATATCCACCATCCGGATCTTTCCGGAAATCATCTTTTGAAAGCTCAATTGCAACAAGGTGAACGGTTTTCTTTTTTCGAACGCTTTTTCGAATTGTTCAGGTTTTACTCCCAAAAGATCTGCTCCCCAATTCAACACCGAATCCTTTTGTTCCTGGGTAAAAATATCGAAACAAGAACCTGAATCCAGCATCATCAATTTCATGAGTGAACTTTGATCCGAAAGGTTTGCAACCTCCAGAACTACTTCATCCGATTTTGAGATGATCTTATCGAGTTTACCCGGGAAATAATAAAGCGAATCCGGAATCATATGAATCGTTCCGAACAAGTAAGAAACTTTTTTGTCCTTGCTTTTCACTTGGTACAAAAGGGAATTGTTCTGTCCGAAAACAAATCCGGATAAAACTAGAAAAATCCAGGTCAGAAAACGCATCTTATTGTTCCAAGGTTAACTCAGCCAAATAATGATCATCTTCTTCCAATACACGAATAGCTTTCAAACCTACATTTTTTGAAGCTTTGAAGAGGTTGTCAAAATCAACGTAAAGCCAATCAAACCAAGGACCTTTCTGTTTCTTATATTTCATTTGAAAGCGAAAGTTTCCGTAATATTCCGTATTCAGGTCAATCCAAAGAGCTCCGTCCTCATCTTCGTACAAGGAATGGATATCCGATGAATCACATAAGATCTTTCCTCCGGGATTCAATAAGGATTTCGCGTGTTCCAATGTTTTTTCCAGGTTGGATAATTTACCGGCAATCCCGATTCCATTCATTAGCATAAGGATCGTATCGTATTTTTTATCCGTTAAAGAGAAGAAATTGATCCGTTGGGCGTTCAGGTCGTTGCTTTTCAGGTATTCAACAGCGCCTTCAGAAATATCTATGCAATCTACTTTAAATCCAAGATCCTGTAGATAAGTTGCATGAATTCCAGCTCCGGCACCGACATCCAACACATGACCTCTTGCCAATGTAAGTGCCTTTTGCTCAATAGCCGGCATTTCATCGAACTTTCTAAAAAGTACTTCCAATGGAATAATATCGTCCTCACAAATGTCAGAGGAAACAATAATGTCTTCAGGTCGTCTTTTGTCGGCGTATTCCTTGATGGCAACTCCGATAGGATCGCCGTATGTTTTTTCGTTCATTTTTTTTAATCTGTAAGACTTAAGATAATAGACTCAAGACAATAGACAGTGGAACCTGTCTCTAGTCTTTGGTCTTATGTCTAATTGTCTGTATTAATATTCGTATTCTTCGAAACCTGATAAATCTTCGTCGTCATATCCGTCTCCGAAATCCTCATCAAATTCATTCAAATCTTCGTCGTCTTCTTCTCCATAAAATGCGTCATCCTGGATCATTTTGGAATCTTCAGGAGGAGCTGTTCCAACCGCAAGTGCAATTTTAGGTTTGTCCAAGGTTTCTTCCGTGCGTTCTTGTAATTCAATCAGGAAAATCCACATTCTGAGAAAATCGTAAACAAGAATGATCTTTTGATCCGGAGCTTCCATGAAATCGGTCAATTTTGCTTCAGACATAACACTAGTTATTTCCGAATCTTCATCAGAATAACTCATATCCATCAAGCTAATTTCATGCCCTTTGTCCCATTCATCATTTGACATGAAGAACGAGCCGATTTCCTGTCCTTCAAAATTAAAGGAATTCAATATTACCCGATAGAATGATTCGAAGTTCTCATCTTCATTGATAATAATATCCCTAAAGATCTCTTGGTCTTTTTCGGAATCCAGTAACACGCGAAATTTAAGCGCTCCCATGCAGTTTTTTTTTACAAAGATAAAGTTAATGTAGAACTTAGAATGCAGAATTAAGAGGAGAATTATCTCTTCATTCTTAGATTTGTCATTCTGCATTGGTTTTCAGTCCCAGTTCCTCACCGATCTTCAACATCAATTTTTTTGCCGTTTCAAAGTCATTTGGAATTTCACCTTCCAAAATAGCTTCTTTTATCCGGGTTTTAATGGTTCCGATTTCTCCGCAAGGTTTGAGATTGAATGTCGACATGATCAGATCACCGGAAATTGGCGGTTGAAAATTCCTGACGTGATCTTTTTCCTCAACAGCCTTTAGTTTCTCAACGACCAATTCAAAGTTCTTCTTGTATTTTTTGACCTTGAATTCATTTTTAGAAGTGATATCGGCATTGCATAAGGTCATTAAATCGTCAATATCGTCGCCGGCTTCAAACAATAAACGCCTGATTGCTGAATCGGTGACATTGCTTTTCACCAGGGAAATCGGTCTCAAATGAAGTCGAACCAGTTTTTGGACATACTTCATTTTTGCATCCAATGGAAGTTTCAATCGACTGAATATTTTAGGAACCATACGGGCTCCCAGTTCTTCATGCCCATGAAATGTCCATCCAACTTGTTGGTCGAATCTTTTCGTCGGGGGCTTTGCAATATCATGCAGAATTGCTCCCCATCTCAGCCACAAATTATCAGAATTGAGCGCGACATTATCCAGAACTTCAAGGGTATGATAGAAATTATCCTTATGACTTCTTCCGTCTCTTGTTTCCACTCCATGAAGTGCAATCATCTCCGGAAAGAATTGGTGAAGCAATTTTGTGGAATTCAACAGTTCAAATCCACGGGAAGGCTTTTCAGCTAAAATAATCTTGTTCAGTTCATCGATAATCCGCTCCTGCGAAATGATTTCCAATCTTTTGGAGTTTTCCAAAATTGATTTCAAACTGTTTATTTCAATCTGAAAATCAAGTTGAGTGGCGAATCGGATTGCACGCATCATGCGCAATGGATCGTCGGAATAAGTGGTGTCAGGATCTAATGGTGTACGAAGAATCCCTTTTTCCAAATCCGCCAATCCATTGAAAGGATCGATCAGATTCCCGAATGTTTCGGCACGCAAATCCAAAGCAAGTGCATTGATGGTAAAATCACGCCTTTTTTGGTCGTCACTCAGTGTTCCATCTTCCACGATCGGTTTTCTCGAGTCTCTTTGATAAGATTCTTTTCTGGCTCCGACAAATTCCACATCCAGATCTTTGTAATTGAATTGGGCAGTTCCAAAATTCTTGAACAGATTCACCCGTTTCACACGCAACTTATCTCCGGCTGCCTGAGCCAATTCCATTCCATTTCCAATCACCACGATATCAATGTCTTTGGAGGGTCTTTCCAGCAACAAATCGCGCACAAATCCACCAATAACATAGGCTTCCAAGCCCTTTTCAGAAATGATTTGAGAAACAACCTTAAAAACGGGGTGTTTGAGTTTATGAGCGAAATTTTGTGTTTGCATGCGGGGGCAAAGTTACTGAATTTAGGGGAATCAGCTTCTTATAACTTGTATTGAACTATCCAATCCTATTTTTATGATTTGTGAAGGAGTGACCAGCTGCTCATTCGTTCTGGCTTGGAGAATAACGTCGACCTGCTTTTTGATATCGAAATCAATACTTTCAAAATTTGTCGGAAAAGGTTTCCCGGAGATATTCGCCGATGTTGAAACGATCGGTTTCCGAATGCTCCGTATTAATGCAAGACAAATGGGGTCTTTTGTCAAACGGATTCCAACCGAACCATCTTCAGCCAGTACACCAGGTGCCAATCCTTGTGCATTGGGATAAATAATTGTTAAAGGCTTATCTGACAAATCAACCAAATCATAACATACTTGGGGGAATTCGGGAATATACTTTTCAATCATCTGAAAACTGTCGACCAAAAGTATGAAACTCTTGTTTTCAGGTCGTTTCTTAATTTCCAAAATCCGCTGACAAGCCGCTTCATTAGTAGCATCACATCCAAGACCCCAAATGGTATCCGAGGGATACAGAATTGTTTTTCCAGTTTTAAGCGCTTCGATAACTTTTGGATCCAGAACCATTTTTTGTTTTTTGCAAAGTTACTCCAGAAGACTTAAATGATATGCTTTTCTTGGGTTAAAATCGAATAATGTTTCTAAGGCTTTATAGATTTTAATTTGTTCTTTGGTGATTTCCACGCAAAGCGAATGCGGAGAGTAACTGACATTAATCAATCCTGCATCCCAAAGTTTTGTAAGGTGATTATGAATGGTGGATTTGGATAAACGAAGCCTTTCAGTTAAATCTTTGTTAGTCAATTTAGGGTGTTTAATAAGTAGTTCAATCATCTTTACTCTGCAAGGATGTCCGATTGCCCTTCCTGTCAGAGAAATTGAGATTTGTTTCGGTGAATAATCGAGAGGTTTTAAAGTTGGCATAATACATTAAAAATTAAGTAAATAAATAAATCGTTTTCTTAATTAAGTTAGTAAAAATTGCTCATTCAAAAAAGAATTTCAGAAAAATAGAATTTAAGAATTTTAAAATTCGCTTGTTCGCAAAAAAGCGAACAGATTCGGTGTTAAAATATTGATTTTCATTATTTTACTATTTTTCATCCTTCTCTTTTTCAATCGAGTCTTTTTCTTAATTTTATCACCCAATCAAATTTCCGTGAAAAAAATATTGATTATTGAAGACGACTCGCAAATTAGTTCACTCGTTCAAAAAGGATTATCGGAAGAAGGTTTCGAAACCAAAATTGCAAACAACGGACTAAAAGGCTTGGATGAATTCCATTTTTGGAAGCCTGATCTGATTATTTTGGATATTATGCTTCCGGGATTGAACGGGATCCAGGTTTGTTCCAAAATCAGGGAGGCTAGTCAGGTACCGATTTTGATGCTGACAGCTTTAGGAACTCCTGAAAATGTTGCTTTGGGATTAGATTCCGGTGCAGATGATTACTTACCTAAACCTTTCAAATTCATCGAATTGAATGCACGGGTTCGGTCGTTGTTGAGAAGAGTTGAAAATCAACAGTCGAATCCGGAAACGGTATTTCATTTTAGTGATTTGGTAATGGATGATGATAAAAAGACGGTTACCCGGAATGGAAATCAGATAAGTCTCACTTCGACAGAATACCGTTTGTTGTTATTATTTATCATGAACCCGAGAAAAGTGTTTTCGAGAATCGACATTTTGGAAGAGGTCTGGGGAGTTGATTTTGAATCGGGAACAAATGTAGTGGATGTTTATATCAATTACCTACGGAAGAAACTGCTTCAATCCGGAGGTTCCAGATTGATTCATACTGTGATTGGAATGGGATATGTAATGCGGGAAGAGGAATGAAAATACGCGTTCGGATAATTTGGTTGTTAAGTACAACATTTGCGGTATTGGTACTGTTGTTCAGTGCGATTGTATATGTGTTGTCGTCCAATTACGTGTTTAATGATTTTTATGACCGACTGAAAACACGTACCCATACCACGATTCGAATTGAATTGGATCATCGGGGCGATAAGGAGTTTGTAAAAGAATTCAAAGAAGAATATCTGGAGAAACTGCCGGAAGAGAACAGTATTGTTGTGGGATTGGATAAACAGGGAAAACCTGTCCTGAAGACAAAACAAGAAAGGGAGGACAATCATTTCATTCAAAAGGTAATTCGGTATAAAATCGGACAAGAGAGAAGAGGAAACTTGTTGAAATATGGAGTATTGTATATTTCAAAGAACGGGAAACGCTTCGTGGTCTATACCTCTGCACGGAACATGTACTACACGAAGTACAAAAATTATTTGGGAGGATTATTGGTTTCCATGTTTTTCTCGGCTGTTTTTTTAATTGTAATGGTTTCTTTGTGGCTTTCCAAAAGGCTGATAAAACCGATAGCAGACTTGAGTTCCAGTGTGCACAAGATCGGAACTGAGAATCTGCATTTTCGGATTGAAAACAAGCAGGAAGGCGATGAATTGGGAGAGCTGATCCGGACGATGAATAACATGCTGGATCGTCTGGAAACTAGTTTTGAAACACAGAATAATTTTATCAGCAACGCTTCACACGAATTAAATACACCACTCACAAGTATTATTGGTCAGGCGGATCTGATGTTGAGTAAAGACAGGAGCAAGGAAGATTACAAAACGGCCTTGAATCATATTTTGGAACAGGCAGAGAAGCTGAATAAGAAAACGAAAGCGCTTCTGTTTTTGGCGCAAACCGGATTTGATGGTAAAAAGATGACCATTGAAAACCTGCGAATGGACGAACTGATCTTTGAAACGATGGAAACTGTAAATCGAATTATTCCGGGGAATAAAATTCAATTCGACTTCGGAAGTCTTCCCGAGAATCTCGATGCACTGGAAATAAAAGGAAATTCGCAGTTGCTGCAATTGGCTTTGTCGAATGTATTGTTGAACGCGAGTAAATATTCGAATAATCAATCGGTCCGGATTTATCTGACTCATACCAAAGAAGCAATTTCCGTACATATCCAGGATCATGGAATTGGAATTCCCCCTCAGGATCTGAGTCATATCTACGATCCGTTTTTTAGAGCCTCGAATACCATTTCATTTGAAGGTTATGGAATCGGATTGCCTCTGACAAGAAATATTATGCGACAACATCAAGGTAAGATCATTGTTCATTCGGAAGAAGGAAGGGGGACTTTGGTGAGTTTGGTTATCCCATATAAATCCTGAATAAAAGTTAAAATCTGAATTCTAATCCCGTTCTAATCCGACTCTTATCCCATCCTTATACCCGCACTCTAATTTTGTTTAAAACAAATAGAGATGGGAGCAACAATTCTAATACCGACAGACTTTAACGTTTCATCATTGGAACCGCTTAAAGCCTTACTTCAATTTCAGGAGGAAGATTCAATCAATGTGCTTTTGGTGCATGGGATTTATCAGTCAAATTCAATTTCAGACTTATTATTTTTTGATCAAAGTGATTTGAAAATCGAACTGGCAGGAAAAGAATTTCTAAGTAAACTAACTAATTTGGAAAAGGAATTGGAATCAAAAGTCGAATCAATTCAAATTGCCTTTTTCAGCGGACTTATCCAAAGTTCGTTTGAACAATTTGCCGAAACGAATAAAGTAGACAGGATCATTATTCCTTATGAACTGACATTCGATTGGTCGCATAAAAAGAGTATGGATATCTTGCCTTTTCTGCAAAAATCCAAAATCAGGAAACAACTCATAGCTTGGGATAACAATCAATATTCCAGTAAGACCAATCAAGTAATAATTACAGCAATCGCATGAAATGGAAATTAGTCATATCGTCCTGTGCAGCAATTCTCATGCTGAGTTCCTTCGGATATTATGTGTTTAGTCATTCATCTTATCCCGAAGCAGCCATAATGGGTGAGTGGAAGGAAATTTCCTGGGTGTATGACAGGAACAATGTGGGAGAAAAAGTGAAACAGGTGATTGAAGAGGAGGAACGTATAGACATAGCTAACCATTTGGTGATCCACGAATTTGAGAACTGGACTTTCCGAAATAATTACAGTATTAAACTTCATGAGCGAACCGGAAAGGAGCATCTGGCCAAATGGCGCTTGAAAGACCGGGGGCGAATCCTGACTTTATTGAATGATAACGGAACGACGGAAGTTTATTCTGTTGAATCCTTAAAGAAAAACGAGTTGATCCTTCATTTTGATACCGATGTCCATGCACGTGGAATTGTAAAAATCACGCTTAAAAAAATCAGATAATATGTTACGTAGATTTAGTAATAGCAGAACATTTCAGGATAACCTGAGATTGGGAATCTTTACCGCAATCATTGCGGGAATGGTCAATGTGGCATCATTGGTTTTGTTTTATTCCTTCACCTCCAATTTGACGGGGCATTTTGCCATATTGGCACAGGAAATTGCAGATGGAAAATGGTTCCAGATGCTGGTGGTTTTCTTTTGGATTATCCTGTTCTTTACCGGGAGTTTCTTGTCGAATAACCTGATTATAAACAGTACAAGGAAAAACGCCTTCGTTTCTCACAGTATTCCCATGATCCTTGAAATTTTGTGTTTTGTCTTCGTAGGAATTTACGGTCAGTTCTTTTATACCGAAACATTGACACAAACAGAGATTTTGGTTTCCGTATTGTTATTCTCCATGGGACTTCAGAACGGATTGACAGCAAGTATTTCGAATTTCCAGGTGAAAACAACCCATTTGACGGGATTGACAACTGATCTGGCGATCCATTTATCCATGCTTACAAAGAAGAAATACCGGATGAATATTCAAGTGGTACAAAAAACAAAACTGATGGCTGCGATTATGGGAGCTTACCTGATTGGCGGAATTTTCTCTGGTTTGATCATTCATTATGTACACTTCCAGGTGTTTTACTTTATCTCATTAGCGATGTTGGGGGTGCTTACGTATGATTTCGCGAAAACATATGTACCGTTTTTTGTGAACAAAAGAAAGCATGAAACAACCTTGAAAGTGAACCTGGAAAAGATTCAAAATACACTCAAGAATACAACCAAGAAAAAGAATATTTTTTCAGAGAGCAAGCAATAGGTCACTCTCCGTTGAACTTTTTATATAAGTCAGGGCGACGTGTTTTTGTCCGCTCGATAGCTTGTTGTTCTCTCCATTGCTCAATTTTTCCAAAGTCTCCTGACAATAACACGTCCGGGACTTTCCATCCATTGAATTCCGGTGGACGGGTGTAAACCGGTGGAGAGAGTAGATCGTCCTGGAAACTGTCTGTTAGCGCAGAAGTTTCATCATTCATAACACCTGGAATTAACCTCCCGATGCTGTCAACTACAACTGCTGCAGCCAATTCACCACCTGTCAGAACATACGATCCGATAGAAATTTCCTTTGTAATGTAGTGTTCGCGAATACGTTCATCGACTCCTTTGTAATGACCGCAAAGGATCATGATATTCTCTTTTAAACTCCAGGAATTACTGTGTCGTTGTTCGAGCAATTCTCCGTCGGGAGTCATGTAAATGATTTCGTCGTAGTTGCGTTCCGATTTCAATTTTTCGATCAAAGTCACAATGGGTTGGATTGCCATGACCATTCCTGCTCCGCCGCCGTATTGATAATCGTCCACATTCTTGTGCTTGTCTGTTGAATAATCGCGGATATTGTGCATGTGAATTTCCAGTAATCCGCGCTCTTGGGCACGTTTCATCATGGAAACATTGAATGGGCCTTCCAAGAGTTCCGGAAGAATGGTAAGAATATCGAATCGCATGGCACAAAGTTAGTCAATTTCACTCGAAGGCATACTATTCATTGAAGCAGGAAAATCCTGTCAAATAACAAATAGGAAGCCGAGAAATAAGGACGCAACGTATGGGAGTTTTTGTTTGGATTGCTGAAAATTGCGAAAAAAAGAACTGGAAACGAGCGAATTGACTATATTGGCGGAACCAACAATTAAACTGTTTAACAAAACCGAACTGTTCACATGAAATTAATGCTAGCTATTGCTCTTGCGTGTTGTTTTTCCTCCGGAGATGGAGTCGTTTATATCTGTGATTCTCCGGTATCCGTTGCTTTTCATTACAAACGCGATTGCCGCGGGCTCAATAACTGCAAACACGAAGTCAAAAAAATAACGGTCGCTGAAGCCGAAAAATTGGGACTGAAAATGTGTGGTTGGGAGGATTGATTATTTCTTCACACTCACACTCACACTCACACTCAAACTGTCTTCCTGGAATTAATCACCACCACCGTGGCGATAATGATTCCTACTCCAAGCCATTGCATGCCTGTTACCCTTTCGTGTAAAATCAGTTGTGCAGAACAAATCGAAACCGGGATCTCGATCGCAGCCAAAATTCCCGCTAAACCTAATCCTGTTTTTGGAATTCCCAGGTTAAATAAAATGGGAGGAATGACCGTGCCGAAAAGACCTAAAATAATCCCGAATTTAAGGAAGATCATCCAATCAAGGTGTTCCCAAATCTGGATGTTCCAGTAAACAATAACAGTCAACAAACTGCCTGTAATCAACCAAAAACTGCGTACTACGCTGGAAAGTTGTGTTTCCACGTGGTTGGAAGCATGCATGCTGATCGTGTAAGACAAAGCTGCAAGTAAGCCGTAAACAATTCCTTCTGCAGAAACACGGACATCTTCTTGCAGGAGATTTGTAGCGAGGATTGTTCCTCCCAAGACACACAAGCTACCGGCGATTTTCAGCCAATGAGCAACTTTTCGTGTTTGGATCATTTCCCAGACAACACTCATCCAGATGGATTGCATCAATAAAATGATCCCGATTGAAACAGAAATGGTTTGGATGGAAATGTAGTAGAAACAACTGGTCAAACCCATCGAAATCCCAAAAAGGACCAGTTTGGATTTTGATTTTAGTGTGGCTTTTACCGGAGTTTTTTTTCGTTTTGCGACTTGCATCAATGCAAACAGGACAATCACCCCAACCAATGACTGATAAAAGGTCAGAATACTTGTATGCGCATCGTGGTTATTTGCATACTTCACAATCGTTGCCAGAATTCCATAACTCGCTGCTCCAAACCCCACAAATAACGCACCTCTTAGCTTGCTCATATTTTTATTTCTACCTCAAAATTACTCCTTTTTTCGGGCTGGGGATTGCTCCCGATTTGCTAAAGCGTTATAGTCGGAAAATAAATTAAAATTCGAAAGTGAGAAGTGGAAAATTGGCTTTAACTCTTTGAATACTTTCAACCCTTTGAACCTTGTTCATTGCCGTTTAACAATCCTGAAAACAGCTAATCACAAAAATTTAATTGACTTATCAATTAAATGGATATTTGTTTCAAACTAAATTCCGATGAAAACAGGATTACTCATTTGTCTGCTTATTTCTTTTCACTCCTTTTCCCAGGAAAAGATTTGGGTGAAGGGAACAGTTTCCGACACGAAAAGTCAAGCTGTTGAAGATGCAGTATTGTTTATCTATTCAACTGACTCGACACTTCTATCGATGGCTGTATCTGAAAAGGACGGTCATTTTGAAGCGGATGTCCTTCCGGTGGATTCGGTTTTTATTCGCCTGACCCATGAAAACTTTACCGAATTCACAACTCCTGTTTTAGCTCTTTCTAAAACTTCCGATATGAATTTAAGCTTTCAAAATCAACCGAAAGAAGTGGAAGAGGTCACAATCACTGCAACAAAACCCATGATAGAACGGAAACCAGGGATGATGGTCCTGAATGTAGAACAATCCCTGAGCGCAACGGGTTCCTCTGCATTTGAGATTTTGGAAAAGTCGCCCGGTGTGAGTATCAGCTCTACAGACAATATCAGTTTGAATGGGAAAAGTGGTATCATCGTTCAGATTGATGGAAAAGCACAACCGATGTCGGGAACGGATCTGGCCAATTTCCTGAGAGGAATTCCATCTTCAGCCATTGATAAGATAGAATTGATCAGCAATCCGTCTGCAAAGTATGATGCTGCAGGTTCGGCAATAATTAATATCCGACTGAAAAAAGATACGCGTTTAGGAACAAACGGAACTGTGACAACGAGCTATGGACAAGGAATTTATCCGAAAGCGGGAGCAGGGATTTCATTGAATCACAGGAACAAGAAGGTGAATGTATTCGCTTCATACAATTATGCTTACAGGAAAGGATTCAACAGGCTGGTCCTTGAACGTCGATTTTATAATCAGGATACATTTACAGGAGCTTATCTTCAGGATAATAACCTGAGGTTTCCGGTATCCAATCACAGTGCACGTTTTGGAATGGATTTTCAGCTCAATAAAAGGAATGCGCTCGGCTTTGTCGTTAATGGAATGAGTAATACATTTACCATCGATGGGATCAATCAATCAGATGTGCAGATCCAGGAAAACGTGAATGCTTCCCGGTTTACCACAACGAATGATCGAAAGGAAAAGTGGTTCAACGGTTCTGCGAATTTGAATTACAAGCATGTTTTGGATTCCATGGGTTCAGAAATTACAGCCGATCTGGATTATGCGGTTTATCAGAACCAAAACAACCAACGATTCAATACAAGTTATTACGGCCTGGATGGTATTCCATTTAAGGATTCCTATATCCTTACCGGAGATTTGAAGGGCAACCTGGCGATCCATGCCGCAAAAGTCGATCTGCATCAAGCCTTGAATGCGAAGAACTTCCTCGACGCGGGATTGAAATCCAGCTATGTGGTTGCAGACAATGATTTGAAATTTTACGATCGAAGCAATGGAACTCCCGTTTATGATACCACTAAAAGCAATCATTACGTTTACCAGGAAACGATTGGTGCAGGTTATTTGACTTGGAATTACGAAGGAAAAAAATGGTCTTTTCAATTAGGGACACGTGGGGAATATACGCATGTGAAAGGAACTCAAAAAGCCAGTAATTCGGTTTCAGATACCGGGTATTTCCAATTCTTTCCAACGGCTTACCTGGGATTCAACCCGGTTGGGAAACATCACTTCGAATTATCGATGAATCGCAGAATTGATCGTCCGAGTTACGACCAATTGAACCCATTTAAGTTTTACCTGGATCCATCGACTTACAAAGAAGGAAACCCGTACCTGCGTCCACAAACAACCTATACTTTTGAACTCGGTTATTCTTTTAAGAATGTCTTGTTTGTGAATGCCGGAATAGCAACGACCAAAAACAATATCACGGAAGTGATCGCACCATTGACACAGAACCAAAATGTAACGGTACAAACAAATGTCAATTTGAAGCGCGCAGATCTGGTCTACGCAAATATTTCAGCTCCTGTCCAGGTTACAAAATGGTGGAACAGCATCAACAACGTAAATGCCTATGTGGCACTTTATTCGGGAAATGTGGCACAAACGAATCTCAAAAACAGGGGTTCGGGAGTTTTGATCCTGAGTACGGTAAACACTTTTACTTTGAAGAAGGATTGGTCTATTGAATGGAATGCATCGTATCATACGCCTGAGATTTACGCTTTTGACCACATCAAGGAAATATGGCATACGGGAATCGGGGTTCAGAAGAAAATTTTGCAAAGTCGGGGAGTGATCAAGTTTGCCTGGACGGATATGTTCTACACGAATTACATTCGGGCAAACGTTTCTTTCACGAACTACAAGGAATACTTTGATGTGAAACGGGATACGCGTGTTGCAACTATGAGCTTTACCTATAAATTCGGGAAAACAAGTGTGGCCGGAAGCAGAAGAAGAGGAACAGGCGCTGACGATTTGAAAGGACGTGTGAATACCGGCGGAGGATAGAATTTAATTACGAATTGGTTTTAAAAACGGATTCCCAGTACCATCACATCATCGACCTGCTCGTTGTCGTGCTGCCATTTGAAAAATTCGGTTTTCACCAATTCCCTCTGCTCTTCCGATGGAAGATGAGAGATGGAAAGCAGAAAATCGTAGAATGGCTTGTACTTGTATTTTTTGTTCAACGGTCCGCCGAATTGATCCGGGAATCCATCGGTGATCAGGTATAGCATGTCTCCGGTTTGAATCTCCAATGAATAAGTTTTGAATTGTTCTTTTTTAGAGGAGTTTCCAACCGGGATCTTGTCATATTCCAGAATACTGTAAGTGCCATTTCTGACCAGGATAGGAGCGTTGTTCGAGGCCGCATAAGTAATGACCTTTGATTTAGGATTGAAACGGATCAGGATTCCATCCATTCCGTCCTGGCGCTCGTATTGGAAAACGCTTTTCAGAAGACCACGCACTTTTTCAAGAATATCACCGGGTTCTTCGATCTTCTCGTTCATCAGTGCCTCATTCAGGAATGAAACATTCAACAGGCTCATGAAAGCACCGGGAATTCCGTGTCCGGTACTGTCACAAACTCCAAGATATAATTCCTTATTCCGCTCAGCTGCCCAGTAAAAATCCCCGCTTACAATATCCCGTGGTTGAAAGAAAACGAAGGAATCGGGAACATAACTGTTCACCATATCTTTGGAAGGAAGAATGTTCTCCTGGATTTGTTGCGCATAGGCGATGGAATCAAACATATCCTTGCGCTTTTCAGACAAACTTCTGTTCGTTTCAGTTAAATCATCAATCAAGGTGACGATGGTGTTCTGCATGACACGAAAACTGGTTGCGAGTTCACCAATTTCATCATTCCCTTTCACGGTGATACTTGTTTCAAAATTTCCAGTACTCAGTTCTTTGGCGTGGTGACTTAGTTGTTGAATGGGTTTGGCGATCTGTTTGGCAATGAAGAAAGCCACCAAAGCTGAAGCAAAGAGCACAATCAAATACGTGATGATCAGAAAATACCGTAGCTCTGCAATTTCAGAAAATGCTTCACTTTGATCCATTTTAGACACAATTCCCCAATGTACATTATTAAGATCCAAGGGTGAATATGCACCCAATACGGGTTCTCCGCGATAGTCGAGTGTTTTAACCGTTCCACTTTTTCCCGCAATTGCTTTTCTGGAACATTCGGAATCAATGCGGATGCTTTTAATGGAAGATTTGCTCGCTTTCAGATGCTTCAGATCCGTGTTCGAAATTTGATTCGCATGGATCAATGTGTTTACGAGGCTGTCTTTGTCTTCTAATAAAAAACGACTTTGGGAGCGCATATACAGGTCTGCACCAACGAGATAAACTTCACCTGTTTTCCCCATGTTCTGGTTTTTCCAATCCCGGTCAAATGTCAGGATCTTATCCAATTCCTCGATTCCAATTTCGGCTACCAATATCCCGACATTGATACTGTCTTTGATCATCGGGCATGCAATGAAAGCTGTTTGCTCGTTATTGGAAGGAGGATATGCTTCGAAATCGACAATAAACGTTTTCGATTCCCTCAATTCACGAACAGCATCGAATGCTTTACGAATACTGGTGTTTTTGAAAGGACCTTCCAGTACATTTGCCCCGATTTCCGAATGATGATCCGTCGTATATACGATATACCCGGTTTTGGAATCAATGAGAATGACATCGTGAAAACCTATTTTATCCGCAATACGTTTTGTCCTGGAATTTAGTTTTGATTCAATAGCCCTGAATTTATCTGTACAGGCAAGATGCGGGAAGTGCTTATCCCATAACGAATTTTGAATAATGATCGCTTCCTTGTTGTTTGCGAGATCCCTGGACGCTAAGTCTAATGAAATACTGTTATTTCCATAATAAGACTTTACACTGTCGTAATAAATACTGTCGCGGTGAGCTTTGTAACGATTGAATGTTTCTGTATCAAAATCAGGCGCCGCAGAAACAGCTTTAAAAGCTTCCTTGCATTCAATGAACTTATTCACGAATGAGCCGGAAGAACTCATCAGTTCGGTTTGGTCCCGCAATTCCTTGAAGTAAAACTCCACCTGTTCCTTTTTCAGGTTTCGGATGACTTCCAGGCGACTATTTGTTTTTTGAGTGATATTCTGAGAGATTTCACGATAGACAACAAGGGAAACTGCAGCTAGCGCAATAACCAGTGAAATCAGCATCCCGAATAGTAATTTATGCCAAATCTTCGATGAATTCATTGAAAAGATTTAAGATTTGGTTTAAATGTAGAGAAATTAACGGAACTAAAAAGTGAAAACTGGTTTTGGACCGGATTACAAGTTGGACCGAATATGTTTCTTTTGAACAAATTCCTTTATTCCCTGTAATTGTTCCGAACTGACATCCTTTACCGAAATCACATTTGCAACCAGCTTGTTCTGCCAGATCAAGATCAATCCTGCTTTTTTACGGATCCGGATAATTTCACTCCACTTGATAGTTGATGCGTATCCTTCTTTTGAAATAGAAATCCCTTTATCTGAAAAGTCATAGGTGGTTTCTTGCCGTATTCTCGGATTGTTCTGATAATGTCTTTTCGCATTGTTGTAAATGCTGAATGCGAATAAGGCCAAAAATACAAGGGCAACAAAAACGAGCATGTAAGCGTCCTTGTTTTTAAATACGATCGTAGCAATCAAAGCACCGATAATCAATCCCAAAACAGCTAAAAGCAAGAAAAGGACTTGAAGGCGTTTTAAAAGTAAGATTCCGGTGAGTTTCGCGAATTGCGACTGTGTAAGCGTTGTTTTGATTTGCATGGTTCAAAGGTAATTTAAAATTGAGAAGATGGAATTGTATAAATGTGGGTAAAATTAGATTTCTTATAAAGGATCTTATCTTTTCAATTCTCCCTTTTCAATTTTCAATTCAGTTTTAATATCCAGCATTCTACAAACTCTTCATCCCGCCAGCTTGCCTTTCGTTTTGTCTTCGATGATGCCGCCGCCACTTTTTTAATCGTTTTTTCAACCAGTGAAAAACGTTTCTTGCTTTTCAATTCAAGTTCAATGGGATGAACAAAATCCGAATCCATTAATCCGGCCAGGTTGGAAAACAGTAGCACGACATTCCCTCCAGGATTCAAGTGCTTATGAGCTTCTTCGAAAAAACGTGGAAATAGCTTCGAGTCGTAATAAATGGCCAGGTCAATTCCGGAAACCTCTTTTGGAAGCGGGATCCACGGAGGATTGAAAACGACAACGTCCGATTTGATTTTTGAACCGGCAAACAAATCACCGAAGTACAGGTTGGTTTTTTGCTCTGCATCCTTTTCCGATTCAAGCATTCCTATCAAGGCATTCGGATTGATATCTGAAGCGTTAACTTCTTTAAAACCAGATTGATGGAAGAGTTTACTTAAAAGACCACTTCCAATTCCGATATCAAAGGCGATTTCTTTCGATCCGCGGTATTTTTTGAGGTAATCCACAAACAGATCGATGTGTTCGAAACGGGTAGGGAAGTAGGTTCCATAAAACGGATGAAGTGTTTGTTTCAATCCCGGAATCCGGATTCCTTTTTCGTACCATTGCCAAGAGCTGTTTAATCCTTGAACGTCTGTAAAAGGCAACAAGAAATCAGGAGTTTGGGCATACAACTTTTTCAACCAACCGATTTCAGGAGCTTTTTTCATCTGCAAACGGTGATTAGCGATTTCAATCAATAACAATTGGCTTGCTTTTCGATAGGCAACGCGCAGGTTTCGCTGATTTTCAAAAGTCTGTTTCGGCTGATTTTTTGACAAACGCTCTTTCAATGCATTCAATACCAACAATCCACTGCTGAACTGATCTGCAATCAACACATGATTCCCTTCCAGCAACTCGGTTATGGCATGTTTCGGGTCGATTTCCTTGTAATATTCCAAGACTGGAATAGTCTCTACAATCGGCTCCGGACGATGAATCGTTAGGTCTGTTACTTGAAGAATTGGTTTTGCTTGAATCATGAATCAACCAAATTACAAATCATTTCCGTATTGTTTAGCAATTAATTCCTCGGGTTTTAAGCTGAAGAAGTATATAAATGCCAGGAAAAGCCATTCCAAAGGTTTCATGAAGAAATAAGTTAGATTCGCACCGAACCGACTAGTAATTTTCTTTGAAAGCGGGTATCCGTATTTGTCATAATTTTTTCGGATAACCCGATGCGTTCCCGGGAATTTGGTTTCAATGATATTCTCAAATGCATTTGCAACAGATAACTGGCGATTAACAATGATTTGATGTCCATGTCTCACTCCTATTTTTTGTGGTTTCACAATAGTAGGAGAGCCACAAGCCGCAACGGTACATAAATAATGGCCTTGGTGATCTAAAAAAGGTGGATGACTTTTTTGAGATAATGTCCAGGTCGTTGTATCGGTAAAAACTTTAACCATGGAATCAGGATATTGCCCGAATATCTGGAGGATGCAAAGAATGATCAGAAGAAAGGGAAAGAAGAGTATCAAGATCCAAACACTTGATTTTTGAGAGTCAATCAACTTATTGTTCAAATAATTCAGGAATTTGTTTTGGTATTGATTTCTAATTTGATTGGATTCGTCGGATTTAATCACACGGATAAAAAGAGTCAGATTAAAGAGTATGAAGCTTAAAGGAGTCAACATGAAAATCCAACCCGATTGTGGTTCATAATATTCATGTGAATCCGAATGATTTAGGAATTGAATGCTCCAAGGGATACAGATAATCAACCAATAGATCATCGCACAAATAGCTAATGTAAAAGCTAGGGGCGGAAGTTTTTTACCTTTTTTCCAAATATAGAAACTCGAAACTGCATTTAGAACGTAGAAGAAAAGGAAGCTTAAGATATATTTGAAAGCTATTGGGGTATACTGATTATCAATTGGATCAATTTGTTGATAATATTCCACATAACGCTGGATCAAATTATCTAAAAAAAAGGTAAGGTGCCCCATCGTTAAAAAGAACAAAATACTGGAATCAAAATAAGCTTTTGCCTTCGATAGCTCAGGATTGAGCATTTTTGTTATTCCTTTTGCAAAGAGAAACAACAATAAGAGTGATAATGGTACAATAAGTATCATTCTGTTTAGGTCGATTAATTAACGGATCTATTATTTTGTCTGTGAATCCACTGCAGCTCTTACCGAACCGTGTTTTAACAACAATTCATTCGCTTTTTCCTCTTCCAATCCGGTTGCTTCCATCACCATTTTGGTACCGCGGTCAACCAGTTTTTCATTGGATAACTGCATGTCCACCATCCGGTTTCCTTTCACTCTTCCCAAGCGGATCATGATTGCGGTGGAAAGCATGTTCAGGACTAATTTCTGAGCAGTTCCGCTTTTCATGCGGGTACTTCCGGTAACGAATTCCGGTCCGACTACCGGTGTGATGGCGATATCAGCCAATTGACTCAAAGGTGAATGAGGATTGCATGAAATTCCTCCTGTAAGGATTCCATTTTTCTTTGCTGTTGCCAAGGCTCCCAATACATAAGGTGTTGTTCCTGAAGCGGCAATTCCAACTACGATATCTTTTTCCGTCATGTTGAAAGCCTCGAGGTCTTTCCAACCTTGTTCCTTGTCGTCTTCTGCAAATTCGACGGCCTTACGGATCGCAGTGTCTCCCCCGGCAATAATTCCGATAACCATTCCATGTGGAACGCCAAAAGTAGGAGGACATTCACTCGCGTCAACAATCCCCAATCTTCCACTGGTTCCGGCACCCATGTAAAACAAGCGCCCGCCGTCGCGCATGCGCTCCACACAAGCATCTACCAATTTTTCTATTTGAGGAATTTCCTTTTCAACAGCCAAGGGAACGGTATGATCCTCCTCATTGATTCCAATCAATAAATTCCTGGTAGATTGAGTATCCAGGTCGTGATGATTGCTTTCTGATTCTGTTATTCTTTTCATAAATGAAAGTTCAAATATTGAAATGTTCAAAAGGTTGAAAAGTTCAATAGTTCAAAAATTGAGTTTGAATGTTTTGAATCTTTTCAATCATTGAACTATACAAGAAATGCTTCAAGTGATCCATTGGATGGCATCACTTCTACGCGCTCACCCAATGTGGTCGTCAAAGTCATTCCGACAAAATCACATTTGATAGGATACCTGCGATGCATCCGGTCAACCAAAGCAACTGTTTTTACACTTCGAACGGGTTGTTCCAGGATCTTCATGACTCCATATTGCATTGTTGTTCCGGAATTGATGACATCGTCTACCAAAATCACCCATTTACCGTCGAATGATTTAGGGTCGATGGAGCAATTGATCTTTGAGTCCAAAGGATGATCTTTATCCAGGTCAATTTTGAAATAAGTGACCTTTTGAGAACTGTTCTTCCGGATGATTTCAGTAATCTGCTGCGCAAAAGTTTCGCCGTTCCCTATGATCCCCCCAATAAATAATTCAGGAATACCATAGGTGTTTTCTAAAATCTCGTGCGCCAAACGCATGATTTTTTGCTCAATCTGATGCTGATTTAAAACCAATTTCATGGAAACTCTAATTTAGTGTAAAGGTACTTTTTTCAGCTCAGAAATAACCATTTTTAATAAATCAATTAATTATTAGACACGCTTGTTTAAGAGCTTAATCCCAATAATTCAGCATTCGGAATTCGACATTCGGAATTGTCAATTATCTTTGATATAAAGTAACTGAAATGAGGAAACTGCGTGATTTTTTTGACCGGCGAAAGTATGAGGTTCTTTTGGTGGCTTTACTTCAGCATCTGTTTGTTGGCATTTTCATAAGTGACCACGCCAACTATCGCGATGTTATATGGCCTATCAATATGTTTCTGTTGGGATTGGCTTGTACCGGGATTTTCATGGGTAAGAACAAATGGAAAGGATGGATCAAGAACGTGCTGTTTATCATTGTTGTATTGCTTCCAATAGGAATTTCCTTTGTAGAGGATGTGAAATTTTATTTTGAAATCCTGAATGTGATCTACGTACTCTTCTTTTGTTTCATTTTTTATGAAGTAGTGCAGTTCCTGATAAAGCCCAGTTACATTGATAAAGACGTGATTTCGGCAGCGGCTTGCGGGTATTTTTTGCTCATTGAAATCAGCGTGTTTCTGCTTCAATTCATGATATACAGCAATCCGTATTCCTTTCATGGGATAGATATGCAGGATAATGCTTCGGTTTACATGGATCTCGTTTACTTCAGCTCTGTTTCGATGACAAGTATCGGCTTCGGAGACATTGTTCCGACTGCTCACAATACCAAACTGGTTGCTTCTATTTTGGGGATTTCCGGACATTTTTATACCGTTGTCCTGGTTGGGATAATCATCAGTAAATTCACCTCACGAAAATAGTAGGTCTTTATGAAGATGCAGAACAACTTTCTTAGCTTTTCAATTATCCATTTTCAATTTTAAATTTAAAAAATGCATTCAGGAAAATCATATCACATAGGAGAGTTTATCATTTGGACACGAAGAAATATTTTCTGGCTGGTCTTAATTGGAGTTGTCCCGGTTGTTTTATTTGAAGTGTTTCACATTCATTGGATTGCCATTCCTTGGACTGTTGTAGCATTATTAGGAACAGCAACTGCCTTCATTGTCGGATTTAAAAATACCCAAGCTTATAATCGGACCTGGGAAGCACGGCAGATTTGGGGAGGAATTGTCAATAGTAGCCGTTCTTGGGGAGCGATGAGTAAAAACATGGTTCCTGATGATGCAAAAAGTAAAGAGCTCATATACCGACATTTTGCATGGTTGACAGCATTGCGCTACCAAATGCGGGATCCGAGGATATGGGAAACCGCATCAAAATCGTACAATAAGGAATATAGTCAATATTTTCATGTTCCCGAGCGGGAATCATCTTTAGAGGCGGAATTGATAAAGTATATTGATCAGGAGGAATTGGATGCACTTTTAAAGAATAAGAATCGTGCCACCCAGCTATTGGCAAAGCAATCCAAGTTGCTAAGGGAATTGCTTGATTCGGGACAATTGGACACTTTTCAATACATCGAAATGCAGAAAGTGTTGAATGAGCTTTTTGAACATCAGGGAAAGAGTGAACGCATTAAGAATTTCCCTTATCCACGTCAATTTGCCACTATCAATACCTTTTTTATCCGCTTATTCTGTTTTCTCTTGCCTTTTGGAATGCTGTTTGAATTTGCCAAATTGAATGATTACATCGACGGGTTTATGAAAGGACATATGATTTGGCTGGTTGTTCCTTTCAGTGTCTTGATTTCCTGGGTTTTCACTTCATTGGAACAAGTGGGGGAGAGTGCAGAGAATCCATTTGAAGGAGGCGCAAATGACGTCCCGATCTCGCAGATCAGCCGCACCATTGAAATTGACTTGCGCGAAATGTTAGGAGAAACAGAACTTCCGCCTGCATTGACTCCTAAGAATAATATTGTGTTGTAGGAGTATGAAGATCATTCATAAACTATCCATCAAATTAATCCTACTTCAAATCCTCTTCCTGTATTTCTTTTCACAGGCGGCAGATCGGTTTTACTATTCGGTGAATTGTGAGATTATGGAATGTTTTTACACATCCGACCCTGATTTGAGGGGACTGTGTTTTGAAAAATATCCCGGATACAATCTATCCGATTTATTCTCACATCCGATTTATTATATGCTCCTCGGTCTATTGATAGCAATGATAATTGATGGGATCTTAAATTGGAAAAGGAAAGTATATTTTTTAAATACAGTAATTGTATGTGTTTTATATATCGTACTTCATTTGACCGGATTCTTTAGATTCACCAGGGATCTGGACTCCCTTTTGATTTCATTCGGAAGAATCTTTTCGGATAAATTTTGGGTTATGAACCTCATTACATTTCAAATCCACTTGCTGAGTGCAATTCTAATGATTTGGTTGAGTTTGAAAAGCAATGCTTTAAAAAAAGAAAAGTAATTTCATGTCACTTTTAAATAATTCCTTACACTAACCGGATTAAATAGTCTGAATGAAAAAATTACTCCTCCTCACATCGCTTTGTTTTTTAATCCAAACTGCGTTTACCCAAACCATCGGTTTCCAATTCAAGATCAGTAAACCCTATTGTATCTTCAATTTCCTGGAAGCATCCATTTACAATCATGCAACATCAGGTACACTTCGGGAGTTTATCGAGGAAAAAACGAAAGGTGATCAGGAATTTGCACGCCTGGCAACTGATTTCGCCCATATCCAACTGGATTACCAGTTCAAGCGGGAAGAATTCCCTGCAAATCGTCGTCAGACACGAACCACGTATGATTTCATTGATATTGCCTTGGTAAATTCGTCTACGATCCAGGAATTTCGAGATCGAATCATCGGGGTTTTACCCAATAGCGAATTGCAGAAACTGATTCAAATTATGCAGGAAGCTGAAGTGTATTATGACCAATTGATTTGGAATGACAATGAAGGCAAACTCATCAATCAGCGGGTAGCTTTGGAAAAATATGCGACACAATGTTCGGAGTCCTTCACCAAGATCAATCATTTTTACAATTCATGTTGGATCAAGGAAGTTCCATTTGTAGTAGCGTTGTATCCGATTCCGGGGAAAAGTGGAAATAGTACAGCCACTCCGCATGCAAACAGTTTGTGCGTGGGGGTATTGACGGATGAAACAGATCATATTGGAAGAATAGGCGTTGTATTGCATGAAATGTGCCATGTGTTGTATGACGAACAACCAAGCGAATTCCAGCATAAATTGGAAGGTTATTTCATTGACAATAAATCACCGTATAGCCAATTTGCTTACAACTTTTTAGACGAAGGATTGGCGACAGCACTTGGAAATGGTTGGGCTTACAAATCTATCAGTGGCGAGTTGGATCCGGCAGATTGGTATAATAATGAATACATTAATGGATTCGGAAAAGCATTGTATCCTTTGATTGAAGAATATATTTCGAATAATAAGTCAATTGACCGTGATTTTGTGAATCAGGCAATCGATTTGTTTGCTGCTGCATTTCCTAATTCGGTTACGGACTATGGAATTTTGTTTAATCGTGTTTCAATTTACAACGATGCAGATACAGGACCCGCAATTGACGAAGTAATGAATCTGATTGGCTCCTATTTTCAGATGACCAATTCCAATTTTTCTTCTCCGATTCTAGATCCAACAGCCTTGGAATATCTCAAAACAGGGAATCAAACCCAATTGGTTATCATTGATAGCAATCGCGAGGCAAATATCAAAGAAATAAAGAAACTCTTCCCGGAACTTTCAAAAGTGAAAATGGTTCCCAACAAGATTTACAGCTTTTTCGATTCCAAAAAACGACCGGTAATTATTTTAGTTGCGACAGATAAAGCGAATTTAGAAATCTTAGTCAAAGAAATGAGCGCCAAAAAATATTTTGACCGAACCAAGATTATTCAGAACTAGTTAATACAGTTTATCTGGGTTTTAAATAAAGTGTTTCTTTTTCCCAATGACTGACCGACTTTAATTCGTAATTCGACATTTGTAATTAGGAATTAACTAAAACTCCTCTTTGTCCAATTGTTTGGTTTCCGCTTCGCCGCTTTTCTTGTTGATGTAGCGTTGAACAATATCGCTGTTGGTCATGATGAGAAAGCCAACGATTGCTTGAGCAGAACCAACAATCAGACTTAAAGCTTTCGGGCTTTGGCTAAAAGGAAGATTGCCTGTAATAAACAAATAAAGATCCTCAATCAAGCTTGGAATAGCACGGATAAACAAAATTCCTCCGATAAGGATGATGACAATTCTCAATAATTTGCTGTAAGGGATCGTCAGATCGATACGTGTTTCTTCAAAGCCTTTTTCTAGTCTCAAGGCATCTATTGTCCATTGTGATTTCAAAATCAGAAATTGAAGTACTACAAGGTAAAAAGCAATAGTAAAAATAAAATAAGCTACTTCGATCATTTCAAAAGAAGAGTATGAACCCCTTAAGCCAGCGATAACGGCGTAGATCAAGGTGGGCAACGAAAGTATACCGGTTATAAACAACCAAATACCGATCGTTTTAAGAATCAAGTTCCAGAAAGTTCGTATAGTCATGATTAAGCGAGGTTTTAAATTTTTAAGTATCACAAATATGTGAAAAAATGAGTTACCTTCGACTATGCTCAATCAACTTAGATAAATCGTTCTAAAAGGAACAGGAATGGTTCCTCTAATTCGCAATCAGGCATTCGTAATTCGGAATTCGCTGTTAATAACTCCGTAAAAAACAAAATCGGTTTTGTAAGAATCTGGATTAAATTCTCTAAATTTGCGCTCAATTTGTAGTATAGGTAGAGCCATTTACCATGTTGCAAAGATTAATTACAAATTGAACTCTTAAAAAGCGCATAAATGCCAAAAAACAATTCCATTAAGTCCGTACTAATCATCGGTTCAGGTCCCATCGTAATTGGTCAAGCATGTGAATTCGATTACGCAGGTTCTCAGGCCGCTCGCTCGCTTCGCGAGGAAGGTATTGAAGTAACATTGATCAACTCGAATCCGGCTACGATCATGACAGATAAGGTCGTTGCAGATAATGTTTACCTTCAACCGCTTGAACCTGAAAGCATCATCGAAATTTTGAAAAAACACAAGATCGATGCTGTATTGCCTACAATGGGAGGACAAACTGCCCTGAACCTTGCAATCAAATGCGATGAAATGGGAGTTTGGGAAGAATATGGTGTGGATATCATCGGTGTGGATATTGCTGCAATTGAAATTACCGAGAACAGAGAAGCATTCCGAGGCTTGATGGAAAAAATCGGTGTTCCGATGGCTCCGCAAGCAACAGCAAAGTCCTTCCTGGAAGGAAAAGAAATCGCACAGGACTTCGGATTCCCGCTTTGTATCCGTCCTTCGTATACATTGGGAGGTTCGGGAGCGTCTATCGTCTATGATCCGAAGGAATTCGATGGATTATTGGAGCGTGGACTCCAATTGTCTCCGATTCACGAAGTAATGATCGATAAAGCATTACTTGGATGGAAAGAATACGAATTGGAATTGTTGCGCGATTCGAACGATAACGTCGTAATTATCTGTTCGATTGAGAACTTCGACCCAATGGGAATCCATACGGGAGATTCCATCACAGTTGCCCCGGCAATGACACTTTCGGACACGACTTTCCAACGAATGCGCGATATGGCTATCCTGATGATGCGTTCAATCGGAAACTTCGCTGGAGGATGTAACGTACAGTTTGCTGTTTCACCGGATGTGAATGAAGATATTATCGCTATTGAGATCAATCCGCGCGTATCCCGTTCATCTGCTTTGGCATCGAAAGCAACGGGTTATCCGATCGCGAAAATCGCTTCGAAATTGGCAATCGGTTACCATTTGAATGAATTGAATAACCAGATTACAAAAACAACCTCTGCTTTGTTCGAGCCGACTTTGGATTATGTGATCGTGAAAATACCACGTTGGAATTTCAATAAATTCCCCGGAACAGATCGTCGACTGGGACTTCAGATGAAATCCGTAGGAGAGGTGATGGGAATTGGACGCTCGTTCCAGGAAGCATTGCAAAAGGCATGTCAATCGTTGGAAATCAACCGAAATGGTTTGGGAGCTGATGGAAAAGAGCTGACTAGCCAGGACGAGATACTACATTCATTGGAAAATCCAAGCTGGAACCGTTTGTTCCATGTATATGATGCAATCAAATTGGGTATTCCATTCAAAACAATCTTTGAAAAAACGAAAATAGATACTTGGTTCCTGAAACAAATCGAGGACCTGATCAAATTGGAACGTCGCATTGAAAAATTCCATTTGGGGAATATGCCCAAAGAATTAATGTTCGAAGCGAAACAAAAAGGTTATGCTGACCGTCAGATTGCGCATTTGTTGCGTTGTTTGGAATCGGAAGTACATAACAAGCGTTCCGAAATGGGAATCAAACGTGTATTCAAATTGGTGGACACTTGTGCTGCTGAATTTGATGCGAAAACACCTTATTACTATTCCACATTCGAATTTGAGAATGAAAGTAGCGTAAGTGACAAGAAAAAAGTGGTTGTTTTGGGTTCAGGACCAAATCGTATCGGCCAGGGAATCGAATTTGACTATTCTTGTGTGCATGGCGTTCTTGCAGCTAAAGAGTGTGGTTACGAGACAATCATGATCAACTGTAACCCGGAAACGGTTTCTACAGATTTCGATACGGCGGATAAGTTGTACTTCGAGCCTGTTTTTTGGGAACATATTTACGACATTATCCAGCACGAAAAACCGGAAGGGGTGATCGTTCAGTTAGGTGGACAAACCGCTTTGAAGTTGGCCGAGAAATTGGAGCGTTTCGGAATCAAGATTTTGGGAACAAGCTTTGATGCACTGGATTTGGCGGAAGACCGTGGTCGTTTCTCCAAATTGTTGGAGAAAAACAATATTCCTTTCCCGAAATACGGAATCGTAGAAAGCGCAGAACAGGCAATTGAGTTATCCAAAGATCTTGGATTTCCATTATTGGTTCGTCCTTCTTATGTATTGGGTGGACAAAAAATGAAGATTGTCATCAACAAAGAAGAATTGGAACACCACGTAGTTGATATCATCAATGAAATGGGAAGTAACCAGATTTTGTTGGATCATTTCCTTGGTGGAGCAATTGAAGCGGAAGCAGATGCCATCTGTGACGGAGAAGATGTGTACATCATTGGTGTGATGCAGCATATAGAACCCGCTGGAATTCACTCCGGTGATTCGTATGCAGTTCTTCCTCCTTATAATTTGGGAGATTTTGTGATGCAGCAAATCGAAGACATTACCAGGAAGATTGCAGTTGAATTGAGAACAGTCGGACTGATCAACATCCAGTTTGCCATCAAGGACGATAAAGTATATGTGATTGAGGCAAATCCGCGTGCATCCCGTACAGTTCCGTTCATTGCGAAAGCGTATGATGAACCTTACGTCAACTATGCAACGAAAGTCATGTTGGGAGAGAAGAAGGTGAAGGATTTCAATTTTACTCCGAAAAGAGAAGGGTATGCAATCAAAATTCCGGTATTCTCCTATGAGAAATTCCCGGATGTAAAGAAAGAATTAGGACCTGAAATGAAATCGACCGGTGAAGCGATCCGTTTCATTAAGAATTTGAAAGATCCGTTCTTTACCAAGATCTATTCGGAAAGAAACATGCATTTATCCAAGTAGGATGATTGTTGAGGCAAGCATATCGGGATTGTTTAAAACAATCCTCATGATTTTGGGAGCATTGGTTTTGCTCCGGTTCCTGGGTCGTGTAATGATTGCTAAACGTAATTTGGACCAGGAACGGGTTGATTTGGCACGTGAAAAGGAATTTGTCAGGGAACGGAACGAGAAGTTGAAGAACTTCGGGAAGGTTTCAGTTTCGAAATCCAGTCCGAAAGGCGATGTTCAGGATGTCGATTACGAAGAAATAAAATAAGAGAAAGTGTTGCTTTCGATCATATGAAGGGTGGGATTTTTCCACCCTTTTTCTTTTTCCCACAAAGGTATATCACAGATTAGATGATATAATCGGAAAAGTATTCCTGAGTTTCTTTGGTTACCCGTTTTTTGATTTCCTTGTAGCTACCTTCCGGAATATTTTGAATAACCATTTTTTGAAGGTCGATCACAAGGTGTGTTTTCTTCTCCCTGATACCGATATACATGGCTTCAACTACCAAACCGTCGTGAATGGTGAAGTTCCTTAAGATGTAGTATTGATAATCACTGGCCTTTTCAGGTGATTTCATATTTGGATCCTTTTCAAATGCAATATTGCTGAATGCGATATTCTTCAGGAAATCGGCACGCGTCATATTCAATTTGAAAGATTTATCGACCACGCAAGTATAGGATTCACTGTATTCCCGGATATTTCCTCCTTTCGAAGTGGCCGAAATTGCAAATACACTCAACAAAAATACAGGAACTGCGATCCATTGCTTATTGAACTTCGGGTTGACTTTTGGCTGATAAAAATAGACTGGAATCAGAATAATCAGGCAAAACAGGTCTGTGTAATCAACAATTCGTTCAATGGAATAAAAAGGAAGGGATGCGTTCCAATTCTGAATAAATCCGTCACTTAGCGAAGACTTCCATAAACAAAAAAGCAAAGCAGTCGAGATGAAAATAGTTGCCTTGAAACGATTTCCCAATAGAAAGATGAAGAAGAACGTAAATACGACCAATCCCGACAAATCTGAAAGTTTCCCGCTCAAAAAAGAAGGAAATGCGGTTTTCAGATAAAAATCGTTGAGCAGTAGTGCGAATAATGCAAGCAGGAACACTCCATTTGATAAGTAGCGACTGTGTTTCATGAAGTTAAGATAGGGAATAATTGCGAATTTTAAATACCGAATTACGAGTTCCGTTTTTTTTGATTTGAAGATTTGGATACGATTAAAAAGCTGCTTTTCTTAGTTGTTTCCGTAAAAAACGTGAATGAAACCGTGTTTGACATAACTAGGCTCCTTAATTCCCTTTGGATAATACATGTAGAAATAAACACCGTCGGAAATACCTTGGCCGTCCCAATTATTGAGATAAGGACTCGCTTCAAACATTTTATTTCCCCAACGGTTGATGATGATGATCGTGTTACTTAATTGGGAATAGGCATCGTCTATGACAAAGAAATCATTGATTCCGTCACCATTCGGAGTGATGATATTCGGAAGTTCGTCATCGCAATTAACAGCATGGACAATCAACGTATCTGAACCGGTACAACCATCCGGTGTAACTACATTCAGAATCAGTTCCTGGTCGAAAGTGATTGGAATGTTTGTGCTGTTTCCATAGGTGGTCCAATAATAAGTATTTGCGTCATCCGGGAAATAGAACGTGTAAATGTCGTTTGCGCAGAAAACAGTGTCAGGAAGGATATTCAAGCTTGGGACCGGAGATATGGGAACAAAAACAGTATCCATATAAACACATCCCATATCGTCCCAAGTCCGTAAATAGAAATTCCCGGAATTTTGCTGACTCAATGTGAATGACAGCGGATTGTTAGTTGAATTTCCGAAAGGAGTGATCCACAGGATGCTGTCGGAAGTGGTGCTTGCAGCCAGGTTTCCACTCGTTCCAGGACAATAATTCGGGAAGTTGATACTTGATGTGAGATTGTATGTGGAGGTATTTACAATCACGATTGCGGATTGTGTCTGACAACCGAATTCATCAACAGCAGTGACTGTGATCGGCGAATAGGTGTTATTTCCATAAACGGTCAATTCATCGTCGTTAATGGTACCGAAATTCCCTGTCCAAACTACCGAACTGAGGTTGTTATTCGTAAGGAAAACAATGTCTGAATCAAAGAAACAGACATTCAAGGTGTCGTCTGAAAGTTGAAGTACCGCCGGAGAAATGATGGAAACACTGTCGAATTGAACGACATTGAAACACGCGTTTGAAAACTCAACGGAAAACACATTATTGGCGTTCAAGGTTGCAAACGGGATTGTAATTGGATTTGCTGTTCCCAAAGAAGTTCCATTTGAAAACCATTCTACATTGTCTGTGGTATTGACATAGAAAACACCATCTTCATTGATACACAGATTCGAGTCACCCAAAATAGCCGTTGATCCCGGAGGAACAGCCAAAGTGACAGAAACCAGGGAATAACTCATACCACATGTAGTATTTGCAACGGTATAGGAAATCAGGAAACTGGTGTCTTGCTGTACGTTTGTCAGATTCACGGTTGTTCCTGTGAAAAGTACGGTTGTGTCCAGCGAATACCAAATGATCGTACTTGGATTGGTGAGTGTTACATTTTCTCCCGGACAGATTGTCTGCGATGCGATGCTTGGAGGTGCGCTTCCCGGAACATTGGTGATATTAATAGAATTCGTTTGCGCAGTACATCCGTACATATTCGTTACCAAAGCAGAATACGGGCCGCTTGTGGTTGTAGAATATGAATTTCCAGTGATATCCCCGTTGTTCCATTCATAACTTGCTCCGGTTGCCGTACCAACGATCGAACCCGTAAATACTGCTGTATCACCGAAACACAAGATAGAATCATTGACCGAAATGGATGCGGTAAATGAACCGTTGATTATCTGGACACTATCTACAACGGTAACTCCACATTGGGTAATTTGAACGACGTAAATTCCGGGAACATTGGTCGAAATATGGTCACTTGTAGAGCCATTATTCCACTGGAAAGTAGCATTTCCGGAATAGCTGATTTGAATGTCAACCAGTTCATTCGTACAAATGGTTGCACCCGGTAAAACAGATAAGGAAGGGGTGGAGTATTCAAACACATCGAACGGAGGAGTTGTTAACACGCAACCATCCGCATCCGTGACATTACAGACATAACTGCCAATTTCCGTTGTGTAGCATTGAGATGTGGTAGACAAAGTATCTCCATTCGGTCCGAACCACATATAGGAAGCAAAAGTATTCGGGACGGACATCAATAGGGAATCAAACGGACAAATCACCGCATCACCCGGGTTGGAAGTGATGTCCGGAGCGACCTTAACACTGATATAATGGTTGAATACAATAAATGAACTGCAGCCGGTCAGCGAATCGACAATGACTCCTGTATAATTGTACCATCCCGGAGAATTGACTTCAATACTGTCCGAACCGTTGTTCCAAAGTATATTCGAGCCCGACCAATGGAGACTCGGATGTGGATTGGAAGCGACCAGATAGGTCGACTCATTGGGACAAAGAAGGTTACCGCCTGAAACGGTCGTTCCCCAGGTGGGATTCGGATTTACCTGGATGTAGAATAACCTGGTAGCTGTATAGATAGTTGTGTCCAATCCACAAAGATTGTCGTACCCTTTGATGACCTTAATTGTGACGGTATGCCACCCGCTTGTGGAAGGATTGAAAACGGTGGATGCAGTGTCATAATTTACATGAGGTGTTCCATCAATAATCCAAATTACAGTATCAATTGGAGGATAAACAGAAGGATAGAAATTTGAATTCGGGTTAATGATCAGGTCGATTCCATGGAATTCAACCGGAATATTTTGACAGATTACAATGGAATCGCCGGTAGGACAAGTGGTGTTCATGGCAATAGAAAGTGAAATACTGTCGTGAGGATCGGCGTGATCTTGCTCAAAGGTAAAACTTCCGATATTGAGACAATATTGGTTCATGACCTGCACAAAATATTGATATTCCTGGTTGAGGAGATGGGGCCCCGGACCGTTAAATGTAACGACATTTCCAACAGTTGTAACAGTGGAACCCGGATCCAGGTTCGAATAATTGATGATAGCTCCTTCCGGATAACAAAAGTGATAGTTGTGATACTGAGGACCTGGTTGATTTACGTTTACGCCATGGTCATCGGTTAATAAAGGAAGATTCGGAATGGTTTCCTGGATCGCGTAAATAGAGTCCATATCCATATAACATTGATCGTCACGTTGCTCTTGAACCCAATACGTTCCGGTGCTTGAAATGGTGTTTACAACATTGTGGCTGCCATCGTACCAGGTACTTGTATAACTTGGTCCAAAGTGCGGGAAAGTCAGAGTCTGGTAATATAAATTGGCACTGGTACAAAAATGAACAGTGTCACCGGTCACAGTAACGTAATGGTCTGCTTGCTCTGCATCAATGTATCCGACTAATGAATCTGTAGTCGGAACTGCGTAATAATTGTAATTTGTATAATTTCCGTTCACATGATTGGTCAAAAAGGAGTTCCTGCTTTGATCTCCTGCTAAAAAAACATGATAGGGTTCCATTCCGTAAAACGGATTGAAGGTGAAATTATCGTTTCCTAGAGTAGCAGCTCCGGGCACGAAATTCAGATCTCCGGTGTAACTTCCGCAGAGTAGGGGTTTATCAGCCTGTTTAACGGCAACACCTTTTCCTTCATCGTCCAGTTTACTTCCGAATTGTTTGATGTACATGCGGCCTCCGGCATTGGAAACTTTCAACAGGTATGGGTCTTTGAATCCGACAGAATTAAAGATGTTTTCCGTACTGTCTTGTATTTGGGACAGATCACACTTGAAATAACCGGTTACATAAATATTGTTGGCAGGATCGATTGAAACGGCTTTTGCCGAAAGCTCATTGGTTGAGCCTAAAGTATGGCTCCAGGTGTATTGTCCCGTATTACTTGTTTTTAGAACGAAGATTTGCTTATCGTACGGATTTTGGATGGAATTACTGCCGTTTTGGTCGTAGTAAAGCATATTTCCAAGAAAATCTCCCACAACTATTGGTTCGTTATTTTGATTTACTTCAACATCATACGGCAAGGTATAACCGGCTTTCATTAAATGGAAAAATTGGACTTGCCCGGCCGGATTCAGTTTACACAGAAACCCGACATTCATTCCATTATTGTTATAGGTATTCGAAGCGAAATTCAAGGTGTCGGAAAACTGTCCTGTAAAGAATATATTGTTTTGCGCATCAACTGCCACAGAAAGCCCACGATCATCGTAATCGGCATAACCGCTTAATGACCAAATGGGTGTTCCGCCTGAATTGTATTTTGAAATGAACAAATCAAAAGAAGGAGCGCCGGTTCCCGGGTCATTGGTGCTGGTGAATGTGTTTGCTCCGATTGAAGCAACTCCCTGGTATTCACCGGTTAAAACAACGTTATTTAAATTGTCTATTGTCAATTTGTAGGCATTTTCGGGTAGACTTCCGCCTTCCTTCCTTGCCCAAAGTACATTCCCTGCAGGATCCAGTTTTACGATGAAAATGTCTTTTGAGTTTGCTGTCGATACCAGTGTCGTACTTCCGAAGGTAACACTACCAAAGAATTGCCCCGTTACTACGATATTCTGATCAGGACCTACAGCAAGATCAATAGCCCTGTCTGCGGATAATCCCCCGAATTGCTTGATCCAGATGAGTGCACCGCTTGGAGAATATTTGGCAATATATGCATCTGTATTTCCTTGTGTGCTTGAAAAAGAGCTGGAAGGGCTGAAAGATGTTTGTCCTGAAAAGTATCCGGCAACGTAAGATTCATTGAAATTATTCAGTTCGATATCGGCCGCTTCATTCGTTGTTTGGCTAAAGGTGCTGGCGCCCCAAGTCTGAGACCATGTCCACGACACCGAAAAGCAAAGTGAGCAAATGAGAAGGATTAGCTTCATGGTAATTGGGTGTTTACAGGGTAAGACGAAAAAAGCAATAAAAAGTTGGACGGACAAAAAAGAGTTTTTCCGGTGAATACGTGATTTTGGGTACGTAACTTGAAATAATTGCTTCTCAACCTTCTGTTATTAAATCCGTTAGTTTTGGAAACAAGGGGAGGAATAAAAACGGGAGAGGTTTATTTTTGTTAACTAATCCTTGGAAAGATAGGTATTCCCGATTCAATAAAAAATGTGCTTTGTTCAGAAAACAAGCAAAATCATAAAAAATAAGACGAAACAATTCGCTTTGTTATAAGAATCACAAAGTAATTCATAACAAGGTGTTTTTTATTGTCAAAACCGGTAGGCAAGAAGTAAATCCATATTGTAATCACTATATAGGATCGAATAATCGAAAGCTGCACCAACCTGGAAGTGACCCAAAATATTCCCGCGAATGGAAAAGATGTTCCGTAGCTCCAGTAGCCTGAAGGCATAGGAAATATTTACTTTTTGGAAAAGTCCGAGATTCAGCCCGGCATCCAGGTTGAAGTTGCGTTCATAGTAGAACAGGAAGAAAGGAGCAAGTTCTGCTTTCCCTTTAAAAAGCAGGAAGTTGTAAGAAAGGTTGCCATATATCTCCCGCTGGTCTTTGATCAGGTCCAAACCGTCTGATTTCACAGAACTGGCAAAGAGATTTTTTGCTGATGCACCGATAGTCCAGCCCCGATACCGGTATTGAATCCCGAAGTCCAGGTCTGCGTTGAACGTGAGTTTGGAAGACGGGCGATTGGGAATTTGACCCAACTTTTCCCAGTTCATACCATTGAAATTGAGTACCGCACGTGCTCCAAGGTCAAGCCTGTTCGATTTTTTCCAGCGGAATGTGCGCGTATAACCCATGTATACGATATTCCGGTTGTAGAAAGAATAGCCGTCGTAGATGTAGGACATATTGACGGCATTTTTTTTATCCAGGTTATAAATATGATTGAAGTATAAATTGACCGGCTTTACCCATACGTTGTTGTCATCATACTTGTCATGATCTGTTGGAACGTATTTGTATTTCGCATATGCTGCAAAAGATGCACGATAAGTAGTATCTTCATTTCCGGCAGCAGTATTGTAATAGTGCATGTTCTGATAATAGATATTCGGGCGCAAGGTGTTTTGTGCAAGTAGCGTCGAGTATCCGGATATCCAAATGAGCAGTGTGAAAATCAGGTTTTTCATCATTTTATTTTAATGCATTGAAATCGTTTAAGGTGTTTGTCATGTAACTTGGCACAACCGAAGTATGTGTACCACCGAAGTAAGTATAGAGTGCTATATTTCCTGCGCCACCTAATCCGTTCAGTGCATCCACGGAATTGGAATAATACACAAATTCGTCGGCATCCCCGTGATGCAGGAATACTTGCCCAACGGGATTCCAGCCGCTGCTGAAGGTGTTTTTTTGGATTACCTGGTTCATGGCTATGTCCGAACCGTCTATGATGTGATCCAGGAAATACCCCCGAAGTGTTTGCGAAGGGATTTTTGATGGGGGAAATATGGCTGCATATTGATCGTAAACCGGATAAGAATACAGCTGGTCTGTCGGCCGTTTCAGTTCCGGACTGAATTTATTCAGGCTATACAGTCCCCACGAGAAGATATTGTTGATGATAAGCTCTTCGTCCTTTTTTTCAAGAATTTTAGAAATAAAGTCTTTGAAGTTATACGGACCAGCCAATCCGGAACTCGCAACAATCGTGAATTCGGAAGCATATTGTTCCTGTATGAATTTGTGAGCAGATAAACTGGCACCGGCCCCCTGCGACCAGCCGGATAGGAAGAGTCGGTTATCATAGGGGATCCCCTGTTGTGAAAAGAATTCCTTTACAGCCAAAAGACCGTCGATGTTGGATTTGAACAGCTCTTCATAAGCAAGATAAGGGTGCTCCTCTTCTTTTGTTATACCAAAACCGATATAATCCGGGAGAAAGACCGCAAACCCATTGGATGCCCAGGCAAGTGCAATATTCCGTGTTTCCAGGAAATCTTTTGAACCTCCATTATAATTGGATGGTACTTCCATTTTTGACTCATAAAAGGCACTCAGATTTACAGGAATGATTGTCCCGTGGAAATAGGCGATTAGGTATGTTGTGTCCATATTGTCCGGGATAAGAAGCAGTCCGCGCGAGTCGATCTGCTTTCCCTGGTAAATGGTACGGTACTTAATGGTGTAATAAGTGACGCCGTTCTCTATGACATTGGTGGTGGAAAAATCCAATTTCCCGGCAATGTCTCCTATAGGAATATGACCGTTACTACTTGATTCGATCAACGTTCCACGTTCCTTGTATTCAAGTTCCGCTATTTTCTTTTTACATGATTGAATTCCAACTTGGAAAAGAACCAGCAACAGGATTGAAAGAGTTCTCATAAGAATACGAATTCTTATAAATATAGGGCATCACAATCTGCGATCCAAGTTTTATTTACCCAAAATATGCAAAAATCCCTCCCTAAAATTGGTCGTTTCTTTCATTCCGTTCGGATAATAAAGGTAGAAATATACTCCATCAGAAACACGCTCACCGTTCCAATCATTCCGATAAGGACTCGCCTCAAAAACCTTGTTTCCCCAGCGATTGAAAACAATAAGCTGATTTTTCAGTTGAGAATATGCATCATCAATAATGAAATAGTCGTTGATTCCATCTCCGTTTGGAGTAATGATATTCGGTAAAAGATCATCACAATTTACAGTATGCACGACTAAAGTATCGGATGAGAGACAACCATGAGGGCTCATTGCTGTCAAAATGAGGTTTTGATCGGATAAGATCGGAATAGTGGTGTTATTTCCATAAGCCGTCCATTCATAAGTATTTGTATCATTTGGGAAATAGAAGGTGTAGATATCGTTCAGACAGAAGATGGAATCGGGTAGGATACTCAGATTCGGATAGTTATAGACGGGAATAATCAATGAATCTTCATAATGACAACCAAGCGCATCCCAATATTCAATGGAATATGTCCCGGCATGAACCGCATCAACTATAAAAGAAAGGGTGTCTGAATAAGACATACCAACCGGAGTGTTCCAAAGAATACTATCTGCATTGGTGCTGACAATAATCGCTCCCGAATCGCCCAGGCAATAATTCGTGAAATTCAAATCGATCGTGGTATTGAAATTTGAAGTGATGACGACCAGCTGAGCGAAATCTGTTGAACACCCGGATTGATCTTGTCCTGAAACGGAAATCAAACCGTAATTATTTGCACCATTTAAAAGCAATACATCGTTTGAAACTGTCCCCAGGTTCGAATTCCAGGTAATTGAATCAATATCCGGAGTAATCAGCCCCACAAGTTCAGTATCATAATAGCAAAGTGTGATACTGTCGTTCTCTAACTCAATATGAGTTATGGGAAGTATTGTGACACTATCAAAAACGGTAGTCGAATAACATTGATTTGAAATCTGAACGGATAGTTGATTGTCTGAGTTTAGGGAACTAAATGGGATACTGATGGGATTTGAGCTCCCGAGGTTTGAATTTCCATGATGCCAGGAAATGGTTTCGGTAGTGGTATTGACCGAAAATAACCCGTCTTGATCCTGGCAAAGTGTTGAATCACCCAGGATGGTATAAGTGCCTAAGCTGTCAACTAATTCGACGGATACCGATCCAAATGCGGGCGGACATTCATTGGATTGAAAAGCAATGATGAAAGTCGTGTCATTCAAGAGGTTGTTCAATGAAAATTGATTTCCGGTGGTAATCAATGTAGTGTCTGCAGACGAATACCAATTCAAGGTGTATGGAGAATTGGATAATAATACAATATTTGATCCGGGACATATCGTTTGTGATTGGATACTCGGTGGATTGGATTCAGGGACCAATCCGATTGAAACAGAATTCGTCTGAACAATACATCCGAATTCATTTGTTACATGAGCAAAATAAGTTCCGGGATCGGAAACAGGATGATATCCATTTGTCACCTGACCGTCGTTCCATTCGTAGTTCAGGTTTGATGGATTACCTATAATGGCAACCGTATCCTGGTAACATAAGGTAGAATCCGGAACACTGATACTCGCGGTAAAGGAACCATCAATTATTTCGACGCTGTCTGTAATTGTAAATCCGCATTGGGTGATCTGGACATAATAAACCCCCGGAGCGCTCACCGTAATATGATCTTGGGTGGAATTGACCGGATTCCAGTTAAAGATCGGGGTTCCTGTGTACGTCAGTTGCAGGGTAATTGTTTCTCCGGGACACAAGTATTCATCCGGCGTGATGGTAATGCTAGGAGTAGTGTATTCACGTAATTCATAAGGCGGACTCGTTAGGTAACAACCATCATTATCCAATACATGACAGTAATAGAACCCCAAGTCGTCACCGTAACATTGATTGGTTGTTGAAAGACTGTCTCCCTCAGGACCGATCCATTGGTAAGAAACATAAGTCGTTGGCAGGTACATCAGAACTGAATCATAAGGACAAATGATACCATCTGTCGGGATAGACAAGATTGCCGGGGCAATTTTTGGATCGACTACATGTGTAAGTGAAAAGTCTGCATAACACCCGGTCAGGGAATCCATTAATATTCCCGAATAAGTATAATATCCCGGAGCATTTACCTCGATACTATCAATTCCATTGTTCCAGATAATACCTGGTCCATCCCATGAAAAGGCAGGATTCGGGTTTGATATATGAATGAACACCGATCCGTTTTCGCAAAGAAGATTAGAACCGGAAATTGTTCCTGACCACGTTGGAACGGGATTTACATGAATGTAAAAGGGTTTACTCTTGTAATAATGAACGGTATCCAACCCACAGAGGTTTTCATAACCGATGATCAGATCCAGTTCCACATTGTACCAACCGCTTACTTGAGGATCAAAACAGGTTTTCAGTTTAAACTCATTGGTATAGTTCACGCCTGAGATAGTCCAATTAGCGGTATGTATCGGATGAGGCAGGTCAATGTTCCAATCTTTTTGAGGATTCGTGATCAGATCAATTCCTTCAAAACAAACTTCGTCACCTAAACAAACAGTAATGGAATCTCCGGTAGGAACAGGTGTATTCATAATGATATCCAATTGCAAGGTGTCGAAAGGAATCGGTTCGTCATACAAGATGGTGAAAGAGGCGACACTATCACAATATTGATTTGTAACAACAACGATATAATCCCCACCTTCATGTATATTGAATGGCCCGACTCCGGATAAGCCAGTTCCATCCGGTTCATAAGTTGTCAGGGTTGTTCCGGCTTGTAAGTTGGAATAGTTTATTGTCAGGCTGTCTGGAAAACAGAAATGATAATTATTGTAAGGAACTGGTTGGTTCAGGTTTATTCCATAGTTATCTGTTAAGTTGGGTTGTAAGGGAATCGGTTCTGAAATGGCATAAATACTATCGATGTCGAATGAACAGGCATCGTCCCGTTGCACACTCACCCAATAATCACCGGTGTTTGTAATTCCGATTGTCTGGTAGTCCGATCCCGTATTCCATAGGAATGAATAACTCGGTCCGTAATGTTCCCAGGTAAGTGTTACGTAAGTTAAAAAATCAGACACACAAAAATGAGTGGTGTCGGGAGGCAAAAAATGGGGTGAATTGGAAACGATATAACCGACTAATGAATCAGTGGTGTTAACGTAATAGTAGTTCAATGTTTGGTAATTCTGATTGACATAATTCACTAAAAACGAGTTCCTGGTCGAATCACCTTCCAGATAAACATGAGTAGTCTCGCTACTGTAACTGAGGAGTGAATGACTTGAAGTATTGGTACTGGTCAGAGCAGTATTATAAGCAAAATTCAAATCCTTTGTAAAACTCCCGCAAATGTGAGGTTTGTCGTTTTGAGTGATTGCAACGCCATGGCCTTCATCGTCCATCTTTCCACCGAAATGTTTGATATACTCATGTTGTCCGCTATTATTGACTTTCAGTAAATAACCATCCTTGAATCCAACAGAGTTGAATGTCGCTCCTGCGGTATCCTGGATTTGAGATAGATCACATTTGAAATAACCGGTTACGAAAATATCTTTGTGCGGATCCATCGAAACCGAACGGGCGGAAATGTCATTTTCAGAACCCAAGGTATAATTCCACTGATAATTACCATTGTTTGCAGTCTTAAGAATGAAGATATGCTTATCGAAACCGTTTTGGATAACATGTATTCCTGTTGCATCATAATAATTCATGTTTCCTAAAAAATCTCCCGTAACGATCACTTCATTGTCACTGTTCAGTTCCAGGTCATAAGCATTGGTCATCCCGGCTTTCAACTGATTGAAGAACTGAAGCTGCCCTGCAGGATTCAATTTGCATAAAAATCCGATATTATAGCCTAAGTTGGCATAGGTATTCGATGCAAAGGTCAGATCTTTGGAAAACTGGCCGGTAAAGAAAATATTATTCTGATTGTCGACTGCTACAGCTAATCCGCGGTCTTCATATTCAGCCGAACCGTTCAAGGACCAGAGCGGATTTCCGTTGCTGCTGTATTTTGAAACAAAAAAGTCAAAAGACGGCTGGTTTGTGTTTGGATCGATTGCGCTGGTAAAGTTATTGTTTCCAATAGCAGCTGTACCTTGAAATTGCCCTGTAAGAATGACATTATTTTGATGGTCGACTGTAATTCCGTAGGCATTTTCAGCGAGATTTCCGCCTTCTTTTCTAGCCCACAATACATTTCCTGCGGGATCCAGTTTCACAATAAAAATATCTTTTGAGTTCGCAGATGAGGTAAGCGTAATACTTCCAAAACTTACTGTCCCGAAGAACTGACCCGTAATTACAATGTTTTGATCGGCACCGATTGCTAGGTCTATTGCTCTGTCAGAATAACTCCCTCCAAACGTCTTTTCCCAGATCAAGGAGCCTGTCGGATTGTATTTCGCAATATAAATATCTCCGTTTCCTTGGGCAAAAGGAACAAGGGTGGAAAGGTCAAAAGCGGTTTCTCCTGTAATGTATCCGGCCGTATAAGATTCCTGATTATTATTTATTTCAACGTCGTTGGCTTCGTTGGTGAATTGGGAAATCGTGCAGTTTCCCCATTGTTGGGCAAAACCCAATGAAGGAATGGTGGAAAGAAGAAGTAGGATCAGAAGAGGTTTCATTCAGGTTTTTTTGTTTAGATGTCCTCTTTATTGAAAGGTTGTAAAAACAATTCAAGCCACTTTCTATCAATCATTTTGAAATCGTGTTGGATCGTGGTTTTTAAGACTGAGTTTTTATTACAAAAAACTGATTTGGAAGTTTGTTTTTTGTAAATAATTACCCGGGTGAATTTCTTAGTTGAAGTATCGATCTAGTTGAACGTGAAAATTAGTTTATTTGTCGAAATTAAAATCGTAATGCATGCATAGCAATATATCTTCGCCAAAAATTTAAACTATTGAAACGATGCGTAAGATTTTAACTATGATCAAATTAACACTTTTAGCCACATTTTTCCTGACTCTTTCAACAACAAAATCGAACGCCCAATGCACCGTTGTATCGGCAACAGGATATGCTGTGAACGTGACAATAGTCCCCAAAAATATCGTGGTGAGTTCTTCGAATTGTCCGAATGGATACAATTACAATGTGAACTTTGATTACAATATCAGTATCACTGGACCGAATGCAAGTTCTTTATATACCCTTCAGGCTAAGATTTATTGTGTCAATTCCCAGATGAATGGAGCATATGCTTTGCCATTGAATGGTGGTTCCGGAAATGCTACAACAACAACGAATCCAAACATTCCAAACAATGGAACGGCTTATCAATACAATGCACCTTATGTAAGTTGTACAAATGCGACAGTTTCAACTTTGAACTGTTCTGAAATTGATCTTGTTATCCAAGGGCCCGGAATTCCTTACCAACAAATCCACTGTAACAATACCATTTCAGTATTACCGGTGGCATTTTTGTATTTCGATGGAGAGAAAAAGGACAATAAGAATTTATTGACTTGGGCAGTGGAATCAGAACAGAGAAATGACTATTTCACAATCGAAACCAGTACGGATGGAGAAAATTGGACTGAATTAACGAAAGTGAAAGGAGCAATTAATTCTACGGAAGCAAAGACATATAGCTATGCCGACACAAAGAACACGCAAGTTTCAACCTACTATAAACTGAGTCAAACTGATTTGGATGGGACCCGAAACGAATTAGCGCTGAAATACATCCCGATGAATGTCTTTGAGTTCAGGGTATATCCGAACCCATCTTCCGACAGCAAAATTCATGTTGATTTTTCGACGATTTCCGATGATGCCAGTACCTTGATTCTAAGAAATGAATTAGGACAGGAGGTGTTCGGATACAATCTGGAAGCTGTTGCAAAAACAGGTAGAACAACCTTTTATAGTTCAGATTTGGATTTGGGTCAACCAGCTGGAGTTTATTTGGTTGAAATCCATTCGGGAAATCAATTGGTAGATCGTTCAAGGCTGGTTATAAAATGATTATGAATTATGCATGATTCAAGTATCAGGAAGAGAGTTTTCTTTTGATAATTAATAATTGATCATTCTTTCTACCTTCGTTACTATGAAAGAGAAGGCAATTGTTTTATGGTCCGGAGGAAAAGATTGTAACCTCGCTTTGCAATTGGCAAAAGAGGAAGGGCATGAAATCGTTGCTTTAATTACGTTTCATTCCAAATCAACGGAATTCAGGGCTCATTCACGAGAACTGATGGAATTGCAATCCAGATCGTTGGGAATTCCGCTTCTCTTTTTGGAAATCGATGAGCCATTTGCTGAAAACTACGAGCTTCAACTCCTAAAACTGAAAGATCAATTGGGGATTTCAATCGCAGTTTCCGGAGATATTTCAGAGGTACACGGAAATTCGAACTGGATTAGTGACCGTGCACAAGCAGTTGGAATAAAACCTTTTCTTCCGCTTTGGCAAATCGAGAGGGCAGAAGTGATGAGACTTTTGCAGAAATTCAATTTTGATGTTCTGGTGACATTGGTGAAATCACCTTGGTTGGATGAAAAGTACGTTGGAAGAAAAATAGATTCGGAACTGACTGAAGAATTCAAGGCGCTTGGAATTGAAAACGGTTTGGATCTTTGCGGGGAGCAAGGAGAGTATCACACCATGGTTTTGAACGGACCGGCTTATCGTTCACCGATTCGATTGAACGGATTCAAAATTATTCAGCACGAAGAATTGTTCCATTTGTCGGAAATGAATCTGTCCTTAAATGACAAGTATGAAGTACTGACTCTTGAAAAACAGAAGATGTGTGTTCAGTGCGGAATTCCTTTTTCCTGTTACACGCAAGGTTGTTGGTGTGCAGATCTCCCGATGATCATGCCGATGGAAAATATAACGGATTGTTTGTGTCCAACTTGTTTGAAAGCGATTATTGATGAGAAATTAGCTGTAATTCAATAGCAAATGCTTACAGTTTGGCGCCCTAAAACCATTAATTAACAATTACTTGTAACTTTATTAACAAACTTCCGAAAAAAGGTGGTATCTTTGCACCCAATTTTAGATTTATTTTATGACCTTTAAAGAACTCGGGTTACGAGTTGAGGTTCTGCAGTCGATAGAAGCAATGGGTTTTGCAGAACCAACTCCGATCCAACAAAGTGCCATTCCGCACTTATTGAATGATGAAAGCGATTTTGTCGGACTCGCACAAACAGGGACAGGGAAAACAGCGGCATTTGGTTTACCGCTTATCCACAAAGTTACAGACCGACCAACTGAAACACAAGGTTTAGTCATCGCTCCAACGCGTGAATTGTGTTTACAAATCTCCAAAGACTTAGAGGCGTTCGCCAAATTTGACAAGCAAATAAAAGTAGTTGCCGTTTACGGTGGTACGGATATTCGTAAGCAAATCACGGACATTAAGCGTGGTGCAACGATCGTTGTAGCAACTCCGGGACGTTTGGTTGATTTGATCAATCGTAAAGCAATCAACTTAAAAACAGTTGATACAGTAGTGCTTGACGAAGCAGATGAAATGCTGAATATGGGCTTCAAAGAAGACATTGATGCGATTTTGGATGCTACTCCGGATACAAAGAATGTCTGGTTGTTTTCAGCTACAATGCCAAAAGAAGTTGCGGCAATTGCTAAAAACTACATGACAGATCCTTTGGAAGTTGCCATGGGCCACAAAAATCAAAGTAACGAAAACATCGAGCACATTTACTATACAGTAAAAGAGCGTGATCGTTACGATGCATTAAAAAGATTAATTGACGCTAGTCCGGATATCTTCGGATTGGTTTTCTGTCGTACACGTAATGAAACGGCTACCGTTGCTGAGAAATTGGCAAAAGAAGGATACAGCGCTGAACCATTGCACGGAGATTTATCTCAGGCAATGCGTGATCGTGTGATGGACCGTTTCCGTGAGCGTTCAATCCAATTGTTGGTTGCAACAGACGTTGCTGCCCGTGGAATTGACGTTGACAATATCACTCACGTTATCAACTACAATTTACCGGATGATATTGAGAATTATACGCACCGTTCAGGTCGTACAGCTCGTGCAGGAAAACAAGGTAAATCATTGGTGTTGATCAATACACGTGAAAACTTTAAAATTAAAGCAATCGAACGTCAGATTCGTACGACGTTTACAGCTGCTTTGATTCCTGAAGCTTCAGAGATCTGTGGAATTCAATTGAACAAATTGATTTCTAAGGTGAAAGAAATTGAAGTGAAAGAAAATGATATCGCTCCTTTCTTGCCTGCAATCATGGCAGATTTCGAAGAGTTATCAAAAGAAGAAGTGATCAAAAAATTCATTTCGGCAGAATTCAACCGATTCATCGAGTACTATGATCGTGCAGGTGATTTGAATGTGAGTGCTGGAAGAGGTGACCGCGAAGATCGCAAAGAAAGAAGAGGTGATGATCGTTTTGACCGCAAAGACCGTTTCGAAAGAAGTGATAGAGGTGAAAGAAGCGAACGCGCTCCAAGAGCAGATCGTGGCGATAACGCAAACAGAACGCGTTTCTTTGTTAGTCTTGGAAAACGTGACGGACTGAACCCTGGAGGTTTATTGCGCGTGATCTGTGACTCGACAGGATTGAACAGTGGTTCGATCGGTCGTATCGATGTAATGCCGAACTTCTCTTTCTTTGAAGCAGACAAAACAGATGAAGGAGCAATTCTTTCAAAAGTGAACGGTGCTGATTACGAAGGACACAGTGTAAGTGTTGAGATCACTCAGAAAAAAGAAGGTTCTGATCGCAGAAGCAGTGGAGGCGGAGAACGTCGTTCATTTGGTGACCGTGATCGTTCAGGAAGCTCAGATCGTCGCTCTTCAGGAGGTGGCGGAGGTTTCCGGGGTGGAAGCTCAAGCTACGGAAAATCCGAAGGTGGTTCTGATCGCCGTTCATCCGGTGGCGGAGGTTTCAGAGGAAACTCCAGCTATGGAAAATCATCTGAAGGTGGAAGTGACCGCAGAAGCAGTGGAGGTTCAGACCGTCGTTCATCCGGTGGTGGTGGACGTAAGTTCAGCTCAAACAGTTACAAGTAATTGAAAATTGAGAATGGAAAATTGAAAAGGAGATTTCCGGTTCAATTGAAAAGACTCAATTAAAAAAGAAAATATAAATAGTACGTAGAAGCGAAAATTGGAAAGTGTAACAGCTTTTCAATTTTCAATTTTACATTTTGAATTTACAAAAATGGAAATTAGAAACATCGCAATTATTGCACACGTTGACCACGGTAAGACAACATTGGTTGACAAAATGATTGAGGCAGGAAATGTATTGAATGAACGTGATCGCCCGACTGGGGATTTGATCATGGACAGTAACGATTTGGAGCGCGAACGTGGAATTACGATCGTATCTAAGAACGTTTCCGTTTCTTACAAAGGAACAAAGATTAACATTATCGACACTCCCGGTCACGCCGACTTCGGAGGAGAGGTAGAACGTGTATTGAATATGGCCGACGGAGTTTGTTTGTTGGTGGATGCTTTTGAAGGTCCGATGCCACAAACTCGTTTCGTATTAGGAAAAGCATTGTCAATGGGAATCAAACCGTTGTTGGTGATCAACAAGGTGGACAAAGACAATTGTACTCCGGATGAAGTGCATGAAAAAGTATTCGATTTGATGTTCGAATTGGACGCAAACGAAGAGCAATTGGAATTCCCGACTATTTACGGTTCTGCTAAGAACGGTTGGATGTCGACAGACTGGAAACAACCGAAAGCGGATATTACAGATCTATTAGATCAAATTTTGGATTATTTCCCACCTCGTCCAATCGAAGAAGGAAATACTCAAATGTTGGTGACTTCTTTGGATTTCTCTACTTACGTTGGACGTATCGCAATCGGTCGTCTACACCGCGGAGAATTGAAAGAAAATCAACCGATCATTTTGGCAAAACGCGATGGTGGACAAGAAAAACACCGCGTGAAAGAATTATTCGTTTTTGACGGTACTGAGCGTCGTAAAGTAGATTCGGTTGTTGCCGGAGATATTTGTGCGGTTACAGGAATCGAAGGATTCGAAATTGGAGATGTTATTTGTGATATCGACAATCCGGAGCCATTGGCATCCATCAAAATTGATGAGCCTACGATGAACATGTTGTTCTCTATCAATGATTCACCGTTCTTCGGAAAAGAAGGAAAGAAAGTAACTTCCCGCCATATCCAGGAGCGTTTGCAGAAAGAGTTGGAGAAAAACCTGGCAATGCGTGTTTCCGATACGGATAAAGCAGACAAGTGGATCGTTGCAGGTCGTGGTGTATTGCACTTATCAGTATTGATCGAAACAATGCGTCGTGAAGGATACGAATTACAAGTTGGTCAGCCACAAGTTATCCTGAAAGAGATCGACGGTAAGAAATGTGAGCCAATTGAAGAATTGACAATCGATTTACCGGAAGAGTTTTCAGGAACAGCTGTTGAGGCGGTTACAAAACGCAAAGGTGAAATGACCAATATGGAACCGAAAGGAGCTCGTATGATCATTCAATTCCAGATTCCATCTCGTGGAATTATCGGTTTGCGTAACTACTTGTTGACACAAACTGCAGGTGAAGCGATCATGACTCACCGTTTCTTGGAATACCAACCATACAAAGGAGATATTCCGGGACGTCAGAACGGATCGATGATTTCATTGGAGCAGGGAACATCCATTCCTTTCTCATTGAATAACTTGCAGGATCGTGGTAAATTCTTCATTAACCCGAACGAAAATATCTACGAAGGACAAGTAATCGGTGAAAACTCACGTGCAGGAGATTTGTGTGTGAACGTTACGAAGACAAAGAAAATGTCTAACATGCGTTCATCAGGAGCTGACGAGAAAGTTCGTTTGGCACCTGCAAAGATCTTCAGCTTGGAAGAGTGTTTGGAGTACATCCAGGGAGATGAGTATGTAGAAGTAACACCAGAAAACTTACGTATCCGCAAAATCTTGTTGAAAGAAGGCGAACGTAAACGTTCAGGGAAATAATGATCAATTACTGAATTATCAAGTGGATTGACTTGATAATGGATAATTTCAAAATTAATAATTGAAAAGCGGATTCCATTTGGAGTCCGCTTTTTTGTTGGATAAATCTTTATAAAAAGCAAACAGGTAACGTGAAAGAAATTTACCGTAGAAATAATAAAGGGATTCTTACAAGAATTGATTTCTTTAAAGAAAATGTACTTTACATGTATTCTAAATTCGATTATGTGTATTATTGAAATGCATAGCATCATATAAGCAAAAGCGCAAAAATGATTATACTTTTTAGGCGCCTTTGCCTATTTGGAAAACGTTATGGGCAACTAAACATACCCGCAATTGCAGAATAGAATCGATAATTGAAATTTAAATTGAAAATGAATCAGAAACTAACAATATTAATATTTGCTTTTCTACTTTCATTTAGAATGTTTGGGCAAACTGAGGATCAAATCTCCAAATGTGAAAACAAAATCTGTATAGATACATTAAAGTCAAATTTTATTATTGGCAAATGGTATGACTTTTCGCCTGAGTTTCACGTTGAGCAGGCAAACTGGATAATTTATTACATTAAGAAACCTGCGGATTTAACTGACAGTACAACTTACAATGGAACTATTACTTTCAAAACAGATGGTACATTTGAAAAAACATATGTGATAAATGAAAAATCCTATAACTACAGTGGTACTTGGATAATCCCTTCTGGAACAAGATACCTCAAATTGTCTGTTACAACGGATGATAAAACTCAAACCCAAACATGGACTGTATTGGAACTCAATAAAGACATATTTATTCTGAAATTCGGAAAATAAATGCCCATATCAGCTGTCTAGCGCCAACCCTACAATCTTACTTCGGAACAATGAAAACTTTAAACCAACCAGGTTCTAATTCCGGAAAAATTATCCATCTATTTGCGTTATCTGTCCATCTGATAAGGAATGAAGTCCGTGCATCTTTGCAATGTCAATAGTGACAAGCAAATTTGAAAAATAAAAAGATGACAACATTTACAGTTCCCACCAGGGAAGAAGTAGCACCAGCTAACCAGGTTATTTTTGATCAGTTACATAAAGCATTAGGGTTTGTTCCCAATTTGTATGCTACGATTGCTTATTCAACAAATGGCCTGGAAAAATTTTTAGCTTATCAAAATGCAAAAACATCGCTTTCAAACAAAGAAAAAGAAGCGGTAAATTTAATCGTAAGTCAAGTAAATGGTTGTATTTATTGCCAGAGTGCTCATTTGGTTTTGGGCAAAATGAATGGTTTTACAGATGAGCAATTAACGGATATCAGACACGGAAAATCATCAGATAACAAGTTGAATACCTTAGTCGCCTTGGCCGCAGACATTACCAAAAACAGAGGTAATGCAACCGAATCACAGGTTGATGCTTTTTTTGCAGCCGGTTATACCAACGAAAATTTGGTGGACTTAATACTTCAGATAAGTGATAAGACGGCTATGAATTATTTACACAATCTTACAAAGATTCCTGTTGATTTTCCCTTAGCACCGGCAATTTAATCATTACATAGGCGAATCCGCTTTTGAAGTTGGTTCGCCTTTTTTAAACAAAAAATACTATGGGAAATATCGAACAAAAATTACCGCTTCCACCATTTACGATGGAAACCGCTTTGCAAAAAGTTCAAGCTGCGGAAGATGCCTGGAATACAAAAGACCCTGAAAAAGTTTGCCTAGCTTATACCTTAGATACCGAATGGCGTAACCGCACGGATTTCATCAATGGTAGGGAAGAAGTGAAACAATTTCTCAAACGAAAATGGGAAAAGGAATTGGATTACAAACTTAAAAAAGAGTTGTGGGGTTTTAGAGAGAATAGAATGGCAGTTCGCTTTGAATACGAATGGCACGACCATTCCGGACAATGGTTTCGCAGCTATGGAAATGAACTATGGGAGTTTGATGAGAATGGATTCATGCAAAAAAGGTATGCAAGTATCAACGATTTACCGATTCAGGAAACAGAACGAAGGCTAAAATAATATCTTTATGCTATGACAAATCAAACGGTTTTCACATTGGTAAATCCTCAAAACGGAAACTTGGCATTCAAACTGTTCTCCTTTGAGGATGCCGGTTATTTTGACCATATTCAGCGAAATAACTACTATTCACTTATTTGGATTAAAGAGGGCAATGGAAAAGTAAAAGCTGATTTTTCCGAATATGGATTTGAAGAGAATAGTTTATTTGCCTTTTCGCCTTACCAACCTTTTATGATAACAGCAAATAAAAGCGTGAATGGTGTTGCTATTCAGTTTCATCCGGATTTTTTTTGTATTCACAAACACCAGGCAGAAGTAGCTTGCAATGGTGTCTTGTTCAACAATATTTACAATCCTCCGTTTATCAAAATCGATGAAAATGCAGCAGTAACATTCAACATGTTGATGGACCAAATGAAAACAGAAATGCAAAATTCCGCATTGGCTCAATATGAGTTGCTGATTTCATATTTGAAAATAGTTCTGATCACCGCATCTCGACTAAAGACGGAACAAGAGCCGCAAGCATTACATGCCATTGCAGAGTTGAAAGAACCATTCATTTTGCAAAGCTTGAAAGATGCCATTGAGAAAGATTTTAAGACCAAGCACACAGCCGGTGATTATGCAAAGTCATTAAACATTTCAACAAAAGCATTAGCAAAAATCACCAAAACACATTTTAATAAAACCCTGACAGGTCTTATTTCTGAAAGAATAATTATAGAAGCCAAACGGGAACTGTATTTAACAAACAAAGCGGTAAAAGAAATTGCTTTTGAGTTGGGGTATGATGATGAGTACTATTTTAGTCGGTTCTTTAAAAACAATGCCGATATTTCGCCACAAGCTTACAGGGATACGGTTGGTTTTGGAAGAGCTAATGTGTAAGTGAAGAACAAGTTTGCATAACTAGATATAGCAAAAAGTAACTCTCTATTATCAACATTTGTAATAAATCACAATCTCATTTAGCCGGAAAACGAACATAACAAGAAGAAAACCATGACCTAAATCTTTCTGGATTTCGAAAATAACTGAAAAGTTAAACACTGAGACATAATGACAATGCTAAAAAACGCAACCGTGTGTTGAGACAACCTCAGATATTTAGAAAACAATTAAATTAGAAGGAAGTAATAAATGGAGTAAAATGGCAAATAAAATTCCAACAGTAGAAACGCAAATGCTAATCCGGAAACCTGTTTCGGAAGTTTTTCAAGCATTTATCGATCCCGCAATCACGACCAATTTTTGGTTTACAAAATCAAGTGGAAAATTAGAAGTTGGAAAGACAATAACCTGGGAATGGGAAATGTATGGAGCTTCAACAAATGTCCAGGTGAAAGAGATTATCCAAAACAAAAAAATATCAACTGAATGGGGCGCCCCTGCAACAACCGTTGATTATGAGTTTACTGCTTTGACTGACACTACTACGGTTGTAGTAATCAAAAATTATGGTTTCATTCAAACAGGTGACGAACTGATTGAGGCAATCAAGGATAACACAGGTGGTTTTACAACAGTATTGGACAATATGAAAGCTTATCTGGAACATCACATTCAACTGAACTTAATAGCTGATAAGTATCCCAAAGAGTTTGGTAATCACTGAGTAATTTGTTTGTAAGAGTCGATTAAAACATAAAAATTTGCATATAATAAGTTAACATATTATATTTGTACATATAAAAATAATTAAAAATCATTCATTCAAGAAATCATGTGGACAAAATCTCACTCAATCGTAACGAAAGAAGTTACAAAAGAACAAATGTGGAAACTCTTTGCTGATGTCAATAATTGGCATACTTGGGATAACGGAGTTGAATTCGCACAATTGGAAGGTAAATTCGAAAAGGGGAATCATTTCCTGTTTCAACCTGCCGGTGGACCGAAGCTTAAAATTGGAATTGTAGAGGCAACTGAAAACAAAAGCTTTACCGATTTCACTAAATTTCCCTTGGCTAAAATGTACGGTGAACATATCTTTGAGGAAATTCCGGGCGGATTAAAACTGACAACTACGATGAAAGTAAAAGGGCCATTGGGCTTTTTGTGGAGAAAACTGGTTGCTCAAAAAATAGTTAATAACTTACCGCAGGATATGGAGCAACAAATCAGAACAGCAAAGGAATTATGAAAACAGACGAGAATACGTTCAGTGTAGATAAACCGGAAGAAAGTTCCGGTTTTTTACTGTGGCAGGTAACAAATTTGTGGCAACGGGAAATTAAAAAAGCGTTGGAACCTTACGACTTGACACATTCGCAATTTGTTTTGATGGCAAGTATCCATTGGCTGACATTGCATAAACAAGATGTAACGCAAATTGTATTGTCTTCGCATACGAAAATTGATCCGATGACCACGTCAACTGTTTTGAGAACCTTGCAAACCAAAGGACTTTTACAACGACAAGAACACCAGACCGATACAAGAGCCAAAACAGTCGGACTTACTGACAATGGAAAGAAAATAATCAAACAGGCGGTAAAGACCGTTGAAACTTTTGACAGGAACTTTTTTGAAACGCTTGGCGACAAAACAGGAGCGTTTAACGGACAATTGTTAGCATTACTTGGACAGAGAAAATAACAGTAGGTTATAGAGATTTCGAAAACCATTCCCCAGCCTTAACCGACAACCACAACCAATTTTACTGCTGATCCCGGTTGAAAAGTGTCATTCCGTATTTACCCGAATGAAAAATAATCGCATAAAAATTTGCGCAACTCAAAAGTTGCATATATATTTGCAACTCACAGGTTGCGCAACTAATTAAAAATAAAATGAGACAAGACATATTCCAGGCCATAGCTGACCCGACACGCAGAGCGATTTTGACTCTGATTGCCGTTCAGGCGTTAACACCGAATGCAATGGCGGAAAAATTTGATATGAGCCGTCAAGCGGTATCAAAACACATTAAAGTATTGCAGGAATGTGAATTGATCAAGCCAGAACAGTCGGGTAGGGAGATTTACTATCATTTCAATCCGAAAAAAATGCAGGAATTTGATACGTGGTTAGCTCAGTTCAGGAAAATGTGGGAAACTCAGTTCAATCAATTGGACAAGGTATTATTAACAATTAAAAAACAGAAAAATGAAAAATGAATTGCTATTTGATTTCACCGTTGACAAGACAGCAAAAACGGTAGTTATAACAAGGGAGTTTGATGCTGAGCTTTCGTTAGTATGGGATGCTTTTACACAACAAGAAATTTTGGATCAATGGAGTGCACCGGCTCCATATATAGCGAGAACAAAGTACATGAATTTTGTGGTTGGTGGAAAACGATTCTATGCTATGGTGAGTCCGGAAGGTCAAGAAGGTTGGATCATCCAGGAATATACTGCTATTAGTCCAAAAACTAATTTCAAACTATTGAATGCATTTGCGGACCAAGACGAAAACCCTCAATTACCCGGATCTCAATGGGATTATAAGTTCAGTGAACAAAATAGTATTACAAAAGTGAGTATTACTATTTTTAATGAATCCCTTGAACGTATGGAGAAGACGATTGAAATGGGCTTCAAACAAGGATTCACTGCGGCTCTGGAAAACTTAGACAAACTATTGGCTTCCAAATAATATACTGGGAATAAAACCCGAATTTAAGATTTGGTTTCTGGATGGCAAGGACAGTTAGAATAAAATCGTTACGAATCTGAATATAGGTTATGGATCCTACATCATTAATTATGTCGATTGAAAAAACAGAGAGTTTTATCAAATTGGTAAAAGCGGATAAAGGTTAATTTAGCAGCGAAAAATGAATCCTATCAATAGATGACACTAGACGAACTTTTAAAAGACAAAGCGATCAAGCCTAAAGACAAAACGGAAACCATTAGCAAGTGGATTTCTGATCATTCCTTAAGGATGGATGAGTTGATTGCATTTGCCGAAAAGCAAAAAGACCCTGCAAAAGCAACTTGTATAGAAGCAATGGAATTTGCGACTAAAGAAAATCCATCAAGTGCAGATGAAGCAGTTTTGACATTTGTTAGTAAAACACTTACGGAAAAAGCTCCGAGAATAAAATGGGAAAGTGCGAAAGTGATAGGGAATATTGCGCATTTATTTCCGGATGAATTGGATCAAGCAATTGTCAATCTGCTTTTGAATACGGAAAATGAAGGAACAGTTGTTCGTTGGAGTGCCGCTTTTGCTCTTGGTGAAATCTTAAAACTCAAAACAAAGCACAACAAAGATTTGCTACCTGCTATCGAAGTGATTTGCGAAAGAGAAGAGAAAAACAGCATCAAAAAAATCTATTTTGCTGCTATCAAAAAGACAAGTAAGTAAATTCAAAACGACCTGAAGGCATGGGAAATAAAACTGAAATTTCAGACAGTGGACCTTTTTATCACGGCACGAAAGCCGATTTAAAGATAGGTGAGTTATTGACAGCAGGTTTCAATTCCAATTACAAATCTGAAGTGTTGATGAACCACATTTATTTCACTGCCATGGTGAATGGGGCCGGACTTGCCGCCGCACTGGCAAAAGGAGATGGAAGTGAGCGGGTTTACATTGTTGAGCCAACAGGCAACTTTGAAAACGACCCGAATGTCACGGATAAAAAATTCCCGGGTAATCCGACACGCTCGTATCGCAGTCAGGAGCCGTTGAGAATTGTCGGAGAGGTAACTGATTGGGAAAGGCAAACACCTGAGGAGTTAGAAAAATGGCGCGAGCGGTTGGCCAATATCAGGGGAGAGATCATCAATTGATTTTCAAAGACATTTTTTCTCTTCTGTTTATTTTAGAGCATGCCGTCAAGAAACAGGAGCTAAAAAAAATAAAATGCAAGAAGGAGGTGATTTGAAACTTCCATTCAGGAGAATTTGATTAAATTAAGGTTGTACAACATAAATTTCAGAAGATGGAAAAGAATAATCTACTCCGAATGGACAATGTGGGAATCGTGGTGGAATCTCTCGACGAAACAGTAGCTTTTTTCAGGGAACTCGGACTGGAGTTGGAAGGAAGAGGATTGATCGAAGGCGAATGGGCTGGTCGTGTAACCGGACTTGGTGACCAATCGGTGGAGGTTGCAATGATGGTGACACCCGATGGAAACAGCCGGTTGGAGTTGTCGAGATTCATTCGCCCGAAAGTAATCGAAGATCACCGCAATGTTCCGGTAAATTCATTGGGTTATTTGCGTGTGATGTTTGCTGTTACTGATATTGATGAAACGCTCAAGAGACTTTACAAACATGGCGCACAACTGGTCGAAGAAGTGGTTAACTATCAGAACGTTTACCGGCTTTGTTACATCCGTGGACCTGAAGGGATCCTGATTGGAATTGCTGAACCGCTTACAAAAAAGTAGAGTGAACTTCACAAGTAAGAATGATTTACCGTGGCAGCTTAACGCAGTAATGTTCAATCCAAATCTGTAAATGACACAACTCTTTCAGTGAGCGATGTAATGCTCTTTCGGATTTAAGGTGTCAACTTTACTTGAATAGTATTGTTTTCAATACCAAAAATAAGTAGATGAAAAATACATTGATAGCAGAAGCATCTGTAAGCATTGATTCCACACCGGCACAGGTATGGAAAGCGTTGACGACTCCTGGGTTGATTAAGGAATATTTAATGGGAACTCATGTTGTTTCAGATTGGAAAGAGGGTGGTAAAATTGAATATTCCGGTGAGTATGAAGGAAAGAAGTACCACGATAAAGGAATAATCAAAAAAATGGAACCGGAAAAGATCTTTCAAAGTACTTACTGGAGTTCCATGTCTGGAAAGGAAGACAAACCGGAAAACTATAATCTTGTCACTTACGAAATCTCGGAAGCGGATGACAAAACAGTTGTGACCCTTACCCAGGATAATATCGCTACTGAAAAGGAAAAGGAGCATTCCACGGAAAATTGGAAAATGGTGTTGGAAAAACTGAAAGAAGTTGTCGAAAGTGAAAAGAAGTGAAAGAATCGGCCATTGCTGATCAATATTAATCGGTGGAACCAAAATGAAAAAACGAATCATCATTTCGACTATTCTCGCTTCCTTCCTGGTTTCCTGTCAGTTTGATGTTGATCCACAACATAAACTGGAAATACCTCAGCCTCATTGGAAGGCGCCGAAAACACTCGCTTATGAAATAAAAGATGCGAAATTATGGTTGTCGGATTCTGCAATCGGGAGTTCGGAACACGCAATAGTGTTTGCAATAAACCGAACAGACAGTCTGAATTTTTCAAAGATGGATTCTGTCATAGTACCGGTCGATCTGAGTGGTGACATCGTATTTTACCTTCCATTTCCTTTGGAAGTGCCTTTTATAAAGGAGATTGAAAAAGTGATCTACTTTTCTTACCCGACCCAAACGTTCGCAGCCTATGAGTGTGGTGTACTCGTACGCACCGGTCCAACGAATATGGGAAGAGAGAAAGACCAAACCCCGACCGGACTTTTTTTCACCAATTGGAAAGCCAAAAAGACAACAAGTACATTCAATGATGAATGGGAATTGCGGTGGAACTTCAATATTTCAAACAAGGCAGGTGTTGGTTGGCACCAATACAATTTACCCGGTTACCCGGCATCCCATTCCTGTATGAGACTTCAGAAAGCCGATGCGAAGTATCTTTATTATTGGGCGGACCAATGGACATTGGCTGACAAGACAACCATTCAGATGAAGGGAACTCCCGTCATCATTTTTGGAAGTTATGATTTCAAAGCTCCCAAACCCTGGCTGAAATTGACTGATAATCCGCATGCGTTGGATATTTCCAGCAGTGAGATTCAAAGCATAACTGAGCCTTTCCTGGATGAAATTCTTGAAGAACAAAAAAACAAGGAATTCTTTCAGTCGGTCGGAGATTCAATTAAGAATTGACTTTCGATGCTTATCGATTTACCCTTAAACGCTATTTAAACATTTTTTTAAACAGTTAAGTTGATTGGGTGCTTGAGAATGAGTTGAATAGTTTTTTTTACATTTTTCAGCTTGAATTTTCATTCGATTTGGCACACCTCTTGCTAATCAAGCCATATATTGAAATTAACAAATAGATTAATCATGAAAAAGCTTCTTTTAGTAATGGTTCTTGCATCAGGAACATTATTCGGGCAGACAGACCCGCAAACTTCAAAACCTACGGTTACGGTAAACGGATCTTCTAAAGTTTCCATCGTTCCGGACATGACGGAGCTGAATATTCATGTTTCATCGCTAAAAATGAATATGGCCGACGCCACCAAAGCAATTGGTGACCAAACGCAGCAGTATTTGAAAATACTCAAGCAATTGGGATTCCAGGAAACGGATGTGAAAACAACCAATTTCTCTGCATCAAAAAACAGGATTTATCGTGTAAACGGGCCAGTCGACAGCGGTTACGTGGTTTCTCAGAGCCTGACAGTGAAATTTGCTTATAATCAGTCACTATTGCAGAAAATTGCAGCACGTTTTTCAGAAGCGAAAGATCCGGTGGATTTCAATATAGGGTTCTATGTTTCAGATGCCTTGCGTGAAAAAACAGAAGCAGATCTTCAAGGGAAAGCAGTAACGGATGCACGTAAGAAAGCTGCCAATTTGGCAACAGCTGCGGGAGTGAAAGTTGGAGGTCTCAAAGCAATCGTTTACGGCAGTGAATCTCCAGTCCCGGTTTATTACAAGTCAGACATGCGAATGACCATGAGTACTGAAATGGCGGATGGTGCGAATCTCAGCTTTGCTCCCCAGGAAATAGAATTACAGGAATCAGTTACTGTGGTTTGGTTTATGGAATAATTGGACAGATAACTTATTTTGGAAAGCGATTCGGAAGGATCGCTTTCTTTATTTTGACCAATTGTGAGTCTTGAGAATGAATCTTTTGATAAAAACGCCAAATAGGTATTAACTTCGGGCAAAAAATACTATTTCCCAAACGACATGATAGAATCAAAACTCACTTTGGATATTATTACCTCAACCTTGCAAGGTGAAAAATACGAGGAACAAATCACAAGGCAACTGGAACACTTGGAAGAAGTGGAATACGAACACACCGGTTCAGGATTACTTATTTTTATTGAATACAGAAAGGCAGCCAAGGAGTTTTGGTTAACGGACGCTCAGCTACATGAACTATTTGGTGAATCGACTCCGGAATTGTCCAAGGTTGAATTGATCAACGATGAACTGAAAATCCAGGCAGATACTTCCATTCATTTCACCAATGGTCTGATAGATTATGTTGAAATTTGGAATAACTTGGGGGATTATCCGGAAGAGGATTTAGTGAGTTGGCAATTAAAACGAAAATAAGAACCAACCCTTCGATAAGAAATTAGTCCTACTAATCAAATAAGTGAATGGAAAATTTTGACCGTCAAAAACATTGGGAGGAAATATACCAGACCAAAGAATTGAAAGATGTCAGCTGGTTCCAGGAAAAACCGGAAACTTCGTTGAGTTTTTTTGAGAAATGGCATGTGCCCTTAAGGGCTAAAATCATTGACATTGGCGGGGGTGACAGCTTTTTGGCTGATCATTTATTGGACTTGGGCTACCAGGATATTTCCGTACTCGACATTTCTGCCAGTGCAATTGAACGGGCGAAGCAACGCTTGGGAAATCGTGCGGACATAAAGTGGATTGTCTCCGATATCACTACATTTCAACCCGTGGAGAAATATGACTTTTGGCACGATCGGGCAGCCTTTCATTTCCTGGTAAATGAAGAGGAAATCTCAAGTTATACTAAGATAGCTCATAGCAGTCTCAATCCTTCGGGTATTTTGGTGATTGGAACCTTTTCGGAACAAGGCCCGAAAAAATGCAGCGGTATAGAAATCAAACAGTATTCTGAAACAAGTTTGGCTGACCGATTGAAGCCGCTTTTTGAAAAAGTGGATTGCATTACAGTGGACCATAAAACACCGTTTGATACTATTCAGAACTTTGTTTTCTGCAGTTTCAGGAAATTAAAATAGGGGAAAATGAGACCGGAAATTCAAACATACAACCTTTCACAGCCGGAAGAATATTTAAAGATCTGTGATTTATTGGCAAACGAAATCTGCCTGGGACTTCCCGAAGCGGAAAATAAGATCTGGCATGCTCATCCGGTCTGGTTCCTGGATGGAAACCCGATTGTCGGATACAGTATCCAAAAACGCGGAGTTCGCCTGATGTTCTGGAGTGGGGCCGGTTTTGGGGAAGATGGATTGAATGTGAAAGGAGAAAAGTTCAAGGACGCATCCATATTTTACAATGAGTTATCGGAAATTAATTTGGAGGACTTGGAAGGATGGTTGCAGAAAGCACGCGATATCCAATGGGATTACAAGAACCTGGTAAAGCGCAAGGGGAAATTGGAACGGTTGAAGTAATACCAGGTAGATCATGAAATCAATCATCGAAACGTTTGAGCATGCAACTTTTCCGGAGGTTATCATTTATGGATTGATCATTAATTTCGGGATTTATTTTTGTTCCCTTGGGCTTTATTTCATATTGAGTTTTTTTCCAACGAAACAACTACTGGGAGATCGGCAACCGATTCTCCAATCCGATGTTATTCTAAGTATTCTGACCGTTTTCTGTAATACGTTCGTGTTTGTTTTGGCTGTATACCTTTGGAAATACGGATTCATTCGGCTCAATAAGGATTACAACTTGCTCCGGATCGTATTGGAAGTGATGTCATTGATTTTGATAATGGATCTGCTGATGTATGTATTTCACCGCTCGGTTCATTTTTTACGTCATTTCAGACAAATTCATCAACGGCATCACGAACACGAATCAACGAACCTATTGAGCCTGTTCGTGCTTCACCCGATTGAATCCATCGGGTTTGGCTTGATGATGCTGGTCGTATTGCTTTTCTTTCCTTTTTCTGCAATTGCTATTTCACTCTACCTGGTAATTAATTCCTTGTGGGGAACGATTGGACATCTCAATCACACCGTTTTGCCGCAATCCTGGTTGAAATTTGCCAAAAAAGGATTTGTATGCACTTCGGAGTTTCATTATTTGCATCATCAGAATCCAGGTTATAACTTTGGGTTTTATACGTCTATTTGGGATATTGCTTTTAAAACAATTCATCCTTCCTCTACCAAGAAACAGTGATTATTGAAGCTATTCTCATTTTGGATACAAAGACCCTCAAATAGGATACAATCAGAAGATAATAGTTGAGGACATTTGTTGTATTAATTAAACAAACAGTTTATGGTACATCAAAATGACAATTCAAACAACACTTCGTCAACACCCAAAATTTGGTTTATAACAGGCGCTTCCCGCGGTTTCGGACGTGTTTGGACAGAAGCAATCCTGAAACGCGGCGACAAGGTTGCTGCAACGGCCCGCAAATTGGAAAGTATTGCAGATTTCAAAGAGAAATACGGCGATAATGTCCTGACACTGCAACTCGATGTGACGGATCACGCTCAAGTGAAAAAAGTAGTGGAACAGGCACATGCTTACTTCGGAAAACTGGATATCGTATTTAACAATGCAGGTTATTCCCTGGTTGGAACAATTGAAGAAGCAAGTGTGGAAGAAGTCCGCGCTTTATTTGAGACAAATGTTTACGGTCCGATGGCTGTTATTCGGGCCGCTTTGCCTTTACTTCGCAAACAAGGGGGAGGACATATCATTGGAACGTCCAGCAATCTGGGGCACGTGACATTGCCGGTGATCGGGTATTACTGTTCTTCCAAATGGGCATTTGAAGCAATTCACGAAAGCCTGGCAGAAGAAGTGAGATCATTCGGGATCAAGGTGACGATTATCGAACCGGGCGCTTATGCTACTGAATTCGGAAGCCAGGAATCATTGAAGTTTTCCGAAGGAATGGATATTTATGCCGATTTTAAAGAGGGTTTCTTCGGACAATTGACGAATATGGAAAGAGGAAATCCGGAAGCTACACCACAAGCTCTTTTTCAAGTGGTAGATTCGGAAAATCCACCGTTGCGTTTTTTCCTTGGTAGCCATAATTTACCTTGGGTACGCAAAGCATATGCTGATAGAATGGAAGAATGGGAAGCCTGGGAATCTGTTTCAAACTCAGCTCAGGATTTACCAAAATAAAAAAATGTTAATGATAACCGGTGGCACACTGTTATTCGGTTATCATTGTTTAAATTTCAGTATGAAAAAAGAAGAGGTCATTCATCAACGATTCAATAGTTTATCGGAGGCGTTCCATAGTTTTGGGCTGCCGGATCCTCAGCATCCGCTGATTGGTTTTATAAATGCTGAAACCAGCCAGGCAACGAGTGGCAATTTCCCTCAGTCACACGCCTTGAATTTTTATAAAATATCCTTAAAACGCCAGCTGAGTGGCAAGATCCGATACGGTCAAACATATTATGATTTTGATGGTGGCGGCCTGTTGTTTGCTTCTCCAAACCAAATTATCGGGAATCAATCGGGAACGAATCCCGGAGAGTGTTCTCAATATACTTTGCTGATCCATCCCGATTTTCTTTGGAATTATCCCCTGGCGAAAAAAATCAAACAATACGGATTTTTCTCCTATTCGATCAATGAAGCTTTACACTTGTCCGATAAGGAAAAGGAAACGGTCACGTCCATTTTTAAGATCATAGAGGAAGAATTAAACAGCAGGATCGATGACTTTAGCCAAGACGTGATTATTTCGCAGATCGAGTTACTGCTGAATTATGCGAACCGGTTCTATAAGCGCCAATTTATCACCCGTAAAGCGGTAAACAATGATCTGCTGCAAAAAGTGGATGAGATTCTGAATAAATATTTTGATGATGAAGTTTCCGTCAAACAAGGATTACCAACCGTTCAATATCTTTCTGATAAACTCGCCATTTCTCCAAGTTACCTGAGTGATATGCTTCGTGCACTAACCGGACAGAATGCACAGCAGCACATCCACGATAAGCTTATCGAGAAGGCAAAAGAGAAATTATCGGTTACGAATTTGTCCGTGACTGAAATTGCTTATGAATTAGGCTTCGAATATCCACAATCATTCAGCAAGTTGTTCAAAGCAAAAACAAATCTTTCACCTTTGGAATTCCGGAAAACATTTAATTGATTTTTAGATTGTCTCCAAATATCTACGATTCCTGCTGGAAAGCGTAAGAATATTAGTACTTTGGGAGAAGCTTAAACTTCAAAGGATGATCAATGTAGCTGACAGAACTGAATTATGGCTTTTCGGGCAGGAAACCGCCCGGCTTTCTTTCCGAAGACTGACATCCGATGATTTTGATACGTGGCTGACTTTTTGCGAAGATTCCGAGATCATGCGCTATTTTGCTTTTCCGGAAACAGCTTCTGCATTGGAAAAATGTCAGCAATGGTTCGAGAAGATTACCTGGAGATACGAGAATCTTCAAGGAGGAATGAATGCCTTGATCGATAAGAAAACACAAACATTTATTGGTCAATGCGGCTTATTGGTCCACACAGTGGACGACATGGAAGAATTGGAAATCGGTTATTCCCTGATGCCCGGATCGAGAGGTTTGGGTTATGCATTGGAAGCTGCGGGTAAATGTCGGGATTTTGCTTTTCAAAATGATTTCAGCGATTCCCTGATTTCTATCATACATCCGGAAAATATCGCTTCTCAGAATGTAGCGCTGAAAAACGGGATGAAACTTTCAAAACAAACAGTTTACAATGGTATGCCGGTGAACGTTTACCGTATTACAAAGGCCGAATGGGAAAATAACTTTGAAAAGGGAACCTTAAACTAAAATGACCTAAATCGAGGGAGTAATCCTATTTGGATTTGAACCCGAATCGTCCCGATTAAAAAAAACGCTTATCTTTCATTCTTCAATTTTTAAGGTTCGTTAAACAAAATAAACTTAGAATTCCAGTATGAAAGATTTTCAAGAAATCGAATTGTCCGATTCAGCAAAGACGGACGGTCAAAAAGCAATCAAAACAGTTTATCAACTTTTGATCTTGATGGGGATAGAATATGTCATATCGATCGGTTGGTTTATTTTACAAAAAATAGTTATTCCCGTCTTTTTTGAAAAACGTGGAGATACGGACTGGAAAAAAATAGGGCTTCTTTACAAAAATTTTGGGTGGACAACGGACATCCTATCTGTAATAGCCATTCTAATTTTCAGCATCGTCATTCCAAATAAGATCGCTAGGATATTTTTATTTGTTTTTCTCGGATTAAAAATCATATTTATCGTTAGCTATAGAATATTGGAACCTCAATAAATCTGGCAACTATCTCATAGCTGTTAAATGACTATTCGGTAAACAGCGATGATTTGAATTTTAATTCTCTCAAAAACAACTGCTTTGAAAAATTCAACCAATCAAATTGACGCTCTTGAATCCGATTATTTGTACAAAAGCCAATCCCAAATTCCAAATTCGGGTCAAGGGCTATTTACGGTAATCGATATTTACAAAGACGAAACGATTGCCCTATTTAAAGGCGAACTTCTCAGCGATTTAGAAGCAAAAATAAGAGCCGAGGCCGGAAATGACGGGTACTTTATCAATTTATTGGACGGTAGCATCATGGATTCAAAAAATGTAGAGTGCTTTGCAAAATATGCCAATGATGCCGAAGGATCGTCTGCTTCAAAATTTAAAAACAATACCCGAATTACCTTAGATTTGAACAACAATGTTTGTATCGAGGCGCTAAGAAATATCCGGGCAAATGAAGAGTTGTTTTGCAGTTATGGGAAAGACTATTGGAAAAAGCATGGATGAAATGTTTATAAAGACAGGAAAAGCGAAAGTTATTCGTTTTAGTGCGCTTGAAGTTGTTTGCAAGGCTTTGGATGATGATATTTGGAATTTGTAGATGATAGTTTATGAGAGCAGAAGAAACAGCATATTTAGCCATCGGGCGCAGGTTGAAAGGAGCGCAGGAAAGTCAAATGTTCGGCAAACCCTGTTTTAAGGTAAATGGGAAAGCTTTTATGAGTCTTTTTGACAATCAACTGGTCTTTAAATTGACCGGTGACGCTCACACAGAAGCGTTGAGTCTGGATGGTTCTCAATTGTTCGATCCTTCGGGTAAAGGCAGACCAATGAAGGAATGGGTGCAAGTTCCGTTTGATTACGAGGAAAAATGGCAGATCTTTGCACAAAGTGCTTTGGAGTATGTTTTAATGCTAAATAAGCAAAAGTGATAAGATCGTTTGTAACTATCAAATTTAAAAGGAAATAGAAACACCGGGATGAACTTTAACTTTAAACTGATTGAAACAAAACGACTACTTCTCAAAGGACTTTCTCCGGAGGATATGACGATAGTTTTTGAGCAAAACCCAAAACAAACAGTCATGACGATCCTGGGGCATCGCTCGGAAGCCGATTATGAGAAGGAATACCTGAAGTACAAAAACGGATATGCAACTTATAACCGAAGCTTCATGCTATTTCTACTCGTTGATAAGACATCGGATAAGATCATTGGCCGTTGTGGATTGCATAACTGGAATGCGGATCACCGACGCGCGGAAATCGGTTATGTGATGGAAGATGAGGATTCTAAAAAACAAGGATTGATGGGAGAAGCTGTTGAAGCAATAATCGACTATGGATTCAAGGTTCTCAATCTGCACCGGATAGAAGCATTGGTAGGCAGAGAGAATATTCCGTCCCTGAGATTGATGGAAAAGAATAACTTTATCCGGGAAGGAGTATTGCGTGAGCATTATTATGTTGCGGGAAAGTTCGAAGATTCCATCATGTTCTCGAAACTCCTGGAAGAAGATATGAATGAAAAGAAGTAACTAAAACGCGGTCAAATGTATTCAATCTTACCATTTATAGAAGAACACCAACCGGCCATCGAAGAATTGATGAATGAAATTCAGGAAGAGTTTGACCTTCCTTTCAGGAATCCGAATTCGGTATCTGTTTCAGAATATGTCGAAGCCGGGAACCATTTTTGGGTAGCTCTTCATGACGATCGGGTTATCGGCACAATCGGGTTGTCGGGTTTTGACAGTACTACAGGTGTCTTAAGAAATATGTTCGTGGCAAAAGAACACCGGGGAGGACAAACGGCTATTGCGAAATCCTTGTTGGATACGGTACTTGACAAAGCAAAAACTCTTGGGTATACAGCGATCTATTTGGGTACGATGGATCAATTCAGGGCAGCTCAGAAGTTCTATGCCAAAAACAGGTTTGTTCTCATCCCAAGATCAGATTTACCGGATAAAATGAGCTTCAATCCCGTGGACACCTTGTTCTATGTTTTAAGGAATGAGAAGTAATAATCCCAAAAAAACGCAATATATGAAGTTGGCTATTTATATAGCTGTTCTAGGAATTTTTATACTTGGTTCATGTAACGATTCTAAAAAGCGTGTGCAAAATTCTCGGAAACCAATCGATGTCAAAAAAGACATGGTCGATTACAAAGACACCTTGAAATCGTCTGAGTTTGATTTGATTAAAAAGATTGGGCAGAATAGTGACGATTTGAAAGACAGTTTGGTCAATTTGGCCGAAAGTGCAATGGGAATCACCATCGAATCCTTAGGTGAGGAGGCTTGGGTGATAAACATGTGGTATGGCGGATCGTATGAAGATATCTTCATCTACAAAAAAAAACAACAGGGAACTTATGAGAGAATCCTTTGGGTTTCGGGAGCCATCAGTTTTAAGGTTCAGACTTTGAGCGATGATGGATTGAAACGGGTTCTGATAAAGAACAATAGGAACAGGAAAATGGCTTTATTTGTCTATAATGGAACCGATTACTCAAGTTATTTGGATCAGGGATTCAAAAGAAGCTTGAAGAATCCATTTGGTATTTCAACTTTGAAAGAAATGGAAATCTATAATGAAATGAACTATTAGATAAATGCGAAAACTAAGCTTAAATTTGAAGAACAAATACGATACTGAATGGCAGAAAAGAAACCGAAACTGGCAGAGATCAAGACTAAACCAACGGTGGTAAGTGTAAGGGATTTCATTAACACTATCGAAGACGAACAAAAACGCAATGACAGTTCCACCCTGGTTGAAATGATGAGAAAAGCAAGCGGGGAAGAACCGGTCCTGTGGGGCAGTTCGATCGTCGGTTTTGGAAACAAAAGATACAGGAGCGAAAGAAGTGGGAGGGAAGTAGATTGGTTTTTGATCGGTTTTGCACCACGAAAAGCGAATTTGTCCTTGTATCTGAGTGTAGGAATTGAAGACCGTTCTGCGGTATTGGAGCAATTGGGCAAATACAAAACGGATGGAGGTTGTATCTACGTCAAGAAACTAACGGATGTGAACCTGGATGTACTCCAGGGAATGATTGAGTTGGCTTTGGTTAAAAATCAAAATTTAAATAATGGATAATAACTACATTACAGGGCTTTTTTCCATGCTTTTTGTCCTCCTTATTTCACGAATTCTAAGTGAAAGGGCAATGAAAAAGCTGGACCAAAATCAAAAGGTGGCACTTTTGGATCTTTTCTCAAATAGACGGATTTACAATTATGTAATTCTGATCGGGATCATCGGATTGTTTTTTGCCTGTTCAAAATTTGAATTAATCTCTTCCGCCTTCAATATTGTTATCTACGTTATTTTATTAACCTTATATATTTTCATCAATACATTGCTATCTTATCGGAAATTAAAGGATTATGATTTTCCGGATTTTTATATTAGAACCTATCTTTTTACTTCGTCATTGAGAATCGTCGGGTTGGTTGTGTTTTTTGCTTTTATGGTAATTTAAACAACCTAGTAAACGCTAAAACAAATTAAAATGGCTTCAAATCAACAGGCTGTCGATTTTATTATCGACCAGGTGAATTCTTCAGGAAGAGTGACCTATAAGAAAATGTTTGGGGAATACGGACTGTATTTCGATATCAAACTATTTGCGCTTGTTTGCGATAACAAGTTGTTCATCAAACCTACGTCGGCGGGAAGAGCATTTATCGGTAATGTGGTGGAAGCTCCTCCATATCCCGGCGCAAAACCCAGCTTTTTGATCGAAGACAAAATAGAAGACTCCGATTGGTTGAACGAATTGATCCGATTGACTGTCGAGGAATTACCTGAACCGAAACCGAAAAAAAGAAAGCCCTGATTTAATCAACGAACTGCCGCTTCCTTATTGTATTTATTCCGGTATTCCAGTGGCGACATGCCGGTGATTTTTCGGAACACTTCACGAAATGCCTTCACATCCGAGTAACCCACATCGTACATCACTTCATTGATAGTTTTCCGGCTGCTTTCGAACGCTTTTTTTGCCGATTCGACTTTTACCCGTTGGGTATATTCAACAGGTGTGTTTCCGGTAGCTTTAATGAATCTTCGGTCAAAATTCCGTCTTCCTACCGCTAACCTGGAAGCCAGGTGCTCAATGGAAATTTTGTTGGACAGCTCGCTCTCAATGAAGGTCTGAGCCTGTCTGATGATTTCGTCATTATGGAGTTTCTGTCCGTTAAAGATCACAAATTCGGATTGGCTGTTCCGGTCCATTTCGATCTGGAAAACTTTCGAGCAGAAAATAGCCGTATGCCGGTCGAAATACTTTTCTATCAGGTAAATGATCAGATTCAGGAATGAATAAGCTCCACCGTTGGTATAAATCCCTTTTTCATCCGTTATCAGCCTGTCCGGTTCCAGGTTGACTTTGGGGAAGAGCGCTTTGAAGCCATTGACCGCCGACCAATGAGTAGAACAACTTTGCCCGTTTAACAATCCGCTTGAAGCCAATATAAAAGCTCCTGTACAAATACTTGCCACTTCTGCACCTTGCTTGTACTGCTTTTCAATCCAATTAATGAGGAATTGGTTTGCTTTTATAGCTTCCTGATAATTGTGGTTCAATGACGGAATGATAATCAGGTTCGTTTTTGCAATATCGGCAAGATGAATATGAGGTTTCACTTCAAACAAACCGTCGAAAAATGGGATGTTCTTTGAAATTCCGGCTAATTGAATGACAAACTGCTCGGGATTGCCGTTTTGTTTCCAATACTCATTGGCCTTGGAAAACAGTTTATATGCGCCGACAATGCTGCTGAGGTTGTTCCCTTCTCCTTCCGGAACAATGATCGTGATGTGTTTCATGGCAACCAATTTTCTACAAATGTACAAAAGACCCTTGTCCAAATCAACCCGTTAGATTGTCTATTTAGCCACTTGTCGGGGTGATATTTAGACCATAGCTTTGCTGGACATTCAAAATTGATAACTATGACAACAAATCAAACAATGGTAAAAATCATTCTCGACAGATGGGATGCATCTGTAAAGCAGTGCGACACACTTGTAAACACTTTGTCGGATGAACAATTACAAAGAGAAATAGCTCCTGGTAAGAACCGGGGAATTTATTTATTGGGGCATCTGATTGCAGTTAACGATCACATGCTTCCTTTATTGGATTTGGGAGCCGCAAAGCATGCTGAATTGGATGAGGCTTTTATCAAATCTCCGGACAAGGCAGTTAGTGAACTTCCATCTGTTGCTGAATTGAGATCCATGTGGAATACGCAGAAGGAAGAGATGAAACAGCAATTTGACAAGTTGAGTACGGAAAACTGGTTTGAACGACATACTTCAGTATCCGAAGAGGATTTTGCGAAAGAACCGCACCGAAACAAACTGAACATCGTCCTGACGAGAACCACACACTTGACCTATCATACAGGACAATTGGTTTATTTAAAGTAGATGACGATGGTAACAGATTTCACATTCACTGTAACAACAGATAAAACGCCTCAGGAAGTTTTTCAGGCAATCAAGCAAGTTCGGTCCTGGTGGTCCGGATTGTATGAAGAGGAGTTTACCGGCGATTCCGAAAAATTGGGAGATGAATTCAGTTTTCGCGCAGGTGGCGGAGCGCATTATTCCAAACAAAAATTGGTCGAACTTGTTCCGAACGAAAAAATTGTCTGGCTGATCACGGAAAGCGATTTCACTTTCATCGAGAAAGCCGATGAATGGACGGGAACGAAACTGGTTTTTGAAATTTCGGAGAAAGACGGTAAAACCCAATTGGTTTTTACGCACGAAGGTTTGACCCCTGAAGTGGAATGTTATGATGCTTGTGCCCCGGCATGGTCCCAGTATTTGAAAGAGAAATTCCTACCATTTGTAAATCAGTAAAATACAAATACATTCCTATTTCAATTCAAGCGACTTGTCGGCCAATTGGTTGATGAGTCGCTTTTTTATTTTGTGCAGTTGTTCTAAAATTGATCAGTTAATAGATTCCATAAGATTTATAATTGGAATAATTTCTATTTTTCGGCAGTATAAAACACTATTCATATGAAACTATCAAGAAACTGGCTCAATCGAATTGAAGGCGTGGGATTAATCCTCATCCTGTTTTCTTTTTTTGTACAATCATTTCAAAGTGACTCCGAGAGTTCATTCAGGGAATCACAGAATTATCATTTGAATAAGAAGTTGGACCATATCTGGCGATTGATCGGGAAGGAATATACCAAGGAGCATTCAAAGAGTGAGATTGATTTAAAATTGTATGAAACCGACTGGGAATTCTATTCCAAACAAGTGAAGGAGTTGGAAAATTGGGAAGGGAAAATCCAATTGTTCTCGCAAATCGGTACCTGGATCTTTGTATTGGGAACCGTTTTGGTCATAGCGCCTAAATTTATGGAGGAAAAGGAATAACTTCTCAATACGCACGTTCCAATGTTTATTTAAACCTTTTCACTTGGATTTTTTTTAATTTTACATGAATACGTAAAACAACTTATAACCAGCTAAATCAAATTTTCGGATCTATGAAACGGATACTCATCGGAATTTTTCTCTTTACGATCTTTCATTCAATTGCTCAAAGTAATACCATTCGAAACTTGCAAGCTATTACGGATGGGAAGCAAACATTCTACGACACAGAAGGATACGAGGTCTTTCAAATGGATTTCGAACTCTATTTTGACGAAAAAGGATTCCGGAAAGTCAAACAGAAACTGGAAATTCCAAAAGAAACGCCCATCTCTGAAAGTCCTGATTTCCCGAATGTGAAAATGATCGAACTGAATACGAATGATGCCGGGGTTGTGACTCGTAGTATTTATTACTTGTCAACGCCACGATGGGGAATTTTGAAAGTAGTGGGATTTGCGACACGTTGTGTTCGGGTTCCGGGCATTGAAAAGGAACTGTATGCAGAAATAATCAAAAAGACGCTTCCGAAAAGTGTGTTTACTTCCCTAAGTGTGGATACGATCCTATTTGCAGGGCGAAAAGTAGACTTTGGTCCGCCATGCCAATGGATGGGAGCGCGCAATTTGCAGTGTCCGAATTACGGGCAAATGAATTGGTCTGAATTCAGTGATTCGGTGCGGGCAAGACAAATGATCACTGCTCAAAAAGCTGCAAATGACAATTCTGAAAAATATGGAATCCTGGAGCAAAAGCAGGTTGATGTTATTTTCGAAGGACAAGAAGTGAAAGCATTCAAGTGCACTTTGAAGATAAGAATTCCCGAACTGATCATGGGAGGAAGTAATATCCTGATCGTATATTATGTAACCGCAAAAGTGAGGGATCGCTACGTTTCATGTGTATTGAGCCAGTATACGGACGATGTAGGAGTGAAAACCAATAAACTGGCTCCACTCCTGGCGCAGGTCATGCAGTTGAAGGAATGAATTTTTTAATTCATTGATAATCAACAAATATAACACTCGTTATTTTAATGATTGGAGTTTTTCGGTAAAATAAATCATTGGTGCACCCTGCAATTTCTCATCCGCTAATTTCCCGAAAGCCTGGATATATGGTTGCTTGTTATGCTCTCCAAAGCTGCTTCACTTTCCCAGATTTCCTGGAAAACAAACAGCGTTTCGTCTTTTATTCCCTGGTGCAACTCATACTGAATACAGGCCTCTTCTTTTCTGCTTTCCCTTACCATTGTTTGTAAGACCGCTTTCACTTCTTCGGTAAATTCGGGTTTACTATTCAGCGTTGCTGTGAGATAAATGTTCATGATTGCTGTTGTTTGTTGTTAGAAATTGAGTTTCCAGGTGATTTAAATAATTAATCCGGTAATTTTCGATGCGCTCGGGAGTGGCATTTTTCTCCAAATCGTGAAAATGAAAGCCATCGATGCGTTCCATTCCGGTGAATTTGTTCATTTTGTGAAAACCGAATAATACTCCGTCATCTACAGATGTTTGATCGAAGAATTCACCTTCCAATGTGAAAGCTGTATCCGGCGCATTCCAGGTACTGGTCACCATGTACTTTTTACCGTGCATCATTCCGCCGGTCCCATAATTGATTCCCGGGTTGGTTCTCGTTCTGCCGTCACTGGCGTAAATTCCATTTTGATGTCCGGCAGTAAATACATCATCGATATACTTCTTGAAAAGATTCGGGACTTGGAACCACCAAATAGGAGTGTGGTAAATGATTACATCGGCCCATTTGAAATTTTCCACTTCGGCAACCGGATCAAATGGATTGTTGATATCCGTTAACCGAACTTCAAAACCGTGTTGTAGTAAGAAAGCGGAAGTCCAGTTTGTTAATGTCTCGTTGAATTTTCCTCCTGAATGTGCAAAGTGCTGTCCGCCGTTTATGATAAATATCTTTTTCATGTTTGTCATGTTGTTTCGACAAAGTTCAGAAGATTAATGATATTATAAAAATAACTTAAGTTGTATATTTGTATCATAAAAATGATAGTATGCAGATCAATTTAGAATGGTTCCGAACTTTTAAGGCAATCTATGAAACGGGAACACTTTCTGCCGCAGCCAAGGAGTTGTATGTTTCGCAACCCGGGGTCAGTTTACATTTGAATTCTTTGGAAGCTTTCACAGGATACAAGTTGTTTGATCGTTCCGCTCGTAGAATGGTTCCAACGGAAAAAGGGAAAATCCTGTATAATTTCATTTTGGAACCCATCCGGAAACTGGAAATAGCTGAACAGCATTTTCACAAGCGCTCCCAGTTGGAAAGAGTCACAATCAGTGTGGGAATGTGTTTTGAAACTTTTCAATATACCTTGGAAGAACATATTTCTTCTTTGTCCTTTAATTTGATCATCAAGTTTGGAGAGTATCCGCAAATGCAACAGGATCTGGATAACGGCTTGCTTGACCTGATTGTCACTCCACAAAAAGGAAATCAGAAAAACTTGCAATACGAGCCATTTTCAAAAGAACGGATTGTATTGGTTGCAGGAAGAAATACAGATACAATGGAATTGGAGCAACTGCTCAGATCGGGTCAGATGGAAAAAGCACGAGATTTCCTAAAGCAACAATTGTGGTATAGTACGGCGGCTGATATGGATCATTTGAAGAATTTTTGGCTGAAGAATTTTGGGGAACATCCGGATTTTCGTCCGAATTACATTGTTCCGAATATCAGTTCGATCCTTCGTTGTTTAAGCGATGGAAAGGGGTTCTCCATTGTACCGGATTTTTTATGTCAGGATACAATGAACACGGGTGAGGTCAAACTCGTTTGGGAAGGAATCAACCCTCTTGAGAATATCCTTTATTTTGGAACGCGCAAAAATACCATGTACCGGGATGAACTGAACCAATTGGAATATTTCTTCAAAGAGAAATGGGAACGGCAATTAACGTAGTAGAACAGTTGAAACAAATCTGTATCTTTAAAATTGAAGAATGAATATTAAAAACGGAACAGATGAAAAGTGGCTATTCTGAGGTAAACGGATTGAACATGTATTACGAGATCCACGGTGAAGGAAATCCACTGGTACTTATTCATGGTGGAGGATCAACCATTGAAACAACCTTCGGACGGATCATTCCGTTGTTGAAGGAAAAAAGACAGATCATTGCGGTTGAATTACAGGCACACGGACGTACAAATGACCGGGAGGCATTCCTGACTTTCGAACAGGATGCAGCAGATGTTGCAAAATTGTTGCAGAATCTTGAAATTCCGAAAGCGGATTTCCTGGGTTTCAGTAATGGCGGGCAAACAGCAATTGAACTGGCTCTTCAATCTCCTCAATTGGTTGATAAACTGATCCTGGCTTCCACATTCTATAAACGGAGTGCCGCAGTGCCACAATTTTGGGAAGGTTTTGAAGATGCAAAGATCGAATGGATGCCGGAAGTCCTGAAAGAAGCTTATCTGAAAGTTAATAATAGTGAAGCCGGACTTTTGAATATGTTCAACAAAGATGTTCAGCGAATGAAAACCTTTAAAGGTTGGGAAGACGAACAAATCAGATCGATTAACGCCCCGACTTTGGTCATTAACGGGAATCAGGATGTTGGGAGTTTGGAACATGCAGTTGAAATGTGTAATACCATTCCAAATTGCGAATTAGTGACCTTTCCAGGCGGACATGGAACTTATCTCGGAGCTATTGAGTCTTTACCAAATGGAATTTGGCCCGAATTCAATGCAACTTTATTGATAGAAGAATTTCTTAACAAATAAATAAAATTGGAACCTGATTTTAAATTAGTGGAATACGGAAGTGAAGGTTGGAAATCCGCCGTTGAACTTCGGGAAGAGATTCTACGCAAACCCTTGGGAAGCTTCTTTACCCTTGAAGAATTGGATGAGGAAAAGAAACACATTCATATTGCCGGTTTTCTTGGAAATGAACTGATAGCAAGCTCTGTATTGGTACCGGAAGGAGATTCAATGAAAATGCAGCGTGTGGTGGTCAGAGAAGGAAACCAGGATTCCGGTATCGGATCAAAGATGATGGTCTTTTGCGAAGAGATTGCAATTGAAAACAGGAAAAAACAGATATATTGCCATGCAAGAGATACGGCTGTCAATTTTTACTTAAAAAACAATTACCTCATAGAAGGAGATTACTTTCCGGAAGATGGAATCCCGCATCTGAAGATGTATAAATCAATGCCGGAATAGCGAATATACTATCCTTTCGAAAAAAAAAACGCCGCAAGAATCCAAATTCCGGCGGCGTCAATCAGTTGATAAAATTCGTATCAGATATCACATTCACGAGTGTAATCTCCTCCAAGGTCTGTTCCTGTTCCTTCCATTTCGTTACATCTGTCTGCTGCACGCGCTTTGGAATCTTTGAAGGTATAACTTCCATCTGAAGTGGTAACACTGGTTCCGTTATCATCTGTGTGAATTTTTCTGCATTCACACGTATAATCTTTTTTGCAAGATCCCAAGGCAAATCCTGATAGGATCACTAATGCTAAAAATACTTTTTTCATAATCTTTCTTTTTTAAGGTGTTTTTAGATAAAACCTGTAAACAAAAATGGCAGATTGTTCCTGAAATGACCTTACAGAAATCTGAACAAAACTTACATTATTCCTAGATTCCCGGTAAAAAGAGTTCAATATTTCCATTAGCGAAGATCAGGTAAACTGTTCCGGCAATTGTGTTTCACCTTAAAAAATCACGATGCAATCCTCAAAATGGATAAGAATTATTTGATATCACATTCTCTCGTGTAGTTTCCGAAAACGTCTGTCCCTGTTTCTTCCAGATCGTTACATTTTTTTTCCGCGCGCAGACGGGAATCTTTGAAGGTATAACTTCCATCTGATGATGTATTCCGATTTCCGTTATCGTCCGTATGAACCATTGCACAGGAACAGGTGTAATCTTTCTTGCAAGATGCCAGTGTCAAACCTGACAACAGGAGTAATGCCAAAACTGCTTTTTTCATAACCGTTTTTTTAAGTTCTTGATCAACCAATTGACGTAAATATGAGGAATAGGCATCTGAATTCTGTTACAAGATTCCCGAAAAAACTTACATCATTCCCATGTTTGTTGAAAATTGGACAAATCCTATTTTCTGTGAATCATGTAAGCTATTTCAAAAATTACATAACAATTTAAGCAGGTTTGTTCTTCATATTTGCTACATGATGTGATTCTTACTGCGAGTTTCGCTTACGGAATGAATTTGACAAAGTATAAGAATGAACAGCGAAAATAAAAGACAAAACAGATTCAAATTCTAACAGAAACAGAATGAATCCTAAAAATAGGTTGTGGTGAAGTAACACAGGTTTTAGAAGTTGTGTTAGTGTGGTAGGAAAGAAAAGTGTATTAGACAACTGGTTTAATGCACTTTTCTATTTAAAAAGAGCTTCTTTCTTTAAAACACACATCAAAAGAATCCGTATCTTTCCTCCTCATCAAAAACAGAAGTATGGCAAGCGTCTCGTCAAGTATCAAAAAGGAGTTATATAGAGTTGAAATAGAGTCGCCTTCCGGGAATATCGTTATTGCTGATGAACCGTTGGAAAGCGGAGGACAGGATCTGGGTTTTTCGCCTACGGAATTGTTGGCTTCATCGCTGGCAGCCTGCACCAGTGCCACACTTCGAATATATGCAGACAATAAGGGTTGGGATTTGCAGGAAGTGAAGTTGCAAATAGAGCTGCAACGGGATGAAAAATCCAACAAAACAATCATTCATCGAACAATGGAACTTTTTGGTGACCTGGATGAAAAACAGCGGAGTCGCCTAATGATGGTCGCGAATGCCTGCCCGGTTCATAAAATCCTTACGAATCCGATTGAAATCAATACGGAATTCCTATAAACAGGAAGTATGGAATCAAAGGTTAAGGTAATTACGGTTTATAATTGTTCATTGGAACGGGCTTTCAAAACTCCCATGCTTTGTGATGTATCGAAAGTTCACACAGGATATGGCGTGATGCCTAAAGTGACACATTGTACGGATGATGAGGATTGGGGAAAACCGGGTTACGGTAAGAAAGTATTTGTAACCAAATCCCTGACCCAAAAGGGAGGTTGGGCTTCTGTGGATAAAGTCATTGAACGGGAAGAAAACGCCTACTGGAAAATTGAAGTGAATGAGTTCCAATCCTGGATGCTGGGCTTTTCAAAATTCACCGGAGAATGGAAAACAACCGAATTGGCGCCGGACCAGATCGAAATCGAATACACGTATACTTTGCATTCTGATATTGCATTGCTTTATCCCTTGAATTGGCTCTTCACAAAGACTTTTTGGCGAATTTATATGAAAAGGGTACTCGAAAACATCCGCGAAATGACGCTAAGTAAAGAACCTTATCTCTATCAGTAACCCTTCAAAACTTCAGTGACTGATTTAAAAAAAATAATTGCATAATTCGGGTTTTTATTTTTACTTTGTTTTTCAAAGTACTTTTAATTGAATTTAAGATAGACAATTATGAAAAACAAGAGATTAATCATCATTTTATCGATAGCGGCGGTTTTACTATTGATTCCATTTATTGCCATGCAATTTACCGATGAAGTGAAATGGGATGGGTTCGATTTCCTGATCATGGGAATACTGTTAGTCGGAACGGGATTGGTTTGTGAATTTATTCTGAGAAAAGTGATCCAAAGGTCCACCCGAATCATTCTTTGTCTGGCAGCGGTATTCGTCTTGGTGTTGATCTGGATGGAACTTGCCGTGGGAATTTTCGGGACTCCATTTGCAGGATCGTAAGCACCATTTTCTCAAGAAGTTATAAATTCAGATAAAAACTTCTTATGTTTAGCAAAGTAAACAGTTAATCTCATCTTCGCTCTGAACAATGGCTGAAACAACGCAACGACTGGAACAACTTTTGAAAGCGGGATTGGATTATTTTTCCCGATCTTCTGAATCTGAAATGGTATATAAACTGTCTCCACAAAAATGGTCCAAAAAGGAAATTCTGGGACATTTGATTGACTCGGCAATAAATAACCTTCAGCGTTTTACGGAAATCCAATATGAAAGCAAACCTTACCGGATTCGAAAATACAAACAGGATGAGTTGGTAAAAGCAAATAATTACCGAGAAGCGGAATTGAGTGAACTCGCAGGCTTGTGGTCTGCTCTTAACCGGCGGATAGTCAGAGTGATGGAACTCCAAACAAAGCAGGCCCTGAATTATGGAATAGAATTTTCGGATGGGTCATTTTCCGATCTGAGATTCTTGATGGTTGATTATGTGGACCATCTGGAATACCATCTGAACCAGATAATAGGTTGAATTCAAGATGAAGACTATGAACAGAAAAGTGTTTGTCAGACTGTTTTTTGCGTTCATAGCATTTACGATTATTGGAACTTTATCTCATGAATTAGGGCATTATATTGCAGGAAACTGTCTGGGTTATGAAATGAGCATGAATTATGCGACTACATACATTCAGGATGATGCATATGTATCTCCCCGAAATTCATTCCTGATCACATTGGGCGGACCTATTCAAACACTGTTGACAGGGACAATCGGATGCGTTTTATTGTTTTCATATCGGAAAGGGTTTCAATCTGTAGATAAACTTTCATCCGGACAATGGATAATGGTATTCGTTTCACTTTTTTGGCTCCGGCAAGTTGCCAATCTAACCACCTGGCTTGGAAGCTATCTGATCAATGGGGAATTTTCCCAAGGTGGTGACGAATTAAGAATTGCAGGCTACTTGGGACTTTCCGAATGGAGTATCCTGGTTCCGACGGCAATTGCAGGATTCATTGTGTTGACGGTGGTTTTTTTTAAATTCATACCTTTCAAACAGCGGTTTACTTTTCTTCTTTCAGGATTAATCGGAGGAATTGCAGGATATCTCTTTTGGTTGTTGTTTGCAGGTAAATATATCATGCCTTAATGAAAATAGATGATGCGGATTGATAACTTTATTTCCGATTATACAAAAAGCTTTGAAGACTGGAAGGGTTTGAAGCCATGGGAAATTACGGATACTTTGAAAGCCCGATTGGAGAAACTTGTCCCAACTTTGGGTGATGACTATCGGATAGAAAATGGGATTGCCATTCATAAAACTGCAACGATCGAACCGGGTGTTATGATCAAACGTCCCGCAATTATCGGAGAAAACTGTTTTGTAGGTGCACACGCTTATTTTAGGGAAGGTGTATATCTGGGGCATGATGTGAAGATTGGTCCAGGATGTGAATTGAAAACCTGTATTGTTTGCTCGAATACGGCAATTGCGCATTTCAATTACATCGGGAACAGCATAATTGGTCGAAATGTGAATTTTGAAGCCGGCTCAATCGCTGCGAATCATTACAATGAACGCGGGAACAAACGGATTTCTGTTCTGTATAATGGGAAAATCATCGAAACTAATTCGGAAAAATTCGGCTCCTTGGTAGGTGATGATTCCAGAATCGGTGCGAATGCCGTTCTGTCACCAGGTACAATCTTGAATAAAGGTTCCATCGTCAAGCGCTTGGAATTGGTTGAACAGATAACTTTGGATTAAGAGTTATTTTTAGGAGTTGATTAGCTAATCAAAAACAATAAACAAAATGGGATTATTTAGAAAATGGGACAAGAAGAAAGAGGCTACCTTCAAAGTACAGCCCGAAGACTTGTACAAAACAGAGATCACGGATGAATACATCAGAGTTACTCATCCCGATCGCCCTGAAGAAAAGATTAATTGGTCGGAGATTGAAGAGATTAAATTGATTAATACGGATGATGGCCCGTTTTTACCGGATGTTTGGATGGTTCTGACAGGAAACAATAAAGGATGTTCCATTCCACAGGGATCAAAAGGATGGGATGATATATATGATATTGTCTCGAAATATGAAGGATTTGATTTCGACAACGTGATTAAATCCGCAACGTGTACGGAAAACGCCCAGTTTTTAGTTTGGGCAAAAGAATGAAAGACCATTTCATTTAGACCGAAGTGGTATGAGAATTTCACTTAGTTTGCACCATTTGCAAAGAATTCCTGGATTTTCATAAATTCAACTTTGTTCACCTGATTGGAATGCCGAATTGTTTTTGGTAAGTCGTTCTTTTTGTTTGAATTGGTATATTTGATTAATGAAAAACACCCTTATCTACTGTATCCTGATCGGATTCATCCTGTTTGTTTTGTCTGCGTGCAGTGACGCCTATTCTGTGGACTACAGTTCGTTGGATTTTCCGCCCACCTCGAAGAAAGATCAAACTTTCATAGATAGTACATTAAAGGCTAATCAATTAGGTTCTGATAAAAAACTACACGCTCAAACGGATAGAAAGAAATACCGGATAGATGAGGAAATAACTTTAACCGTTGTAAACAATACCGGTAAAACGGTTTACATCTATCCAAGCGATGTGGAAAGTAAGTGCTCTTTAGCAACATTTAGTTATGATGATAAGGAATTGAAGAAGTTATATCTGAAAGCGGTAATTTCCGAAGACAACGGATTACTCGGGGGAATGAGTTATTTAGACCCATGTTTTATTGGTCTTCATTTATCCGGATCCAATTCCGCTACAGTTTCCAAGTTAGGATTTGAAGGCTTTGACCAACCATTGGAATCGGGTAAGAAACTGGTGTTTAACGTGAAGATGCCCAAAAGGGCGGGTCATTATTATTTTCTTATCAAGAAGTACTCGCATGGACCAGATAAAATAGGATACTGGGGCTACAACCAGTTCATTTATTCGAATGCGTTTGAGATTTTGGATAAATAAGGCTACAAATTATGGCTGAACAGACTTTAAAAACACATAGACTGATTCTTCGGGAAGTTGCCTTAAGTGATATCGACAAGATCCATGAACTTCATTCGCTCCCTGAAACCGATGAGTTCAATACGCTGGGAATTCCGGCTAACAAAGAAGTCACTCAGAAATTGGTGAATGAATGGATCAACATACAAGAACCAAGGAATCGATACACTTTTAAAATTGAATCGGACAATACTTTTATCGGGTTAATTGGCTTGAAGAACCTGGGAGTACCCAATTACAATTCGGGAGAAGTCTGGTACAAGCTTCATAAGGACTTTTGGGGAAACGGGTACGCGACGGAAGCACTGACACGGATTTTGGAATTCTGCTTTGTCGATTTGAACTTGCATCGGGTAGAAGCAGGTTGCGCAGTTGAGAATATCGGTTCAATCAAAGTACTTGAAAAATCAGGGATGACGCGGGAAGGAAGAAAAAGAAAGAAGTTGCCGATTCGCGGAGAGTGGAAAGACAACTATTTCTATGCGATTTTGGAAGAGGATTTCAGGAATGGATAGCAAAGGTTCGAATGCAAATTCACAATTCTTCACGGTATTTTCATAAGGGAAACAGATCGCAGAAGGTTTAGCTTTGCTGAATTGATTCTTAAATGATTTGCTATGAAAACAATAAAAAATAAACTATTCCTGTTGGTACTTGCTGCAATGCCGCTGGTAGGAAATACACAGGTGACGAATCTCGATTTTGAGAATTGGATTAATCCGGTTGATTCCGGTACAATTTTCAATAACCGGCCTGTTGATTGGTATTTACTCACTCCTGGACTTACAGAACCATCCGACTTTGGTTTGTTCTATCATGCACCCGCAACAGATGCTCAAAATGGGAATTATGCATTGAAACTTAGCACGTGGTATTATTATACAAAAGATAGGGCGATTCTGTCAAAACCATATACTTCGCGACTTGCTTCTTTGGAAGGATTCTACAAATACGAGGAAAACATTGTTGATGCTCAAACAGACACTATTGCAGATATTGCACAGATTTCTGTGTTTATGACCAAATGGAATTCAAATACAATGCATAGAGATACTGTTGGAATCGGAGTGTTGGATTTAAACGGAGCGGCAAATTACACTTTGTTTGCCAATACGGTTTCTTATATCGATGCGACAGTCGTACCGGATTCGATCCATATCTTAATAGACCCTTCTTTGGTAAGAAGAGATCCGAACGGTCCGAATTATATCACAATGGATGATGGGATTGGCTCATTTTTAACAGTTGACAATCTGTCTTTAATCGATGAAGGCGTGGCGGGTGTGAATGAATTCTCACAATCAGTTAACGTGTATCCCAATCCGGCGACAGATTTATTGGTGATCGAAAATTTTAAAGGTCATGCAACCATGCGTGATATCAATGGGAAATTGGTTGGTGAACAGGAAATTGACAATAAGGAAACCATTTTGCTCGATAAACTGGATACAGGACTTTACCTGCTTCAATTGACCGATGATGATTCCATCCGAAATATCAGGGTAATAAAAAAGTAAAAGTTCATCAGTTCATGAATCGGAAAGGATACAGATTTAAAGTCTCTATCCTTTTTTTGATTTATATTCGTCTTGTCAATCTAAAAATCACAAGATGAAAAAAACACTTTTAATACTACTTCTTTCATTACTTTCAAGCACCTTATTCGGTCAGGATAAAGAAGGAGCTGAAAAATTGGTTAATGAAGGAATCGAATTTCATGACAAAGGTGAATTCGACAAGGCAGTTTCCAAATACAATAAAGCCCTGGAGCTGGATAAGAACAATCTTCTGGCACTTGCAGAAAAAGCAATGACTTTACTTTATCAAAACAAATATGAGGAATCCATCGCATGTTGTGAGGCTGCCATCGAAAACCATTCGGGTAATCAACTGTTGAATTCGGTGTATGTCACTTATGGTAATGCATACGATGGATTAAAGAAAACAGACGAATCCATTGGCGTATATGACGATGGCATCAAGTTATTCCCGGATTACTATCAGCTTTATTTCAATAAAGGAGTTTCTTTGATTCACCAAAAAAATTACGAAGAATCCTTGGAATGTTTTCAGAAAGCGGTGCAACTGAATCCGAATCATGCAAGCTCACACAATGGAATTGCGCGGATTGTCTATGGTGAAAGCAAGAAAGTTCCTGCAATTTTGGCCTATTGTAGGTTTTTATCACTTGAACCAACAAGTAAAAGAGCTCAGGAAAACCTGTCTACCCTGAAGGAATTGATGAAAGGAAGTGCTGAAAAGACAGGAAATAAATCGATCACGATCACAATCGACCCGGGAACAATGGGAGATACTACTGCAGATGGGAAAAATAAAGCGAACAATTTTTCTACCGCAGAAATGCTCCTGTCTCTTGAATCGGCAATGGATTTTGACAAGAAGTACAAGAAAGAAACAGAGGTTGAACAGTTTATCAGGAAGTTTGGGACCCTTTGTTCCATTTTGGGTGAATCCAGAAAAGATAACAGCGGATTCTTTTGGGAGTATTATGCACCTTATTTCGTTGAAATGAAAGAACAAAACCTGGTTGAAGCCTTTGGATACATTGCTTTTGCTTCCAGCGATAATGCGGAAGTTTCCAAATGGTTGAAGGATCATAAGGATGAAATAGGTAAATTCCTGGACTGGTCGAAAGGATATTCCTGGTAAACTTAGAAATCTTATACTGATCAAAAATGAAAAAAAATTCCTTGAAATACCTGTTGGGTATAGGTTTGCCCCTTCTCGTTTTATTAATATTATTCTATCAGGCCGGAGGTTCCGATTTTCCTGATAAAATTAAAACGAGCAAAAATAAAGGGCAAGTTCGGGTTTTGGGAACAAAGGTGTACCTGACAGTTCCGAAGAAATTTCATTATGTCAAGGGATTAGCCAGGTATAAAAAAAATGACAATTTATTTGTGCAAGTATTCGATTTGGTCGGTAGTGGGTTTACTCAGATCAAATCAGGAATGACAAAAAAAGCACTTGAATCCAATGGTGCGCGATTGGATGTTTTGAAAGAGATTAAATTGAATGGATTTGAAGGTGTCTATTTGGAGGGTTCATCCGGAATGCCGAATATGAACATGCTTTCTTTGACGTTTGGAGATGATACCTTCACCACAACTGTTTTTGGACGTTATAGAGAAAATGATCAAAAAGGGAAGAAAGAACTTCTGGATATTTTGAGAACAGTTTATTATGAAAAAGACCTACAGATAGATTCAATGGAACTGGTGAATTTTGAATTCGACCAAACGATAACAGGTTTTAAATACGCCCTCAGGGGATCAGGGATATTCTATTATTCCAAAGATGGAAGGGTCGATCTTCAAAATGCTTTTGCAAATACGATCCAAATTGCGACACTCCCGAAAATGTCTGATTCAAAAGCGCGTGATTACATAACTGATCTCTTCAGATTGTATAAACAATCGGGAGTTGGAATGGCTTCGGAAAAATGGATAAAAATGAAAGTTGGAGGGTATGATGCTTATGTTCTGGAAACGAATATGAAAATCAAGAACAATCCAGGAAAAATTTATTTGGCCTTACTTCTTGGAAATGAATCGAGTGTTTTATTTACCGGAAGTACTTATCGGACAGAAGGTGATTTTGATAAGCTTAAAAGAACTGCAGAAACAATAAAAATAAAATAGTTTGGTTAGTTTGTCCAATTCGGAAAAAGTCAATCGTCATGATAGTATAAACAATTAAAAAAAAGAAAAGATGAAAGAATTTTTGATGATTTTCAGAAACGAGTTTACACCGGATCGTAAGCCTACAGCAGAGCAACTTCAGGCAAATATCAAGCAATGGCAGGATTGGATGGGTGGAATTGCTGCTCAAGGAAAATTTATCGGAACCAACCGGTTGACTTCCGAAGGAGCCAAAGTGATGAAACCGAATAATGTGGTTACTGACGGACCTTATGCGGAGTTGAAAGAAATCGTAGGTGGTTATTTATTGATCAATGCCGAAAATTTTGACCAGGCGATGAAATTGGCGGAAGGTTGCCCGATCTTTCAGGTTGGCGGCAGTGTTGAAGTGCGGGAAGTGATTCCGATGACGATGTAATGACAGAAGATCAGCTGATTTCACAATTGTATAAAACAGAGTACAGGAAGATTGTTTCTGTACTCTGTAAATTAGTTGGGATTGCTCATATTGAAATGGCTGAGGACATCAGTAATGATACCTTTCTACTCGCATCCGAGACATGGAAACTGAAAGGTATTCCTGAAAATCCAACCGCTTGGCTCTATACGGTGGCCAAGAACAAAACCAAAGACTACTTTAAAAGACATCGGAATTTTACAGAGAAAATCAGCGTGGATTTACGTACTAATCAGGCCGATTCCGAATCTTTGGAAGTCGATTTATCTCCTGAAAATATTTCAGACAGCCAGTTGCAGATGATTTTTGCAGTTTGTAATCCGGTTATTTCCACTGAGGCACAGATCGGATTGGCTTTGCGGATTCTCTGTGGTTTTGGCATTAACGAAATTGCGGATGCTTTTCTGAGTAATAAGGAAACGATCAATAAACGGCTTTTCAGGGCAAAAGAAACCCTGCGAAAAGAAAATATAGCCATTGAATTCCCTACTGAAGGTGAAATCCCCAAACGCCTGGAAACTGTTCTTACAACCTTGTACCTATTGTTTAACGAAGGTTATTATTCTACTAATCAAGCAAACACTATTCACAAGGAATTCTGCCTGGAGGCCATGCGCCTGACGTATTTGCTTTTGGAAAATGAAAGCACGAATCAGCCAATTGTCAATGCGCTCATGTCATTGATGTGTTTTCAGGCATCGCGATTGGAAGCACGGACAAGCGAAACCGGTGAGAATATCCTGTACGACGAGCAAGATCAGGGTTTGTGGAATGACGAATTGATTTCGAGAGGGAACCATTTTCTGATAGCGAGTGCCAACGGGCAGGAAATCTCAAAATACCACATGGAAGCGTCCATTGCATACTGGCATTCCACTAAAACAAACAATCCCGATAAATGGGAGAATATTCTTCAACTCTACAATAAGCTCCTTCAAATTGATTATTCCCCCATTGTAGCGCTCAACAGGACATATGCCTTATCGAAAGCAACCGGGAAAGAAGCAGCAATTATTGAAGCCGAAAAACTAAAATTGAAAGACCATCATTTGTACTTTTCTTTATTGGGGAACCTGTATACCGATATTGACAACGGAAAAGCTTTGGAAAATTACCGGGAAGCATATAAATTGGCACCAAAAAATGCGGATAAGTTAGTGCTGAGCAAAATCATCACTGAATTGGAAGAGAAGAAAAACTGATGTTTCCATTTACAATTACATACCGAAGAACCCTTGATCAACGTTTTGATGCCGTTGAAACGAAATCCATCCTTAATTCTTTCAAAGAAAACATAAAGCGCAAAGGAGTAAGTAAAATAACTTCAGAAACAGAGTCTCTAATGACATTCAAGATTGATCTTTTTACGTCCAAACCGGGAGGGAATTAGAATATTTGGGTTGGGATCAATCGAGGCAAAATTGAAGTGGACGAATCGAACGGAAAAAGAACACTAGTTTATGAATTTAATACGTCTCAGATTTTAATTGCGGGATTCATTATGGGATTGCTTTTTGGGATTGTAAGTCAAATATGGTATTTAGGTTGTATTGGATTTTTAACATTAGGAGTTTTAAATTGGGGAACAACACTTATTCGGCATGACAATAATTTGACCGGCGTACTGAATGAGATTCTCAAAAAATAAAAAATCATGCAAGAAAACGAACTTTTCCAAAATACCGAAGAAATTGTAAACTGGACCTATCCCGGAGCAACACTTTATTACAAGGATTGTGATTTGAAACCTTCGGTCTCAGAGAAATTCACTCCGGGTAAAATTCTTCGGAACGGTTATTTCCTGGATATCAGCTGGAAAGGAGCTGGGATCAGATTCAATACACGTTTCCTGATAGCTTCTTCAAAAGCTGCAAAGTTGTACGAAGTAAATCCGGATAACGAGCGTTTCGGGCATTGCTGCATCAATGCAAATAGTTATTTCAAAGTTTTGGATGTCTACAAAATTGGAGATAAGACCCAGATTTTCCTATTGCATATCCCTGCGAAAGGAGTGAAGTACTTCCTGCAGGTTCAATCGAATATTGATGCGGATTTCATCCAAAAGGCACGTACCGGTTTCGACCAAAAGATCAATATGGAACCTCTGCCGGATTTATTGGAGCCATTTTGGCTGGAACGAACCAATTTTCCGGTCGGAATGGATGCATATGACAGGTTTTATCCGTTAGATTCCTTAACTCCTCTTCAAAAAGAAGCACAACCTTTATTCAGCGGAATCCGGAATCTGACGAAAGACACTTCGGAACTGAATGTTCCCGAACAGATTAGTTTGTCCAAACCCGGAACTGACGAAAAAGGTGGTTTCTGGAAAAAGTTGTTTGGAAAATAAAAAGCAATAACATCTTTACCTTTTCTATTTTTGTTGCATGGATTTCGAAAAAAAATACCCGATCACCCAAAGACCGGATGAACACTTGTTGGTTCAATGGACACGTGGTTACAAGGACGTTGATGTATATTACAACGACCAATTGATCGGTTCAGTTCGGGGAGCAGGGAAATTGAATGCCGGGATTTCGTTCCCTTCCGATTTGGGACTGATCTCGCTTAAACTATCAGAAAAACCGGTTACACTGGATGTCGTTGTTGATGGATATCACAGTCCTGTCAATGTTTCACATCCGGTTAAGGAATTGAAGAGGACAAACACTTACTTCTGGATCATATCTGTTTTGGCGTTCATTGCAGGTTCAATTGAAGTTGGGGCTTTTTCCGAATGGACTGAAATGCAAATTGTAGTGTTGGGAATAAACCTGGTTGTTTTTGCATCTTATATTTTAAGCGCAGTATTTATAGGACAAGGAAAACCATGGGCATTTTATTTAGGGTTTTCTGTTTTCTCTTTCTGTACCTTGATTTCTTTGCTTGCTTTGATGGGAGGTTTGATTTGGGGATTTCTAATATATATCTTTATGGTCGTGCGAATTGGCGGGGAGATCGTATTGATTATGAACCTGAAAACGGCAAATTCGGCTGTGAAACATTTGAAGTACAAAGAATCTTCATTTGACGAACAGTTACTCGATTCAAAAATTTAAAAAATGAAATTAAATCACATCAATTTAGTTGTTTCCAATGTGGAAGAAGCAACACGTTTTTTCGAGCAGAATTTTGATTTTGCTTCTGTTGAAATAAAAGGAGATCATATCATTTCCATTATGAAGGGAACAGATGATTTCACCTTGGTCATTATGGCACCGAAGGAAGGGAAAGCAAATTATCCGGATGCATTTCATGTCGGATTCATGTTGGACAACGAGTCCGAAGTGATTGCGCAATATGAAAAGTTGAAGAATAACGGTATAGAAGTGGGACAAGAACCACGAAAAATCAGGGATAGTTTTGGATTCTATTTCACTTTCGACACCCTGATGATTGAAGTGGGCACTTATTTTAATTAAATTTCCACTGATCAATTAGAAGTACTTTCTCGAAACTTTTCAATTTTACATTTTCAATCAAACAGTATGGCTTCAGAAGGAACAAAAGAGAACCCGTGGAAACTGAAAACTCCACCAATGACATCCGAATACGAAATGTACAGAGATGTCAGAGATGACAAGGAAGTGATCGTTTGTGTGGTAGGTAAAACCACCTTGTTATACGACGTGCGCTGCTTGACAGATCTTCAAACAATGTTGAAAGAACATGGAGATTGGATGGATCTGGGAAGCGCTGACGAACAAAAGCCGGCAAAAGACGGAACTGTGGAAGCCTGGGGGCGTTCGGAAAGCAATCCTGTTGGTGGCTGGTACGGATTGAAGAAAGGACTTCGTGGTCGATTTGGAATGTATGTTCCACCGTTGATGGAAAAATTGGGACTGGCAGAAGTCACGCATGAAGCAAAGAATAATAAAATGCGAGCGAAGTAAGGTGGGCATTTCCAAGTTTTTACAATATTAACGCAATAAAGTTGCATTAATAAAATTGAAAGTATATTTTTGTCTGACAGATAAACTTTCAGCAACATGACAAACAACGATTTCGACGTAATTATTATCGGGGGAAGTTATTCCGGTCTTTCGGCAGGAATGGCATTGGGAAGAGCATTAAAGCAAGTGCTTATTATTGACAGCGGGAAACCGTGCAATGCCCAAACTCCGCATTCGCACAATTTCATTACACAGGATGGTGAAACACCTGGGGCAATTGCCGCAAAAGCAAGGGAACAGGTGGAGAAATATGAAACTATTTCCTTTCATTCAGGTCGCGCAATCCGTGGAGAAAAAACAGGCTCCGGATTTGGAATCAGCACCGAGACGGGGGAAGTCTTTACTGCCAGAAAGCTCATTTTTGCTACCGGAGTGAGGGACTTCATGCCCGAAATTGAAGGAGCTGGCGCTTGCTGGGGAATTTCGATGATCCACTGTCCGTATTGCCATGGATACGAAGTGCGAAATGAAAAAACGGGAATTTTGTCAAACGGAGAAATAGCATTTGAATTTTCAAAACTGATCCGTAATTGGACGAAAGAGTTGACCTTGTTCACAAATGGAAAATCGACTTTGACGACTGAGCAGACAAGTAAATTGAAAGAACACGGAATCGACTTGGTTGAGAAAGAAATTGAAGCCTTCCGGCATACGGATGGATACATGAAGGAAGTTCGCTTTAAAGATGGAAGCACTGCGGAACTCAAAGCCATGTATGCAAAATTGCCTCTTGTACAACATTCGGACATTCCTCAACAGTTGGGTTGTGAATTGACAGAACAAGGTTTTATTCAGGTGGATGCGTTCCAAAAAACAACCGTTCCCGGAATTTATGCCGGCGGAGATAATTGTACACCGATGCGTTCCGTCGCAAATGCGGTGGCACAAGGAAATTTGGCGGGAGTAATGGCTAGTAGGGAGTTGATAGATGAATCTTTTAACTCCGGTTTATAACTCCTCGTGCATTACCGGTAGAATAGTTGTTTTTAATATTCAGGAAGATTTAGATAGGAATAATACAGAACTCCCGAAATTTTTCTACTCTTACTGGTTTAATAATTAATTTTACCGCATGAATAATTCGAAACCTTCCATGCGTGTTCTTCACAGATACCTTGGTTTTTTCCTGGCCGGGATTATGGCTGTATATGCAATCAGCGGAATCGTATTGATTTTTCGTGATACGGATTTTCTCAAAAGCGAGCACATTGAAGAAGTGAAGATCGCACCGAATGTCAAAAAAGAAAATCTGGGTAAGGCATTGGATATGCGCAGGTACCGGTTTGAGAAAGAGGAGGGAGACCTTATTTATTTCAAAAATGGCGATTACAATAAGAAAACCGGTATAGCACATCTTAAATCCATGGAGTTACCGTATATCCTGGACAAGATGACTCATTTGCATAAAGCAGGTACGGATGATCCGCTTTACTGGTTGAATGTTTTCTTCGGTGTATCGCTTCTGTTCTTCGTGATCTCCGCGTTTTGGATGTATCTGCCAAAAACCAAAGCTTTCAAAATTGGCTTGCTCTATTCGCTTGCCGGATTGGTGCTGACGCTGGTTTTATTGTTTGTGTAGTGATTAAAAGAATTGCTTATTTCATCTTGTTTGCGGCTTTGATCTGGAGTTTGTTCTTTGGGTTGGGAGATATTATCCTGTTTGGGAAATCAGTGGTGATTCGTGTGTTGATTTTTGCCCTGATATTCGTTGGAGTTCCATTTGCCTTGTTCCGGTTTCTGAGCACTTTCAAGATAAAAGCGGATGTACTTGTAAATAAAGTTCTCCCCTTGAGTATACTGATTCTTGGACCTGCTTTTGGACTTTGGGCAAATCATGTTTCAAAGAATGATTTCAAGGAATTCGGTAGGACAACTTATGGGAGAATTCTTACAAGGGAATTGAGTAGCAGTAAAAGAACAGGGGGCTGGATTGTTTCAGGTGAATTCAGATATCAGTCAAAAACATATAAGACTTTCGCCAAATCGGAAAAGGAGCATCACTATAAAATCGGGGAAACCGTATTGGTTCGATTTTCTACCCGAAATCCGGAGAATAACGAATTGATTTTGAAATAAGAACTGGAATTTTCCGAAATCGAACTATTTGAATATCGAGATTTTTGAATATTTGAACATCGCAATATTGCGATGTTCAAATATAGGTATTTACCGATTTTCAGATCGTGTTCATTCAAACTTACTGAATGATTCCTGGTTCAGCCTGTTTTAGTTTATATTTGCTATTCAGGAAAAACGATGTTCCAAAAGTTGTTCGGCTCATATAAAATCATTTTGCTTTACGGGCTTTCACTCGCAGGATTGCTTTTCCTGATGCGTTGGCTTGAGTTTCGTTTACTGATCATTGATCACACTACCGAATTATATGCGGGCGCTATTGCCGTTGTATTCCTGATCCTTGGAATCTGGTTGGCAAAACACTTATCCAAACCTAAAACCGTTCTGATAGAGAAAACAGTCTATGTGGACCAATCTGAAAATTTTGTCAGAAATGAAAAAGCGGTCGAAAAGCTCGGATTGAGCAAACGGGAGTTGGAAGTATTGGAATTGATCGCTCAGGGATTAAGTAACAATGAAATCGCGGCGCGTTTATTTGTTTCGCTGAACACGATCAAGACTCATAGTTCGAAACTCTTTGAAAAACTGGAGGTTAGTCGCCGGACACAAGCCGTTGAAGTAGCAAAGCGAATTGGAATTATCCCGCTTTAATCGTAAAATCACCCGAAAGTATGAGTGATAAAACCGCAGCACATCTCATTTTTGTCGAAATAATAAATTAGAAAATATGAAAAGAAATGTTTTGGTTTTTGGAACGATCTCCGGTTTGATCAGTATCCTTTGGTTCGTCATTGCAATGTCCTTTTTGAGTTTTGAGACACACATGACTCTTGGAATGGTCCTCGGTTATGCATCTATGATTATTGCGAATGTATTTTTAGTCGTCGGTGTGAAGAATTATCGGGACAAGTATAACGGTGGAGTAATTACCTTTGGGAAAGCGTTCAAGGTTGGTATCCTGATCGCCTTGCTCGCATCGACGGTCTACGTGGTAACCTGGTTGATTTATTTTTACGCAACAGATACCAATTTCATGGAGGTTTATGCCGATTACATGTATAAAGAGTTAGTGGCGAGTGGCGCAAGCGCAGCTGAAATCGCAAAACAAACCAACGAAATGAAGGAGTTTATGGTGATATACCGGAATCCGTTCTTCAATGCAGCAATAACTTATATGGAAATCCTTCCGATGGGAATCTTATTTACCTTGATTACAGCAATTATCATGCGGCGTAAAGTACCAAAAGGGGGTGAATTATCTTGAAATAATTAAAATTCTATCTACTTTGGTTCTGTAATTAGATTCTGTCATAATTTATTGATTCGTGTAGATGAACCAGCTCAGACTTCTCCTTTTGTTTTCTTTCTTCTTATTCACAGCGAATAAGGATGTGCTTGCGCAAGAATCAAGTGTCAAAACGAACTTAAAGAAGCAATTACTTGATATCTCAAATAAGTACAAAGCAACTGTAGGAATTGGGATGATTCATATTGAAAGTGGAGATACTTTGACTATGAACAATGAGTTCCACTTTCCGATGCAAAGCGTTTATAAGTTCCAACTCGGCTTGGCTGTCATGAATCAGGTAGATAAAGGAAAATTGACTTTGGATCAAACCTATCGGGTAACAAAGAATGACCTGTTGGATGAAACATGGAGCCCGCTGAAAAAAGAGTACCCAAAAGGGAATGTGGGTCTGACAGTGGCTCAGCTATTGGATTATTCGGTTTCAAAAAGTGACAATATTGCCTGTGATATCCTATTCAAATTAGTGGGGGGAACGGATTCGGTGAATAAATACATTCATCAGCTTGGAATCAACGGGATGGAAATTTCCACTACAGAACATCAGATGCATGCTGATTGGAAGATCCAATACACTAATTGGAGCACACCGATGGCGCTATCGCAATTGTTGGAAGGATTTTTCAAAAAGAGATACTTGTCGGATGTCAGCAATACTTTTTTGATGAACTTAATGATCGAATCTTCCAATGATGCGGCAAGAATCAAAGGAATGCTTCCTGAAACAGCAATAGTTGCGCATAAAACAGGGACTTCGGATAGCAGGAATGGTGTTTATGATGCATGTAACGATGTTGGACTCATAACTTTGCCGGACGGAACGCATATTGCGCTATCGGTTTTGGTCACTAATTCACAGGAAAGTTACGATGATACACGAAAGCTGATTGCTGAAATTTCCAAAACGGTTTTTGATTTTTACACGAATAAACCATCCAAATAATTAAGGGATAAAATGAAATACATCAAGCTGAATAAAAACTGGAATGCAAGTTCTGAAACCATGGAACCTATTGTAAATGTTGATCAAAATACCGTTGAATTAAACTTTTACTTGAATCCACTTCTATTTCCTCACATTGATGAAGGAGACAAAGGAACTATCCGATTCGATGATGTATTTGCTTATAAATTAACTCCGATTACTCAAGAGGAATATGAGGTAGGCAAATTCAGATTTAAAAATGAAGAATTGCCTTGGGGTAAATTCTATGAATTGCCCGGTTCCAGTTGGAGAACTGATTTTCCGGCGGATAAAGTGGTGATAAATGAGTCATTGAAAGGAACGAAACTGAAACATTTCATCTTCTTTCTTCCCACTTGTATTTTTGAATGTATCTCAGCCGAATACCGGTTTCAGTTCGATTATGCAATTGCCGAACAACTGGAAGAAAAATACCCGAAAGGTTATTTGAATCATTACCTGGCGATGTTCGCTACGCATTTCGATCAATTGAATAGTGGCAGTTATAAGGTTTACACGAATCTGTATATTCAACTGGAAGGCAAGAAGGAATTCGAGCTTTTGAAAGAGGAAATCAAGAAGATCAAAGCCAACAAGGATATGGATTCCTATGTGAAGATTGCCAATTACAGTGAACTTCCCAGCTTCGGAAGAAAACAATTGGATGAGATGATCAAGGTGATTGAGACTTATGATACAGGAAGTAAATATGCCTAGAGTGGCTTCTCCTTCAACCACCTTGCCAATTTAAGTATTTAAAAGGGGGCTGAACGGAGTCGAGGTTCCTTTTAAATTATCAATTTTACATTTTCAATTATAAAATGAGTAAACCGGCTGCAGGACGCATGTTCCAAGACATCAACTTTACAGTTAAAAGCGCCAAAGGAAAGAAATTGGAACAATTGATTGGAGTGGAAAACCCGGATAATCCGGATGGTGGGCCTGTTTTGGTATATATCAAACTGGAAGGTATCAGTTGGTCGCAATACTTTTTAGAATCCTGTTTTGGTGTTTGGGAAAACTGGGGCGAAATCGATACGGAAGATGAGGCGTATTCCTATCCTGATTATGGCAAGAAGTTCGAAGTTGAAAAACAGGTATTGAAATCAGTTTACTGTAAAGACAACGAAATCACGCTCGAATTCGAGAATGGAGAAAAATTGATTCTGAAGTATAAGGATCCGGATGAGTGGGATGGTGATACGGAAATGATTAAAATCTCTTAGCAATTGCGGAAGTCAATGACTATTTTTATTCTTAAACTCCTAAAACGGAAACGTTTGATTCAAGGAGATAATTCTTTATTACGAACCAACGAAAAACAGGGTGAAGGTTTTTAATCTCTTGAACAAAAGAACAAAAGTAATTTTAATCATACAAGTCACTTGTATGATTGCCGGTGCGTCAACGCACATAAAATGGATTGCGGAAAATGGTATTTTTTTGCAACAGGCAAATACTCCCTTTTTCTCAACTGTGTTTTGGGATAGCCTGACTTTTTTGGATATCCTTGCAGCCATACTTTTAATAAGCAGGCCTAAAGAAGGAGTTCTTTTGACTGTGACAATAATAACAGCCGATGTAATCCATAATAACGTACTCTTATTACTAAATAACCAACACATGAATGCAATCGGAATTGAAATGTGGGCGACAAAATACTGGATGCTTATTGGACAGTTATTTTTTATGATTTTTGTTTTTGCAACGATCAAACGAAACCTGTTGGAGATTAATCGCAAATCGATTCTCAAAAAATGATCTCAGGAAAATAAAGCCATTTCCAAAAGCTATCATTTAGACAATAATAGAATGAACGACAACGAAACATCACGACTTTCCCGTTTGACAGCGATTCTTCTGCAATTGCAATCCAAACGTTTGGTAACGGCAACTTCACTTGCTGCGAAGTTTGATGTGAGTGTGCGTACCATTTACCGCGATATCCGGGCACTCGAACAATCAGGAGTTCCCATCATTACGGAAGAGGGAAAAGGATACTCATTGATGGAAGGTTATCGCATTCCGCCGGTTACGTTCAGCGAACGGGAGGCAAATGCATTGATCACAGCAGAACAATTCGTACTGAAAAATAAGGATGCCTCCTTTGTACAGGATTACACGGATGCAATAACGAAAATAAAGTCGGTTCTTCGTGAAAGTACGAAGGACGGTGCGAACTTGTTGTCCGACCGCATTGCAATCGGACAGAATAGTTCCAATGACAGGACAAGCAACCAGTTATCAGCGCTTCAATTGGCGCTTACCAATTTCAACTTGGTGAGAATGGGATATCAGAAAGCAGACAGCAGTGAAACGACGGAACGGATTATCGAACCATTTGCTTTGTTGAGTACACAGGAAAATTGGTTATTGCTTGCTTGGTGCCGTTTACGAAAGGAATTCCGTTTTTTTCGCTTAGACCGGATTAAAAGCCTCCAGGTTCAAACTGAAAAATTTGAACCACACAATATGACATTGAAAGAATATTTTGATAAACAGGTGGATTAGATTCCTTTGGATACCGGATTGATAATAGTGATATTCGGACTTATGGGAGATTCGACGTTCAGTTTATGGTATAATTCTTCTGTAAAAACTGCCGGTTTGATTTCCAGGGCCTCATATAATCTGTTCATCCAAAATAGGGAAGGGCACCTTTCACCTCTTTCGTAACTGGAGATGTTTTGAGAGTTTACATTCATGCGCGAAGCAAGTTCTTCCTGGGTCATTCCTTTTTCTTCTCTAACCTGTTTTATTAACGCTCCTAAAATATGATTAAACTCCTTATTATTCATCACGGCAAAGTCGAAATATTTAACATTCTGTATGCAACACAATTGTGTTTTTTTTAGACTTTTCAACAAAATTTCAATCTAATACCCGACGAAATAGTTTTGCGATTTAAAATCCTGATTTTCAATCATAAAATATACGGAAAAAAGTTAAAAAAAGCTATTAATGAGTAGTTACGGGTGTCCGTTCAAAATATTTAACAATTCCCATATAACACAATTGTATTTCTTTTAATATTTTCATCCCACATATGAATATGGAATCAGGTTCAATACCTGGTTGATTACTTACCATTAAAACTGAAAATATGAAAACCATAAAAGAGCTAAATGGACAAATAGTAAACCATGAAAAAACGTATCAGCAGACAAAGGATTTTGAAGAATTCCGGAGAAATATTTACAATACGATCAGTGAGATTGAAAAAATAACTCCGGTCACCCCTTTTTTTTCAAACTATCTTTTTCAAATGAAGCTGGATTGTGAGAATATGGAAGCATTCAATGCCGGAAATGTGATTTTGTCATTGGAGACTTTCCTGGAACGTTTGGATTGATCTTATAACTTTTCGGAATTATTAAGTCATTGGGCTAAATTAAGAAAAACCCTATCTATTCGGGTTCACGGTCGTTTTGTGCAATAATATTGTAGGGCAAATCGTTATTGGGATCATCACAAGTTCAAACCATGGTCAAATAACTTACTGATCGTCTCGAGTATATTTGTCCAAATTATTTTAATTCACTATTTATGAAAACACAGAGTTTATTTATGTTATTACTAATCATAGTAATTGGAATTAGTTCATGCAAGAAACAGGTTGGTCCGCAAGGAGAAACGGGAGCGACCGGTGCAGCAGGTCCGGATGCTAAAACATTCAACTTCAATTTAACATTTACCGCATCAGATACCTACCAATCATATTCTGGAGTAACCGGTTATGATGAAGGAGATGTTGTATTGACATTCATATATTACAAACAATTGTCCGGAACCAATTATTGGGTTCAGCTACCATTTGTTTCTTCTGGTACGATAAATATTTTCGCAGAGTTTTCTGAAACTAATGGAAATCTATTCATCAATACGGAGAAAGCTGATGGGTCGGCTGGCAGTCCCTGGACAAGTACAAATACCTTCATGTTCAAAGCTGTTTTGATCAAAAGTTCCGGATTGATAAAACACCCGAACGTGGACCTTACTAACTATGAAGAAGTAAAGGAAACGTTCAAACTATAATACAAAGGCTCTTAATTGAGCCTTTTTTCATCATAACATTATAGAATCAAATTAACCCAATTACTTACTAGTTCCGTTCGCAATAATAAACCCCTGACATAAGGTTGTCACAAGTGCATCTTACTTTTGATTCATAGACAAATAAAAGACAAAGATTATGAGCATTTCAATAGTTTTAAGAGGTTTGGCAACGGTGAATTTTTACGCAAGGGATCACGCAGCAGCCAAAAAGTGGTATTCCGAATTTTTGGAGATGGAACCGTATTTCAATGTTCCGGGTTATACCGAATTCCGGATAGGTGATTATCAGCAGGAATTGGGGATCATTGATGCAAACTATGCGCCGGCAGGTTATTCCACGAATCCATCCGGAGCAATTGTGCATTGGCACGTGGATAATTTGCAAGCCACATTGGATCGACTGATTTCGATGGGAGCAAGTGAATTTTTGCCAATTACGGATCATAGCCAGGGAAAAGGAACTTTTGTCACAGCTTCTGTAGTAGATCCTTTCGGAAATGTTTTGGGAATTATGACCAACGTACACTATTTGGATATTTTGAAGTCGAAGCAGGATTGATTGGATCTAATTCGGTATTCTATCGGGAAGGAATTCGTAATTTGTAAACGATTTTGAAGAAACCGATGAAACACTTTCTTTTTTTATTGATCCCTTTTGCGGCTTTAGCTCAAACAAAACCGGTCGACTATGTCAATCCACTAATGGGAACCGATTCCAAGATGGAACTTTCCAACGGGAATACTTATCCTGCGATTGGCCTGCCTTGGGGAATGAATCTCTGGACTCCGCAAACGAATGTAATGGGAGATGGTTGGGCATATCAATACAGCGCGGACCGGATGCGCGGTTTCAAACAAACGCATCAGCCTTCTCCATGGATGAATGATTACGGACAATTTGCAATCATGCCGGGAAGCGGAACGGTGGTTTTTGACCAAAATGAACGGGCAAGTTGGTTCTCTCATAAATCGGAAGTTTCCAAACCTCACTATTACAGTGTCTACCTGGCAGATTGTGATGTCACAACCGAAATCACTCCCACAGAGCGTGCAGCTGTTTTCCGGTTTACGTTTCCAGAAAATGACAGTTCTTTTATTGTAATTGATGCCTTGGATCGTGGATCGTATGTGAAATTATTTCCCAAAGAGCGAAAAATTGTAGGATATACAAAACGTTATGCCCGGGGAAAACTGACCAATTTCAAAAACTATTTTGTCATTTATCTGGATCGGGAAATTGAATTCTATTCCTGTGCTTCTGAAGGAAAACTGGTTGGCAAACAGGAAGAATCAACTTCCAATCATTCGGGAATAGTAATTGGATTTAAAACGAAAAAAGGCGACCAAGTTGAATTGAAAGTGGCTTCTTCGTTCATTTCACAGGAACAGGCAGAATTGAATATCCGGCGGGAAGTGGGAACGAAAGATTTCAATACGATTCGCAGTGCTGCAGAGGAGCAGTGGAACAAGACCTTGGGTAAAATTGAAGTTTCGGGTGGAACGGATGAACAAATGAGGACCTTTTACTCGTGTTTGTATCGCACCTTGTTCTTTCCCAATAAATTGTATGAGATCGATGCCGCAGGAAAAGAAATACACTGGAGTCCTTATAATGGGAAGGTTCTTCCGGGAAAAATGTTCGGAGGAACCGGATTCTGGGATACTTTCCGGGCACTTTATCCTTTGCTGAACCTGGTTTATCCGGAAATCAACAAGGAAATGCAGGAAGGTTTGGTGAACGACTACCTGGAAGGTGGTTTTCTTCCGGAATGGTCCAGCCCGGGATATGCTGATATCATGATCGGGAATAATTCTGCCTCCATTGTTTCCGATGCCTACATAAAAGGACTGCGTGGTTATGATATTGAGAAATTATACGAAGCGTTGCTGCATGGAGCAAATAACGAAGGGCCGATGAGTGCTGTTGGTCGTTTCGGAGTGGATTATTACAACAAACTGGGATATGTTCCTTATGATGTGAATATCAATGAGAATGCTGCCAGAACCCTGGAATACGCTTACGATGATTTTGCAATTTACCAATTGGCTAAAGCCTTGAAACGTCCGCGGGAAGAACTGGATTTGTGTGCAAAACGCTGTCAGAATTACCGCAATCTATTTGATCCTTCAACCGGGATGATGCGGGGGAAAAATGCGGACGGACAATTTCAATCTCCATTTAATCCCTTCAAATGGGGAGATGCATTTACGGAAGGAAACAGTTGGCATTATACCTGGTCGGTCTTTCACGATGTGCAAGGATTGATCGATCTGATGGGGGGGAAGGAACGTTTCGTTTCAAAATTGGATTCGGTGTTCAGCCTTCCGCCGGTTTATGACGATAGCTATTATGGTGGAATGATCCATGAGATCAAGGAAATGCAAATTGCGAATATGGGGCAATATGCACATGGGAACCAGCCGATCCAGCACATGATCTATCTATACAATTATGCAGGTGCTCCGGCAAAATCCCAGTATTGGATCCGGGAAGTACTCAATCGCTTATATAAACCAACTCCTGATGGATATTGTGGAGATGAGGACAACGGGCAAACTTCTGCTTGGTATGTTTTCTCTGCTTTAGGGTTCTATCCTGTTTGTCCGGCAACGGATGAATATGTTTTGGGTGCACCACTTTTTAAAAAAGTGGTTATTCATTTGGAAAATGGGAAACAAATCGGTTTGAACGCACCGGAAAATTCTGCTGAAAACAAATATGTTTCCTCTCTTACAATCAACAAGAAACCATCTTCCAAACTCTATTTGAAACACGACGAATTGTTGAAAGGAGTGACATTGGATTTTAGGATGATTTCAACTCCAAATACAGAACGGAAGTTCCTGGAAAGTGACTTTCCATATTCATTCTCAAGGGAGAAGAAAAGATGAGTGGATTAACGGAGTTTTATTTGAGACAGGAAGATTCTGTTAAAGAAACGCTGCTTGCATTGAGAGATTTTATCCTGAAGCAAGACAACGAAATTACCCATGAACTGAAATATGGAATGCCCTTTTTCTGCTATAAAGGAAAGATGTTCTGTTACTTCTGGATCCACAAACAGTATAAGCAGCCCTATATGGGTTTTGTAGAAGGAAAACTCTTTGATGAACCGTTTATGTTAAAGGAAAAACGCTCGCGAATAAAGGTGTTTCTAATTGATCCGAATGCTGATTTACCAATTGAGAGAATCGAATTGCTTTTAAAGAAAGCCTTGACTTTTTATATGAAGCCCTGATTTGAAAGTTTTATTACTTTTAACAGGACTAATTAGTTGATTCCATTGAACTTTTAACCTTTTTCCATGTATACCGAATTTAAGAACCCAACCAGAGCAGCATTAAGCTTTTCAAGAAATCAAATCATCGTTTACCTGGTTTGGAGTTCCTTGGTTGTTTGTACTTATTTCTTTTCAAAATGGGAATTGATTTCCATCCCGTTTTTACCGGTTTCATTAATTGGTACTGCACTTGCTTTCTTTTTAGGCTTCAAGAGCAATGCTTCCTACGACCGTTTGTATGAAGCAAGGAAAAATTATGGAAGTATTGTGAATGACAGCAGGGCATGGGCAGTCATGTTGAACGCCTATATTACGAATAATTCAAATAAGGAAATCAGCAAGGAAAAAATCCAACAAGTGAAAAAGGATTTGGTAAACAGGCACATCGCTTGGATGTATGCACATAAGTTTTATCTGAGACACAAACGTCAGCCGTGGGAACGAGACGCGGATTTTCATAATCGACACCGGGAAAGATTACAGGGAGAGTTCAATATTGAAACCGATCTGGAACAAAATCTGTTGAGGTATTTGAGCCGGGAGGAGGTAAGTGCAGTTATCAGATCTGCAAATCCCGCAACTCAGTTGTTGAACAACCAGGGAAAACGATTGGCCGAACTTCGGGAAGCAAATATCATTGAGGATTTCCGACTGTTTGAATTGCAGAATCAAATCAATAAGTTATTGGATGATCAAGGAAAAAATGAACGGATCAAGAATTTTCCTTATCCGCTTCAATTTTCATTTATGCTGAAAATCTCCTTGCGGATCTTCAGTTTGTTATTGCCATTTGCCTTGATAACGGAATTGAATAAACAAGGAGAGTTGTTTATTTGGCTAACCATTCCCTTTTCAGCCATCATCAATTGGATTTTCTATTTTTCAGAAAGAAACAGCGAGTACTCGGAGAATCCTTTCCAAGGCTTGATTTACGATGTCCCGATTACAAATATCACCCGGACAATTGAAATTGACATGCTTCAGACGATTGGTGTGGAGGATGTTCCGGAACCTATTCTGGCCAAGAACGGGATATTGATGTGATAATTAAGAAACTGATGCTGTTGTAAAAAGAACAATGATAAAAACCTATTTGACATATTCCAGGAATTTGGGAGATTTTAAGCCGGATTTGGTAGGGTTGAGTGAAAAAGGACTTTACGGCTTGAGATTAATCCATAAAGGAAAAAGCACGGAAGAATTTATAGCACGCATTCAAGAGATACTGACTTACAATCAGACGTATCATCTGAACTTGGAAATTCTGGTTGATTTACCCGGAGAAAAACCATTGATTGGAAATGTCGGTACCGGTTTCAATGTTGAAAAAGGACGGGTTTACAACTTATGTGACGAAAAACCGGACCTTGCGGCAAATGAAATCCCAACACTTAACTTTTTAACGAAAATCGAGCGAACCAAAGTTTTTCCAGGAGATATTTGTTCTATTGCAGATGGCGAAGTTGATATGAAGATCATTTCAATGGATGACCGGTCAATTACATGTGAAGCTCTGAATTCATTTTTCCTGACTTCCAATCGATCCTTTGGAATCAAAGGAAATAAATTACCTGCCCGACCGATATCGAAAGATGACCGGCAATTACTTGAGGAACTCAAATCACTGGAGATTTCCAAAGTCATTAAAATTCTTGTTTCATTCGTAACAAAAGCCGATCAGGTAACCGATGTGAAGAAGATTTCGCCTGATTTCCAGGTAATTTCAAAGGTAGAGAATGTGATTCCGGAATCCGACCTGGAAGAAATTATCCAAGTGTCTGATGGAATCATGCTCGGTCGTGGGGACTTGATCAGTACCAGCAAAATGAGCGATGTTTTCCCGTTTCAAAAAAGTGTCATTGAGAAATGTCATGCTTTGAAGAAGGATTTGATTCTTGCAACCGGATTTTTTGGAGATCTCAAGAATAGTGGTAAACCAAGTATCTCTGATCTGATGGATTTCGGTTTTTTAAGAAATATGAACGTGGAGTCCTTCTTAATTGCCGGTTCAAATGCAAATCAGTATCCGGTTGAAACATTGAACCTGATTACGAATTTTGAAGTGTTGGATGACCGGTAAGAATTAATGGGATATTTCGTATCTTAACCTATTCAACAGAACCCCATCACAACTGATAACGAAGACGATGACGAAAACTGATTTGAGATGAATTTAGCGAAACAAATGGCAAAACATTTACGGGACGTTCATTTCGGCGGAAACTGGACCACAACCGATTTGAAAACCACCCTGTTTGATGTCAGTTGGAGAGAAGCGGTAACACAGGTTTATTCGTTGAATTCCATAGCAGCCCTTACTTTCCACATGACCTATTACGTGGACGTGCTGATTGTCGTTCTGGAAGAACATCGGTTGGTTGGGAATGACAAATTAAGTTGGGATTTACCTGCTTTAGATTCGCAGGAAGCCTGGGAGAATCTTCAAAAGAATGCTTGGTTGAAGGCTGAAAAAGCGGCTTTACTGATTGAAGAATTACCAGATGTAAGACTGACCGAAGATTTCATAGATCCAAAATATGGGACCATGTATCGGAACATAGCCGGAATCGTGGAGCACATGCATTATCATTTGGGACAAATCGTCATCATCAAAAAGTTATTAGTCCAATAAATCATCCTGAGAATGACAAGCTTTAAAGCTCGAATTGAAATCATTGGGATCAATCCTTTCGTATTTGTACCAAAACCTATTTTGGAAGAGCTGTTTCTTGAATATGGCAAAGACAGAGGTCCGATTCCGATCAAAGGAACAATCAATGGAACCTTCTATAAACAAACACTGGTTCGATTCAGCGGGGAATGGAGATTGTATATCAACACTATCATGCTTCCGAAATCCCCAACGAGAATAGGAGAGGAAGTGGAAATAACCATTGCAATTGATTCTTCGGATAGAACCATCCATCCACATCCTAAGTTGGTAAGTGCTTTAAAGGAAAATCCGAAAGCAAATGAAATCTTTGTGAGTTTGGCGCCTTCCCTTCAAAATGAAATTGTTCGCTATATTGCAAATCTCAAAACGGAAGCAAGTGTGGACAAAAATGTCATCAAGGCAATTGGGTTTTTATTGGGAAAAGAACGCTTTATCGGTAGGAATGGATTAAAGTAACTGTTCTTTAATTCTCAATGTTCACAATCAAAACAGAACTAAATGGCAAAAACAAAAACTGCAGAAACTGAAAAAGATGTAAACGGGTTCATCCTGGAGTTTACGGATTCAGAACAAAAGCGACAAGACAGTTACGAACTCATCCGATTGATGGAGGAAGTTTCGGGCTTCAAAGCAAAAATGTGGGGACCAAGCATTATAGGTTTTGGTTCGTATCATTACAAATATGCCAGCGGACATGAAGGTGATGCACCCTTATTGGGATTTTCTCCCAGGAAGGCGGCAATTTCCTTATACGTTTCTACAGGAGAATCCGGACAGGACGATTTACTAAAAGATTTGGGAAAATTCACAATGGGGAAAGCGTGTATTTACGTCAAAAAGCTATCGGATATTAACCGGGAAACTTTGGTGAAACTAATGAAAAACACCCTGATCCTTACAAAAGAAAAATACGGATCATGAGAGGATTTGTTGTCTTTGCATTTTTATTGAGTTTTCAATCCTTTGCCCAGGAGAATAGCATGCGTTTTCTTTCAGGGGAAAAGAGCTATCGCCTGGTTTCAAAAAGCGAGTTTTCAGATCTGAATTATAAACTATTCAAACAGTTCGGTTCTACAAAGATCTATTCCGGTGGTAAGATCGAAAAAGCTTTTCTTCCGAAAAAAGGAAAGTTTACAGTGTATGTTTTTACTTCAGAATATATGGGAGATTCTTTTGATGGAACAAGAAAACTGTTCCATGACAAGCTGATCCTGAAAGTAAATCCGGAAACAAATGAGGTCATGGACGGATTTCAATATACCTTGGAATGGGCTGAACCTCCGGCTCTGTCTGATTTGTACCGCGTCCAAGATGATTCAATTGTTCTAACAGATAAAATGAATCTCGACGAACTTCAAATGCGGCTCGATGATGAATATGCCACTGAAGACTACTCTGAGTTAAATGATCACGGAATACTTTATTTAAAATAGATATTGAATTCATAATTACCATTTATTAACTCCCCTTTTTTTGTATCTGCTGCCGGTTTCCATAACTTTTAAGTATTAAAATTAAAATTTTCGGTTATGGAATTCAGAAAGTTACTTTTTATCGTTTCGTTTGTCATTGTTCCGATGGTTCATTCACAAACGTCACAGCAGATTGGGACAACAACCGTTTATATTGATACCTTGATTGACAGTTTATCTATCCCTTGGGAAATTAAACTGGAAGGAACGGATTATTTATGGTTGACAGAGCGGGAAGGATTGGTAAGTCGTATTGATCTGATCACAGGAATAAAGGATACGATGCTTGATTTGACAGCCCAGGTTCATACAGTTGGAGAAAGCGGGTTGCTCGGTATGGCGTTGCATCCGGATTTTCCGGTCATAGCGGAGGTCTTCCTGGTTTACACTTATGGACCTGAAGACAGTCAGGGGTATTTTAGGGAACGATTGGTAAAATGTGATTTTGATGGAACCAGTTTGACAGTTTCGGACACATTGATTGAAAACATTTTGGCTTTTGGAAACCACGATGGTTCACGCTTACATTTTTTGCCTGATCACACCTTATTGATGTCTACGGGAGAATGTTCTCAGGATCAGTTAGCGCAAAATTCAAGCTCTCTTTCCGGGAAATACTTGCGTGTAAACACAGACGGATCGATTCCTTCGGATAACCCGATCCCAGGATCGTATGTCTATACCATGGGGCACCGGAATTCACAAGGGATCTGTGCATTACCGAATGGGAAAATAGTTATCTCTGAACACGGACCAACCACAGATGACGAGTTTCAAGTGCTGGAAGCCGGGAAAAACTATGGTTGGCCCTTGATTCATGGATTTTGTGATGAACCTTTTGAAAATGCTCCCTGTGCAACAGGATTGTACCAGGAACCACTTTATGCCTGGACACCGACTATTGCCACTTCCGACTTGGTTTATTACCAGAATCCCATATTCCCGGAATGGGATAACCGGGTGTTGATGGTTACCTTGAACGGACAGCGTTTAGTTACATTGCAATTGAATGCACAAGCGACCGCAGTTACGGATGAGGAACAATATTTTCAGGGACTTTTTGGTCGCTTGAGAGACATTGAAATTGGTCCGAATAAGGAAATCTATATTGCTACGAATTCAGGAAACAACCCGATTCTTCGGTTAACTCCTACCCATGAATTGGCAGTAAAGGAACTTCCGTCTGAAATCTATTACATTCTTCCGAATCCGGCGGAAAATTATTTTCAAATTTCAGCAAGCTCAAGGGCAGAACAGGTTTCTATCCTGGATTTGAATGGCAAATCGGTGCAGGAACTGAAGCATGTGGAAGTTGGTGATCACATAGATGTTACGAATTTGCCAAAAGGGACTTATTCGGTGGAAGTGAAATTCGAAGGAGTCGATTCGATTCAACGAATGAAGTTGATGAAATAGCTGGGTATTTTAGTTACAAAGGGATGATTGCAGATAACCAAAGTTTTCATTCCTTTGTAAAAAATACTAAGCAGTATCTTTATGAAAAAAGCGGAAGCGACGCGTCTGTCCATCTTACAGAAAGCATTTGAGTTAATCTATGTCAAAGGATATCAGACAACCAGCGTTGATGATATTTTGGCTACCACCCAGGTTACCAAGGGCGCTTTTTATTATCATTTCAAGAACAAGGATGAAATGGGATTAGCCATTATCAACGAAATCTTGAAGCCTACAATGGATGCTGCATTTATTGCCCCGTTACAAAGCCAGGATAATCCTTTGGAAGTAATTTATGGGATGATGCATCATTTGCTTCTTGAAAATCCCTTTTTGAAGCCTGAATTTGGTTGTCCGGCTTCTAATCTTACACAAGAAATGGCGCCTTGGAATAGTCATTTCAGTAAAGCACTTAATGACTTGACGAAGCAATGGGAAGAATCCATTATAGGCATTTTAGAGAAAGGGAAACTCAACGGATTTGTCCGAAACGATGTGAATCCGATGCAAGTTACTATCATGGTTATGTCAGGTTATTGGGGAGTACGGAATATCGGGAAATTGGATGGGGGAAATCAATCGTATGTTACTTATTTAAAAGAGCTTAAACGTTACCTGGATAGCTTAGGATAATTTTTTTATCTAAAAACATACTAGTCAGTATGTTTTTAGCGTACTTTTACATCGATAAAATAAACGCGATGTATTCCACACTTATCTTTCTTCATTCCCTGACAAGATGGCTCGTTGTAATCAGCCTGATTTATGCCATTTATCGGGCGTATAGGGGATTCCGGCTCCAAAAGACTTTTACAAAAGCAGACAATTCAATCCGGCATTGGACAACGACAATTGCGCATGTTCAATTAATCATTGGAATTTTGGTGTATACCCAAAGTCCGAGCATCAACTATTTTTGGAAGCATACCAAAGTAGCCATTAACAATTGGGATGTAACGTTCTATTCACTGATTCATGCATTTTTGATGCTTTTGGCAATCGTGGTTTTGACCATTGGTTCTGCAAAAGCAAAACGGATGGGAACGGATCGGGAAAAATTCAGGACGATGCTGATCTGGTTCCTGGTTGCGTTCATTCTCATTTTTATTGCCATTCCCTGGCCATTTTCACCTTTTTCGAACAGACCTTATTTCAGATAACATGATTCAATTATTTCAAAAAAAAGTGGGCCGATTGCGCCTTATCGGCTTCCTTGAGGGGATTTCGCTCCTGTTGCTCTTATTTGTTGCAATGCCTTTAAAATATGGCTTTCATCTTCCCGAATTCTCAAAAGTTATGGGAACTATCCATGGCGCATTATTTCTTCTGTTCATCTTCAATACCTTGAGTGTGGGAGTGGAACAACAATGGAAATTCAAGACGACTACCTGGAAAGTCCTTTTGGCATGTGTTGTTCCATTCGGAACATTTTACATCGACCGGAAAATTTTGTATCGAATCAATTCTTCGAATAGCAACTAGCATGAAAACAATCGGGATTATTTTAGGCACTTGCCTGCTTATTTACATCGGATATCGAACCTATCGCTTTATGAACCTGGATAAAGGATTGGCAAAAAAGATCGAACAAGGAGCAATTATCCTGGATGTCCGGACTGCCGGTGAATATGAAACCGGGCATATTAAAGGTTCAATCAATATTCCTCTAAGTCGTTTACGTGCGAAGAAACTTTCGCTGAATAAGGATAAAACCTATATTACAGTTTGCTCACATGGATTAAGAAGTGTAAGAGCAATGAATCTTCTGAAAGAAAAAGGATACAGGAAGGTATTCAACGGAGGCGCTTTGGCAGACCTGGAAAACGAAATTAATCACGGAAAATAAGACGCGAATTCAATATTTGTTTACTTTCAGATTTCTAAATTGAAGGTGAAGCAATGGATATTGAATCAATCAGAAGTATTTGTCAAGGTTTTTCCGGAGTAACGGAAGATGTGAAATGGGGACATGACCTGGTGTTTTCTGTCGGATTAAAAATGTTTTGTGTTGTCGGATTGGATGAAAGTCCGGTTTCAGCTTCGTTCAAGGTAAGAGAAGAGGAATTTGATGAATTGTCAGGTTTACCGGGATTTAAGCCCGCACCTTATGTTGCAAAATACAAATGGGTGCTGATTGATGACATTAAGCGGATGAAAAAAGCCGATTGGGAATCTTATTTGCGCCAATCGTATGAACTGGTTAAAGAAAAACTTCCGGCCAAGATCAGAAAAGAACTGGATAACAATTGATTAAGATACAATGAAAAAACTGAAACTCTATTTTTGGATTCTTTTATTATTCGTTTTAAGCGTCCCTGCCGGATTCCTTACAATTCTTATAGAAAAACCCTATACACCCAAATCCGAGTACCTGTTTATTTTGATAGGTGGAACAATTGCTGTTTCCATTGTTGTCGGATCGTTGAGTCTGATCCCTTTCTTCGTCTTGAGAAAACGAAACAAGGATCTTGCATTGAAAAGGGCACTGCAGTGCTATACCTTTTTTGCAGTGGCCTTAATTGGGGTTGCAAGTTTCAAATATCCTGAAGCAATGAAGGAGAGAGATCGTTATCATTTTTCATTGTATTACGAACCTCTTTTTGAAAAGATTCTTCTTGAAGAAATAGAAGAGAAAAAGAATCAGTTACCAGCTTCGGTATTGGAACACAAGGAAGAAATAAGTACCTGTATCCTGTTTGAGATCCAATTTAACGACCGATTGATTGATAAATTGAGAACCGAAAACGACCCCGAAGCATTTTTTGTAAACGATCCGAAAATAAGACAAATCAAAAAAGATTGCATCGATTTATATAAATAATAAATCGTTTAATTACATAGAAATACGTTGAACTGTTATTTCTTCTTTAAATCTTCTAACCATGAAAAAAATAATGACTTTACTAATTATTGCAACCTTGTTATCCTGTGAAACTTCAGTTGAAAAGACAAAGCATTCTCAGAACAAAACAGCGATAAATCCGCAGGTTGCTCTTGAGGTAATGAATGATTACGTTGAAAATGCCAATGCTCGAAAAGATGCCGGAAAATGGGTGAGAAATCAGGAATTGCTAACAGATAATTTCAAAAAGGATTATGAAAAGATGATGAGGGAGGCCTGGGAAAACGATCCTGAAATGGGTTTGGGTTTCGATCCGGTTTTGGATGCGCAGGATTTCCCGGAAAAAGGATTTGAAATCAAATCGGTGGACTCGAAAACGGGGTTGATTACTCTTCAGGGTGTGGATTGGCCGGAGTTTGTCGTTTTCACGAAATTGACAGAAGTGAACGGTCAATGGCTTGTAGATGGTGCAGGAGTAATTCGGATACCGAAATAATCAGGTGATTCTCTCAAATCATTCAATTTACCGTATCTTTACCTGAACCAAAAAATCACCATGAATTATAAAAACCTCTTTTTTTCTTGTTCCCTAATTTTATTGAGTTTAGCAGCTAAATCGCAAACGCTGGTTTTACTTACTCAAGTAGATAGTAAGAAAGATTTTTGGCAGACAATTATTGTGAATCCCGACGGGAAAGAAATCCTGGTGAAAACTCCTGCTTTAAGGGTGCATAATTTCTCCGAGGGATTAGCTTCTATTCAAACACTAGATAAGAAGTACGGATTCATCAGCCTGGATGGAGAGCTTGTCATTCCTGCTCAATTTCAAGCTGTTGGACACTTTTCAAGCGGGTTAGCTTGGGCGAGAGCGGATAATAACAAAGTAGGATTTATTGATAGAAGCGGTACTTGGGTCATTGCCCCTGAAATGGACGTCGTGAAATCATTTGATAAAATCAGTGGTATGGCCCGTGTAAAAAAGGACGATCAATGGTATTACGTGAATTTGTCAGGTGAGGCTTTGATGATAGAATCGGATGCTTATTTTGATTTTTCCGAAGGATTGGCTCAGGGTGAAAAGGGAGGATTGCGTGGTTTTTTTGATAACAAAGGGAACTGGATCGTAGAGCCGAAATTTCAGGATGCAAGGAAATTTGAAAATGGATTTGCCCAGGTGAAGTTGGCCAATAAGTGGGGGTTGATTGATAAATCTGGGAATTGGGTGGTTGAACCTAAGTACGATGTAATGAAAGATGTCGAAACTGTTGAATGATCTTCATATTCCGCATTTTAACTTTTAAAATCAGTTCATTTTTCCTATGTTTATAGTACTAAAATCAGTACTATGATTCAAAAAAGACTATTCACTCTTTGTGCGTTTCTGATAAATGCACTTATTGTTCAATCGCAAACACTGATTGTACAGGTAAAACCCATTGGAAGCAAAACTTGGGGATATGCCGGAATTGATGGCAAATTAATTATCCCTGCCGAATACGATAAGACGTATCCTTTCAGTCCCAATGGATTGGCAATCGTCTATAATTCAAAGGATCGCCAGCATCAGTTCATCAATTTGAAAAACACTGCTTTGGAAACCCAGGAACCCAAGTTCAAGATCAAGGAAGTTTTCGGTTTCGGTGTCAAAGGCTTTCAGAACAACCTGATGTTGGTTCAGGTCGGTTCAAAATGGGGATACATGGATCAGATGGGGAAGATGGTGATTCCTGCTGTCTATGATGATGCCAATGATTTTGATGGTGGTTTCGCTGCTGTAAAAAAAGGAGCTGAATTCCTAATTGTGGATGCAAATGGGAAAGAAACCGCTCTTGCGACTCCGGCATTGGATGTACGTGATTTCTCGGAAGGATTGGCGCCGATCCGGACAATGGACAAGAAATTCGGGTTTATCAATCCAAAGGGCGAATTAACAGTCCCTTCCCAATTTGAAAGTGTGGGTTATTTCATAAATGGCTTGGCTTGGGCTAAAACATTTGAGAAGAAAGTAGGATATATCGACAAAACAGGAAAATGGGTCATTCAACCTCAATTTGATGTAGCAAAAGATTTTGATCCGAAAAGCGGATTGGCTTTGGTCCGGACAGGTGAACAATGGTCTTATGTGAACGGGAAAGGGGAATCCTTGAAAGTGACAGATACGGAGTCCTGGGGAAATTTTTCGGAAGGACTTGCGGAAGGCAAAAAAGGAGTTTTGAAAGGGTTCTATGATGCAAAAGGCCAATGGGTCATCAAACCGCAATTTGAAGATACGAGAGACTTTCACAATGGTTATGCGGCTGCAAAGTCAAATGGGAAGTGGGGTTTGATAGATAAAACCGGAAAATGGAAGGTTGAACCGCAATTTGATTCCATCAAGGATGTAACTTTGGTCAAGTAAAAAATAATCAAGCTAATAGAAAAGCATTCACTACCTGATGAATGCTTTTTTGTTTTGTACTAGAATCAGGATGATTTTCTTTACTGCAGATTCACAGAACGTTAAAATTGTTGTCTAAGTCTGAGAGAATTGGTAACTTAACTTATCATTATAACCCAAAAAGAAACGATGAGTAGATCCTTAAGCGTTATTTCAATCACTCTTCTGTCGTTTGGGGTCTATTTCTTTTTAGCCAACACTTATTTTTCTGAGTTGAGATTGTGGATCGATACACGGATTCATCAGCTGGGATTGAGCCATATATTGGTTTATGTAATAGTTTCTTTGCCAATAATTTTGGGGGCGTCGATCATTAATCAATGGAATCGCTGTAAAGCGACACTTGGACTGAACCGTTCCATTCTGAAAGGGATCCTGTTTCCGCTCATTTGCACTTTGCCAATGTTTATTGGTTTTGCGGTTTGTTTTCGGTTCAATACCAAACTAAGCCTGAATGAAGTGTTGATTACGGGAGTTGCAGCTGCTTTTTTTGAAGAATTCATCTTTCGCGGATTCTTGTTCGGACAACTATTCCGATACACCAAATTAGGATTTGTTCCCTCCATCTTATTGGGAGCGTTCCTGTTTGCAGCGATGCACTTGTATCAAAGCAACGATTTGCCTACTTTGATTGGAGTTTTTTTCACGACTTTCCTGGGAGCAGTACTTTTTGCCTGGCTTTTCGTGGAATGGAACTACAATTTGTGGATTTCCATTTTTCTTCATTTCTTCATGAATTTGGCATGGATGATTTTTGCAGTTTCGAATAATGCTTTTGGTGGAGTTTATGCTAATATTTTCCGGATATTGACAATTACTTTGCTCATCATTTTGACCATTTTCTACAAACGGAAAAACGGAATTCCGATGGTTGTCAAGAAAGAAACCCTTTGGATGAAGAATCGAAATTAAATGCTGATATTGGATGAATGAAAAAGACCATTTATTTGATCGTTCTTGCTTTTTCAGTAGGATGTATTGCAAACCGGTCATCTGAAAAGAAACTCAAACAAATCCTTGTTTTTGAATCTTATTTTGAGGCGGGAAAGGAGGGTGATAAACGATTGACAGAAAAGAGTATTTATAACGAAAAAGGCCTTCTTATCTCGGAAATCCGTTATACTGAATCCGGTTCGGTAGATCGTCAAAATGATTACAGCTATGACACTGAAAATCGAAAGATAAAAGATATCTATACGCTTCATGGCACCTGTCATTCAATTGCGGAATTTCAGTATCAAAAGAACGATAGTATTTCCGTAATTAAAGTCTTTAAACCAACTAAAAAACTCGATTTTGTGATTCGACCGCATTATGATAAAAGAGGATTTAATGATGCAGATTTGAGTATGAACGCAGATTACTCAATCGATTTTCGGGATGAATACAAACGGAATGAATCCGGAAGATTGAACCAATGGATTCGCTATAATCCCGATTCCACGATCCAATCCAAGGTGATTTATGAATACGACAAGCAAAATCGGGAAATCAAGAATACCTGCTCCGGAGAATTTGGTGGAACCTATTCTTTCAAATACAACAAGGAAGGATTAAAAAGTGAAGAAATGGCTTACAATACGGTTGAGAAAACATTTCTGTGGTTAAAAGTTTATAGTTACGATAAATCAGGCAGGTTGACTAAAGTCTTAGAATACAATGACCCGAAACACCGTCCGAAAAATCCATATAGAATCTCAAATTATGAATATACCTTTTGGTGATAAATCTTAAAATATGAAAAACACGATCAATTCTTCCTTCACCATCATCTTTTGTGGGATTCTTGTGTTTTTTGCAAGTTGTTCGGCTGTAACTAACAAGAATGAATCAGATAAAACAACCAATGGAATTGATTTTCCGGATAATTCCGGTTTGTATCCGATTATTCGTGACAGTTTGTACGGATATATCAATGCAAAAGGCGAGGAGATTATCAAACCACAATTTGAAAGAGCGGCTCAATTCAGTGAAGGACTGGCTTATTTTGAAAAAGATGGTAAGTATGGATTCATCAATCCGAAAGGAGAAGTTGTGATTCAACCGATTTACACAAAAAAATCACACGGTTGGTTGAACATAAGTATCGAACCTATGGGGGAATCGTTCTTCAAAGAGGGAGTGGCAGCCGTGAATAAGGATGGATTGTTCGGATACATCAATCAAAAAGGGGAAGAAGTAATTCCTGCGAGGTTCTCTATCGCTAACCCATTTTGTCAGGGTTTTGCACATGTTCGAGATGGTCAGAAAACATACTTTATCAATCAAAAAGGTGAAAACCAATTCGGAAGGGATTTTGAATGGGCTATGAGTTTTAATGACAGCCTTGCACTAGTGAAGGTCGACGGAAAAACAGGTTATATTAATACAACTGGCAAAATGGTCATTCCAGCTAACTATTACACCGGAGGTATGTTTGTGGATGGTTACGCGGTGGTAAAGGAAACACGTGAAAGCAAAGTGTGGAAATTAATCGATAAAAAAGGGAAGGTCCAATTTGAGAAACCTTATAAAATGAACCGTGGCGCAGGAAACTATGTTTACTTCAGTCAGGATCTTAATGAGGGGTTATTGAATCTAAAGGGTGAGATTGTCATTCCTGCAAAATATGATATGATCATTGGTTTCATGGATAATGTTGCCATTGCAAAGGTCGATTCCAAAGAAGATTTGTTCGGATTGATCAATAAAAAAGGAGAGTGGATTATACAACCCACATACGAATCATTGTTTCCAGCTGGTGATGATATGATTATGGTAGCAACCAAAAACAGGGAATTGGGTTACATTGACTTTTCAGGAAAGGTGATCTGGAAACCGACTAAATGATTAAAGGTATAAGTGATTTGTTCAAAAGCATTGAAACAATTTATCGAAAAACCGTATCGTTGTAATATGAAAAATTCCCTGGTCATTTTATTTCTTTGTTTAACAGGAATAAGTTTTTCACAGAAAAACGAAACTTTCTATCAAACTTCAACTGGAGAATTTGTATTTAAGTTTGAGGGAGAAGACTGCATACTTTATCGAATTTCCAAGTATGATAATATGGCTTATCGGGAAATGGAAATGCATCCTACTCACAGGGCCAAAAGCCAATTAGACAGCTTGGGAGTTCTTTTTTCAAACGGACAGTATGCTATTTCATATGATTATAAAGACTTTCGGCTATGTTCTTTAAAGAAAGGAAGAGTCAAAGACAACCGCGCTTATGTTGCGAAGAAGCTGGATGACCCTTCGAAAGTATATGAAGCTATCAATCATAGGTATTGGTATGAGGCCAGTAAAAAAACACTCGACGAGATTAATAATGACTATCCTCTGTTTAACGGGTATTATCATCGCTATGACACGAGTAGTTGGGATTCAATCTCCTTTCAACAAGTTGTCCCGGAAGAATTTGAACAAAGGGCAAATCACCAAATTGAAGGATTAAAAGATAGTTTGGATAATCTCAATTGCAAATTAATTGCTTTAAATGATACGATTGAAATGTATATGGAGATTTTAACTCTTGAAGAGTTGAAACGCAATTATTTAAATCGTCCGCTTGATAGCTACGCATATGATCAGTACCAGGATGAAATGCTGGAGTCAGTTGCTTTAAATCGTCCCGATTTGTTTTTTGAATTGGCAGAAGCTTTACCCAATGAAAAGGATGCTATTTTTTATTCGGTCTCTTATTCCCGGGATGTGAAAAAGTCACTTAAAAGCGTCCCTGATTCTCCTATTAAAAAAGAATTCTCCAAATACAGAAGAAAGGAGAAATGGAAGTTTGGTTTAATAGTTTCTGCTGCTATTACAATCGAAACTGCAATTATCGGTGGAATAATAACCGGAATTGTTTATCTAATTGTTCGTTAATCCAACCGATTTCTTTAATGTTTTCCATTTTGTTTTTCCCGTACTTTTGAATAAGATTTTTTCACTTGAAATACACTAAGACCGGTCACGTTTCCTTGCTTCGTCAATTTTATAGACTAAGAAGCAGAAAAGAATACTGTTATTTTTGTTCGATCAGAAAGTAAAATGTACTGCCTTCTCCAAGTTTACTATCTACACCGATTGCTCCTCCTTGTGCTTCTATGAATTCTTTACAAATCGCTAATCCAAGACCTGTTCCAGGTTTACTGATTCCGGGAACTTGAAAGTAACGGTCGAAAATTCGGGATACATACTCCTCAGATATACCTCCACCATGGTCGGTTACCTCAAATCGGAATTGGTTTAAGTTTTGTTTCAAGGAGATAGTAATTGCCTCTCCTTTTGGTGAATAATGAATTGCATTGATCAATAAGTTAATCAGAACCCACTGGGTTTTGTCCATGTCTATGGAAATAGGAGGTAAGTTCTCTTCTGTCCGGATAACGATTTTAATTTGGTTGTGTTCGGCTTCTTTTCGAACAGCTTCCACAGAGTGTTGAATCAATTGATAAGGATCTGAGGGTTGCATGAACAGTTTGATATTCCCGGTTTCAATCTGGGATAAATTCAATAATTCTCCTGTAATTTTCAGTAACCGGTCATTGTCTTCACGAATACTATGAATCAATTGTCTTTGATCACTGTTAATTGCACCGATATCTTTTTTTTCTAATAATTGAAGACTCATTTTAATGGATGAAATGGGTGTTTTTAGCTCATGAGAAATGGTTGCCATGAAGTTCGTTTTGGCAAATTCCAATTCTTTGAAAGAAGTAATATCGCGCAAGATAATGACATTTCCAATGTGTTGCTTTTCTCGTTCTCCGGTAGGAATGATGGAAATGGGGACTAATTCTTTCTCAAAATAATGTTCTTTTCCATCCACGAAAATGTTCATGAACGGATCTGCTTTTTGCACATTGTTTCCTGCAATTTCTTTCAAATCACGGAGCAGAGAACGGATCAGATCATTGGATAGTGCCAGTTCTTTAGCCGAAATACCAATGAGCCCGGATTTTGGAATGTTCAAAATGTTAATAGCTTCGTTATTGACAAACATGATTTTTCCATATTCGTCCAGTCCAATAACCGGATCATTCATATTGTTAATCAACGTTTCAATTCGCTTTTTTTCATACAATACTTCAGCGAGTTGGGTACTGTTGTACTCATCCAGCTTTTCGGCCATTGTATTGAAGGATTTGGCCAAGTCCCCGAATTCACTGTGACTTTCGAAAGCTACTCGTTGTTTGTAGTTGCGCGAAGCAATTTGTCGGATACTCTCTGTAAGTTCCTTAATTGGTTTTGCGATGTTGCGAGGTAGCTGAACCAAGAGAATAAATGCTATTAAAAAACAGGAACTTCCTGTAATGACAATCCAAAATAGGGCATCATTGGATGAATCGTTCGCGAGTTTACTTTTTCGTTGAATGGCAGTCATATTTAACTGCATAATTTGTAAAATATCCTGGCGGATTAATTGACGAATGGGTTCTTTATTTGTATCATGGTTATTCAGTTCTTTTACATGATCTCTTAAACGTTGTGTTATTTCCCCTTCTCCTGATTCAGTAATGTTTTGAAACTGGAGTTCCATGTTTGCTTTAAAGCGTTTTTCGGCTGTTTGGTCATATGCTTCTTCATCCAGCGAAATCATCATTTTCCGCGAATAATTAAGACTGTTGTAATTAGCTTTTAGAATATTGTCGGTATCATTTTTCAAGGTTAAGATATATCCTCCCGACACCAATGACAATAGAATGATCAGTAAGAAAAGAAGTCCGACACCAAGTGTGAGTTTTGTTTTGATTTTCACGGAAAAGAGATTTAAATCAAGAGAGAATGATCAGATCGATATCGGATGCAGCTAATTTATTGAGTAATTTATTAAAAACCGAGGTTGCAAGAATTACTTTTAAAAGATTGAAATGTGGTTTGCCAATGCAAACAGTGGTAATTTTTTTTTCTTCAGCGACACGCATGATCGCATCTGTCACATTTTTTTCTTCTACCCGAATAACATCAGCTCCTAATTCGGTAGCTAATTTAAAATTATTAATGAGGTGTCTTTGCTTGTCAAGTGGAATCCGATCATTGCTTTCAGCAGGAATTTGAACATAAAGGACAAACCACTTGCTATGGTAATAATTGGCAAGTCGGGCAGTTTTGCGAAGAACTTTTTTGGCAGTTCTTTCATTGGTACTAATGCATGCAAGCAATTTTTCATGTCGAAAGGAAACATCGTGTGGAATTTCCGTTTCCACTTTTCGTTCTACCTGACTAGCCACTTCTTTCAAAGCCAGTTCACGAAGTTGCAGGATGTTTTCCGGTTTGAAAAAGTTTGTCAGTGCACGCTGGATTTTATCTGCTTTGTAGATTTTTCCTTCTTTCAATCGGGTCACCAACTCATCTGAAGTCAGGTCAATATTCACGACTTCATCAGCTAGTTGCAAGACATTGTCAGGGATTCGTTCGTTCACTTCAATACCTGTAATTTGTCTTATTTCGACATTCAGGCTTTCAATATGTTGAATATTCACGGCGCTGATCACATTGATTCCGGCTTCCAGAATATCTAAAATATCCTGCCAGCGTTTTTTGTTCTTGCTTCCTTCAATATTGGTGTGTGCCAATTCATCAATGATAACTACTTCCGGGCGCAGGTTAATAATTGCTTGAAGATCCATCTCTTCCAAGTCTTTTCCCTTGTAAAACAGATGTCTCCTTGGAATAACAGGTAATCCATGGAGGAGTTCTTGTGTCTCTTCTCTATTGTGTGTTTCAATATAACCGATCTTGACATCGATACCATTGCGGAGTAATGCATGCGCTTCTTGTAACATACGATATGTTTTACCCACACCGGCACTCATGCCAATATAGATCTTGAACTTTCCACGTCGCGATCGTTGAATCAGTTCGAGAAAGTGCCGTACATTATTTTCCTTTTCTGTCATAACCGAATTTAAACTTTTAAACAGTCATGCCTCTAAAGACATGACTGTTTAAGTTAATAATTACTGCCAATGGTGAAAATCACTCAATATTCCGTTTTTAGATTCTAAACAAGATAGCAAATACCAAGCGTGTTTCAGATTTTACTAAGTCTGGTCTCCAGTCTGCTGGTAGCGGTGTTGTACTGTAACCCGTTGGTGATGTAACACCCCCATGTCCGGCAAAATAGGGCACACTTGATTGACGGTGGATCAATTCTGCCCGGAAAGTAATGCTTTGATTTGGCATCCAATCAAAATTCGTTGAAACATCCCATCCTCTAAATTGATCACCCGGATTTGCACTAAATGGATATGCTCCTGCGGTTTGAGTTGGATTGTTTGGATCCGGAAGCGGGCTTGCTTGCCCGGTTGGGTAAAGCACCAAATAGCGCCCCGGGTTTGTCATGACTCCACCACCGATTGTCCATGCAAATTTATTCTGTCCGAACCAAATTCTGTTGTAGAACATTGCACTTGCAAAGTACTGGGCAGGACCAGAAACGCTATCCCCATTTTTCAGTCCATTTACGCCTCCACCTTTTTCAAAACCAAAATCACCGGTCAAAGAGAAAGCCATACGGCTAACTCCTTTGGATGTCGGTTTGTTGTAGTAACACACAAGCAAACTGTTATCTGAATGGAAACGTTTACGATCCTTTAATCCAGCTGCATCAGTACCGTAATAATCATTTGTTAAGAGTTTGACATTGCTGTTTGGAACCCACGTGATATTTGCTCCAACCCCTGGCATCGCATTGAACTTTCCATAACTCTGCCAGCCATTGATCAACCAGGGTTCAATTTTAAGGGTTTTGGAAGGGAAGATCTGAACGCGAAGGCCATTGAAAAACCAAGGTGTGTTGTCTGAGGTGAAAGAAGCCTGATATTCCCAGTTTTCATTTTGGTAATAGGAATTCAAACCGATATAAGACATAAACATTCCGGCATCTACATTAATTCCGTACCATTTTTTGAAATGGTAACCGGCATATGCCTCACTCAGGTAGCGATAAACATTCGCTAATTCATATTGTCCTTTGTAAGGACTGTAGTCATTTCTTGGAACAACTGTAGATCTTGTTCCGAATTGAGTAACAATGCGCCCACGAGCACCTTTATAATTAAAATCTGCTCCGAGATTTGCAGAAGATAATTGAATCTCATTATGACGGGCCAAAGCTGTTGATCCTACAACCGTGTTATCGATCGGGTTATTGAATGAATAGTTGTAGTTCACATCAATCATGATAACAGGAGTGAAATATTTACTGGTCCAAATTGCAGAATCCCGACGGTCACTTCCATTGTGCCAGGTCATATCGATTCCATCGAATGGAATTTTTTCTGCTTCTTCTTTCTTTTGAGCTGTTAGCTGTAAACTGATTGCAATTGCAATACAAGTAGTGATTTTTTTCATCTTTTTTACTTTAATTTTATGTTATTGATCGGTCAGTATTGATCACTGATTTACTTGAAATTTTTCCAATGCCAGATTTAATTCCAATACATTGACAGTTGTTGGTCCGAAGACATTAAACAGTGGTCCTTTCGTGCAGTTTTTCACCAGTATTTGAAGTTGCTCTTCATTTAGATTTCTTACTTGAGCAACTCGTTTGACCTGAACTATTGCCGCTTGTAGTGAAATGTTCGGATCAAGTCCGCTTCCAGAAGCTGTAACCAGTTCAGCGGGTACTTCCTTTCGATCCAAATATGGATGGTAAACCAGGAATGTATCGATGCGTAGTTCTACTTCTTTCAGATAATCGGGATTTGAAGGTCCTTTATTGCTTCCGCCACTTCCTGCACCATTATAGTTTACTGCCGAAGGTCTTCCCCAGAAATAACGATTTTTTGTAAATTGCTGACCTTCTTGTTCGAATCCGACAGTTTTTCCCTTGTAAGAAAGAGTCCGACCTTTTCCGTGTCCTGGAGCTAATTGGCCAATGCCGGAAATCAGAAGTGGATATGCTACTGATAATAGCAACATACATAGTAAAGTGAAGAGATTGATTGCTAATATTTTTTTGAACATGGCGAATGATATTAAATGAATAATGACACAAATAAGTCAAGTAATTTGATTCCAATGAAAGGGATAATTACACCACCCAACCCGTAAATAAGCAGGTTACGACGAAGAATGGCACTTGCCCCGATTGGTTTATAGGCAACTCCCTTTAGTGCCAATGGGATCAATGCAGGAATAATCAGTGCATTAAAAATGACTGCTGAAAGGATTGCACTTTCAGGACTGTGCAAATGCATGATATTTAATCCTTCCAAAGATGGAATAGATGCAATAAACAAGGCTGGGACGATGGCGAAATACTTTGCAATATCATTCGCTATGGAAAAAGTGGTTAACGTACCACGTGTCATCAAGAGTTGTTTTCCGATTTCTACAATTTCAATAAGTTTGGTTGGATCGTTATCCAAATCAACCATGTTACCTGCTTCTTTTGCAGCTTGAGTTCCGCTGTTCATTGCTACACCAACATCTGCCTGAGCCAAAGCGGGAGCATCATTTGTACCATCTCCCATCATAGCTACCAACTTACCACTTTCTTGTTCTTTTCGGATATAGGACATTTTGTCTTCTGGTTTCGCTTCGGCAATGAAATCGTCTACGCCCGCTTTTTCAGCAATGTATTTTGCTGTTAGTGGATTGTCGCCGGTAACCATCACCGTTTTAACTCCCATTTTGCGCAATCGGTCAAATCGTTCCAAAATACCAGGCTTGATAATGTCTTGAAGTTCAACAACTCCAACGACTTTGTCATTTTCACAAACTACCAATGGAGTCCCACCATTATTGGAAATGGCAGTAACATCCACAACTGTTTTTTCGGGAAATTCATTTCCTGCTTTTTCAACAATTGTTCGTATGGCATCAAATGCACCTTTTCGAATAGTTGTATTTTGAAATTGAATCCCGGAACTGCGTGTTTCTGCCGTAAATTTGATAAAAGTTGCGTTTATTGCCGATGCGCCAATTGCTTCTATATTTGTTCCTAATTGTTGTGCCAGTTCCAAGATTGACTTCCCCTCCGGAGTTTCGTCGTTGAGAGAAGTTAATACTGCACAACGGATTAGGTGCTTTTGGTCTTCATCCAATGCATAAAATGCTGTTGCTTTGCGGTTACCGATGGTAATGGTGCCCGTTTTGTCCAATAAAAGTACGTCAATATCTCCGGCAGTTTCTACCGCCTTGCCCGATTTGGTAATGACATTCGCACGCAATGCCCGATCCATTCCAGCGATTCCAATTGCAGAAAGTAATCCTCCGATCGTAGTTGGAATCAGACACACAAATAGGGAAATGAATGCTGCAATGGTTATTGGAGTGTTTGAATAATCTGCAAAGGGTTTCAAGGTAACGCAGACAATGATGAAAATGAGTGTGAAAGCTGCCAGCAGAATCGTTAATGCAATTTCATTTGGGGTTTTCTGACGACTGGCGCCTTCAACCAATGCGATCATCTTATCCAGAAAACTTTCGCCTGGTTCAGTTGTGACAATGACTTTGATTTTGTCCGATAAGACTTTTGTTCCTCCTGTTACACTGCTTTTATCACCTCCGGCTTCGCGAATTACTGGTGCAGATTCTCCTGTAATAGCACTTTCATCAATGGTTGCAATGCCTTCAATGATTTCACCATCGGTAGGGATAATGTCATCGGCTTCACAGACGAAAACGGCTCCTTTGCGTAATTCGGAAGAATTCACCAAGCGAATTTCTCCGTTTTCAAGTAATTGTTTTGCAGGGGTTTCTTCCCGCGTTTTTCGTAAACTATTGGCTTGTGCTTTTCCCCGTGCTTCTGCAAGTGCTTCCGCAAAATTAGCAAAAAGTAAGGTTGCAAACAGGATAAGGAAAATAGTGAAGTTATATCCGAAACCACCTTGGTCGGATTCTCCGAAAAGAATGAACAAACAGACGATTAGTATCACTGCTGTTCCGATCTCAACGGTAAACATGACCGGATTTTTCCACATAATCCGTGGTTTCAACTTGATGAATGATTCTTTTAATGCGTCTCGAACCAGTTGACGGTCAAATAATGATATTTGTTGATTACTCATGATTGTTCTTAATGAATTTGACTAAAATATTCCGCGAATGGTCCTAGTGCGAGAGCGGGGAAGAACGACAAGGCAGCAATAATGAAAATGACTGCAAAAATCATAATCCCGAATACAGGAGTATCCGTTTGCAAGGTTCCAGCACTTTCCGGAACATGTTTTTTTCCTGCTAGTAAACCGGCAATGGCTAAAGGACCAACAATCGGTAAAAAGCGACTCAGGAGCAGGACAATTCCCGTGGTAATATTCCAGAAAGGATTGTTATCAGCCAATCCTTCAAAGCCGCTTCCATTATTTGCTGCACTGGAAGTGTATTCGTACAACATTTCGGAGAAACCGTGGTGACCAGGATTATTGAGCCATCCCGAAGCTTTTCCGTCGTACCAATAGCCCATAGTAGTATTGTGTGAAACAAAATACGCGGAAAGAGCGGTTCCTGATAAAATCAGTAATGGATGGAGAATCGCAATAAAAGCGGCAATTTTCACTTCTCTTGCCTCCACTTTCTTTCCCAGGAATTCAGGTGTTCGTCCAACCATCAAGCCGGAAATGAATACGGCAAGAATGATGAAAATATAAAAGTTCAGGAATCCGACGCCAACACCTCCGTAGAATGAGTTTGCCATCATTCCCAACATGGCCATACCTCCTGTAATTGGAGTAAAACTATCGTGCATGGCATTTACAGATCCATTGGAAGTAACCGTTGTTGTAATTCCCCAGTAAGCAGAAGCTTCAGCTCCAAATCGGACTTCTTTTCCTTCCATGCTTCCGGTCGATTGATCGATTCCCATTTCTGTAATGGCGCGATTCCCTTTCATTTCCTGTGAAATAGAGGGGATGAGTAAGAGTAAAAAACCAAGGGTCATAACTCCCATAATCATCCAGGCCATTTTTCTTCGCTTCAGATAATATCCTAATGCAAAGACTATTGCAATTGGAATGAGTACAATAAGAATGTTTTCAACCATGTTCGTCAGATAAGTTGGGTTTTCCAAAGGGTGAGCAGAATTCACTCCGAAAAAACCACCCCCGTTCGTTCCTGCTTGTTTGATTGCTACCATGGCTGCTGCCGGTCCGCGTGAAACAACTTGTTCTTCACCTTGAAGGGTCGTGATCGTTTCTTTTCCTTCCCATGTCATAGGAGTGCCGCTGAATACCAGGATAATAGCAGCTACAAATGAAACCGGGAGCAGAATTCGCGTACAACTTTTAATAAAGTAATTGTAAAAGTTACCCAATTGATTCGTTTGCTTATTACGCATGGCATTGAACACCATTGCGCAAGCGGCCATTCCGGTCCCGGCTGTAACAAACTGTAGAAACATGATTCCGCCGATCTGTGAGAGGTAAGAAAGCCCCGTTTCACCGGAATAATGCTGCAAATTGCAGTTGACAAGAAAAGAAATGGTGGTATTGAATGCCAGGTCGGGCGACATGGATGGATTGTGGTCCGGGTTTAATGGAAGCCATCCTTGATTTAACAGGAGAAGAAAACAAAGGAAAAACCACACTAAGTTGATTCCTAAGAGTGCATAAATATGATGTTTCCAACTCATTTCACGCGTTCCATCAATACCGCTGAACCGGAAGAAGAAACGTTCAATGGGATTAAAAACTGGATCGAGAAGTGTTTTTTCACCCAGATAAACTTTTCCAATATAGCGTCCTAAAGGAATTGCAATTGCAACAGTCAGGACAAACATGGCAATAACGCCAAACAATTCAGTATTCATGAATTAGAATTTTTCAGGTTTGAGAAGCACATAGCCGAGATAGATAAACACAGCAATAGCGAGAATAAATAGAGCGATCATAATTAAACGTTTTCAAAGAATTGGACAGCTTTGTAACAAAGCCAAAATAGAAGCAATGTCAATAATGTTAAAAGTGTGATTTCCATGTTGTTGAGATTGAGATGTTATATAAATCTATTCTATGCAAAATGAAATGAACATGATGCTGAATATCAAACGAAGTGATTTCTATCATATACCACTCGCGTTTATTTGCTTCACATATTCGCTTTCCAGAAGTTCAGGAAGTGGAATGTTTGAAGCTGCTCTATTCATTTCCATGAAACAGGAGTAAGAGAATAAAAACCCGTTAACCACTGCGTTTTTCATTTCGTTTGTCCCCGTTCTAAGCTGGTGTTCCGCAATTGTGAGGCAATCGTTCACGCGTTTGAAGTTCCCTTTCAGGACATACTGTTTGGTTAATTCAGCCAAATGATTCATTCGTCTGTAATTGTTTCTTATACGCATCATTTTTTTAAATTTTAAAAACGCTGTGCCAATTCTTATTCCATTAAATAGCTTTCGATTCTAACTCCTTGTTAAATAAGTGTTTTGAATAAATTTGAAATTTTAGGGCATAAAAAAAGCCTATCAAAATGATAGGCTTTTATCAAAATGAGAGCTTGAGCTTATAATCGATATTCTTCAATTTTGCGATACAAGGTGGCAATGCCAATCTCCAAAAGTCTGGCAGCTTCAGCTTTGTTGCCTTTTGTGTGGTTTAAAACCTTCAAAATATGGAGTTTTTCAACGCTTGCCATCGAGAAAGCAGACAGTGTATTGTTTTTCTGTTCGTGAAGAGATTGAAATTCGGGTGGAAGGTCATCAACAGTGAGTGTATCTCTATCTGCCAAGATTACCGCCCGCTCCACAATATTTTTTAACTCACGAATATTTCCAGGCCAGGAGTACAGGCTCAATTTTTCAAGAAAACCTTCATCAATCCCAAATGTTTTGTGATTCGATTTTGCAGAAAATTGTTCAACGAAATGCTTGGTCAATGACCTAATGTCTTTTAAACGACTACTTAATGAGGGCAATTCGACTTGAAATACATTTAATCGGAAATATAGGTCGGAACGAAAACGTTGTTCCTCTGATTCTCTTTTGAGGTCTCTATTGGTTGCGGCTATCAGGCGAAAGTTTGAATGGCTCGGTTTCGTATCACCGATTTTTAAATATTCCGAGGTTTCCAGCAGACGTAGTAATTTTGCCTGTAACTCAAGTGGCATTTCACCTATTTCATCTAAGAAAAGGGTTCCTCCATTGGCTTCTTCAAGCAACCCTTTTTGATCCTTTATCGCTCCTGTAAATGAACCCTGTTTGTGTCCAAATAATTCACTTTCCAAAATTTCTTTACTGAATGTGCTGCAATTGAGTGCTACAAAACTGTTGTTTGAACGATTACTTGCCAGATGAATTGCTTCTGCAAATACTTCTTTTCCGGTTCCTGTTTCGCCTGTAAGCAGTACACTGGCATCTGTTCCGGCAACTTTCTTTGCCAGCTCGATTGCTTTTGTAATGGCTGGTGAGGTTCCTATGATGGAATCAAAGGTGTATTTTTTACCAACCCGTTTTTCCAGGTTGCGTACGCGTTTTCTGAGTTCTACTTTTTCAAATGCGCGGGAAAGTAATGGGATGATTTTGTCGTTGTCATTGCCTTTGACAATGTAATCGAATGCCCCATCCTTCATAGCTTGCACGCTGTCAGAAATATTTCCGAAAGCAGTAAGGAGAATAATCTCCACATCCGGATATAATTCTTTGATTTTTGGAACCAGCTCGATGCCATTTCCATCAGGTAATTTGACATCACATAAAATGACATCACTTGCCTTTTGTGCAAGTTTCTTCAATCCTGATTCGCAATCTCCAGCTTCACAAACATCATATCCTTCAGAGCGGATAATTCTGGCAAGTAAAGAACGGTGCTTTTCTTCGTCATCGATAATCAGGATGTTTTTCACATAAAAGATTTAATGATACAAATCTACGAGATTGTTTTCAGAGTTCAATTGTCTATGCTGAAAATAGAGATGCGGAGATTTTCTTTCGGTAATTTTACTGTAGAGATCAATTCTGAAAAGATAGAAGGGACTTTATGAATTATTGACTTGCTGGGGGAATTCGGTTTTAAAACTCCTGCAAGGTCAATTTAAAGCTTCGGTGTTTCTAAAGACTCTTCCGCGGAAATTTATTTTGAATTCAGTATAGTATCCGCGAAGAAATCACCACAACTTTTAACGTATGTTCGTTTGCCCCATGGTCAATCATTCCGTAATTTTAAGGCATGAAAAAAATCACATACTCCGTCTTGGATTTATCCATGATTACCAAAGACGGTAACGCAGCAACAGCAATCAAAAGAACAGTAGATTTAGCACAAAAAGCAGAGGAACTAGGGTATGAACGCGTTTGGTTGGCCGAGCATCACAACATGGAGTTTATTGCCAGTTCGGCAACTTCCGTATTGATTGCTCATGTCGCCGGACAAACCAAGCGTATCCGGGTCGGTTCCGGGGGAATTATGCTTCCGAATCACGCTCCGTTGGCGATTGCCGAACAATTCGGGACATTGGAAACCTTGTATCCTAACCGCATTGATCTGGGATTGGGAAGAGCTCCCGGAACAGACCAGCAAACGGCAATGGCTCTGAGAAGGGGAGATTTGAATACGGCATATCAATTCCCGAATGATGTCGTCGCACTTCAAACGTATTTCAGTGAAAGCAACCGGACTTCTTCCGTACGTGCTTTTCCTGGTGAAGGATTAGATATCCCGATCTGGATTCTAGGTTCAAGTACAGACAGCGCATATTTGGCAGCAGAAATGGGACTTCCTTATGCTTTTGCGTCACATTTCGCCCCGAAACAGTTTAAAATCGCCACCCAGATTTACAGGAATAACTTTCGACCTTCGAAGTACCTGGATAAGCCTTATGTCCTTGCTTGTGTAAACGGGATTGCGGCTGATTCAAATGAAGAGGCGGAATTGTTATCCATGAGCCTGTACCAGATGTTCTCCGGAATTCTGACCAATGCACGTAAACCTTTGTCACCACCGATCCCGAATTTATTGGCAACCTGGCCGCAGGAATTAGTGGACGCGGTCCTCCCAATGACGGCGTGTACATTTGTTGGAGATAAGGATACCTTAATTGAGAAATTCAGTCAATTTATCGAAGAGCATGGTGTGAACGAATTAATGATCACCGGGAATATTTTCGACAATGAGAAACGATTGAAGTCGTATTCCATTTTGGCGGAGGTTTTTCAGGCTATCAATCAGTCATAATCCCGGAAATTGTGTAGTTTCATTGCAGCAATCAGTTAACCGATGAACAAATCTTACTACATAATCCCTTTGATTTTCCTTTTACAGGGAGTTTTCCTTTCATGTAATACCAATCAAAGTCAAAAAAAAGAACTTTCCAAAGAAGAGGGATCCGTTCAGAAAACAGATTCCTCTTTTGTCCGGAAGAAAAGTGTTTATGATGATCTTTTGAAGAAATTCAAGAAGATATCTTTTGATACACTGATGGTCGAGTATCACTATGATACGAAAGATAAGAGATACCGTGGAACAGAGTTGACGCTGAAAGAAGCAAAATCGCTGAATATAGAATATACAGAACCTTCTTATGGTAAATTGTCGGGAGTGTTTGCCTGCTATCAGTTTCAGATTGATTCTATCCGTACGGGATTGATTGCCCGGATTCCGGCTGAGTATGAGTCTACATCAATCGGATTGTTCATTCTCGATAACAGAAAAGATAAGATCGAAAGCGGATCTTTTCACTTGGGCGCCATTTTCGGAGACGCAGGTGATGCCTACCAACGGATTTCATGGCTCTTTAGAACAAAAAATAATCAGTTTCATTCCTTCGTTTATGATTATTCCTCCTATAATCACGAAGTTGAGGATACTTCAGATCATACAATTGAGAAATGGACATCCTACTTTTTAATTGACTGCATGACGCCTAAATTTGATACGGTCTCAAAAGATGAAACCCAATTGAAAAAACGATTCAAGCGTGTTTTGAAAAAAGTGGAGTAAGCCATTATAGAATCAGAAGCAGGAGTAAAATTCAAAAAACATCTCCTAATTCGGCCAAAATTAGTAAGTTCATATCCTAAAATCAAACCCACATTTAATGGAAACTGGACCAATCAATGAACAGGCAAATTTATTGCATTTAGAAGCACGGGAAGCAGGACAAGCCGGAAATTACCAATTGGCAATTGAAAAATTACTGGAAGCTATGAAAATCGAACCTTTGTGGGCTTACCCGGTTTATGATTTGGCATTTACCTACCTGTTAGTAGGCGATTTTGTAAATGCATTGAAATATTACCGTGAAACAGATGCTTTAGAGCCGGACGGTTTTTTCACAACAAAAACGGCGATCTACACATTGGAAGGGGAGATCGCTGGTCTTTTCCCTGAGGGTTTGTACACCTTCTACATGCAAATAGAATGGACGGATGAACCGGAAAAGAAATACCATATTGCAAAACAAATTGTAGATAATGTTCCTGCATTTGCACCGGCATGGAAGGAAATTGCCTATTTACAGACAGATCCGGAGGAACGTTTGTTTTCAATTGAACAAGGACTGGCAGGAAACCCGGATAGGGAAACGAAAGGAATCTTATTACTGAACAAGGCAATGATCTTTAGCGAAAAGGGAGATAAGGAAACAGCAAAAAAATTGCTTTCTGAGATCATAGAATCCCAGGAAACGACTCTTTCCAACAGCGAAATAGCCAAAGTCGCTTTGAAATCAATCAAGGATAACTGATATATATGATTGAAATCCCTCTGTCAGAAATGACCGGGGGATTTTTTTGTCCAAGAATTAGTGAATATGTTAATATTTGATGTCCTAAATATTTAAATCGTTAAGAGTTTGGATTTCAATGAATCAGGAGCAACCATACGAACAAACCTTCGTCTTCGTGATAAGCTATAATACTTGTACTTATGAAAAGATGGTTACTACTCATTTCTTTGACTTCCGGCTTTGCCTTTGGTCAATCCACTCAACTGATTTCTGTTGAAGAATACAATCAGTTGAAAGTAAGCGGGACTTTAGATCCGGCAGTTAATTACCAATTAACGACAAATACGGATAATCCGGTTGTTCATTATTCCGGCTCCCAGGAGAAGAATGGTGTTTGTAACTGTATGGTTCCTTTAGACAGTACATTTATATTGGCAATGATGCCGAATGATGACCAATATTCGAACCTTATTTCATTGCCCTTCACGTTTGATTTTTACGGGAACACATACAATTCATTGTATATCAATAACAATGGAAATATTTCTTTTTTGGCGCAGTACAGTACATTTACTGCGAATCCTTTTCCCGATGCAAGTTATAATATGATTGCACCGTTCTGGGGAGATGTGGATACAAGAGATTCCACAATGACGGGAAGTATTGGAAATGTTTGGTTTAAAATGACTCCGAATGCATTGGTAGTTGTTTGGGATCATGTAGGTTATTTCAATACACATGGAGATAAGACAAATACATTCCAATTAGTTATTTCCGATGGTACGGATCCATTGATCCCAATTGGGAACAACGTTTCTTTCTGTTATTCCGATATGCAATGGACAACAGGTGATGCTTCTTCAGGAATTGCAGGTTTCGGTGGAGTTCCTGCTACAGTCGGTGTGAACTACGGAAATGGGGTAGATTACTTCCAGGTAGGACGATTTGATCAACCGGGAACCGGTTTTGACGGACCTTACAATAACTCAGATCAGGTTGACTTCCTGGATAACATGGAAATGTACTTCAATGTTGCTGGAGCAAGTTCTTCAAACACACCTCCAATGGTTATCGCATCTGGAATTTGTGATACGATCGACGTTTATTCCGGAGACACCTTGAAATCAATTCACACAGTAGATTTCACTGTAATGGTTGCAACTCCTGAAATCAATCAGACATTACAGGTTGGCGTAACATGCCCGGCGTATCCGAATGCAATTTCTGTGACTCAGACACCTATCGGAAATGAGTTCGTTGTTGTGGATGTTACATTTGATGCAACATTGGTTCCTCCGGGAATGTACAACGTCTTGATCACATCGACAGATAACGGTACTCCGGTTGCAACAACTACGAAATCCATTCCGATTCACGTTCAGGCAAATACACTTGGATTGACTGAATTTGAGAATACGTTCTCCATTTATCCGAATCCGGGATACGACAAATTGAACATCCAGTTGAACAATGGTAAACAGGCAGTAGTAGAATTGGTTGATTTACTTGGAAACTCAGTTTATTCAGGTGAGATCGGTTCCACAAAATCAATAGATATTGCGCATTTGAATGCCGGAATTTATGTTGTGAAAGTGACAATGGACAATCAGGTGTCAAGTACCAGATTCATCAAGAACTAGGAATCACAATTATATTTTGAAATCCCGCTATTCTATGCAATAGCGGGATTTTTTTTGCGTTATTATCTTTGAATAAGTAGTTCATTGATAGTATTTTGAACTTTTCATTTTTAATAACCTGTTCATAAACTTTCCTAAAACTTTCGGAGCCTCATCCATTTTTCCTTAATTTTATAGAAACTCAATGATAGCGTATGTTTGACTGGGAAGACGATAGTGACAATTTTGAGAACCACCTGAATGATGATTTGGCACGTTTCGAATCGCAACTAGAGGCTAACTCGGTTGGATTTTTCGACAGTGACCGTTTAGAGGCAATCATAGACCATTACTTGATGAATGGTAATTATTCCAAAGGAGAATTGGCAGCAGAAATCGGAATTCAGCAATATCCATTCAACACTTTATTTCAAATTCGCAGGGCACAGGCAATGTCTGGTTTGGGCAAATTGAAAGAAGCTTTGGAATTATTGGATTCTGCCGAGCAGATCGATTCGGAATCCATGGAGCTTTTTTTAACTAAAGCAACGATATTCAGCCAATTAAGGGATAGTAAAAGAGCAGTGAACTTTTTCCGCAGGGCGCTTGAATTGGCAGACAGGGAAGAGAAGGATGAGATATTCCTGGACCTGGCAACCGAATTAGAGCAATTGAAGGACTTTAAGTCTGCGGTTGAAGTTCTGGAAGAAGCCATGCGTTCCAATCCTAAAAATGAGGGAGCTTTGTACGAATTGGCTTTCTGTTTTGACCAATTGGGAAATAATGCCCGGGCGATTCAGACCTATAGACGATTTTTGGATGATAATCCTTATTCGTTCACAGCTTGGTATAACCTGGGTAATACCTATTCGAAAGAAGAAAAATTTAGTGACGCAATTACTGCATACGAATATTGTGTAGCCATTAATGATCGGTTTTCGCCGGCTTATTTCAACATGGGGAACGCACAATTGACCGTTGAACAATACACGGAATCTATTGATTCTTTTGAACGTTGTATCGAGATCGATGGAGATGACCCCTTGACTTATTGTTATTTGGGTGAAGCCAATGAGCAGTTGAATAACTTGACCGTTGCCTGGGATTTTTACCAAAAAGCATTATCACTTTCCCCAACGTTGGCAGAAGCTTGGCTTGGATTAGGAATTGTAAAGGACTTACAAGGTCATCCGAAGGAAAGCTTGCATTATATCGAGAGAGCATTGGAGCTGGAACCGAATATGGATGGGTATTATCATGTATATGCAGGAGCGCTTGAAAATGCCGGATTATTGGAGGAAGCAGAAGAAGCTTATTTGGCTTGCCTGACTCTGGATCCCGGAAATGAAGATTGTTTCTTTGATTATGTGGACTTCTTGTTGGAACACCGTGTCGGCGAAGCGCGAACCTTCGTGGAAAATTACCTTTTAAAACATCATCTTTTTTTCTCTGCGCTTCCGATTATTTACCTGAATTGGGTAGCTGGAAACAAAGAAGGCGCTAAAATGGTGTTGGTTGAATCCTTCAATAAAGATCCGGAAAAAACAAAAGATGTTTTTATTCGCTATCCGGAATTGGCAGATGTCCAAGAATTAGTAAATTTGACACGCTCTTAGAGTTTAGTTTGACATTTGTCGATAGTACCCAATTTACAAAAAATGAATTTTAATTTACCTCATATCCCGGAACGCACTACACAGCCACGTAAAAACGGAATTACAATGATGATGGATAAGGGCCTGAGCTTGAACGAAGCGGAAAACTTTATTCAGGCAAATGCGCATTTGACAGATATCGTGAAGTTTGGTTTTGGAACTGCATACGTTACAAACAATCTGGAAGAAAAACTCAAATTATACCGTTCTGCGGGTCTTAGACCTTATTTTGGAGGAACCCTTTTTGAAGCGTATTATGCACGTGGCCGTTTTGAAGACTATTTACGTGTATTGGATAAGTATGATTTGGACCTGGCAGAAATTTCCGATGGTTCTATCATTATCAATCACGATGAAAAATTGGAATTGATTCAGCGCTTGGCAAAAACAAGAACAGTTCTTTCTGAAGTTGGTTCAAAAGATTCAGGAATTCTGATCAGCCCGGGACGATGGATTAAAATGATGAGCTCCGAGTTGGAAGCCGGTTCATGGAAAGTGATTGCTGAAGGTCGGGAAGCTGGAAATGTAGGTGTTTTCCGTCCGAACGGAACTGCTCATACCATGTTGATCAATAAGATCATTGCGAAGGTTAAACCGGAAGATATCTTGTGGGAAGCTCCTCAAAAAAATCAACAGGTTTGGTTCGTCAAGCTATTTGGAGCTAACGTGAATCTTGGAAATATTGCACCGAATGAAGTGATTCCATTGGAATGTTTGCGTTTAGGACTGCGTGGAGATACATTCTTCGAGTTTCTTCCTGAGGATTATGCACAACGACTAAAACAAGTAGACTCAGACGAGCCTGAAGAAGAGGAAGAAGCATAATGTTTCAAGCCAAAACTGTATTGAATGGGCATGCAGGACCGATTTATGCGGCTTCCTGGGATGGTGAATTCTTATACAGCTCTTCGGGAGACAAATATGTCACCCGTTGGGATTTGGCTGCAGGTCTTCAAGACTCTTCTTTTACAGTGAAATTGGAACATGCAGCTTACGTTTTGGAAACAGGTGGCCAATCCTGTTTTATCGGATGTACTGATGGAACCCTATTGTGTATCGATACGGCCAATAAAAAGATTGTCTGGGAACATAATTTCTTTGGGAATGCATGGTTTTCCCTATTGTTTGATCCAATCCGGAATTGGTTGCTAGCAGGTGATTCGGAAGGAAATCTGATAATCCTGGAACCTCAATCCGCAAAACAAATTTTGCATCTTCCATTAGCAGCGGGAAAGATCAGGGCACTTACAGTTTCAGAAAACACGTGTTTTGTCAGTACACAACTAATTGGGATTTTAGTCTTTTCCTGTGAAAACTGGAACGAATTGGCTTCCTGGGAACCGAACGAATTGGGTAGCAATTCGCTTTTGGTAAATTCTGAGAAAAACGAGATCATCACTGCAGGTAGGGACGCACATATTGCAATCAGCAATTCAAATTATGAGGTGATCAAGCGGATACCGGCTCATTACCAAACAATTTACGGATTGTTGAAGCTGGAAAACCAATTTATTACTGCTTCAATGGACAAGACGATCAAGGTCTGGAATGCTGATTTCTCAAAAGTGGAACAACGCATCGAATTTAAAAACGGTGGACACAATCGTTCGGTGAATGGAATGGTATGGATTGATAACCGGACTTTCGTAAGTTATGGAGACGATAAAAAAATCATTGTTTGGAAAAAAGACCCCTTGATTTCTTGGTCTGAAAATTGATTCTGAAAAAGGAATTTTGTACATTAGTATCATTATGGACAACGACTTTAATTCTCTCTATCCGCCAAAACCATTTTTGGAAAAAGAACCGATGAGGCAAGGGCATATTGCCGTAACAGTGTTCTCATTAATGTTATTTGCCTTAAGTTTCCTGCTCTTTTTTGACAACCAAATCATTTTTTTAATCGAGTTGATCGCTGTCCTGATCATCCATGAAGGCGGACATTACCTGTTCATGAAATTATATGGATACGAGAATGTCCGGATGTTATTCCTTCCGTTGATGGGAGCATTCGTTCATGGAAATAAAGACGCATACCGTCAGCGGGAAAGTTTGATGGTGGTACTTGCAGGGCCGCTTCCCGGAATCATTATCGGTATTGCACTTTGGTTGGTTGGTTTTCAATACGAAGTTCATTGGATGGTTGAATCTGCGCTGATTCTTTTCACAGTCAATATCCTGAACCTGCTTCCAATTCTTCCTTTGGATGGTGGACGTATGCTGAGTATCCTGTTTTTTGAGCGGATCGAGTTATTTCAAGTCATTTTTTCATTTATTTCCTCTTTGGCTTTGATTGCGATCGGTTATTTCCTGGAATTCTATATCATTCTCGTATTCGGTTTTTTAATGGGGTTTCAGGTAAGAAGCTTGCACCGTCGCTATTTGATACATAAGGGATTGAAAGAAGACGATGTGAATTTCAATTCGACTTACGATAACCTCTCTGATCGTTCTTATTACTTTGTAAAAAATCACGTTTTGGAAAACACACCAGGCCTTCGACGTTTCGTTGAAAATATGGAAGGTGAGGAAACGAAAACGGTTGTGGCGAATGAGGTGAAGAACATGTTGGTTCCACCGATGGCCCAAGACGTCAATGGATTTATGAAAGTAATCGTGATTATTGCTTGGATTTTGGCTATTTTTGGTCCCATCTACCTCATGTGGGGTAAAGGAGTTTTTAATGGGTTCGATACAGTTTAAAGTTGGTCAGAAAGTTTCTTTTTTGTACGAAAAAGGCGATGGAATTATTTTGAGTCTGGAGAAAAATCGTGCTCATGTTACGGATGATTCCGGTTTTGATCGCTGGTTCCCCTTAAATGAATTAGTCTTTATCCATTCTGAAAAATATGCGGATGATGAGATCACTATCTCAAAAGAAGACCTGGAACCGGAAACAACTTTCCGAATCATCCAAGAACGGACAGGAGTGAAGAAACCACGTACAGTTTGGGAAATTGATTTGCACATTGAAGAAATTTTGGAATCGACCCAGGGAATGTCTAATACGGAAATTCTTCTCAAACAGATGGCGGAATTTCGCGCGACCTTTAAAAAAGCAAAGAACCAATCCATACACAAACTCGTTGTGATCCATGGGGTAGGAGAAGGAGTTTTAAAAAATGAGATCCGAACTTATCTGGCTCAACAGGATCAGATTGAAGTTTATGATGCCGATTTCCTGGAATACGGAAAAGGTGCGACAGCTATTGAGTTTCATCCGAATTGGTAATAAGAATTCAAAAGTGTTTTTTTATTGGACTTTTCTACCTTTTGAACTTTTTTCAACTCTCCAACCTCAGTCTTATTTACACAAACAATACGTAGAATCTTCCGTTCCAAAAGTGAATTCTCCCTGGTGTTCCCAGTAAATATATTTCCCGTCCTTGGTTGCATATTTCACGCCACTTGCAGCACGCACCTGATGCATATCGAATTCTTTATTCAGCTTCAGGCTATTGACTTTTACGGTAATTTTTTCTGTGCTGTCTCCATTGGTAATTGTCAAGCTTTCGGTAAAACGGACTTTGAAATCATTCTCACAATTGAATTCCATGTGACGATGCTTTTTCGTGACGCTGTTTCCGGCACATGCACTCAATAGGATTAAGGTAATCACTGAAGTAATACGTTTCATATAATTGGTTTTAAACAAGATACAAAAATTAGTTCAAATCCTTTACCATCACAAAGTCGTCCATTACAAAACCATTCCCAATATCAATAACTTCTTCGTGATCAATCTCGAAACCTAGTTTTTTATAAAAATAGTAGGCTTTGTTCTTTTTGTTTACATTCAGGTGAAGTAAATGAATCCCCAGGGATTGAGCTTCTTCCGTGACCTTTTCCACTAATAATTTACCAACGCCTAATCCTTGTGTTTCCGGCAAAACGTAGAGTTTGTGGATTCGAAGATATTCGGAAGTCGGATTATGGATCTCAATACCGCAAAATCCCAGTGTTTCGCCCTGTTTTTCGGCTAGCCAAAATGCTTGGTTCGGATCCTGAATTGCGGCCTCTATTTTTGACTTGCTGTACATCAAATCCAGCATGTATCGAATCTGATCCGGAGAGATTACGTCTTTATAAGCAATAGGCCATGTGTTTTTGGCGATTTCCTCAATTTTTGAAATGTCTGATTTATCAGCCTTGCGAACAATTATCATATCAAGTGTCTTTTCCAAAGGAATAGATGTCATTGTGGTTAAATTCAATTTGGTCTTTGACCAGTTTAATGGTTTTAATCAAGCTGAAGGTGAATTCATCAGAATGCTGGTTCAGCCATTTGAATCCTTCGGGTTCATCATCAATCGCAATAGCTGCGTTGTACAAGAATTCGAATCCGTGAACTTGAAGCCAATGTTGGGCACTTTCATTTCCTTCAGCAGCATTTACAAAAGCCATTAGATGCGGGTACCCGTTTTTCAGTAACCAATCCCTCGCGTCCTGTTTGAGATTGATAGCCTGATTTAAAAAGAAAATCTCTTCATATCCGTTTTCATAAAGGAATTTTGTGAGATCCTGGTGGCCTTCCAAAGCTTTGATCCAAGCCAAAATGATTTTGGTAGGATAGTTGAATTCGGCAAACTCGATATTCGCTTTTGCGACTTCCACCTTTCTCTGCTTTTGCTCCAAAGGTTCTTTTCCAAATATGCGTTTAAACCAATTCATTTTACGAGAAGAATAAATAAGCGATCAGAACTGCTGCGACCGCACCAACCAAATCACAGAACAAACCTGCTGTGGCTGCGTAACGTGTTTTCTTAATACCCACTGAACCGAAATATACGGATAAAACGTAAAAAGTGGTTTCCGTACTTCCCTGGAAAGTGGCAGATAAGTTACTAACGAAGGAATCAGGGCCAAATTGAGTCATATTTTGTGCCATCAATCCGCGAGCTCCGGAACCGGAGAAGGGTTTCATTAGTATAACCGGCAATGCATCAATAAATTCAGTTGCCTGAATCCCAGCAAAAATCAAAAATTGTTTGAGTCCCCAAATCAGATCGTGAAGAGCTCCGCAACTGTTGAATAATGAAATTGCAGCTAACATGGCAACCAAAAAAGGAAGAATGTTCAATGCGACTTGAAATCCTCCTTTGGCACCATCAACGAAAGATTCAAAAGCCTGAATTTTGTTTATCAATGACATTACAATGAAAAAGGTGATGAATCCGAAAATGATGACGCTGCTCAATACTTTTGAGGTTATATCAATAAGATCCGGACGGAATGTCAGAAATGTTAGAAGCCCGGCAATAAATAGCGTAATTCCACCGATATAAGCTAATACAACTCCATTCAGGAGGTTAATCCGTTGACGTATTGCAACAAAAATGAGTCCGCCGATTGTCGCAAAATAGGTTGTAAGCAGAATGGGGATGAAAACAGATGTGGGATGTTCCGATCCTGCGCTCATGCGTAATGAAATGATTGAGACCGGGATAATAGTCAGACCGGAAGCATTCAGTACCAAAAACATGATTTGGGCATTGGAAGCGGTTTCTTTATCGGGGTTGATATCCTGTAATTGTTGCATGGCTCTTAAACCTGCAGGTGTAGCGGCATTATCCAATCCAAGCATGTTTGCTGAGAAATTCAACATGATGGTTCCCATTGCCGGATGATTTTTCGGGATTTCAGGAAATAGCCTGGAGAATAATGGATTGACCATTTTTGCCATGACAGTTACAGCACCACTGTCTTCGCCGATTTTCATCAGACCCATCCACAAACATAGAAGAGCAGTCATACCGATGGCCAATTCAAAAGCAGCTTTTGTCGCCTCAAATAAGGCAGTAACCATCTGGTCGAAAATCTCCAGTTGATGATCAAAGGTGAATTTGTAAAATCCTACAAGAATTGCAACGATAAACATTCCAATCCAAACCCTGTTTAATACCATGAATCAAAAATCGGGATTTATTTGCTGGTTTTGCTTACCTGATTTTCACAAATATGAACAAAGTTTTCAAGAATGATGACGCCGTGATTTCCGGATACTTCCGGGTGGAACTGAACACCGTAAAGTGGTTTGTCCTGATGCATCATTGCTTCATTCACTGTAGCATCGGATACTGCAACGTGAATAAAACCTTTCGGGATACTGATTGCTTCACAGTGATCTTCCATCAATTCGATTTCTGTTGGAAGTTTATCAAAAAGCGGGCAATCTGCAATCGTTTCAATGATCTGCCAATCACGGTCTTCCCGCTGTCTGCTGGAGAGTGCGCCAAAAGTTAACCCCAGCATCTGATGTCCGAAGCAAATACCTAAAACGGGTACCGTTTCTGTTTTCAGCCATTCAAATTGGTACAGATAAGGTTCTGTATCCACTTCCGTAATCAGGATCGGTGCTCCTGAAATCACAAAGCCAAGTGCGTCGGAATGCAATTCCCGTCGAAATTCAAAAAGAGGGACGACGCGTGTATCCATGAATTCATAAATAATGGATTCAATTAAGGGTGTTTTGGAACTACCGCAATCTATAATGACAATCATAAATCTATCTGACCAACTCCCTGACGGATTATTTCTGCATTTCCATTGGTGCAGTCAACAATTGTCGAAGCATCCAGTTTTCCTGCTCCTCCATCAATAATTACCGCAACTTCATCGTCGTATCGTTCATAAATGGAAGCTGGATCGACGAAATAATCCATAATCTCATCTTCCGAATCATGAAGGGAAGTAACCGCGAGTGGATTGCCCAATCGTTCCACAATCGCGTGAACGATCTGGTTGTCAGGAATACGAATCCCGATTTCCTTCTTACTCGAATCGAACAACTTGGACACTTCGTTTGTTGCATCCAGGATGAAGGTGAACGGACCAGGTAAATAATGTTTCAGTAAACGGAACGTATTGCGGTCCAATTGTTTCACATATTCGGAAACCTGGCTCAGATCGGAACAGATGATGGAAAAATTTGCCTTGGAGAGCTTTACATCTTTCCATTTAGCCAATTCAGCTAATCCTTTTTTATTCATGACATCACAGGCAACTGCATATACGGCATCTGTAGGAATAATTATGATTCTACCTTTTTTAAGTTCGTCAATCACTTGTTGAATGAGACGATTGTCAATATTATCCGGATTAATTTCTATGAACATGTTTGAATGCTTTGCTAGTATAAATTTAGTGAAATTCGCAGATAAGGCATTACAAAAATCCCACCCGTCTCATTCAAGGTTCAAAATGATGAATGAGAAAATGTGTTTTGGCGCAAATTTTGTTTAGTTCGTGTTTTGTATTTTGAACTCATATTTTTGAATTAACAAGTATCTTTGCGCAAAACAATTCCCATGAAATTTTTGATTTTCCTTTCTCTTACAGTGATCACTTTCCATGCAAAAGCCCAATTGGACAGAAAAGCAATTTACAATGCGCTGGCGAGTGATTCAAAAGAAGTGATCCAGAAACAATTGGAGGGAATTCAAACGATAAAGGAATCTTCCGAGGTGAAAGCATTCAAAGGAGCTTTGCAAATGAAGGCTTCACAATTTCAAAAGACGGCAAAAGATAAGATGAACCTGTTCAATGTGGGGAAAAAAGCCCTTGAATCGGAAATCAACTCGAATGATGGAAATGCAGAGTACCGGTTTTTGCGTTTATTGATCCAGGAAAATGCACCAAAACAACTGAAGTACAATGGAAACATGGATGAAGATGTGATAACGATTGTTGCCGGTTATAGTAAATTAAAGGAATCTACTAAAACTGCAATTGAATCTTACGCGAAAAAATCTTCGGCTTTGAAGGGACTTTTTTAAGTTAAAATTGAAAATGGAGAATTGAAAAGAGAGGAATTCCTTTTAACTTTTCAATTCTCCATTATAAAATTTTCAATTTTATTGCACATCTGCCTTTACCCGAACAACTGTAATTCTCGGATCTGTATTTGCGGTGATTGTAATCGTTTTTTCACTGACACCTTTTCCATTAGGCTTGAATTTCACTTCGATCTTATCGGATTTACCCGGAGCAATCGGACCTTCCGGTTTACTTGGTGTGGTACATCCACAACTTGCTTTCACATCCGAAAGAACCAATGGTTTGTCACCTGTATTTGTAACAGTAAACGAACAGAAATTTTCAACTCCGTCGACAACTTTACCGAAATCGTGAATCTCCTTGTCTATGGTCATAGAAGTAACAGATGCAGCTTCAATTGCCTGCTGTTCCTTCAATTCTTTCAAAGCCTTTTCATTTGCTTTAATTGTTTCGGGATCATCAGCGACCTCCAACAACATGCTGTTCTCATCTGTCGTTTTTTCGGTATTGCCTGAACAAGCAACAAGTGTTCCGCCTACTATTAAGAGGCCGATAAGGAAACTTCTTTTTTTCATTTTAATTTAATGCCAATTTTTGTTTGTCGTATTCATTTGATTGAAGCAACTGAACTGCTTTTTGAAGAATCTCATTCTTCTGATTGTAGATTTTATAGAATGCCTCGATTCCGAAAAGGTCATTTGCAATAGTTGCTTTCAGCCTCAATTCCATAATGCTCTTACTGATTTTATATTGGTCTTCTTTGAACTCAAAATCCTTGTTTTCCTTTTTTACGTAGGCAAAGAATTCATCCATCAGTTTCTTGTCAACGGTAAAGTTGGCGATGAACTGATCCTCAGTTTCATATTTCTTATGTAATTCATCCCTGTTTTTGTCGACATAAGTTAAAGGAAAACTTGTGAATGAACCGTTTTGAACTGTATTTCGATACAAATCCGTAATCTCGGAAGTGTCAATTGGCACAAAGAAATCAGGCATGATTCCGCCGCCGCCATAAACCGGTCTTTTCGTGACTCTTGTTTCAAATTTCAATGAATCCGGAAGCTTGATGCTATCAATATGTGAGAATTCACCGTGCATGAAGCGTCGCATATATTCATTCTTGTAATCGTCGATATTCTCATAAGATCGTTGAATAAAACGTCCGGAAGGAGTGAAGTAACGTGCGATCGTCAGGCGCATTTGAGAACCATCTGACAAATCAATAGGTCTTTGTACCAATCCTTTTCCATAACTTCTTCGTCCGACAATCAGTCCACGATCCCAATCCTGGATTGCACCTGAAAGAATCTCAGAAGCAGAAGCCGAGTTGTCATCAATCAAAACGATTACTTTTCCTTTTTCCCAAGAGCCGCTTCTGCCTGCATTGAGGTCCTGGCGTGGCTGAGCGCGACCTTCGGAATAAACGATCAATTTATTATCGGATAAAAATTCATCTGCAATCAATTGTGCTGCATAAAGCAATCCGCCGCCGTTTCCTTGTAAATCCAAAACCAGGCTTTCCATACCTTGGGACTTTAGCTTATCTATTCCCTTTTTGATCTCATCGTGGGAACTACGGGAAAAAGACGTCAATTTCAAGTAACCGATTTTCGGGCTTACCATATAAGCACAGTCCACTGAATTTACCGGGACTTTATCTCTTGTAATTACATAATTGATTGGTTTCTTTTGCGCTTTCCGCATGATGTCCACGCGAACTTTTGTTCCGGCTTCGCCTAACAGTTTTTCACGGACCTGGTTGTTTTTCAATCCGATTCCGGCTACGCTTTGACCATCAATAGCAACAATTTTGTCACCGGCACGAATTCCCAACTTTTCAGATGGTCCGCCAACGATTGTTTCCACGACCATCAAGGTATCTTTTAAAATCTGGAAACGAACTCCGATTCCAACAAAACTCCCGTCGATGGCAACATTTGCTGCTTCAACTTCATCCTTTGGAATATAGACCGTGTGCGGATCCAACTTTTCCAACATATTGACAATAGCAGCGTCCATCAACTCCTTATCATTTACAGGATCAACATATAGTTTATCGATATAAGTGAAAATCTCATCCAGGCGCTGACCGTTGGTTGGTGTTTTCGGTTCTGTCGGAACCTTTTGGGCAGAAGATGTTAATGGTTGGATACTGAGTCCCAACACCAACAAAACGCTATAATACTTCATACATTTTTCTTAAGAATACTAATATAATGATAAAACGTTCAATCGACTTGTTCGAAACAGTCTAACTTGTGGATTCCTGTTAAAAAAAGATAATTTGAATTTCCCGGTTTCAAAACGAAAGATCTTCTTCCTTCATGACATAAAACCAAGAGGTGGTTCTTCAATCTTTAATCATGTGATTTTGAGCGTGGATGCAAGATTAATATGATTCATCATTTTGTTTCGGGCTCTCATTCTGACAGAGTTACCAACAATGGAGTGTTGGTCTTTTATTTCCCTATAAATAAGTGCTTTTTGTAATTTTAAAACGTATAGTTCGGATATGAAGCAGTTAAAGGTTTTATGGTTGTCAGCAAGCTTGATTTGTATTTCAAGTATATCTTTTGGTCAGGTAAAGGCTTTGGATAAGCTGGAAGTATTGTATGATCAAGGACATTATAAGATGGTGTTGCGCAAAGCGAATCGCTTGTTGGATCAGCCGGATTATGATTATTCCTATAAACCTGAATTCTATAAAAGCCTGGCCCTGTTTCAATTGACGGATCAGGGATTGTGGGCAGAGTTCCACCCAAAAGCATTGCAGGAAGCAAGGGAATTATTCAGCTTGGTCTTGGCTTCCCCGGATGGAATCAAAGTATTTAACACGCATTTGAATCATGTGGCGCAGTTAAAACGCGATCTGGTTCAAAAGGCTTTGACTTATAAATCGGAAGGAAAACAGGCAAAATACGACGAAATACAGCAAATTCTTTTTGGATTATTTGACCGGATTCCCGATTTGGATGTTCCCGGAGAAATTCAACCTCCGGTTGTGGATGCTCCCGAGATAAGGGAAACGGCTGCTACTTCCGAAGAACGCGAAGCAATCGTGAAATATGCAAAAAAACAATTGGGAGTTCCATACAAATGGGCAGGGACAGACGCAAATGGTTTTGACTGTAGCGGATTTACCGGTTTTGTGATGAAAGAATTCAAGGTTTCATTAAGTCGAAGAGCAGAAGATCAATACAATTCATCCACGAAAGTGAAGCAAAAAAATGCTCAAAAAGGGGATCTGGTATTTTTCAATAATGGTTCCGGAATATCACACGTGGGAATTATTGTTTCTGCCAAAGGAGAACCATTGACCATGATCCATGCAAGTTCAAGTAAGGGAGTGATCATTACGAATATTGAAGATTCCGAGTATTGGCTGAAACGGCTTTATGCGATCGGGACTTATGTGAAGGGGGAATAGAAATTATCAATAGGTTAATGATCAATTATCAAGGATTGGATTATACTCTTTCGGAAAAATCCCTTGATAATTCCATCATTTATAATTGATCATTTGATTTGTCTTAGGACAACTATTTTATCTGTTTTGTTCTTCTTTTTTCGGATTATACAAAAAGATATTCATGAGTACCGTTAACCCTGAAATCATCGCGCTTATGAATCCGACATTCATCAGGTAAGGTGATTTATCGATAAATAAGAATGCGACCAGACTGATCACGAGCAGAATCAATAAGAACCATTTTGAAAACAATCTCGACTGAATAAAGCGATTGTTCAGATCGAGCAGATAAACATGAGTTGCAGCCAACAAGAACAGCATGTTCAGTTTCCAGATCTGACCGATTTCAAACCAGGAAAGTAAAAATGCTCCAAGAATCAAAATCTGTGCGATCAGAAGGAAGGTGTTGATAAAGCGAAATGTCTTCGAACTGATCCTGCTTACCGTCAATATCTGGAAGAACAGGAACAGGCAAGTGATGAAAAATGGTAGGACCTTCGTCAGTTTCCAGGAGAATTCACTCCATCCAAGGAAAAGAAGGATCAAGAGTGCCAAAAACACCCAAGCAAGTAATATGGGCCATTTAGCTCTCATGCGATGATTTTATATATTTTACTGCAAATACGCAGACATCGTCGACCTGGTCCACATCGTGTTTCCAGGAATCAAAAGTGCGTTGTATTTCCTTGTACTGGTCTTCCATATCTAATTGATAAATGGTTGAAAGCAATACTTTAAAAGGTCTCGATTTAAATTTCTTCAAACGTTCACCGCCAAACTGATCGACATATCCATCGGTATACAGGTAGACACAATCTCCGTGTTCCAACTGGAATTCCTGGTTACTGAATGGTTTTGCATCGATGAATTGACCAATGGGTTGTTTATTCGGTTTCAATTCGATGATTTCCCCGTTGCGGATAATGACACATTCGTTATTCGCTCCTGAGAATTTCAGGATTCCTGTTTTCTGGTCGATGGAACATAAGGCAATATCCATTCCATCCTTCACATCCGATTGACCTTCGGCCCGGAATGCATCAATTACGATTTCACGCAGCTTATCCAAAATGTCATTGGGTTCTGTCAACTTGAATTCATTGATAGCACGAAGTAACCCGTTGTTTCCGACAATACTCACCAAAGCTCCGGGAACACCATGTCCCGTACAATCCACTGCAGAGAAGATGACTTTCCCCTGAACTTCACGAGCCCAGTAGAAATCTCCCGAAACAATATCTTTCGGACGATAGAATACGAAATGCTGTCTGAACAATTCATTCAAACGGGTGGTTGTCGGTAGAATAGTGGATTGAATCCGTTTTGCATAATGGATACTATCCAGAATATCCACAGTTTTAGCTGTAATTTCCTCTTTTTGAATTTCCAGCTGGTGATTTTGTTCTGCGATCTCCTTGGTTCTTTCCTGTACAATCTCTTCCAGTCGGATATTCTGTCTTTTCACTCGTTGGGTGGAAAGTTGAACTACCAGGTAGATTAATAAAATGAGCAGGATGACATAGAAGATGTAAGCCCAAGCTGTCCTGTACCATGGTGGTAGCACCACAATCTCATATGTCAGTACATCACTCTCAATTCCATAAGCTGATTTTGCTTTTACTTTGAAAGTGTAGGTTCCTTCCGGGATTTTCTCAAAGTTGGCAAAGTTGAGTGCAGACCATTGCGACCATTGGTCACTGAATCCTTCCAGTTTATAGCTGAAAGTTGTCGGGCCCAGGCAAGAGAATGAATTGGCGTGAAAAATCAGTTTGAAGGAGTTCTGTGAGTAGCTTAGACCTTCCAGTTTTTTGCTTTTTGAAACATCGTAGAGGAAACTTTTTCCATTCACTTCGAATCGGTCTATCTGAACTTTGAAAGGGTTGCGGTTTTTGCGAATGGCATCCAGGTTCAAAATGAACAGCCCATCGTTTGCACCTATCCAGATTTCATTGGCCAATGGATTTTTTTCAACGGCAAAAACCAATCCGGCATTCTTCAAACCGGTTAAAGGCCAAGAAGTCCAATGCCATTCAGTACCCCGTTTTTCAAACCAGCCGAAGATGTTTTCAAACTTTCCATCTTTTTTGTCCTGGTAAATAACTACCCAAAGTTGTTCATTATTAACATTGATAATGCGGTGAATAGTATTCTTGTAATTTTTGGTCTTAAATACAGTGGAAGGTTCGAATGGAACGATTTTATCCTTTTTCTCATCGTAAACAAACATTCCATTTGCAGTTCCCACAAAAATCTGACCTTTGAATTCTTCTACATAGAAGTTGTTGTTCTGATCTTCCTTACTGAGGCTCGAAATGGTTATAGTTTTGAATTTTTTGGAGCTTAAATCATAAATCCCGACTCCCTTGGAACGAATACTGAAGTAGACCTTATTGTGAAGACAAGCCAAACTGACAGTTTCCCCGCCTGCTTCCCCAACAAGCTCTTCGTATTCCCATTTACCGTTCGGAAGCAGTTTCAGTTTTGCCAATCCGCCTTCCAGCGTGAAATAAATGGAATTCGGATCTTTTGGATTTTTCTCAAAAGCAATGGCATATTGATACGATGCCGAAATATGTTTGGCTGATACGGTATTTAAGTCAAAGACTCCGTTGTACCCGATAACCATTGATTTATTTCCAGCCCGGGTCTTGATTGTTTCAATATCAAAAATAATTTCGTCCAAACTTCCGAATGGAATCAATTTGTTTCCGGATTCTGATTTTTGAGGAGATATGATCCCGTTGTGTGTTCCGATAAGCGGGATTCCCGAGTTGAAATCAATGGTTTCAATCTGCGAAGTCACACCTTCGTTTTTGTGGAAATAGGAGAGTGGCGAGCCGGTTTCTACAAATTGAATCCCATTTCCTAAACAGAGCCATAGATTGAAATCATTGTCAAAGAATGACTGATTGACTGTCAGGTTTGCCAAATCGTCCTCCAGGTTGTACTCCCGGATTATATTTCCGTGCAAATCGCCAATAATGAGACCATTGTTCTCTGTACTTACCAAAAGGTAATTTCCGGCTTTGGTAACGGTGTTTACAAAATACTTGCTGAGACAAGGGAATTTGGAACGTGGTACAGAGTCCCAATGCTGATTATTCCCGATCGAATTATTTACGCTGAAGATTTTGCTTCGAGCATCAACGATATACCAGACATTGTCAATCTGGAAACTTCCCCGAATGTTCTTGATATGCACTGATAATGGAAGATTCAACTCCTTCAGTTTTGAGTTTACTACATCGTAGTACAAATAATTTTCCCTTCTGGATTTGAATTCCGCTTTTGATTGAAATGTCAATAAAACGCCATTGAGAATGCGACAAGAGGTCTTGCACTCCAATTCCTGGAAAGCAACAGGAACATCTAATTTGGTCGCTTTGCCATTTTTCAGGATGTACAAGCCTTTTTCAGCAACAAACAAGATGGAGTTATCTCCTAATTCGAAAATATTCCAAACTTGCCCGATGTTGTTTTTGAGGCCTCCGTAAAAAACAGGATAATAAACCAATTCACCCTTGCTGGAGTAATCGAGATAACCGAAGTTGTTATCCCGTCCCACATACACGCGGTCGTCGGAAGCCAGGTACAATTTGGAAACATAGGTTTCAGTGCAACTTTCCTGGATCGTTTTTTTTGTCTTTTCGGAGTCTGTTTTGATTTTGGCCCATTCAATTCCGTTGAAGGAAAGGATGTCTTGTCGATTCCCGAAAAGTACATTGCCGTTGGCTGATTGAAGTCCCGTCCAGATTTGGCCGGCACTACCGTAATCATTGATTGAGAAATGTTTGGTATTGATTCTTCCTTGCAACGTAATGTTCTGAGCAGTAGAAAACACCGCGAAATGAACAGTAAACAGTATTAATAGAAGGAACCCTTTGTTTTTCAACATCTCTTTTGTTATACGATACGAATATATAAATAAAAAAACACCTGAAGAGTATTTTTCTTCAGGTGTTTAGCACAGTTCAGGAACTGCAATATCAGTAGTTTATTTTTCTGCTTTTTTCAGTTGCACAAACCAAATTCCAAAGTGCTCTTGCGCCAACGTTTGCATCCCAATCACCTTCTTTTCCGGGAGAAACCTCATTCAAGTCAAACCCGATAATTTTTCGTCCGGATTCAACCAGTTGGAAGAATAGGTAATTGATCTGTTCCAATTCAAATCCACCGACAACAGGAGTGCCTGTATTCGGGCAAAGTGATGGCAATAATCCGTCAATATCAAAGGAAATATAAACGCGGTCAGGCAACTCATTCAGAATCATGGATACTTGTTCTTTCCAAGTTTGACCTTCGAATAATCCCTTTTTCAAATCCCAATCGTAGAATGTCTTAACGCGTGGGTCTGAATCCGAGAGCTGGACTTCCGAATACGCAATATCGCGAATTCCGACCTGAACCAACTTTTGAAGATTGTTACAAGACTGTAGTACGTTATACATAATACTTGCGTGTGATTGCTGAAAACCTTCGTATGCTTCCCTTAAATCCGCGTGTGCATCAATTTGAAGAATCCCAAAGGGTTGTGCCTGGTCATTTAAAGCTTCCATTAAACCTAATGGCGTGCTGTGTTCTCCACCAAGAACAGCCACGATCTTATTTTCTGCAAGCAGTTTTGTTGCACGTTCCTTTAAGTTGTTTCTTAAAAGATCCGAAGTTGCATTCACTTTCTCAAGCACTTCATGAAACGGGTTGTTTTCATCTAACTCGCCACCTTCTTCCAGAAAACCGATGTATTGAACAGTGTCAATGCACATCTGGTCATTGATCTGTTTCATTTCATCGGAAATGGGAGTCATGAAAACTTGTGTGTTCCAAGCTTCCGGCAATTGCGGATGATAAAAATCCAATTGTGTACTTGCATCCAAAATTGCTTTCGGGCCATCACTTGTACCTTTTCCATAGGATGCAGTCGCGTCCCAGGGAACAGGAATAATTACAATCTTCGCATTTTCTTCGGCAACCGGAAACCCGAAAATGTTTCCATTAGCAATTCCGACACCGTTCGGATCAAATTTCTTGGAGTTATCCATTGATCAGACTTTTCACGAAATTAGGTAATGCAAAACTTGCTTTATGGATATCAGAATTGTAGTATTTTAATCCTTTTGCACTTACAAATGATTCGATCTCAGATTCTTTTGAAACTGTTTTCGGCTGAGCACTTCCTTTTAGCCCGTATTGGAAACTCCACATTCCTGTCGGATATGTTGGAACAAAGAATAGGGACACAGGGGCATTTTCTTTTCCGAAAATATGTTGAAGTGTAATGTTCAATTCAGTGAATGCCTGTTCGTTGAATTTAGGTGATTCTCCTTGAGCAACCAAGATTCCACCCGGTTTCATGATACGGTGACAGTTTCTGTAGAATTCTACGGAAAACAATCCTTCTGCCGGACCAACAGGGTCCGATCCGTCTACAATAACTAAATCATATGTTTCGTCGGCAGCTTCTTTTGCAAATGCAATTCCGTCGCCAACGATCAGGTTCAATTTCGGGTGATCGAATGAAGCAGCAATTGTCGGCAAGTGTTCTTTACATGCCTTGATCACTTCTCCATCAATTTCAACCATCGTTACTTTCTCCACACTATCATGGCGAAGGAATTCACGAACAGTTCCACCGTCACCACCACCGATCACCAAAATGTTCTTAGCATTCCCATGTGTAAACATAGCCGGGTGAGAGATCATTTCATGGTAATGGAATTCGTCTTTTTCGGTGGTCATGAACATATCGTCCAAAGTCAACAGCTTACCGTATTTAGGAGATTCCAAGATGCGAACGCGTTGGAAAGGAGATTGTACATCGAAAAAAACCTCACCGGTATATCGCAATGACAAAGCCTGGTTGTCGTCCTTGTCTGTAAACCACACATTGCGTGTATACATTTCAGGATTCGACCATTCTCCGGCTTTCTGACGCATGGAAGAGATATCGAAGTCATTCCTTGTTAACAACTGAACAGCACCACGCTTCATTTCCAAAGCAGAGTAGTTCTTGGCACCAAAACATTCTTTCAAATAATCAAATGAAATCCAGGCATCCATTTCTCCACATGTGAAAAGATCCACAGCAGCATAACCGTATTCCGGCCATGTATGAATTGCCAAATGGCTTTCTTGAATTACCACAACACCGGAAACTCCATAAGGAGAAAAATGGTGAAATGTAGAATTAATCACAGTTGCACCTGCTTTCAACGCCGCGTCTACCATGTCGCGCTCGATCGAAGATACATCATTCATAATGTGCGGATCGCACCCCATAAACTCAACCAGAATATGGTTCCCCAATGCATTACTCATTAGCTATTCAGTATAAATTATAAAAATGAGCGCAAAGGTACTGGTTTTAGATGGTTTAGAACGGGAATAATTGAAAAAATAATGTTGGCGTAATAATTCTGAATTCCGAATTCCGAATTTCGAATTGGACGAGGTGTTTGACGGAACGGTTTGAGAGCACTGAATTATTGGTCTAATTCATGAGAATTAGAAGGTAGATGGAGTTTTAAATAAGCAATCGTATTAGGATTTAGTAATTCCTTTGAGCCAGTTTTCAATCTCACGAATCAGTGACTCTTTCTTTTCTAAATGCGGATGATGGCCGCAGCCGGGAATCATTATTCCTTTCCGGTTTGGATTATTCCTAACAATCGAATTCACCTGCTTTTCTGTTCCGTATTGGTCACCTTTACCCTGGACCGCTAAAACGGGAATTTGAATGGATTTGATTTCATTTCGGATGTCCCAGCTTTTGAAAGCAGGATCGAGCCACGTATTTGCCCAGGCATAAAACAGGGGGGGGGTCTTTTCTCCATGGATTTTGTATAATCCGTTTAGTTTGCCTGCTTCAAAAGCTTCTATTGTAGGATAGATCCCGGCCAGTGTTTCTTCTTCCACAAAGGTGTGAGCCGCCATGGTAATAATTCCCTGAATATTTTTCATTTTTCGGGCTGCGAGGATTAAAGCAATGCTTCCACCGTCGCTGTGTCCGATTAAAATAATTTTCTGGTTCGGATTTAGGATTTCTTGAAGAACTTCCTGGGTTTCATCTGCATATCGATGAAGGTAATGAATATTCCGTTCTTCGGTCAGAGCACTTGATTTCCCGTGCCCGCTTCGTTCAATGACGATTCCCGGTAGATTTAAGGAGTTGCATAATTCGGAGGGAAAGGTTTTCCATTGGATGATACTTCCCAAGGCTTCATGAAGAAATACCAAAAGGGGACGTGATTCGCCTAGTACAGAAGTGTTGATCCATTGGGTGTTGATCTCTTTCGACCTGATACGAATTAGCTTTTCCATTTTTTTATTTCAGATTAAAAAACGACCAAGAGAAGTATTGCGCATTTGTGAGAATTCTTTGACTTCCGGAATTGGAAGAATCGAGGATTGGGTTTTAGATGAAACCATCTATATCCAATTAACTCACTCCCTTATCAGTGTTAAATACATAACATTTCCATACTCTATCCATGCTCTATCCATGCTCTATCCTCCTATGATCTATGCCTGATCCAACCAGGAGCTTTTCGGGTTGTTTTCTGTTTCTTGTCCTGCGTACATTCTTGAGAAGAACAGACCAATAAAAAAGGGAACCGCCAGTTGACAGATTCCCTTCCGATGAATATGATTTAAAATCAGTTTTTAACACGTTCTACGTAAACACCTGTTCGGGTATCTACTTTGATGATTTCTCCCATATCAATGAATAGAGGAACTTTCACTTCAGCACCCGTTGCGATCGTTGCAGCTTTCATGGAGTTTGTTGCAGTATCACCTTTAATTCCAGGCTCTGTATAAGTAACTTCGGAAATCAAATACATTGGCAATTCAACTACCAAAGGAACTTCGTCGTTTGCGTCATACAAAATATTACAAACCATTCCTTCTAATAAGAAAGCCGGTCTTTCAACCATTTTTACAGGAATAGGAACTTGTTCGAATGTTTCATTATTCATGAAGATAAAATTGTCGTCTTCCTGGTATAAGTACTGATATTCGCGATTTTCCACACGAACGATCTCAATTTTGTGTCCTGCAGAGAAAGTATTATCAATCACTTTACCCGTTTCGATAATACGCATTTTAGTACGCACGAAAGCCGGACCTTTTCCAGGTTTCACATGTTGGAATTCAATGATTTGACTGATTTTGTCATTGAATTTGATACATAATCCGTTTCGAATATCTGCTGTGGTTGCCATACTTCTTTTTTATTGTTTTCGGGCGCAAATATAACCAAATTATCATCTAAAAAACGATTAAAAATTAACGTTTCGTAAGACATTAGGCTAGGATAGCTCGATTAATTCGATTACTTTTGTTGTCATTATGACAGTTTTACCTTTATTTCTCAGTGATGTCGGCGGTTCTGAAATCGTTCTGATTTTGCTGGTTATATTGATGTTTTTCGGATCGAAAAGTATTCCCGGTATTGCCCGTACCATGGGAAAGACGATGCATCAGATTAAACAGGCGACCCAGGATGTCCAAAATGAGATCAAAAAATCTTCAGGTGATATAAAAGCGGATTTCGATTTGCAGAAGATGGTTCGTGAAACAACAGATATCATTGAAAAACCGCTTTTGGAAGAATCTGTGAAAATGGATCAGATCATTCAAGCTCCAACCCAATTTTCGAAACCATTCGGTGCTATGTCGAATCCTTCGGCAACACCGGTTTCAGATACGGACGTGAAGCCAACTTTGGACCAAACGGTTGAAGAACCGAATAAGGATTTAGCACAGGAATAATTTTTCTGAATTGAAAATGAATAATTGACAATGTAAAAGAAGGGATCTTCTCTTGATATCAAATCCCACACTTTTCAATTAATACATTTTCAATTTTCCATTGAATTAGCTTGTCATTTGAAATACCAGATCCTGGTAAACCACAGCATTTCCTTTTTGAAGATATTCAACTTCTTCAGCTCCGCCAAACGCGATGATAGGAGCGAAGGTAAACACTTCGTATTTTTCCAGTTTTCCGTTTTGAGTGATAGCCTCTTTGAATAAGTCTTCGCGAAGCCACATCTTCCGTTCAACTACGTTGGTTACGAAATCATCCAGGAAATCGTCCATGCTCCAAACCAGTGTCTCGATCTTTCGATATTGGATATCGATCATACAAACATCTTCGTCTGTTTCAGTCAGTTTCCGGTAATAGAATAGTTCTCCGAACCCGCTGATTGCAAAGGGAACATAGTTGGGAACCTCTCTTCCGAGCCAGGTCCAGAGATTGTCTTCAAAATCAGCCGGATTGACAAATTCGATTAATCCGTCGTTGTATTTTCCAAGTCCGCTTGTTTTCCAGATTTCAATTAATGATCCGGGAACCTTGTTCTCGTATTGTTTGATCATCTCTTCGGATGCAGGTTCGCAGTCTGCATCGGGCTGGTAAACTGTTTCGAAATTTTTAAGCATACTTCAATTCTGTTTAGTCTTCATCCTGAGAAACAATGTTTTCTCTCAGTTTAAACTCTTTTCGTATTTCGGGATGGGAAATCTCGCCTCCGGAATTTCCAACTTCTTTTGCGAAGTAAGCTGCAATCACACCGATTATCAAAACAATCACCGAAGCGGGCATGGCCATTGATTTTTTCTTGAATTCAAGGAATAGGGCAATCAATGATAACGCCATGATTCCCCACATGAAAGGCAATAATTCTTCTGCATGTTCTTCGTGAATATGAATCAAGGTTTCTGTTTCTTCGCTATTTTCAAGTGTTTGCTGGATTGCATCCGGACAATCTTGTGAAATGGTTCGTTGCTCTACTGCCTCTTCAACAAAGTGTTCTGCACCTTCTCCGGTTGCATCTGAAATTTGGGCAGTGATTCCGGCAATGATAAAAAGAAGTAGTCCAACTCGTCGTGTAACAGAGGACTTTGCAAGGATTCCAATTAGTAAAACGATAATTCCCAGGATCAGTCCAATGATAGGGAAGTGATTGATGATCAAGTGCGAGTGTGCTGCGTTCATAACTAGTTTAATTTGCCTCGAAAATACAAGAATAAAATAGATTCTGGAGTAGAATTTGATTGAAAATAGTGCGGAATGTTATTCCTGGAGCAGCTTAGCAAGCTTTTCGCCTACCAATGAGCCGATTGCAACTCCCATGCCACCGAGTCGGACCCCGACTGCAGTATTCGGATTGATTTTTTCAATGATCGGTCCTTTTTCCTTTCCAACCCCCATGGTTCCCGACCATCTGTAGTCAATGGAGAATTCCTGCTTCGGAATTATGTTCGCTGCCAGTAAATCTTCCAAAGCGTGTTGGATCAGTTCTGTTTGGTCCAATTCAAATGTGTTTTCCCCTTTGAAATCCAGGTTTCTTCCACCTCCAAACAAAATCCGGTCTCCGATATTCCGGAAATAGTAGTATCCTTTGTCCATATGAAACGTCCCTTTTGCCTTCAATCCTTTGATTTCTGAAGTTACCAGAACCTGAGCTCTTGCCGGATCTACGGCTAATTCAGGTAAGAGTTTTTTTGCAAAACCATTGATGGTAATTCCTAATTTCCGCGACCGTATTTCCCCGTAATTGGTTTCAATGATCACTTCCTTTTGATCCATTTGGAAATGGTTCACTTCGATTCCGTTTAACACGATAATCCGGCTATTTGCCAGTTCCCGTTGAGTTGCCAGGAGCAATTTCCCGGTGTCAATCGCACCTTCCAACCGATTGAAATAGCCTCCTTCAAAACCGTTGAAACCGAATTTGCCTTGGACATCCTTTTCAAAGGAGTAGCAGTTTTTTTCACCTGTTATGAATTCTATTTGCCGATTCAGATATTCCAATTTCGGGTGATAAACAGCCAAATCTTCCGGGTTCGTGATCAGATCATAAGAACCACAATTTTCGTAATTCAAATCTGCTGCTGAAAACCGTTGAAGCAAGCGCTCCAATCCTTCAAAGCGCAATTTCACAGTATCCCAAACCCGTTCTCCCGGAGTATTTTCGAGATCGTCCAAAAGTTCTGTCACACTACCGAAACAGGCAAACCCGGCGTTTTTTGTACTCGCTCCTAAAGGAAGATAACTGCGTTCCAGAATTACAATTTTCGCATTGGGATTCCTTCTTCGAAGTTCAAGAGCACATGCCGAGCCTACAATTCCACTTCCAACTATCAGAAAATCAATATCTTCTAAAAGCGTAACTTTTTCCCAAAAACTGAGTTGTTTAAATTGAATCATAGCAACGAAAATGAACTTTTTTACCGATATTTGTATGAATAAGTTGAACTAATTTAAACCAAAATTAATTTCGGTTGTACTACGACTAGAATAAACTAAAAACATGAGAGTGAAACTCCTTATTTTAATTTCCTTTTTCTTTCTGACCAACCTGGTTTTTGGACAGATGGATATTACTTTCTTCATTAAGACAACCAATTACACTACCGGTAAGAAGGAAGCCGGCGTTGCTGTTAAACTATTGGAAGGTGCTAACACGGTTTCCAATCAGACTACAGATGCCTCCGGTGAGGTGAAGCTAATGCTCAAAGCAGGTAAAAAATACAAGGTCGAAGTTTCCAAAGCCGGAAAAGTATCCCGGATGTTGAATATCAATGTAGCAAATGTAAATGACGAATTGCTTCAAGGAACTTCCAAACCATCCGGGCAAGCTCAAATCTCTTTATTTGATGAAATCGCAAATGTGGATTATAGCTACATCAAAACGAATCCAATTACAGAATTTTACTTCGACGGACAAAACACGGAGTTACAATATGACAATATATTAGCTGATAAAATGGCTAAGAAAATTGAGAAGATCATGAAAGATGCCGAAGCTTCCCAAAAGCAAGGCGATGCAAATTACAATTCAATTATCAAACAGGCAGATGCACTATTTACTGCAAAAAAGTACGAAGAAGCACTGACTCAATACGAAACCGCTACAAAAATCAAAGGGAAAGAAACAGAGAAATATCCGAATGACCGGATTATTGAAATCGATGGAATCCTGAAAGCTTCCAAATCGGCAAATTTGGCAAATTCCCAACTGGACAGCGAATACAAAGCTTTGATTACCTCTGCCGACGGACTGAGAGACCAAAAGAAATACCCGGAAGCAATTGCGCGTTACCAGGAAGCCTTGACTAAAAAGCAAGAGCAATATCCGAAAGACGAGATCGAGAAAGCTGAATTGGCAATTGAAACTGCGAAAAAGGACGCGGAAAATGCGGCGAAATATGATGCAGCAATGAAGCAGGGTGACCAATTTTATACTCAGAAAAGTTGGATGTCGGCTCGCGATGAATATAAGAAAGCTTTGAAAATCAGACCGGGTGATGCTCCGGCAACTGCTAAATTGGCTGATTTGGAAGGAAAATTGAATGCGCAAAAATCGGAACAAGAGAAAAAACAAAAATACAATGATGCTGTTGCTGCCGGTGATGCGCTTTTAGCAGAAGAAAAATGGGCGGATGCAAAAACGAAATATACGGAAGCTTTGACATTTGAAGCTGCAGCAACTTATCCGAAAGAAAAGATCAAAGAAGTAGATGCAAAGTTGGCGGAAATTGCAAAGGCAAACGCGTTAAAAGAACAAATTACCAAATTGCTGGCTGAAGGGAGTACTGCACTTACAGCAAAGCAATATCCTGGTGCAAAAGCAAAATTCGACCAGGTTCTGACTTTGGATAAAGAAAACGCAGAAGCAAAGGCGAAGATTGAAGAAATCAATAAGCAATTAGAGTTTGAAAAAGCAAATGCAGAGAAAATAGCAAAAGCGAAACAATTGATTGTTGAAGGAGATGCATTGGACAAAGCGACCAAATACGCAGATGCGAAATTGAAATACCAGGAATCGATCGGATTGATTCCCGATGCTGCCGTACAAGCTAAGATTGATGCAATAGATGCCAAAATTTTGGCAGAAAGTAAAAAGGCAGAGCAAAAAGCGAAATTCGATCAGGCAATTTTAGATGGTGATGCAGCATTGACTGCTTCCAATTTTGAAGTTGCTAAAAAGAAATATGAAGAAGCACAACTTTTGGATGCCGCTTCGGTTATTCCGAAACAAAAACTGATCGAACTTGGTAAAAAAGAGGCTCAGGCTAATGCTGAAAAAGACAAGAACCAAAAATACCAGGAAGCATTTAATGCCGGAGTGACAGCACTTACTACGAAAGATTACACGACTGCGAAGGATAAATTCAAAGCGGCAATCCTGCTTGATGCTTCCAAAACAGAAGCAAAGGATAAATTGGCAGAGGTTGAAAAAATATTAGCGGATAACGCACAGGCTACAGCTCAAAAGGAAAAGTATGAGGCAGCTGTCAAAGCGGGTAATGATTTGATGGGGTTGAATAAACTTACGGAAGCGAAAAAGAAATTTGAAGAAGCTTCGACACTTGACCCGAGTCAAGCTTTGCCTAAAGAAAAGATTAAAGAGATTGACGGATTAATTGCAAAGGCTGATAAGGAAAAACAGATTACTCAGTTATTGGCTGATGGTTCTGTTGCCTTGGCTAAAAAAGATTTGGATGGGGCGAAAGGAAAATATCAACAGGTACTTGCATTGGATCCGACAAACTCTGCTGCATCTGACAAGATGCTGGAAATTTCAAAACTGGAAAACCAACAAGCAAGTGAAGCTCAAAAACAAGCTGCTTTTGAAAAACTGAAAGGTGAAGGTATGGCTTTCCAAAACCAAAATAAATATGCCGAAGCAAAGCAGAAGTATTTGGAAGCAAAGGCAATTAAATCGGATGAAGACATTGAAAAAGCCATTGTCTGGTGTGATAAGAAAATTGCTGAAGAGCTAAAAGATGCAGAGTTAAATAAGAAATACAACTTGGTTCTTGAAGAAGCAAAAGGTTTGGAAGCTGCTAAGAAATACGATGAGGCTATCGCAAAATATACAGAAGCTATTGCAATCAAGAATGAACAGGAGCCTAAAAATCGCATTGCGGCAATCAATGCTTTGAAAGAGGCGAGTGCAGAACAATTGAAAGTGGAGCAGGATTACCAGGCAGCACTTAAAAAAGGGGACGATTTATTGGCTGCGAAAAAGTATACGGAGGCAATCCAATCATACAATGCGGCTTTGGTTTTAAAACCATACGAGAAACTTCCTGTCGAGAAAGCTGAAAACGCGAAGAAATTATCCGAGCAGGAAACAAGTGATGGTGATAATGCTTATCAAAAAATCATTGACGTTGGGAACAAAGCGTTAGATGAAAAGAATTATGTAAAAGCGAAAGAGATGTTCAATCGAGCAGTGAACTTCAGACCGGCAGATCAATATCCGAAACAAAAACTGCAAGAGATTGTGGAACTTGAAAAAGCGGAGAAATCTGCATTGGATCAGCAAAACCAGTTCGCTAAGAAAATGGCTGAGGCTGAAGGATTGGCAAAAGGAAACAAGTTGGAGGAAGCAATCACCGCTTACAAAGCTGCAAAAACAATTAAACCTGATGATTTGGTTCCCGATCAAAAAATCGCAGAGCTTAAATCATTAATTGCCAATAAAGTTGATCCAGCGATAGAAGAGCAAAAGTTATACGGCGAAGCAATGTCCCGAGGGAACGATGCGGCCTCCGGGAAGGATTACAACGGAGCAATCACTCAGTATGAAGAAGCGTTGAAACATAAGGCAAAAGACCAGGCGGCATTGAATAAAATTGCCGAAATGCGTCAGGTTTTAGATGATATTGCTAAAGAGAATGCCGCAAACAAAGAACTTCAGGGTCTGGTTGCTGCTGCTGATGCAGAATTCAATAATGGTAAATGGTCTGCAGCTAAGAATGCATACGATAAGATCCTGGTAAAATACCCTTCAAATGCATACGTCTATGAGCAATCCAAGAAGTGTGAAATCAAATTGAATGAAGAGCGGGATGCAGATGTTGCACGTGCCTATGGAAATATTATCAGTGGAGCAGATGACAAGTTCAATAATAAAAATTATGAAAAGGCAAAGGAACTTTATGAACGTGCTTCTAAATTAAAACCTGCTGACCCGTATCCGAAACAAAAGCTGAAAGAAATTCAGAATATCCTGAGCGCACCGGTTGCAAATAATGTGGTAACGAGTCCTAAAACAAATAAACTGGAGTTGAAGAACCTGGGGGAGCCGACGGATAATTCCTTAATGGACGGAGCTAAAAGATTGGAGCAAGCTTCCATTACCCGAAAAGGGAGAGCTTCAAGGAAAATGGTGGAGAAATTGCGTGGAACAACTGATAAAACTGATGAGTTGAGTGCGAAGCAGAATAATACAGCATTATCTGTAGACAGCACTTTGTCGGAAATCCGTGTGGATAACTCGGTAAGAGATGCGGCAGCAGCTGCGAAAGTTCAGAATAATGTAGATATTATTGATGAAAAAAAGGAAGCATTGCTTAAAAGTGCGGAAGAAAACGAGGTCATCGAAGAATTGAATATTGTGAACCAAAAAGAGCAGTTGGATGCCGCAACGGAAGCTGCAATTGTTTCTAATAGTGCGCTTGATGGAGCTGCAGTTGATAACGATGAAATTCTTAAGAAATCAACTGTTAAACTGGAAAACACAGGGGTTGAGATGAATAATGAAGCGTATACGGATATCGTTAACAATGACGTTGCCTATTCTAAAATAAGAACCGGACTGGAGAAAACAGCGGTTGATGATTTGGACGAGCGTTTAGCGGAAGAGAAAAAAGTGCGTGATGCTTCAGTTGTTCAATCCGATTTGGAGGCTAAAAACAGGGAACGATCTGACGCCAAAACAGTTGAGACGAAAGAAGTTCTGACCAAGGTTGAAAATAATATTGCAGTTAAAACAACAGATGACAAGGTGCTGTCTGAAAATAACGACGACAAGATAAAAGAGATTGAGAAAGTGCAATCCGCTTTCCAACTTGAGAATGATAAGAAACATATTGAAAATACGCAAAGATTTGCTGCTAAGACGAGTGAAATGGAAAAAGTCACTTCAGAAGCAATTTCAAGTAGAGTGGAAGCTCACAGGGAAAATATCGATGTGATTGAAACAGCAAGGGACAAAGAAACGGAACTTCAACGAGCGGATTACAACAAAGCTTACGTTAAGAATATTGAGAACAAACAAGTACTTACATTAAAAGAGAAAGAAGCTGAAAAGAGAAATGATCTTCCTTCAATTGCTCAAGCTGAAAACAATAAGAATTTCATACAAATTCAGGATGCAAATATGCAAACGCAATTGAATGAGAAAAATGTCAACGATGAGAAGATCTTAGCGAATAAAAATAAGATCACCGCTTCTCGAAATCAGATCGATGATGAAGCCGGTCAGAATACGCAGGCGGCTGATAATGCAGCAATCATTAAAAACTCAAAAAAAGAACTTGGAACGATTGCTCAAATTCAATCCGAAAAAGAAGATGAAAGAACGATAGCCACTCAAAAGTCAATTGATGAGATAGAATCGAAACAAGCTGTAAAAACATCCGTAGGAGCATATGAAGTCGATTTGTCAAAATATCCGGAAGGGGTGAACCAGGAGCAATTCGATCAACTCGGACCGGATGGTTTGGTTTCTGCGATTGTTACAAGAAGAGTGGTTGTGAAAGATGGAAGAGCGAATGTCTACATCAGAACACAAACAATGGAAGTTGTAACCTATCAAAAAAATGGACAACCTTGTACCGAATTGGTTTGGCAACGTGAGACACAGGATGCTAAATTGAAACGCAATTATTAAGATTATTATTGATATTACATAGAAATGAAAGAAAGAGTGTGAGTAACTATTTTTACTCACACTTTTTTTTTGTTCCAAATCCAGTAATTTCGATCCAAATTTAATTCCTGTTTTATGAATGTTCATTTTATCGCAATTGGAGGAAGCGCCATGCACAATTTAGCTATTGCCTTATCCCGAAAAGGAGCGAAGGTAACCGGTTCCGATGATGAAATATTTGAACCTTCAAGAACAAGACTTGAAAAGCAAGGAATCTTGCCGGCTTCTATTGGTTGGTTTCCGGAAAAGGTCACCAATGAACTGGATGCAGTTATTCTTGGAATGCACGCAAGAGAGGATAATCCCGAATTATTAAAAGCAAAAGAATTGAATATTCCCATTTATTCTTACCCGGAATATTTATATGAACAAAGCAAGAACAAATACCGCATTGTCATTGGGGGAAGCCACGGAAAAACCACGATTACGTCCATGTTGCTTCATGTAGTGAACGAACTGGGTCTGAATGTGGATTATATGGTTGGAGCCCAATTGGATGGTTACGATTGCATGGTAAAACTTTCAGAGGAGGCAAAATTCATGATTTTGGAAGGAGATGAATACTTGAGTTCCCCCATTGATAGAAGGCCGAAGTTTCACTTATATAAACCAAATACAGCTTTGATCAGTGGAATTGCCTGGGATCACATCAATGTGTTTCCAACCTGGGAGAATTATATTGAGCAATTCAGAATTTTCTGTGAGGTGATTGAACCGGGAGGAAAGCTGATCTATAATACAGAAGATCCTACATTGAAAAGCTTGGGAGAAGAGTTTGAACTGAAACTGGAGACAAAACCTTATCAGACACCGATCTATCGGACTACAGAAACAGGAACCATCATGACACATGACGGAGTTGAATATGAGTTGCAGATCTTTGGGGCGCATAATTTGCAAAATCTGGTAGGAGCAATGCGTTTGGCTGAATCAATGGATATTTCAAATGATGCATTTTTGAAAGCCATCAGAACCTTCAAAGGTGCAGGAAAAAGACTTCAAAAGGTTGTAGAGAAAGATTTGTTCACCATGTTTAAGGATTTTGCACATTCGCCTTCCAAGTTGAAAGCGACAACCTCTGCTGTCAAGGAACAATACCCGGATCGGAATGTGGTTGCGTGTATGGAACTGCATACATTCTCTTCTTTGAGAAAAGAGTTCTTACCACTTTACGATGGTGCGATGAATGCAGCTGACGAAGCTTTGGTTTATTTCAGTCCGGCAGTTGTGGCACATAAAAAGCTCGAACCGTTGACATTGGAACAAGTTCAAAATGCTTTTGGAGGCAAAGTGAAAGTAGTCGACAAGACTGAAGAAGTCCTGGAATTTATCCGTGCCAGGAATTGGAATAATTCCGTCTTACTGATGATGTCTTCCGGAAACTTTGATGGAATCGATTACGAAAAATTGGGGGCCGATTTATTGCTTGGGCTGTCGGAATAACAATCGGCGATAGATTGCTGTCAAAACAAGTGCGTTGATAACGGATAACATCAGCATTCCCAGTAAGGAAATGGTCATTACCGTACTTGCCTGATACCAGGGACGGATGCTTTCAGCTGATTTTTCCAAAATCTCTTCTTTTGAAAATGCTTCGAATTCAGGTCTTTCCGCTTTGAATTTTTTCAATTCTTCCGGGTTTTCAACCATTTTCTTCATGGATTCCTGGATTACAGCAATTTGATTCTCATTGTATGCAGGATCAATCTTAGCGTAATACAAGTAAATTAATCCACCGACAACCAAGGTGTAGATCATTCCAATTCCAAGAATTGATTTGATATCTCCCAAAGCGGAACTCTCACTTCGGATTTCTTTTCTTTTTTCCACGAGGCTACCGATGGACATTGCCAAAAGCAGGCAAAGAATATTCCACATTACCTGGATTGGATACTTCTCTGTTGTCTGTAAAACTTGAAAATAAAAGAAACAGTATTTTCCCAGAAACCAAATACCTGCAAACAGTAAAGCAATTTTTGTTGATGTGCGCATGTGATAAAAGAAAAAAATCCCATCCTCAGAAAGAATGGGATTTGAAATTTATGAATTCATTGATACTAAAAACTCTTCATTGGAACGTGTGTTCTCCATGTGTCCTTTTACGAACTCCATAGCCTCTACCGGGTTCATGTCAGCAATAAACTTGCGAAGTAACCAGATGCGCTGTAGGATATCTCTTCCGACCAAAAGATCTTCACGTCTTGTTCCGGAAGCAAGGATATCGATAGCAGGATAAATTCTTCTGTTTGAGATCTTGCGATCCAACTGAAGTTCCATGTTACCGGTTCCTTTAAATTCTTCGAAGATCACCTCGTCCATTTTGGAACCTGTTTCCGTTAATGCTGTAGCAAGAATGGAAAGTGAACCACCATTTTCGATTTTACGGGCAGCTCCGAAGAAGCGCTTCGGTTTGTGTAATGCGTTTGCATCCACACCACCGGAAAGTACTTTACCGGAAGCAGGAGAAACAGTATTGTATGCACGAGCCAAACGTGTGATGGAATCCAATAGGATAACCACATCATGTCCACATTCAACCATTCGTTTTGCTTTTTCCAATACGATATTGGCAACTTTTACGTGACGATCGGCAGGCTCATCAAAAGTAGAAGCAACTACTTCCGCTTTTACACTGCGCGCCATATCTGTAACCTCTTCAGGTCGTTCATCAATCAGTAATACGATCAGGTACACTTCCGGATGGTTTGCAGCGATTGCATTTGCCACATCCTTCAATAACATGGTTTTACCCGTTTTCGGTTGTGCCACGATCATTCCACGTTGACCTTTTCCAATTGGAGCGAACAGATCCATTACACGAGTGGACATGGATTCGTCTTTGTGACCGGTCAATTTGAATTTTTCATCCGGGAATAACGGAGTCAGGTATTCAAAAGGAACGCGATCGCGAATATAGCTTGGATCTCTTCCGTTGATGGAATCCACCTTTACCAATGGGAAGAATTTCTCTCCTTCTCTTGGCGGACGGATCGTTCCTCTTACCGTATCCCCGGTTTTTAAACCGAATAATTTGATCTGGCTTTGAGAAACATACACATCATCGGGGGATGGTAAGTAGTTGTAATCCGAAGAACGCAGGAATCCGTAACCATCCTGGATCACTTCCAATACACCTTCAGCGGTAACAATACCAACCAAGTTGTATGCTTCTTCATCAATTTTCTCTTCTTGTTGAGCTTGATTCTGTTGCGGGCGATTTTGGTTCTGATTCCCTTGATTAGGGTTATTTTGGTTACGTTGTTGGTTATTATTTTGACGCTCTTGGTTCCCCTGGTTATTCGGGTTGTTCTGGTTGCGTTGTTGGTTATTGTTTTGACGTTCCTGGTTTCCTTGATTTTGAGGAGCGTTTTGATTCGGGTTGTTTTGGTTTTCACCCGGATTATTGTTGAATCGCTGTTTATTCTGATTCGGATTATTTTGATTCGGGTTTTGAGGTTTCTTATTTAATAAACGCTCGAAAGGTTTCGGTTTATCTGTTTTCACTTCCTGCGTTGTAGTTCCTTCAGTAGCTTTTGGAGCTTCTTCAGTTGCCTCAGGAGTTGTTACTTCCGCCTTGATTTCAGCCGGGGCCTCGTCGGATGTCGAAATTCGTTTGCGTTTTTCTTTGGATGAATTAGGAGCCTGTTGTTTAACCACTTCCGTTTTTGGTGCTTCAGCGGAGAATAAATCCGCAGCTGTTGCTTGTGCCGGTGCTGAAGCTTCGGGCGACATGCGATCCGTTTTGGGTTCGGAAACCTTTTTTGCTTTTGGCTTTGCCGGAGCTTTTTCGGTTTCAGTAGTTGTAGTGCTCGCTGAATTCGCATGGATTTGCTCGATCAATTCATTTTTCTTGAATGATTCCACCTTCTTAACTCCAAGAGATTTAGCAATTTCCCTTAATTCTGGTAATAACTTACCGTCTAAGTCTTTATTATTCATATAAAATTTTGGACTAGTTGTTTGTATTCGAATGAATACGTGCGAAAAGCAATGTGATTTTAATAACGATGTTGCAATATTACAAATATTCCTTAGACGAGCACTATCTATTCACTTTTTTTCGAAAAAAAAACCGTTTTGTTTTCACTATTATCCTGTTAAATTTGTGCTCACAGCTAAAAGAGCGGTATAATATTAATTTCAACAATAGTCTCATCATGTTCCTTTACGACTATTTTTGTCACCAACTCAATAAATTATTATGAATGCATTAAAATCGCCATTTTCCTTGTTTTGGTATTCGGTAGGATTCATTCTTTGTGGATTAACCTTTGCTATTGAAATTCTTTTTCCAAGCTTAAATTCAATTGCATTTGATATTTTGCGTTATGCCATCATTGGTTGGGTTTTCGTAATTGCCTTTAAAAGAAGAAAAATTTCTTTATGGATTTTCGGAGCTATGTTGCTCGGAATTCAATTCGGTTTAGATTTGAGGGAATTACCGGAAAACTGGCATGACTCCTGGTCAACAGGTTTAGGAAAACTCAGCAAGATATTTATTCGAATGGTTACCACGTTGGTTGCGCCGCTTATTTTCGGAACGTTGATCGTTGGAATTGCAGGACATGGGAATATTAAACAAGTTGGCCGTATTGGATTAAAAAGTATTCTTTACTTTGAAATAGTTACGACATTTGCACTCGTAATCGGACTGGCTGCAATCAATATTTCCCAGGCAGGAAAAGGAATTGAAGTTAAACCGACAAAAGAAATGATTGCTGAAGCCGCTAAAAAAGTCGACTTCGTAAAAAGTCAGCCAAAAGATCATATTCTGGATATTTTTCCTGAAAATTTTGCAAAGTCTATCGTAGATAATCAAGTCCTTCAAATTGTTGTTTTCTCTGTAATCTTTGCTATTGGATTAAGCATGGTTCAAAAAGAATCGCACAAGCAAACTATGCTTAATTGGGCAGAAAGTCTTTCGGAAGTGATGTTTAAATTTACAGATATTGTCATGTATTTGGCTCCAATTGCCGTCTTTGGCGCCATTGCAAATACCGTTTTAACTTCCGGTGCCGAAATGCTGATTGGTTTAGCAAAATTGGTAGCCACACTTTATGTTGCGTTAATTGCATTTGTTGGATTGGTATTGGTTCCAATAGCATTGATTGCTAAAATTCCGCTGAAGAAATTTATTCGTGCGGTTTCCGAACCATTCACCATTGCATTTTCTACAGCCAGCAGTGAGGCTGCATTGCCGAAAGCATTGGAAAATATGGAGAAATTTGGAGTTCCCAAGAAAATTGTCGGGTTTGTTATTCCTACGGGCTACAGTTTTAATTTGGATGGAACGACTCTTTATCTTTCCATGGCAACGGTTTTCGTTTCACAAATGACCCTGGAGCATCCTCTGACTATAGGACAACAAATTGCAGCCTGTTTGATCTTAATGCTAACCAGTAAGGGAGTTGCGGGTGTAAGGGGGGCTTCATTTGTGATTTTGGTTTCAACCGTTTCGGAATTTGGAATGAATATGGAGCAAGCAAGTATAATTCTGGGAGTTGATGCCTTGATGGATATGGCCCGAACTTCTGTGAATGTATTGGGGAATTGCCTGGCCTCTGCGGTTATTGCACGAAGTGAGGGAGAATTGATAATCGCAAAAAACGACGAATAACACTAGTTACCCGTCGTTTCAATTCTTTGTGCCTATGCTGAAGCTTCAGCGTAAGCATTCGGTTAAGGTTCTATTGATGCGCTTTACAACCGTGGAACTGCATTTTTAAATCTTCAGCCGTAGCCATTTGACCATTTGTTTCTTCTTTGGCGATATAGTCCTTAGAGGAAAGCGAAGAAACTGCCTGGTCATGCATTTCCGATTCAGTAGAACAGGATTGTAACCCGTTAATAATGAATAGTGTGAAGCAAACTGTTTTTAACCTCGTAATCATGGAACGAATATAGCCGATTCCACTTTCTTTCGAAAGATGTATTATGTTTTTTGCTGATTTCGTCGAATGAAATGCTGGTTTCGTCGATTGGTAAAACGTACTTAAAGAGATGCTTTAAACTTACTTCAACTTATCCTTTAAGTGCATTCCCGTGTAGTTGTTTTTCACCTGGGCCAATTCTTCCGGAGTACCCGTAAATTCAATGTTTCCACCGTTAATTCCACCTTCAGGACCAATGTCGATAATCCAGTCTGCTGCCTTGATCACATCCATGTTGTGTTCGATCACAATGATGGAATGTCCATCGTCGACCAACCGGTTAAAGGCAATCAACAGTTTTTCGATATCAAAGAAATGAAGACCGGTCGTTGGTTCATCGAAAATAAACAAGGTCTTATTGCTTTTTTGTGCACCTTTTATAAGGAATGAAGCGAGCTTCACGCGTTGAGCTTCACCACCACTCAAGGAACTGCTGGACTGTCCCATTTGTAAATAACCCAAACCTACATCTTCCAGCGGTTGAATCTTTTGAATGATCTTTTCTTCCAGTTTGTCTTTACTTTCTTTAAAGAATGCCAATGCAGAAGAAATATCCATGTTCAGGATATCTGAAATATTCTTGTCGCGGTAATGAACTTCCAATGCTTCCTGTCGGTATCTGCTTCCTCCACACGACTCACAAACCAGATGCACATCCGCCATGAATTGCATACTAACTGTCACAACTCCTTCACCTTCGCACATTTCACAACGGCCACCTTCCACGTTGAATGAAAAGAATCCCGGTTTATATCCGTTATGTTTCGCAGCATTTTGACGTGCAAACAGTTCCCGGATATCGTCGAAAGCTTTCACATAAGTAACCGGATTACTTCTGGATGATTTCCCGATCGGATTCTGGTCGATCAATTCTATTTCGGCAATGGTGGACAAATCCCCTTCAATGCGCTTTACATTTCCTTGATGATCTCCGAATTGACCCAAATATTTGCGAATTCCGGGATAAAGGATTTCTTTTACCAGGGTGGATTTTCCGGAACCACTGACACCAGTTACGGCAACAATCCGATTCAAAGGAAAGTCAACGGAAACGTTTTTGAGATTGTGCTCTTTTGCACCGATTACGGAAATCTTATTTTTTCCACCTCTGCGTTTGGTTGGAACAGGAATTGAGCGAACTCCTGTCAAGTATTGTGTTGTAAGACTCGCATTGTTCTTTTTAAGTGCGTCGAATTTCCCCTGGAAAACCACTTCACCTCCAAACTTTCCTGCTGCTGGACCGATATCGATGATCTCATCGGCGTGAAGCATCATATCTTCCTCATGCTCCACAACAATTACGGTATTTCCGATATCGCGCAGTTTTTTCAATACTCCGATCAAACGCTCCGTATCTCTCGGGTGTAAACCGATACTCGGTTCGTCCAGGATGTACATCGATCCCACCAAACTGCTTCCCAATGAAGTTGCCAGGTTGATGCGTTGTGATTCTCCACCTGAAAGTGTATTTGCAGCCCTGTTTAATGTCAGATAACCCAATCCCACTTCACATAGGAAAGAAAGGCGCTGAGTAATCTCCGGAAGAATCCGGTTGGTGATCTTCAATTCCAGCGGATCAACTTCCAGGTCCCGGAAAAAGGCCAATGCATTTTCAATTGGCATCAGAACCAATTCCTTGATACTGATTCCTCCAACTTTTACATAATTGGCATCTTCCCTCAAACGTGTTCCATGACATTCGGGACAATTTGTTTTTCCTCTGTATCGCGACAAAAGTACGCGGTATTGTATCTTGTATGATTGACTTTCAACGAATTTGAAGAACCCGTTGATTCCTGCAAATTGAGAATTTCCCTTCCAAAGCAAGTCCAACTGTTCTTCTGTCAATTCCTCCACCGGACGATGAATTGGAAAGTCCAATTTTCGAGCTTTTTGAACCAAGTCCTGGAGGTATTCACCCATCACTTCACCTTTCCATGGAACAACAGCACCTTGATAAACACTGAGACTTGGATCCGGAATCACCAAATTCGGATCAATTCCAATAATGGAACCATAACCTTCACATGTTTTACAGGCTCCAAATGGATTATTAAATGTGAACAGGTGAGGGGAAGGCTCTACAAAAGTCATATTGTCCAATTCAAAGCGATTGGAAAACGTACGTTCTTCCATGCTTCCCATTTGGATTACAGAACAATCGCCATGTCCTTCCATGAAAGCGAGTTGAATCGAATCGCCTAACCGTCCTGAAAAATCGGTATCCATAGCCTGAGTAACGATTCGGTCTACCACGATCTGTATCGAATCGGAAAATGAAAGGTCTGTTGGTTTCAGGTCTTCCAATTGCTTCAGTTCATGATTGTGCATGATGCGCACGTATCCTTGTTCTTTGAGCAATTTCAGTGTTTTCTCTATACCGTATTTTTCGAGTGAAGGAAACGGAGCTGCAATCAATAATCGAATATCATGCTCTAAGCTTGCGATATAATTGATGACGTCCGTTACAGAATCCTTCTTGACCTCATTTCCGGAAATAGGAGAGAAGGTCTTACCGATCCGGGCGAACAATATTTTAAGATAATCGTAGATTTCAGTGGTTGTCCCGACTGTAGATCTCGGATTATTGGTAATGACTTTTTGTTGAATAGCAATCGCAGGAGCAATTCCTTTGATAAAATCCGTTTCAGGTTTGTCCAGTTTTCCCAAGAATTGTCTTGCATAGGAAGACAGACTTTCAATGTAACGTCTTTGTCCTTCCGCATAAAGTGTATCGAAAGCCAACGATGATTTCCCGGACCCTGATAAACCGGTAATAACGGTAAACTTCCCGTGTTCTATTTTGACTTCTAAATTCTTTAAGTTGTTGACGCGTGCGCCTTTGATGTGAATGTATCTTTCGGACATAGTACAAATTTCGCGAATTAATTTCGAATTACGAGTTTTGAATGTCGAATTATAAATGAATTTATTGAGCTATATTTTTCAGCAAAGCCACTGGTTTTGGTTTGATTAAAAAATCTCAAATTCGGAATTATTTATGATTTTTTTTGATTTTATTATTTAATGTTCTATCTTTCCAAAAATAATTCATAGAGCCTATAGAAAGAATTCTACTTTAAACTGTTAATAAACAACTGGTTAATCCATTAAGAGTAGAGTTATGGCTATGAAATTTCTAGACGATCAAGTCCTTATACATTATTATTTAGAGGGTAACGAACAAGCATTCGAAGTTCTATTATTACGTCACAAGGACAAAATATACCGATCCATTTATCATAAGATTCGCGAGCGGGAAATTGCTGAAGATATTTTCCAGGAAGCGTTCGTGAAAATCATCCAGACATTGAAGTTGGGTAATTACAATGAAGAAGGTAAATTCTTACCGTGGGCGATGCGTATTGCACAAAACCTGGTAATCGACTACTTCCGTAAACATGGAAGAATGAAGCTGATAAGTGAGCGCAATGCAAAAAGTGAGGACTTCAATATTTTTTCCATCCTGAAAATGGATGAACTGAATGTGGAACAAAGTATTTCCAAAACAGAATTGGAAACACAGATGATCCAGCTGATCCAGCATTTGCCGGAAAGTCAGAAAGAGATTATTGAGAAACGCATTTTCCAGGATCTTTCATTTAAAGATATTGCAGAGATGGAGGGAATCTCTATCAACACGGCTTTGGGAAGAATGCGTTATGCGTTGATTAATTTAAGGAAATTGATTGAGAAACACCAGTTAGTTACTGATCTCGATTGATTATTTGCTACCACAAATAAAATAGGGAATCCCGCTGAAAGGCGGGATTTTTTTTTTGATTACTTCGTTCTGCATGCCAAATCCGGTGGAAAATATTCCTCTGCGAAGAGTGATTTAATTAATTACCATGGTAAAGGAAGGATAATCTTCCACTTATCCCTTAAAGACGGGAAAGCTCCCGGATTATCCAAGTTCGTAGATGTCATAATACCTTTTCACCAACCCATTGATAAACCGTTTCAGGTAATTTTCATTTAAAAACGAGTTCGACCAATTGTCAAATCGCTGACATTGTATTCCCAGATAGAAAAAATACAAACTTACACCGAGCATTGGAAAAAGTCGCTTCTCTTCCCCGGTTATGCTGGTTATGGATTCGTAACCTTCGATAAAACGCTTCACTTTCGGCTGATACTCATTGACCTCATATTTTTCGATATTATGCAGCTGCATGATGTAGTAGGCGATGTCTAAAGCTAACCAGCCGTTTCCGCAGAAGTCGAAATCAAATAATGTCACTTCATTCATGTCTGAGATGTTCAGGTTGTCGAACCAAATATCCAAATGGACAATTCCTTGTCGGATTCGTGAAGTATCGGCTTCCCGGAATTCTTGCAACAAATAGGTTTGAGCCGATTGCATGAATTTCATTTCCTCTGAATCGTCTGACAAAAAGTTTGCAAGCTGTTTCAAGGAGTCAGTAAGAATGACCTCAGGTGTATAATCAATTCGATTTAGTTTTTGGTCCTGTGTAATTTGATGAAGCTGCGCCATCAGTTGCCCGATTCGGAAATGGTTTTCTGCTGAAATGACATGTGATTTTTCGCCATCAGCATAAGAGAAGAGTACTGAAAACCGTTCACCCTCCGGAGCACTCAAGGTTTGGATATAATTATTCTGCTGATCCGGGATGGGATACGAGACAGAAATTCCGTTTTGTTTTAGTTCGTTTAATAGGTTGATCTCTTCCGTTATTTCTGTTTTTGAACGCCAATTGAAGCTGTAAACCCGAAATACGAATTGAGTTAAGTTGTCAGTAACCAAATAAGTGTCATTAATTCCAGCTTTAATCAGTTTGCATGTAGTGCCTTTACCAAGTGAGTACTTTTCTTGTAGGAATAATGCAATATGTACTGCTGAAAGTGTAGAGTTTGTTACTGGAAAATGGTTCATTGGTAATTGTAATCTTTGATGCCCGACGAAATTAAGTCTTTTCCATCAATTCAGATTAATTACCACGGTAAGGGAAGGATAATCTTCCACTTATCCCAAAGTATCAAATCCGTTTATGAATAAGTGATTTAGATTTTATTCACGAAGAATTGACAGCTCTAATTTTTATACTTATTGGTATAGAATGTATTCTTTAGGATGTAAAAACGAATAATATGAAAGCTCCTTAAAAACGGTAAGAAGCTTTCATATTATTTTTCTTATTTCGCAGGCTGAAACAACCCGCTGATCGCGATGCGATTCCATGAATTGATTGTCACAATCGCCATAATAATCTGCGACAAATAATTTGCATCAAATGTCTCGCTTGCTTCATCGTATAGATCTGCCGGAATTCCTCCTTGATGAATCAATGTCACTGCTTCCGTCAATGCCAGGACGATGCGTTCTTCCTTCGTATACAAATCGGTTACTTCCCGCCATGCATTCAATAAGACAATCCGTTGTGTGGTTTCACCTTGTTTCAACGCATCTGTTGTATGCATGTCGATACAGAATGCGCAACCGTTGATTTGGGAAGCACGCAATTTGATTAATTCATGGTGTGTTTTTGTCAATGCACTTTTTTCGATATAACCGGCTAAACCGTACATTGCTTTTGTAGCTCCCGGTTCTGTTTCCAGGATGTTGATTCTCTTTTCCATGTTTGTTTGATCTTTTATTTATAAGACAAAGGTCAGGAACAAAAAATGGAAAAAAATTAAACCAGATTAATAAATGAATAGGTGGATCTTATTTTCTCTTTTTCCGGAGTTCACTTAGGTATTCCGGGGTGAGCCCGAGGAAAGAGGCAAGCAGGTATTGGGGGACACGCTGTACAAATTGTGGATATGAGTCGTAAAAATGAAAGAAATAATCTTCTTTCGACATCGTATACAAATATTTGATGCGCATTTGATAAGCTGCAAAAGCCCGCTGATAAACAAAACGGAAATAGCGTTCCATAATCGGGAAATCCCGGTATAATTTCTCCATTGATTGAAAATCAATAGTTAGTATTTCTGAATTTTCAACTGCCTGAACGCTGAACGGGGCTTCTGTCTGGAATTCGAAAGCCCGGTTATCGGATAACCACCAGGTTTCCAAAGCAAACTCAGTAGTCACTTCAACTCCTTTTTCACTGATCAAGAATTTCCGAAGACACCCGGTCAGTACAAAGTAGTGGTAACGGCAAATTTTCCCTTCTTCCTGCAACATCTCCTTTTTTGAAACGTGAACCATTTTGAAATAACTCATAATTATTTCAAATTCGTTATCCGAAACAGGGATGAATTTTTGCAGATGCTGTTTGAAGATTTGGCACATGATTCCTAGTGTTTCGCCTTTTTCTTATCGTTCTTTCTGCCTTTGTATTTCTCCTTTGCCAAATGAAGCGTATGTTTTAACGCTTTTTTTCCAGGTGCAATTTTTTGATGTCCCGGAATAACAACTTTAACCTTCGGGTATTTTTTGATTAAAGTTTTAGCGGCGATCGGCCACATTCCGATATTCGAGTCCGAGAGATTCCCCAGATCTTCCGCTTCAACAGATTTGATGAAACAACCGCCAACCAGGATCCTGTCTTTGGGAAAATAAACCACAATATTATCCGAAGTGTGTCCTGCACCCGGATAAAATGTTTCGAAAACAGTGTTGTGAATGTTGAAAACGGTGTCGCCCTCAAATGTATATTGAGCCTGGGGAAAATGGTTTTCTGCGCATAAATTCTTCGTAGCGTAAGTGCTGTAAGTGGCAATTCCCTTCTTTTTGTAAAAATCCAATCCGGCTGACCGGTCTTCGTGCCAATGTGTGGAAAGAACCAATTGCACTTTCTTATGGAATTTGACATCGATGGAATCCAGTAAAGGCTGAAATTGAGTAGTATCCCAGGGAGTATCAATCATAATAACCGACCCGGAAGTGATTTTCAATAGGCCATGTGCCGATATACGGACGTCCTTGTAAGTTTGATAAGTGGTGAAAACGTAAGAACTATCTGATATTTTTGTGAAATCAAGCTGCGCGTTCAGTCCGAATGACATGAGACAGATCAGTGAAAAAAGAAACCTTGTCATGGATATAAACTTAAGCATTTATCTGCTTTTGTTCATGCGTTTTTGTTGATTTTGTTCCAGCTTTAAGGCAATATGGTCAGTAACTTCAACTGATTCAAGTTCTCTCATTTTTTTAACCAGTTGAAGAGCCATCTTATAGCTGGGAAATTCATAAATGATTACCCATTGGTCATTTTTTGTACGAGCCATCATGTCATAGGTAATCGATTTGGATGATGCTGAAGAACCTCCATAAAAAGAAGGGCTTGTACTTTGCACAAATCTTCGATAAGTAGTATTTTCTACTGATAAACGCAAATGGAAGCTATCCAGATCAGGTACTTTGCTCCATTTTCCCCAAGCAGATCCAAAAAGTGATTTGAATTTTCGGTATTGCATCGTTTCAAGATTGAATTCCAAACCAATTTCCGTAAGTCCAAGCAAAATGCAAATACTAGTCAGTAAGATTCCGAAAGGAAAGAATAACATGAAACTGACAAGAGCAGCAATTCCACAAAAAACGATTGGGATCAGGTAGGTCATTGTTTTACCCTCACTAATTACAAGGGTAGAAGAAGTTTTTTTCATTCAGGCAATTAAAATTTGAAGAAGGGAAATTACAGGAAAGTTTGATTGCTGAAATAGATTTAGCTTTTTTTAGGCTTTTTCTCACTGAAAGTATCATGCTTTGTTCTCTTCATCTTTGGGGAATAAAAAAAGACTCTTCATTTTTTGAAGAGTCTTTCTACTAAATAATAAAACCAGATTAAACAGTCACTTTCGGAGCAGCTGCTAAAATATCTGTAGATGTTTCTGCTGCATACTGTTCAAAGTTCTTAACGAACTGATCAGCCAAATGGTTGGCAGTTTTATCGTATCCTGACTTATCAGCCCAAGTTTCACGCGGATTTAAAATCTCGCTAGGAACTTCAGGACAAGAAGTAGGGAATGACAATTCGAATACCGGTAATGTTTCAAAAGCAACATCATCTAATTTTCCAGTCAAGGCCGCAGTGATCATTGATCTCGTGTAAGATAATTTCATTCTGCTTCCGACACCGTAAGATCCACCTGACCAACCGGTGTTGATCAACCAAACTTTGATATCCGTACCATGTAATTTCTCTCCGAGTAATTTTGCGTATTTCGCAGGGTGAAGAGGTAAGAATGCTTTTCCGAAACAAGCGGAGAACGTAGTTGTAGGCTCTGTAATACCGACTTCTGTTCCAGCTACTTTTGCCGTGTATCCTGACATGAAGTGGTACATTGCTTGTTCTTTCGTCAGACGAGAGATTGGAGGCAATACACCAAACGCATCAGCTGTCAAGAAGAAAATATTTTTTGGTCCTGACCCGATAGAAGGAGTCATGATATTGTCAATGAAATCAATCGGATAAGAAACACGCGTGTTTTCAGTAATTGACCCGTCAGCGTAATCTGGTGTTGAAGTTCCCTCGTGGAAACCAATGTTCTCCAGGATAGCACCAAACTTGATCGCATCATAGATTTGCGGTTCTTTCTCTTTCGATAAATCGATTGTTTTTGCGTAACAACCGCCTTCGAAGTTGAATACGGAATTATCCGACCAACCGTGCTCATCATCACCGATCAAACGACGGTTCGGATCGGAAGACAAAGTTGTTTTTCCTGTTCCGGATAATCCGAAGAAAATAGCAGTGTCACCTGATGCACCAACGTTTGCTGAACAGTGCATGGAAAGTACATTCTTTTCGTGTGGCAAAACATAATTCAAGACGGAGAAAATACCTTTCTTGATTTCACCTGTATATCCGGTACCGCCGATAATGATCATTTTACGTGTGAAGTTCAAGATCGCAAAATTCGCCTGGCGTGTTCCGTCAATTGCAGGATCAGCTTTGAATCCAGGAGCACAAACGATGTTCCACTCTGCATCAAAGTTTTCGATCTCAGCATCAGTCGGACGCAAGAACATATTGTATGCGAACATATTTGACCATGGGAATTCAGTCGTCACACGGATGTTCATTCTGAATTTATCGTCAGCACAAGCATATGCATCGCGAACATATACATCTTTGTCAATCAAATAAGACTTCATGCGGTTGTATAACGCATCAAATTGTTCCGTAGAAACAGGAATGTTCACATCACCCCACCAAACACTGTTTTCAGTATTCGCATCACGAACAACAAAGCGATCTTTTGGAGATCTTCCAGTGAATTCACCTGTCTCAATTGCGATTGCTCCAGTGTCCGTTAAAACACCTTGACCACCAAGGATAGTGTCTTCTACTAGTTCTGCTGGTGTTAAATTCCAGAATACGTTACCGAGATTTTCTAATCCGATAGTTGCTTTCAAATCGGCGTTTTTTCCTCGTTTACCAAATTCATTCATAAAATGTCTTTTTGTTTTGCCCTAGCGGCTAACTTATTTTGGTGCAAAAGTACATTGATTCGTCAAAAAACCTGCCTTTTTTCGGTATAAATATTAACAGAATAAGAACAGATGTTCTTATAATATCTTATTAACGTGTTGATTTGCTGGTTATTGTAATGATTTGAAGGTTGATAACTTGTTAATCGTAGATGGAGAATTGACAATTGAAAATGAATAATTGAAAAGAGGAATTTCTTAATGCTTATAGGTTCCAACCTGATTAGCACTTTTTCTCTTTTCAATTCTAAATTCTCAATTATTTATTTTCATTTATTTGGCTAAATTCCAATCTTTAGCAATCTGATAGGTACTGAAAAAATCGCCGTCTTTCGCATGTTTGGAGACTTCACCACCTTGTTTGATTCCAGGTCCCGGGTCTATCATCAGGTAATGTCCCCATTTATTGGCTTTGTACAGAATGATGTCCGAACGACCTTTCTCATCTTTATAATCGGTGCGCATGATCGTAGGCGTAGCGGTTCCTGCAACAACCTGTTTCATGGATTCTGAAGTGATTTTGAACGCTGTTTTCCATTGTTTTACCAACACTTCCCCGTTTCCATATTGAACAACTTTGTCATCTGTTCCATGAATAACGATCAATTGAGGAAATTCGCCTTTGTATAGTGAATCTTGCGAGTAGAGCCGGTGACGCAAAATTTCGTCACTGAACATGGTAGGTTGTTTCATTTCGGAAAAAGATTTCCCCACAGATTCGACCTGTTTATAAGCAGTTCCTGCCAAAATAGCTCCTGATTTGATAGAACCCGGATAACATGCCATATAGTTTACACTCATTGCTGCTCCGGCACTTACTCCGTAAATAAAGATTTTAGAAGTGTCAACAGAGTAGTGTGAAACGGCATATTTCACCATTTCATGAATACTGGCTATTTCGCCTTTGTCTTTCTCCTGGTCGTCTTTCGAAAACCAATTGAAACATTTGATCATGTTGTTTGCACCTTTTTGCTCCGGGTAAAGCACAAAGAAATTCAATGAATCTGCCAATTTGTTCCAACCCGATCCGGTTGAAATCTCGATCGCATCCTGGTTACAACCATGAAGTACGAGTACCAAAGGAATTTTCTTAGTCGGTTTATTCAAGGGTTCGTGAATAAAGGCATTCAGATTTCCGGGATTTTCGGTGATATTTGGTGTGATATCAGTCAATTGGGAACTTCCGAAAAATGGGAAGAGTAGTAACGAGAAGATGATTGTTGTTTTCAAATTATCTGGTATTTTTTCATGATGAATGTAGCACTTTTATTTTGACAAATGCCATTGCGAAGTTTGTAATCAAAGAAAAGATCATTGTCGCGGATTTCGACTTCGAAACATTTGTTACTTAAATAAGCCGGATGAGCATTGGTGGTTTCGCACACTTCCAGATCGTGGGTTGCAATCATTCCGATTGCGTTCAGACGAACCATTTGCTCAACAATTCCGATTGTCCCATTTTGTTTGTCGTCCGAGTTGGTTCCACGCAGGATTTCATCCAGGAGCACAAAAGCTGGTCCTTCGTTCAGGTTGTCAATGATCAGTTTCAAACGTTTCACTTCCGAAAAGAAATAAGAAGTGCTTTCTTCCAACGAATCACTTAAACGCATGGAAACGAGCAGAGGAATAGGGTGGAAATAAGCGTTTTTAGCCGGGACAACTGAACCGGCATTGGATAGGATTACTCCGATTCCCAATGTTCTAAGGAAAGTACTTTTTCCGGACATATTCGATCCGGTAAGGATCATGAACCGTTCCCGGTCGAATGAAATGGAATTGCAAACCCGTGTTGATTTTTGAATCAACGGATGTCCCAATTCTTCAAAGGAAATCTGTTCGCTATCAAGCTGCGGGAAACAATATTCCGGGTTGTTCACTTTGAAGTTACTGAAGGAAAGAATGCTTTCAACTTCTGCAATCTGTTCGATCCATTGGCTGATTGATTCGCGGTGACTTTTTTTCCACTTGACCAATTGTCTGAAAATATGGACATGATATTGAACGGTTGAGTTTAAAAGAAAAACAGCCATTCCATTGTTAATGCTGTCCAGATTTTCATAAATCCGCGACGCTTCTCTCAATAAAGTACTTGCAGCTTGATTCTTGGAATGAACTTTCGCATGGATTTCTTTCAGCCTGGCCGATTTCCAAACCCGGTTTTCGACCAGCTTCAACATTTCGCTATATGCAAGAAGAGAAGCTCCGATTCGTTCCGTTTTCCCGATCTCCTTACGGATTTTTCCTGAAATCGCACCGAATAAAAGCATATTTACCACTGAAAGGATTACACCGACATTGAACCAATAAACCTGGCTTGTTTGCCACAGGAAAATCATACTTGTCAATCCTAAAGCCGGGAATACAAATGCCAGGATGGTTGAAATAATGGAAATCGATTGTTTCGAATCCTGCCAGTGTTCAATGTAGTTGCGGATTTCTTGAGTATCCTTTCCCAATTTGGCATAAACCTGGAAAGCTTGTCGCCATTCCAGATCCTCTGCAACTTCCCGGATCGCTTCCTGGGTCTGACTTAAAGATTCGGAACTTTGGGTTTGGAGCAGGGAAGAAGCCAATTTTTCACTACCGATTACCGTTGAGGTGCGATTCAAGTGTTCAAATAACGAATAAGGTCCGAACAGATCAATATCGAATGAATAGGGATGCCTGGTGTCCAGGAACTCTTTGCCATTTTCGTAATATGGTAAGGATTCGGTTACAAATAAATGCTCCGATTCATTGAGCCAATGATAAGTGGAAGCTACCTGTAGTTTGCGTTTCACCTTGAAGTGATAGTTTACCAAAAATGCAAATATTCCAAGTGAAATGATCCCGCCGATCAGGAATGGAACGCCGTTTTCTAACCGTGAAAAATAAAAACACGTTCCGGAAATCAGGAGCGCAATCAATCTGGACCAACCAATTAACTGAAGGTGTTTATTTATTTGATTAACAGAATCTTTGTAAGAACGGGATCGCTCCGAATAGTCAGGAATCATATAGTGGCCATTTTTTTTAGTTCGGTAACAGCTTGTTGGATATTTTTCCAGACATCACTAATGGAAGCATCCATCATATAACAAGGAGCTGAAATAATCTTATTCGCTTGATCAACCTGGATTTCTTTCACGGATTTATAAGCTGTGGTTGCCCCGGTTTTTTCCAATCCTTGTGAAAAAGCTTCAATATCATAAGGAGAGGATTCATTAGTCGTTCCCAAAGTAAGTGAAGGATGAATATCAGATCCTTCCAATGCTTTCGCTACAACGACCGGGCTCACACACAAGGCGGCAATTGGTTTTCCGACATTTACCATGTTTACGATTAGCAATTTAACCTCGGGAAGAATTGCTCCATCCGGACCATCGAATGCCCATTTCGTGAAGTTTTTTGCATTGCCGAACCCGCCCGGGATAATTAGTCCGTCCAAATCTGCGGGCTGAACTTCCTGGATTGGAACAATGTTTCCACGTGCAATACGGGCAGCTTCGACGAACATATTTCGTGATTCATTCATCGGTTCGCCCGTTGCATGGTTTATTACATGGAATTGATCTGCGTCCACACCGATACAAGTGTAGGTGTCTCCCGATTCGGAAACTGCCAGCATAGCCAATACAGCTTCTTGGATCTCAGCTCCGTCATATACTCCGGATCCGGAAAGTAAAATTCCAAAATTCATTTTTAATCAGTTTTTAATTAATTCCAAAACAAAGACGATGAGTTGTTTTAGAATAGGATTATCTAAAACTCTGCGTTCTTTGCTTCTTCGCGGTTAAATAAAGAATCACTTTTAATTTTGAACCACAAAGAATGAAAGAGCGCAAAGAATAAGTTTGCTTCTTTTAGTTCACAAATCTTCGGTTCTTCAAAAATACGATTCTATATCTATTTCGTATATTTGTTTTGATGGACAAACCAATAATTTTTTATGATGGTGATTGCGGGTTTTGCAATAAAACGGTGCAATTTGTCCTGAACCATGAAAAAGACGAGTCGATTCAATTTTGTGCACTTCAAAATGATTTCGCGAAAGAATTTTTCAAACAACAAGGAATCCAGGAAATGGATTTGTCGACCTTTTATTTTTGGGATGGTCAAAAATTAAATAAACGTTCTACTGCAGGATTAAAGGTTTTGAATCATTTACGTTTTCCTTTTACACTAGGGAAAATAGGATGGATCTGTCCAAGATTTATTCGTGATGGAGTCTATAATGCAATTGCAAAGCGAAGAATGCGGTTGGCTCCCAGTTTTTGTGCGCTTCCGACTCCGGCCCAAGCCGTCCGTTTTTTGTCCCAAAAAACAAATTAGATTGATATTTTCATCACGTTGAATGGAAATAAAACGAGATGTTAAAAACCGATTCCGATTTTGTGTAAATTCTGTTAATATCATTCTTTCGATATACCTTCTAAAGGGAATACTTTAGCTATTTTTGTTCTATGAGAATATCTGCTTCGATTTATTCGGATAAGAAACGTGACCTGTCGGAAACGATAAAGGACCTGGCCGCTCACCATGTGGATTTGTTGCATGTTGATTGTAATGATGATCCCTCTGTTTTTCAGGATATCAGTAAGATCAGAACGTGGTGTTCAATTCCGATAGACTTACATATCATTACAAAGTATCCATCCAATTACTATGATCTGCTTCGTGAAGTTCCGGTAGAATACGTGACATTTCAAGTGGAGGATCTCGAAGAAGAATTGGTAATTCCTTCAGATATTACCGGAAAAAAAGGGTTGGCTGTCATTACACCGACTCCTATTGAAGCATTTGACAAATACAGCAATTTTGATTTCATACTCTTCATGGCAACCGTACCGGGTCAAAGCGGAGGTGTTTTTGATGCTGTAAACTTCAAGAAGATCCGCGATTTCCAAAAGAAATATCCTTCCAAATCCGTCCATGTGGATGGTGGAGTGAACGGAGAGGTTTCATTCATCCTACGGAACATGGGGGTGCACACTTCTGTTTCCGGGTCGTATTTATTCAATGCCCCAAGCGTGGGACATGCATTGATGGATCTGACCAAGCGAAATGTGGATTCTCAATTCCTGGTGAAAGATTTTATGATTCCTTTGACCGAATCTCCTGTAGTGGATGAAAATGCTTCACTTTCAATCGTTTTGAATGCGATTGAAGACGGGAAATTAGGTTTTACCCTGGTTGTTGACCAAACATCCAATTTACGCGGATTGATTTCCAATGCGGATATCCGCAAGAGCCTGATTCGTACTGATGGAAATTTAAATAATGAATCCATCGCTGAAATCATGAATCCGAAACCGCTGGTTATTCAAGAAACAGCAACTGTAAACGACTTACTACAACAAATTAAAAAATATACATTCCCGATTCTTTATTTACCTGTTGTCGATGGGAATAATAAAGCAAAAGGGATTTTAACATTCGTAAACCTGATTAAAGGGGAAATATGATCATTCATTTAAAAAAATCAGTAAGTACAGCTGATGCAGCTAAATTGGCTGTGGAAAACAAAGCATTTCACTTGGTTTCACAAGGAATAAATGTGTTAGTTACAGGATCCGGAATAAAGGAGGTTCCTGCAGCTTTGGAAGCATTTTCGGAAGAACATTGGGTGTTTCCCAACGATATGCAATTGGCATCCAGGAATTACCGCTCTGAAACAAGAGAAGTAAAAATCGGGGATGTGACCATTGGTGGTAAAACAGGGAATACGATCTTGATTTCCGGCCCATGTTCAGTTGAGTCCGAAGAACAGATCAGGGAATCTTCCGAATTGTTGAAGTCATTGGGATTGACAGCGCTTCGTGGAGGTTGTTACAAGCCGAGAACAAGTCCTTACAGTTTCCAGGGAATGGGATTGGAAGGATTGAAATTGCTTGGTAAAATGCGTGAAGAATACGGTTTTTCCGTAGTTACGGAAGCACGTGACGCGACACATATTGATGAAATTATCGAACATGCGGATGTAATCCAGGTTGGTGCAAAAGCCATGTACGATCAGGGAATTCTCCGTGCTTGTGCAAAAACTCAAAAAACAGTTTTGATCAAACGTGGATTTGGAACGACTTTACAGGAGTTTGTCCAGGCTGCGGAATTTGTTCTTTCGGGAGGAAATGAAAATGTGGTTTTATGTGAGCGCGGAATTCGCACGTTTGAAACAGGAACCCGTTTTACTTTGGATTTATGCGGAGTGGAATGGTTGAAACATTATACCAACCTTCCTGTGATCCTGGATCCGAGCCATGCAATGGGATATGCTTATGGCGTTGCGGGATTATCCAGGGCTTGTATCGCCTTAGGAGTTGATGGATTGCTTGTTGAAGTGCATCCGAATCCAAAAGTGGCTAAGTCGGACGCTTCCCAGCAATTGAATCACGAAGAGTTCAAACAATTATTACAAACGCTAAGCCCGATTGCTTCAAGCGTAGGATATAAAATTCGTTGATGTTTTTAGAGCAAAATATAAAAGGCCTATGCGCAAAGTTCGGCGTTGATTTTTATCAGATGCTGAAGGATTTCGATGTGGACGGGGTGACGGAACTATCGATCCTGGATTTGGAGGCAATTGCTGAAGAGTACGAAGTTGATTTCTATTCCTTGTTGTTCAAACCGTTGTTTATTTTTGACCACCTGAAAAGTAAGATTGAAAAGATCAAATTCCTGATTCTGGATATTGATGGTGTGATGACCGATGGAGGGATGTTTTATACGGAATCCGGAGATCAGATTAAGAAGTATAATTCGAAAGACGGAATGGGGATAATGAAAGCGCAGGAAAAAGGATTGCTGTGTGGTATTATTTCATCCGGATTTATAGACAAGATGGTTCGAAATAGAGCCGAAACCCTGAAGATTAAATACGTATATGTCGGTCGTGATCAAAAAATAACGATTCTGAGACAATGGTGTGAGGAATTATCCATTTCTTTGAGCGAAGTTGCAATAATTGGCGATGATATCAATGATTTATCGATCATACGTGAGGTAGGGCTGAGTGCATGTCCGAAAGATGCCGCTCAGGAAGTCAAGAAAGAAGTAGATATTGTATTAACAAAAAATGGTGGAACAGGTGTAGTGAGAGAATTTATAGATAACTTTCTCCTGTCGGAACCAATAAAAGAATATTAGACAACAACATGAATCAAGTGAAATTAGGCATCATCAGGGAAGGCAAAGTGCCACCTGATAAGCGAGTTCCACTCACTCCAAAACAGTGCAAGTTGGTTGAAATGAAATTTCCACAAGTGAAAGTACTTGTTCAGGAAAGCCCAATTCGCGCATTCGGGGACGAAGAATACGAGGCTGAGGGGATTGAAGTGGTAAAGGATTTGTCGGATTGTGACATTATTATGGGAGTGAAGGAAGTGAATGTCCAGGATCTGATTCCCGGAAAGAAATTCATGTTCTTTTCACATACCATTAAGAAACAACCTTACAATAGAAATCTATTGCGTGCGATTTTAGACAAGAAGATCCAATTGATTGATTACGAAGTCCTGAAATCGAAAGAGAACAAACGCATCATCGGCTTTGGTCGTTATGCAGGAATTGTCGGTGCTTATAACGGTATCCGTGCTTACGGAGAAAAAATGAACCTGTTCCATTTGAAACCTGCGAATGAATGTTCGGGGAGAAAAGCAATGGAAGAGGAGTTGCATAAAGCAATTTTTCCGGCAAACATGAAATTGGTATTGACCGGATTCGGAAGAGTAGGTTACGGAGCCCGTGAAATCATGGATCTGATGCCATTTACTGAAGTAAGTCCGGAAGAATTCCTTACGGAGAACTTCGACACCCCGGTTTTTACACATTTGGAAATTGAGGATTATTACAGAAGGAAAGACGGAAAGCCGTTTGTGAAATCTGAATTCTACAGCACACCTGAAATTTACGAATCCAGTTTTGGCCGTTATTCGGAAGTTGCAGATATATACATTGCCTGTCATTTTTGGAGCAATAAATCACCTTACATATTAACTGCGGCAGATTTGGCTTCGGATAAAAATAAGATCCGGGTTGTTGCAGACGTTTCCTGTGATATTCAAGGACCGATTGCATCCACTCTTCGTGCTTCAAAAATTGCAGACCCGTTTTATGGGTACGATCCGAAAACCGGTCAGGAATGCGATTGGAAAGAAGAAGGATGTATCTCGGTGATGGCCGTGGATAATTTACCTTGTGAATTACCTAAGGATGCTTCGGAAGATTTTGGAAATGAATTGATCAAATCTGTTTTTCCACATCTGTTCGGGGACGATCCGGACAATATTATCGGTAGAGGATCCGAAACAGATCTGAATGGAAATCTAACGACCTATTTCGCATATCTGAATGATTATGTGAACCAGGTTACAGCTTAAAAACCAGCTATGTCAATACAGAAAGGCGACAAGAAAGTAATCAAAGGATGGGTGATGTACGACTGGGCAAACTCAGTTTACAACCTGGTAATCTCATCCGCGATTTTCCCCATTTTCTATGATACGGTAACGACTAAACAATATTTATCGGAGAAAGATCCCGGGAAACCTTGGGCGGACTTAGATCCTTCACAATTGAAAGCAGGGGAACAAGTCCTCGTTGACTTTTTCGGAATGCATATTCCGAATTCCGCTTTGATGAGTTTCGTGCTTTCGGCTTCTTTTCTGTTGGTTTCTTTTTCATCACCTTTTTTATCCGGAATTGCAGATTATCGTGGAAATAAGAAACGTTTCCTGCAGTTCTTCTGTTATTTGGGAGCTCTTTCTTGTATGTCGTTGTATTTCTTTATCGATTTGATGCGTTCTGGATGGCTTGAAATAGCTATGCTTTCCATGTTTTTCGCGAGTATAGGTTTTTGGAACAGTTTGGTTTTCTATAATTCGTATTTACCGGAAATTGCTCCGAAAAAAGACATGGACAAGATTTCCGCCCGTGGATTTACAATGGGGTATTTGGGATCGATGCTCTTACTAATTATTTGCCTGTTACTAATCACCCCAGCCCCTGGATTTGCATTTTTTGATGATTTAAATACAGCTAAAGTAGAAGGGATGCCAGTAGGTTATTGTTTCGTACTTGTTGGTCTGTGGTGGATTGCTTTCTCACAGTTCACATACCGCGTTTTACCGAATACAACTTCAACCCGTGTTAAGGAAAAAGGATATATCTGGAAAGGATTCAAAGAATTGAAAGGTGTATTTTCCGAATTCCGTAAAACCAAACGCCTGAAACGCTATTTGACATCTTTCTTCTTCTTCAATACAGGGGTTCAGACTGTGATGTTGATGGCGACATTCTTTGCCAAGAAAGAAATCTCGTGGCCGGTAAAAGACGGGAAGGTGGATGACAGCGGATTGATTATTGCCATTTTGTTGATCCAATTATTGGGTGCTGCCGGAGCATTTATCATGTCGCGTTTATCCGGACGGATCGGAAATGTCAAAACACTCGGAATTTCTATCGTCATTTGGTTGGGAGTCTGTGCTGCTGCTTTTGTTATCGAAACACCGGTCCAGTTCTACGGATTAGCTTGTGCAGTCGGAATTGTAATGGGAGGTGTTCAGGCCTTGGCTCGCTCTACCTATTCCAAATATTTGCCGGAAACGGAAGATCACGCCAGTTACTTCTCATTCTACGATGCGACGGAGAAAATAGGTATCGTTACCGGAACCCTTTTCTTCGGTCTGATGGAAATTGGTTTTGATTCGATTCGTTATTCGGTTGTTTCCGTGGCCTTCTTCTTTATTGTGGGTCTGTTGTTATTGTTCCGGATTCCGAAAGAGGAACGCAGCGATTTGGAAGCGGTTTTCGATTAATTAATCATTTACTTCACCAAAATTCTGATAGTCTCACTTTCTTTCGAAGTGCTGATCCGAAGTACATAAACTCCCGATTTCTGACCTGTTTCAAAAAATGTCATTTCTTCGTTGGTTTCTTTGACCTGAAGGATTTTCCCTTGTAAATCGCAAAGTTCCAATTTGCTTATCCCACTCAACCCGATCACTTGAAAATTGCCATTATTCGGGTTTGGAATTACCTGAACGGATTCAATTCCATGATTTACTGAAAGGATAGGTGAAAAACGGATTGCTCCATTCAAATCCACCATTTTCAACCGATAATAGGAAATGCCGATGAATGGTTCTGCATCGGTAAACTGGTAGAATTGAACCTGGTTACTGGTCCCTTTTGCGGAGATTGTTCCGATGGATGTGAAATCCATCCCTTTTTCTGAACGCTGTACTTCAAAATAGTCACTGTTTTCCTCACTTTCAGTTTCCCAAAGCAGAAGAGAAGTCCTGGTTGATTTTTCGATTCTGAAATTCTTCAATCCAATAGGTAAAGCGGTCAGGCAATTGTCAATTTCCAATTGGGAAACCGTTACACAGATAGTTCTTCCGCAATCCAGACATTGAGCAGGACTTGTAGGTGTATGACCGGTTAGATAATATTCTCCTTCAACAGTAATGGGGTTGGATCCGGTGGAGCCACCGGCAATAGTTTCGGAGAATCCTCCCGGTCCTGTGATACTGATTGTTGATGATCCTGTCAAACTGCTGGAAGAGCAGTAATTCACATCCGCAGTGAAGACCAAATCACTTCCGTTGCAAACCGTGTAATTGGTAACAGCCGGCAATGCGGTAGGAACCGCAATCGGGGCGAAGGTCGGTCCACTGAAATAATTGCTGCAACTTGTTGCACCATAATAAGACCAGGATTGTCCCAGGCTGTTGGTAGCTAATCCGTAAAAACCACGACTGAATTGAGAAGGTAATGAGTTCGAAAGGAACAGGTAGCCATTACATCCCGGGTTCAGGTCCATAGTTCCGCCACAATCCACGTACCGCGAACCGGAATACCTCCAACCAATTGCAGCAGTTTTTCCCGCAGTTGTTACTTTGGATAACGAAAATGATTGAGGAGTGGTGCCTTTATAATAATTGACATTAATTCCTCCGGAACTTACTTCCCAATCTGTTACGCATTCGTAAACAGCGGCGTAGGCATTGTTGTTAGCCTGCCAATCAAGGCATTGTTGATCTCCACCTTCAGCATTGCATAAATCATAATTCGTGGTAAAAGTGCTTCCCGATAAATTCTGGTTTCCGAATGTGCTGTTTTGAGAGTTGAAAATCTCTACTCCTCTTTCAGATTGGTTGACAGAACGTTTGACTGTCGAAAAAACGGTTGTCTGTGTTGTTGCACTGCTGGAACCCACTCCATCATCGTTGTCATCTGAGCCGTAACCGCACATGTTTGAAAATGAGATTCCGCATGGAATCAGTTCATTTCCGGAAGTGATAACCGGATAATCAATCGCCAGGTAACGCCCTGGATTGGTTGTTGTAACTCCGGAAGTGCAACTTGCAGTTTGAGAATATCGAATTCTGAATTTAAAGTTTGCAGTGAAATAAGCACTATTGACCATTATTCCTGATGCGGCAGTTGTTCCCGTTGCGGCAGTATAGAAATTACCGGGTGAGGAAGTTGATTTGTAAACCGTCAAACAAACCCGAGACCAGGCACTTTCTGTAAGCCATTTGGTATTGGTAGAATTGTTGTTGCACATGTCTGTGTTCGTCGAACTGATATCCATTTGAAGAACCTGTGTCCAGCTGGTTCCTCCATTCGATGAGAAATCCAAAAATGCGGCATTGCCTACGCAAGATCCCCACGAATTGGATTGTCCGCATGAGGTTTCAGAAGGGAAAAGCCAAAACTGAACTTTAAATCCTTCCACCGTAGACATATTGAAAGTAGGTGAAACCAATGTTGGGTTACTTTGCCCGCGAAGAACAGCGTAACTCAGATTTTGGCTGATATTTGTTCTTCCGTCGAAGTTTGCTCCGAGTTTTCCATTTGAACCTCCTGAACCTACCGCAGATGAATTAGCCAGATTCCCGATACAAAATCCATTGGTTGCTGTACAACTTCCTGAACAATTGGGTTGAATCAAGCCTGCTTTTGCGCCATATGCATCCGCTGCGGGCACTGCACCGGCAGTAGTTGAGCTAGGCGCACCTGCAAAAGCCCAGCCGGTTGGTAAACCGGTCGCCAACCAGGTTGTTGTTCCGATAAAATCAAAAGCCTGACGGGTTCCGGTTGCAGATTCTGCTGATCCGGGCTGTGTACAAGGACTAGCGCAAGTTGCAGTATGCGGAACATCTGAAGGGCAATTGATGCTTGTTTCTCCGGCATCAACAACACCGTTTCCACAGGTAGGACATTGAGCCATTAAAAAACAGGGAACGAAAAGAATAGGTAGGAGTAGCGCAAGAGTAGTTTTCATAGAAAATTGTAGTGTGCCTCTAAAATACGGAATTTACCAATCGGTAATTGCTTTTAACATTGTAAATAACTGAGATAAAATGGTTAAAGAGACAGATCAGAAGGTTTAAGCCCAAAATGAACAGGTATTTTTGATTCCCATAAACTTTTTTTAATAAATCAACGTTAAGGCTTTAAGCACGCTGATTTTTATGAAATATTGGTTCTTATCCCTAATACTGAGTTGTTTACTCAATAACTTATATGCACAAATATCAGGAGTGATCAATCAATATACTCCTGTAATAGATATTTCCTGCAGTTATGTTAATGTGACGGATGTTTCCTTTCTTTCGGTTGGAGATCGTGTATTGATCATTCAAATGAAAGGAAGTGATATCAATACCTCAAATACTGCTTCTTTTGGGTCGGTTATAGACTATTACAATTGCGGACGATACGAATTTGCAACGGTTTCCTCTATTTTCGGGAATGCAGTTTCGTTTCAGTACCAACTGCTTCATATGTACGAAGTAACCGGTTCCGTACAACTTATCCGTGTTCCTCAATATACGAACATTACGGTTACAGGCACCTTGACCGCGCAGAATTGGAATGGGATTACCGGAGGTGTTCTGGCGATGGAAGTTTCCGGAACATTGACTTTAAATGAATCCATTTCTCTCAATGGGAAAGGTTTCACCGGTTCATTTTCATCCACAAATCCTGACGGCGGCTGCGGTAATTATGCGAATTACTTTTACCCGGTAGCATCTGGTTATGGGGCACTAAAGGGGGAAGGGATCGCAGAAGTTGCTAATAATATGAATGGTGGCCGGGGAGCGCTGGCAAATGGCGGTGGCGGCGGAAATAAGCAGAATACCGGCGGGGGTGGAGGCGCCAATGGAAGCAGAGGCGGAAGAGGCGGTGACCAGGCTGGTTTTTGTGGACAACAACCAATTGGTGGAGAAGGTGGAGTAGCAATGGATTATAGTAACGGAAGACTCTTTATGGGAGGCGGGGGCGGATCTCCGGATTTTAATGATTGGGTGGGAAGTCCCGGCGGAAATGGAGGAGGTATTGTTATTATCCGTGCAGCGACGATCCAGTCCAACAATATGTTTATCGAATCTTGCGGCGCAAACGTGGTTGCAAACCCCAATAGTATCGGAGATGGAGCTGGCGGAGGCGGGGCAGGTGGTACCATTGCTTTAGATGTCAATTCGTTTAGCGGTCAGTTGATTTTGCGGGTTGATGGAGGTGACGGCGGAAATATACAAACTACTTATCCTTCATGTTTCGGCCCCGGCGGCGGCGGCGGAACAGGAGCGATCCAGTTTTCGGGAAGTGTATTACCTGTAAATGTGACGACTTCCTTTGTACAGGGAGATGCCGGAATAAACCTATCGGGTACTTCTAATTGTGCCCAGCAATCCTATGGTGCAGCTCCAGGCCAGTGGGGACCGATCAATTTACTCAATATGGGTTTTCCCGAAAGCACTTCGCCTTTCAGCTCCATCAATATTGGCCCGGATATCGAGGTGTGTGAGCAAAGTGTGACAATTACCACCAATATTATTGCTGCTTCTTATTTATGGTCTACCGGTGAAACAACACCTTATATTACCGTTACAACTTCAGGTGATTATTGGCTTTCAGTAGTTTACGGATCAATAAGTTGTTCGGCCAGAGATACTATTTCCGTTAATCTGAATAGCTTGAGTGTAGATGCGGGACCTGACCAATCAATCTGTATAGGAGAAGATGTTACATTACATGCTTCTTCAATAAATAATAGTACCAGTTTGAGTTGGGATAACGGGGTTGTCAATAATCAGCCTTTTTCACCCCAAACGACCACCGTTTATAACGTTTCGGCAACAAGTTCCAATGGGGTGTGTACAGCTAAAGACAGTGTTCTGGTTACCGTAAACCCTTCTCCAATCATTTCAGTCAATCCTTCCATAACTTCAGGTTGTGCTCCTTTGAAGGTTTTTTTGAGTAATACGACTACTGATTGTAATACTTGTACCTGGACTTTTTCAGATGGAAGCACGATTTCCGGTTGTGGAGATCAATCTATTGTGTTTGAAACTCCAGGTTGTTACGACCTGACAATTGATGTGAATTCGGGTGCAGGATGTACTGCATCAGCTGATTTTGATTCCATTATTTGCGTTTCAGCTTCCCCATTAGCTTCATTTTCACCTGTACCAAATATTTTAGATACTGAAAACGCAACTACCACTATGGTGAACAATTCCGTTGGAGGGAACTACTATGAATGGAACTTTGGTGATAATACCGTGCTTTCTACTCTTTTCGAACCGGCACATAGTTACTCTCCCAATTCCTTCGGCTCTTATAGGATTGCTCTTACAGTTACCAATGAAGAAGGTTGCAGCGACATTGTTTATGGAATGGTTTATATGGAAGGAGGAATCGTTTACTATGTTCCCAATTCATTTACACCTGACGGAAATGAATTCAATCAGGTTTTTCGACCTGTATTTACACCAGGTTTTGATCCGACTGATTTTAATTTTAAAGTATTCAATCGCTGGGGAGAAGTTGTTTTTGAATCAAATGACATTGCGGTTGGTTGGGATGGTACTTATCACAATGAATTAACACCTGAAGGAGTTTATACCTGGAGAATTGAGTTTGGATCTGCCTGGAATAGCGAACGACAGATCATTCACGGCCATTTGAATTTGCTGAAGTAAATACCGCGACATTTCAGTCAGGATATATCGGTACTAATGTGTGGAAAACTCGATTTACCCTATTATCAAAACAAAAAAGACCGGTATTTCTACCAGTCTTTCTCCATTATCAATGAGCTTCTTCTTCCGGATCCGGAGGGAATAATTTTTCTGAATCTTTAATATTCTGCATACGGTCAATGAAATCTTCCAATTGGGAAATTGTCAGTTGTTTCGCGATAATCTTTTTGTCTTTATCCAGGACAAAGATTCGAGGAGTTGCATAAATATCATAGGTATCGTGGTAGTTCAATGATTCCAGGGTCGTATATTTCGGAATGAAAGCCCGTGGATCTGCAGTTGCATCTTCAAACAGTTTTTTCGTTAAACCGACGTTGATAAATTCCAATTTATTGTCGCGGATGAACTTCTTCCATTTTTCAAAGTCTTCATTTGTTGCTTTACCAACGGCGAAGATCTCTACGTTACGTGCTTTAAATTTCTTTTCGTACAATGTCTGTAACTTCGGAGTTGTTTTCTTACAATGTCCGCATTCCGGATCCCAGAAATAAAGAATGGTGTATTCGCTTTTCAAGCTATAGAAATCTCTCCAATTGACATCCGTTGTGTCACGCAGAATAATGTTTGGAGGACGAACACCTTGAACCAGGTTCATCTTTACTTTATTGTCATCACACAATTCTTTCAATTTCTCCTTATCCTTCATCCAATAAGCCAGTGAATTTCCAGAGGCATCATTCTGGCAGTAATAACGATTCACCATGAAAACGTACACTTTATCCATTCCCATGATGTTTGACTTGGCAAACGTATTGGTAATGTAGTCTACTGCGTATTTGAACATTTCGGATTTTTTATCGAACTGGTCGCAGAAAGGAAAAGCAAAGGATAAAACCGTATCGGGATGTTGAACCAACATGTTCTTTCCGAAGAAGTATTCCATTTTGGAACCGAAAACAGACGTGTTTACCAAACGGTCATCTTTCAAGTCGATGTTGTCCCAATAATGAGCACGATAATATTGGTATCTGAAATTCTCATTGATCACTTTCCCGTTTGCGTCTTTTGGAGCTTCCGGAACCACCACGTCCATGGACATCTTGATGACCTTAGCAACTAATTTGTTTGGATTGTTTTTCTGCAGATCAGTTTGGTAGGTAGCAACTAATTTGGAAACAGAATCCATTTTCTCACCTAGACGTTTGTATTCGGCGTCTCCTTCCTTATATTTTTTACGTTCTTCAGAAAATGCCGTAGCCACTTTTCGTTGTTCCTGTAAGTAATTGATATAAGCAATAAAAACTTTGTTCTCTTCGGATTTTTTCACCTTCATGTTTCCAACAAAATCAGGACCTTTTGTTTCGATACTGATTTCTTCGTTGTTGTAAATCACATCGAAGAATTTTTGACCTGGCATCAAAAGTGCCACAATTCCGGGCTTTAAATCTTTTTTTGCTGTGAATTCAACGACTCCACCTTTCATTTCTGCTGTATCTGCATAGAAGAGCTTGGAACCGTAGTATTTTGTAAGGAATACCGTTGTGTCTTTTGCACCCTCCACTTTGAAGCGCAGTTTCTGACTAAATCCAACATTTGAAGCAAGTAGTAGGGTAATTACAAGAAGTTGTTTCATGTTTGAGTTTTTATTTATTATCATGACGTAGCAAATTTAATAAAGTCATTGGTTTAACAGAAAATTAACCATTGTTCTGTTCGTAAATTCCTTTGCGGGCACTCAGGTAGGAAGCCAATGCGAATAAGGAATAAGCCATTACCAGAGCAAGGATGCTGAGTAAGCTCAAACCTGTGTCGATATACAATCCACCTGATTCAAATACCGAGTCTAAAATTAGCTTAAATCCGATAAAAGCAGCTAAACTGAGGATGCCAATTATTCCAAAAACTTTGGAGAAATAGACGAAGAAATTCTTTACCAGGGTGTTAGGGTGATGACCTAAGCGCATCAAAGTACGAACCTCATACAAGTTTTTGCTAAGGAGTAATTGCAAATATTGAATCAAAACCAATCCTGAGAGGAAAACCGCGATGATGGAAATCCCCAGTACGACCAGGATCAATGTTCCGACCATACTTTTTAAGCGGCCAACGATGACTTGCGCATTTTTGGATTCCAGGTGTTTCTCCTTCAGCATTTGTTCCACCAACCCGAACTCATTTTCCTTCCCGGAAATCATGATTTGGGTTATCTTTTGTTCCGCATCCGGTGCAAAGCGATTATTTGCCCAATTCATGAAACTTTGCGGCACCAATACGGACGGAACTTCATTGGTAAACCCGATAATCCGACATGAAATGTATTCCTTCATCGTATCGTTCATCAAAGCGAACTTGAACTTGATATCCATCGCCAGGTCATCGCTTACCTGCGGAATTCCCGCAGAACTCATATAGGTGTTCAGCATCACCAGGAAATCGCGGGGCATAATCATAGGAACGATCGTGTCTCCTTCTTTCCAATGCCATTTGTTTGATTTGACATCCAGGAAATCGGGATCGACTGTTTGGATAAAAATATTTCCTCTGAATCGTGGTACGGACGGGTCGGCTGTTTCGATGGAAACGGTGAAATTATTGGATTCGACAGGTTTTACATCCAAAATGAAGGATTCCTTTTTCATCTGTTCGATTTCATTTAAGGAAAAATCTGTTTTAGCCATGTTCAATGTATTGAAATTGGAAACCTTTTTTTGGACAATAATCGTGTTCGGTCCCAAGATTTCAGCACCTTTTCCAAAATCGTTGACTTTAATCAGGTAGTGAATGGAAGTGATCAGGAAAGTCATTCCTAAGAAAGCTCCGACAACGGCAATGACCAACTGTCGTTTATCCTGGTATTGGAAGAGTAATTTGCGTAACATGGCTCAGAGCTTTAATTCGTAATCGTAAGAGAAGCGATTGTCATCATCCAAAGAGGTGAGCACAAATCCGGCTTTTTGACTGTTGCATTCTTCATCAATCATGGAAAGACAGCGAAGACTATTGCGTTCATCCAAATGGGAAAAAGGTTCGTCCAGTATCAACCAGTTGAAAGGCTGACAGAGCGAACGGACAATTGCGACCCGTTGTTGTTGTCCCATGGATAATAGACCACACGGATCATTCCATTTGTGATCGATTTCCAATTCCGTGAGTAAAGACTTGATTTCCTGTTCTGATTTAAAGTCTGTCAACTGATTCTTGAGTTGCAGGTTCTCTGCAACAGTCAGTTTATGGAATAGTTGAAGATCTTGAAAAACCGTAGAGATTTTCCGCTGGCGGATTTCTACCCATTCGTCTACTGAAAAGTTAAGGATGTCGCGCCCATCATAGAGAATAGTCCCGTCGTAATCTTTTCGGATTCCAAAGACAGTCATTGAAAAGGTGGACTTTCCTTTTCCCGAAGATGCATTCAGAAGAATCTTTTTGCCGGTTTCAAGTTTTGCAACATTTCCCCAAATACTGTCCGGTCCATGAGAAATGGAAGCGAGCGGGGAGGGCATAACCTGATTAAATTGAATGTTCATCTTAGTAATTTTTCAATTCATTTTCAAATATCATTCCAAGTTTACAAGATCTTGTTTTTGAATGATTTGCAAGATCTCATTACAGAGTTCACTTGTTGGTTTTGCATCCAGCCAAATGGCGTCCGGATGTTTCTTGAACCAAGTCAATTGCCTTTTGGCATAATTCCGTGTATGCTGTTTGATTTTTTCAATACAAGTGGGTAAATCCATTGTTCCATCCAGGTAATCGAAAACTTCCTTGTAACCGACTGTTTGCAGTGCTGTAAGATTTCGGTATTCCGAAACGCGTTGAACTTCCTCTATCAATCCGGCTTCCACCATTAGGTCAACACGCTGGTTGATCCGCTCATATAAAACTTCCCTTGGGTGATTAATTACAAACCGAATCACTTCGAAAGGCCTTTTCGGAAGTTTATTTTTTCTCCAGTCTGTAAACGGGATGTTTGTCAGGCGAATCACTTCCAAAGCTCTCAATATCCGCATGGGATTTTGCTTATCCACTTGCAGATAGAATTCAGGATCGGTTTCTTTCAATTCCTGTAACAAAGGTTCCAGGCCATTTTCTTCCAATTCTTTCCTCAAGTTGTCTTGAATGACTGTATCTGTCGGAATCCGATCCAAACCGATGCATAAGGCGTCAATAAACATGCCTGAACCGCCGACCAAAATCAGGTTTTGATGAGAAGCCAATTCACCTTCAATCAAACCCATTGCTTCCGATTCAAATTGAGCAGCACTTACCGGTGAAGAAACGGGATGTGAATCAATGAAATAATGTGGAACACCTTCCAATTCTTCGATATGAGGCTTTGCAGTCCCTATGGACAGCTCCTGATAGAATTGCCTGGAGTCGGCTGAAAGCACAACGGTATTCAGTGCTTTTGCCAAAGCAACTGACAGGGCAGTTTTTCCACTGGCCGTTGGTCCCTCAATGACAATCAATTGTTGCATTGGATAAAGATAGTGTTTGTAGCTGAAATTAGCGCTTCACCATGGTCTTATAGGTTTCGTACCTCGAGGTGATTCCACGAACATAACGAATACAGATATTTCCTCTGAAGGCGCCACTTTTGACTACATCGTCCGTATAGTAGGAGTGTTTCCCCAGGTTCATTACCATCGTTTCCACATTATCTTCCCAGATATGCGGATTCAAGCCTTTTTTCTCCGCTAACCGTTGCGCATCCAGGATATGTCCTGCACCGGCATTATAGCTTGCCAGGATGAATTTATTACGTTCTTCTTCATCCTTGATTCCTGTCCAGAGTTTTGTAATGCGACTCAGATACTTATATCCGCCCTGAATCTGGACTTCCGGGGTGGAAGAAGGGTAAACGCCGAACTTCGGACCGGTTCCGGGCATGAATTGCATCAAACCATAGGCTCCTCCGAATGCACGTGCATTCGGGTTGAATTTACTTTCATGGTAGATCAGAGCTGCAACAAGGCGCCAATCGATGTTGTGTTTTATTCCTTCTGCCTTCAATATGGCATCAAAAGGTGAAATACTTCCTCTTCTTGATTTGAAATTAATTCCTGCACCAACAGAACTGCGGATTTGCTCGAAGTATTTGCGTTTAATATACGAAAAAGCCTCGCGGTTCATAAATTTAGACAACCAGTTATTCAATCGTTTTTGAAGGATCGGTGATTTCTTATTCAATCCGAAAGCGATGTTCTGTTTGAAAGAGATTGGAAGGCTTACGTCCAAATTGTCATAAAAACGTTCGTTGATATCTGCCACATTTCGTTCGGCAACGGTATAATCGATCACACCATCCGAAACCTGTTCGATCAACTCTTCAACACCTTCCTGGGCTTGGGTCGGACGAATCATGATGGTGTCACCGATCTCATCCTGCAAGTGGATCAACCGGGTGTAATAACTGGAGCGCTCCCAAACGACCACTTTTTTATTTCCGAGTTGGATTGGGTCTGTGATGAAAGTCACTTTCTGATCCTTTGTTTCAGGAGTTGATTTTCGTTGGACGAGTACCTGGTTGGTTTGCAGGAAAGGGGTGGAGAAGTTTATTTCCGACCTTCGTTCTCGTGTGACCGTATAATTACAAGCAACAATATCACCCTCACCACGATTCAGGATGTCATTGATTTCGTCCAGGTTGTTTACAATCTTAACTTCAAGAGTAACTCCCAGTTCTTCTGCAAATTCTTTCAGGATCTCGTATTCGAATCCCATTTTTTTTCCTTTGTAAATAAAGAAAGAAGTGGAACTATTTTCTGCCAGGACAACCAAACTTCCACGCTTGTAGATTCCGGGCAAGTCGAAATCGTGAGCATCGAGGGGCTTCTTTCTCGAATCTATTTTTTCCGAGGAGCAGGCAGCTATGAATAGGAGTCCTGTTAGAAATAAGAAGTGAAGAATTCCCGTTTTGGTTTTCGGCATAATAATCAAACTTAAGAACAAATTACGACAAAAATCAACTAACCGTGTTCATAAAATATTCATTTGCATCACGCATATATTCATGAAAGCAACTAGTGATTTCGTTCTCAAAGTGCTGAAACACTGTGTGTCCGTTCGTTAGCGCGTTATCAAACGAGAGTTTGTTGCTTACTCCCTGGCACATTCGATAAAGCCCTTCCTCCGTCGGATAATAACTAATCCAGTTGCGTTCAACCAATAAATTCACAAAATGCTTGAAATCTGCGGGATAAGGTTCGTCTGTCAAATCAATCTTTGAATAAAAACCTGCTAAAAAGTCGGGAAGTCTGGTTGGGTGGTATTGATCCCAGTTCTTAGCCAAAAGATGATCAAAATAAATATCGATAGCAATTGGAGCCACTTTTGGTAACTCGCCCCGAATTGTGTGGATCAAATGAAGGACTTCAAAATGATGATCGATAAAATGATCAATCTTGCGGTGAAGCAAAACACCTTCCTGGATGTACTCCGGGTATTCCAGGTATTTTTTTCCTTTTATGAAATCGCCGAATAAGTTAGCAACAGCCAATTGCGGATTGTTGTTGGAAAAGTAGATGTGTCCGAGGTAATTCATGGGATTAAGATAAACAAATTATCAATTACCATTCTGAAATTATTAATTGTCGAATTACCCGAAATCCCATCTGTTTTCCGTGCCCCAGGTAGATAATCAGTGCGTTTTTTCTCATGACCAATTTTCCTTCGTTATTTCATAAATGAAATTCAGTTTGGATGGTTCACCAAAATAAGCAATTTCCTCTTCACCGATCTTTTCGGCACCTAAACGACTGATCGCTATTTGGGAACGAAGGTTAGTGGCTCCGATATGGAATTGGACTTTGGGTACGAATTGAAAAATGTAATCCAGCATGAGCTTTTTCACTATTGGATTGATTCCTTTTCCCCAGGAGGATGTACCATAAAATGTATAGCCGATCAGAATGAAGTTTTCAGCTTCATGGTAACCGTAGTAACGCGTACAACCGATTATTTTCCCCGTTGATTTATCAATAATCTTAAAAGCGCCCTTGCTTTGCATTGCTCCGTTGAAGAAATTTTGGAAAATGTCTCTCTTCCAACGATCCTTATTGGGGTGTTGTTCCCAGATCTTCGGATCGGATGCAACTTGATACAGGTCTTCAAAATCGTTTTCCTGAAGCGGGTAGAGGATAAGCTGTTCGTTTTCTAAAATGGGTTGGATAGAGAAGTAAAGAGAAGTCATATAGTGACATTTGGTCTCCTAAGTTATCGCTTTTCAGGCAAAACCTTTACCAGGAAAGCCCCGAAATTGAAATCAACCGGAGGTATTCGACCTCTATTTAAGCTCATGGTGCCTGTGTGAGCATAGGATATGCCGTTATGACTAGAGCCGTTTACGGGTAAATAGATTGGTTGTCTACCTTCTTCTCCTATTATCCACATTTTTGCTCCCTTGCCCCCTCCAATAGTGACAATCGTCTCTTCAGCTACCTGGTTTTGGTAAGAAACATATTCCAGTGGTTTCAATTCAATCTTTATATCGTTAATCCTGATCTTTGTACTTGCTTGACGTTTATCCATGTTTCCGAAGACATAAATTTTGTTTCTCGGATACATATCCCGGTTTGTTTTTAATTCTGCTTCATTTAACGAATAGATCGATATTTCGATGTATGTTGTATCTCTGTGATGGATGATGCTGTCAACCGTAAATGAATTGGCGCCTTGTTTATTCGCGTTGTTCAAAAAGGAATTGAACAAATGTGAAAGGGTGAAGCTGCCGATATCTACTGAATTGCCTTTTAAATTTCCGATTTTGGTTTTGCCAGAAAGGTCAAAGGAGTCAGAGATCAGATCGAATGTTTTGTTATATTTCTGTGGAGAAGAAGTATTTTGTCCCAAAACGGATTTGATGACTAGGGTAAAAATTAGTAAAGCAACGATTTTGTTCATTTCAATTGATTTGGTGCCACTTAAAACTAGTTAATTTATAAGGGTATTGCTTCGAATCTGCAAAACTTTTTCAAAGGCTTTTCTTGCAGCGCTTCGGAAAAATACTTCTCCACAATAGACATAATCCAGTTTAGCCAGGATTTTCAGCATCGGGATGTTGTCAAAATTGGTATCAACTTTAATACTGTAAACTTTTGAATCCAAAGCCAAATCTTCGATTAATCTGAATAGTCGGGTTGCAATTCCCTTTCCAATCACTTTATCGGATGTTGCAACACGGTGTACTACTACATATTCCTCATTTGTCAACCAACTTCCTTCAATTTCCGTATAAGCCGGCTCAATGTCAAAGATGATAGCCGCATAAGCTATAATTTGATCATTCTCAATAAGAACGTAAGCAGAATTGTTTTCAAGATCATTGTAAATACTTTGCTCATTGGGATAACCATCCTGCCATTGTTCACTGCCGTCTGCTTTCCTTCGGGCAATTGCTTGCTGCAGGATTTCCCAAATGGCAGGGATTTCGGAAGAAGTTGCTTTGCGTAAGTTCATCGTTGAAAACTTGATTTAATGCTGAAAGATTATTCATAACTCATCAGGAAAAATTCATTGTCTAAGGTAGCCCAATCGAATTCATCCAATGGCTTATAGTCCGTGTCAAATGTTTTAGGCCAAACTCCAGGATCCAATTTGCCAGTTGGTTTTACATAATCAAAGAGAAATTTAACCCGATATCCAATAATATCATTATTGGGTAATTTCTCAGCTCGTTTTTTCTTTTGTTCCACACTGTCGAGCTGTACTATCTTGAGATAGTGATTGATACTCAGTCTACCAACCTGTTCGGTTTCAAAAATCTTTACCCTCAAGAGTTCCGCTTTTTGGCTTGACATCATTAAAACGGTATCTATTTTTAGGTTTCTCACTTCTATGTCATTCTCATTGAAGTAATTAACGGCATAGCTCATGAATTTGGAACGATCCGGTTTTTCCAGGTTTTCAGAACACGAAAAAAGAAAGCTTGTCAACCATACCAAGAGCAAAAGTTTCCAATTCATTAGTATAGGAAACTGTTATTCTTTCCATAATACAGCATCTGCTCGATGAACCCTTGTTTGTTCTCCAGTTTGATGTCCTTGATCTTTCCATTGTCGTCCATAATCGGAACGAAAACCGGGTAGACAAAGCCGTTGTAAGGAGCAATATTCAATGGTTTTACGCGTCTCAAAACTTCTGCATGTGTTTTCGGATCCACCTTTACACCATAAGTTTCCACCAGGTTCTTTCCGGCATTGTAATCACCTTCCGATTTGATACGTTGAATTTCTCTCAATAAATCTCCGAATAAGGTGCGAAGTTTTTTGTAATCTGTGATGTCATAATAAGTTTTGCCGTTTCGGACGATTTTTTCAATCACCTTCTCTTTTTGACCTTTCTCAAAAACCCACGAACTAACCAATTGACGGTTCTGCATGTGTTCTTCTTCCAGGTTTTGGCCTTTTACAAGTCGTTGTAATTGAGTAAGCATCCCATTCCGGATATAGCCGTCGTATTCTGCTTTTCCTACTTCCAGGGACTCAATCAGGCCTAAATCGACCATTTTTTGATCCATGATGTAATATAGTCCGACCAGATCAGCACGTGCCTCTTCCAGTGTGGAAGCGTAATTGAGAAGTGTTTCTGCCGGTTGACCAACTCCTTTGTTGATCTGTCCACTCGCATGTCCTACAACTTCGTGCAAAGCGGTGTGCATTTTACCTGCAATTGCTCCGTATTTGTTTGCCCGATCTATTTCTTCCTGGTCATTTGCAAATTCTTCAACCAATGCAGGTCCGCCCGCTTTGTTGTAAGCCTCGATGATATTTCCCAATGAAACTGATTTGGAACCATGCATTTCGCGAATCCAATTATTATTCGGTAGATTAACTCCAATTGGAGTAGAAGGGGCAGCATCTCCTGATTCGCTGGCAGCTTCAACCACTTTATACGATACACCGACCACTTTCTTTTTCTTGTGTTCGGGCATCAAAGGGGAATTGTCTTCGAACCATTGCGCATTTTTTGCTACAAGAGACATGCGTTTGGAAGCTTCAAAATCGTTGATTTGAACTATTGATTCATAATTGGCGCGTTTTCCTAACGCATCACCGTAAGTTTCAATGAACCCGTTGATATAATCAATATCTCCTTTCGTTGCAGTAGCCCAAAGCACATTGTACTCGTCCCACTTTTTCAGGCTTCCTGTCTTGTAGTATTCAATTAAGGCTTTCAATGCCTGAGCTTGCTGGTCGTTTTCAGCAACTTTCACTGCTTTTCTCAACCAAAAGATAATCTGGTCGATTGCCAATCCATATTTCCCTTTACTTTTCCACACTTCTTCCACCAATTTTCCTTTTTTAAGGACTAATGTGGAATTCAGTCCCCATTCAACCGGGGTCGAATCGTTCAAATCTTGTTTTGACAGGTAGAAATCCTCGACCATTTTTTGGGTAACACCTTTCCCGTAGAAATTATTCGCGGAAGCAACAATCATGTCTGCATTCGGGTCTTTCACTTTTCGTTTCTTCTCCAGGTGCGGATTAAAAACAGCATCCAATGCTTCAGGACTCAGGTTGTATTCCACCGACTTCATCAATTTATCCAAATAAGCCGGACTGAAGGTCGGTTTGATTTTCTCCATGCTGTAATGGTGGTGGATTCCATTAGAGAAAAACACCTGCTTGCTCCATTCATCGAATTTCTTCCACTCACCGGTGGTTTTATCCCCTGAATATTTTTCATGAATCGCTTCCAATGCCCTGCGAATTTCCAGATTGAATCGGTTGTTCTGATCGTAGTTGATATCCCTTCCTGCCAAACCTGCTTGAGAAAGATAGTAAACCAGTTCTTTTTGCTTGACAGTCAATTTATTCCAGCTGGGAACTTCAAAACGAAGGATCTGGACATCAGCGAACCGTTCAACAGTTGTTTCCATAGCTTTTGGATTTTCTTCATTTTCTCCGGTTTCTGCATTGTCTCCGCATGCTGTTGAAAGAGCAAGAAGAGAAGAGAAAGCGAGTATATTCTGTATTTTCATATCGATCAGTTATCTTGCTTGAAATTAGCCAAAAAAAATGAAATCGGGATCATTAGTGAAAATCCGAAACAGTATTTCTTACTTTCAGTAAGATATTCGAATCGGGGATTGAGCTATTTTTCTTTTCTTTGAGTTTTGGATGGAAAGCCTGTTAAATCTAATCTATTGGAAGTTAGTATAATGAAAAGTAAAAGTATAATAACCGGAATTTGTTTACTGCTGGCTTTGATTTCATGCAATAAGCCAAAGAAAATCCCAATAAAAGATTTAAGGATTGTCATGCTTGGGGATAGTGAAACAAGGAGAATCAATCACTATTGGGGTGCAGATACCAATTGGAATACACTGACCGGATACAATCACATATTCAATTTGGGATTTGACGGATACAAAACCAGCGATATCATTTATCATGAGGTTGATACGGTTGCACCTTTGTTCCAGGCTTTGAATAAAAAACCACATGTCATTTTCCTGATGGTTGGAATAAATGATATCAGCCTGTCGGTTCCATTATCTGAAACACTTTCCAACGTTCGTCTGATGATGGATACAATTCAAAAATATCCGATTGATCTGGTAATTGAATCCGTTATTCCAACTACCAATTACTATGACACCTTGTATGGAGGATTTCCGGTAAATGGTGTGATTGCAGGACGCGTCAAGGAAATGAACGATAGTTTGAAGCATATCTGTGCTTCCAGGAAAATTCCGTTTTTAAATATTCAATCCAGGATGTTGGTTTCCAATACGTATTTAAACAACACATTATCGATAGACGGAATTCATTTGAACTATAAAGGCTACATTATCTGGAAAAATTGCCTGAAAAAGTATATCAGTACCCATTATTGAAAATTGCCCGGCTTAATCGTGCGAAACATAACACTCGCCCGCAGGAATCGAAACGGGAACCCTGTTTTCTGCCGGAACAATAGGGCAGGAGTACCTGTCTGAATAAGCGCAATAAGGGTGATAAGACTTGTTGAAGTCCAATTTCACTTTTTTGGCCTTTTTACTGAAGTAGCAATCCAGGTATTTTCCTGCGCCATAAGTAGAAATGCCGGTAGTGCCGTCTTTAAACGGTACGAAGTAATAATTTTTGTATGCCTTGTTTCCTGCCAGATCGAGGTTTTTATACACATTCAATATGCAGATGGTATCGTTCATCTTGAATGAAAGAGTTCCCATTTTCCGGTAGTAAACAGTCCGTTCTTTCGACATAGGCATCACGAAAGCATTTCCGACTTCTTTTGTGAAATCAGCTTCAATGATGAATGATGTATTGATTGGGAAATAACAGATTTCGGGATGGATTTTCCGTTCTTCCTCATTTAATACTTGTGAAAGAAACTCTTTATCATGTTGTTCACGCTCATGAGTTAAACTATCAGCATAGGTGTTCTGAGCGAATGAAGTTCCGCCAAGGACGATGCTTGTAAGTAAGATCAGGTAATTTTTCATCTGTTCCCGAATAATGAGCTTCCTACACGGACCATCGTGCTTCCTTCTTCAATTGCCAGTTTATAATCACCGCTCATTCCCATTGAAATGACCTTGAAATCAGGATTGTATTTGAAATAATTGCTTTTCAGGATAGCGAAATAATTGTGGAGATGTCTGAACTCATCGCGAACCTGTTCTTCATTCTCTACAAAACTGGCCATTCCCATCAGCCCTATAATGGAAATGTGATCCATTTCAACAAACTCCCTGCTTTGGAGCATTTCTTCTGCTTCTTCAAATGAAAGCCCGAATTTAGTCTCTTCCTGTGCAATGTGGAATTGAAGCAGGCAAGGAATCACCCGATTATTCTTTTCTCCTTGTTTATTGATTTCCTGGAGCAATTTAAAGCTATCTACGGAATGGATCAGGGAAACGAATGGAGCAATGTATTTTACCTTGTTGCTTTGCAAGTGACCGATCAGATGCCATTCGATATCTTTGGGAAGTATTTCCCATTTATCCACCAGTTCCTGAACCTTGTTCTCGCCGAAAATACGCTGACCTGCATCGTAAGCTTCCTGTATAAGTGATGCAGGCTTTGTTTTTGAAACTGCCACTAAAACCACTTCTTCGGGCAATTCCTGTTTTAATTCGGATAATCGATCTGCTAAAGACATGTGCTATTCGTTGATATTATAGATTGTCAATCCACTGCGCATTTTAGGTTCAACCCAGGTGGATTTCGGAGGCATGATTCCTCCTTGGTCTGCTACTTCCTTCACTTCATTGATGGATGCTGGATAAAGCAAAAAGCCTACCTTGAAATCGTCTTTCTTTACCAGGTCGACCACTTTTTTTAGTTCTTTCGTTCCCGGGATAAAATCAATATCCCTACTCGTTTTCAGGTCCTCTATTCCCAAAATAGGAGTCAGGATATAATCTGTAAGGATTTGAGCATCCAATTGTTTCACCACATCCTTTTCCGATGCAATGTCTTTTTTGGGCTTGAAAGAATAAGCTTCCCTGCCGAGTAAGCAAACAATTTCGTGACGTTGGATAGGTCGGCGCGCTTTTTTGAGCTCTTCAATTTCAAAATGTACTTCACACGCTTTGAGGAAACTCTTCGGAGTCAGGCCATTCAGGTGTTTCACCAGACGCTGGAATTCCAGGATTTCCAATTTCTGTTCATCAATCAGGTAAGCCAGGAAGAAATCCTGATTAGGAAATTGGGCCTGTCTGTTTTTGATGATCGTATCTTTCAATCGGGCAGAGGAAGCAGAACGATGATGGCCGTCAGCAATATACAATTCGTTCAGTTCCGCATAAATGGAAACCAGTTTCGAGTCTTTAGTTGCATCAATCACCCATAATTCATGTTTGATCTTATCTGTAGTTGAAAACTCGTATTCAGGCCGTGACTTGGTTACTTTTTCAAAATACTTATCCAGTTCCGGTAAGTGCTTGTGAGCCAGAAGAACCGGTTCCGCATTGAATCCGGTAATATTCAGGTAATTTGTAAACATGGATTCACGTGAAGTGATCGTTGCCTCATGCTTTTTTATCAGATTATTTCGGTATTCCTCTATGCTGACTCCGGCAATAACACCTGTAAACTGGTGTGCGCCTTTTGTCTGTCTGTAAATGTAAAACGATTCCTGGTTATCCTGTATCAGGATTCCCTGATCAATGAACGAATCATACCGGGTTTTAACGGCTTCGAAACGCTCCACGGAATTTGCTTTCGAATGATGTTCCTTATCGCCTTCCGGGTGAATGATATGCAGGAATGTATAAGGGTTTTCGTCTAACTTTGCGCGCAAGATATGCTTGCGATAAGCAGTTAAAGGTCTCGTTGATACCAGCTGAGCTTTATCTCTCGTTGGACGAATTGCCTTAAAGGGGTGAATTATAGACATTTATTCCAATGACTAAGCAGGAACTTGCACTCCAAATTGTTTAACAATTAAATCCGCCAACTCCAGGCCGATTCGATCTTGAGCCTCATTTGTTGCAGCTCCGATATGTGGTGTTGTCCCGATTTTTTCGTTGTTCAACAGGTCTGCTCTCGGATTTGGTTCGTTTTCAAAAACATCCAATCCGGCATAAGCAATTTTACCTTCGGCAATTGCTTCCAATAAGGCAGATTCATCCACAACTCCACCACGAGCAGCATTCACCAATATTACGCCTTTTTTCATGAGGTCGAATTGAGCTTTTTTGATTACTGCAGAACCATCAGCTTGTTTTGGAATATGAAGGGAGATAAAATCAGCTTCTTTCAAAGCACTGTTTAAATCGTCAGTAGATTTAACAGGAACCTTTAACTCTCCCAATCCCTGGATTTCACCTAAAGAAATCTCGGTATTGATCTCGTGATTGTTTACAGCGATCACTTTCATTCCACAACCAAGGGCATAACTCGCCAATGATTGTCCGATTCTGCCAAAGCCGATGATCGCAATGGTTTTGCCACGTAATTCAATTCCTTTTCCGTATTTCTTTTTCAATGCAGAGAAATCACCTGTCTCCATTTGCTTGAATGAATCGTGTAATGAGCGTGCACCTGCAAATAAGTGTCCCATAACCAATTCCGCAACGGATTGTGAAGAAGAGGCAGGTGTATTGATCACGACCAATCCTTTTTCGCGGGCATAAGTAACATCGATATTGTCCATTCCAACACCACCTCTACCAAGCAATTTCAATCCCGGACAAGCATCAATGACCACTTGTCTGATTGTTGTGGCACTTCTCACAAGAATAATCTCGATGTTATTTGCATTCACATAGTTGATCAGGTTATCCTGCTCAACCTTATCAGTTATTACGGTAAAACCGGCTTTCTCAAGAGCGATTTTCCCTTCGTTGGAGATACCGTCGTTTGCTAATATTTTCATAATTTTTAATTCAATTTGTACTGAGTTCCCAGTTAGTTCGATTTTGTTTGGAACAAATAGTTATCGTTCTATATCCCTCGGCTTTTCTGTCTTTCCAGCCAGAGCCTCAGTCTTCGCCAGCTGTGCTGGCTCTTACCCGTGTTTTTTAGAGAAATCATTCATAACATCAACCAAAACCTGAACGCTATCCAATTCAAGTGCGTTGTACATGGAAGCCCTGTATCCACCGACACTTCTGTGTCCGTTCAATCCGATAATTCCGGCTGCTTTCCATGCTGCATCGAATTCATCTTTCAAAGAATCGTTTGTTAACAGGAAGTTGACATTCATTTCAGACCGGTCTTCAACAGCTGCAGTTCCCTGGAATAATGGGTTCGCATCGATTTCCGAATAAAGCAACTTTGCTTTCGCCTGGTTTTTCAATGCCATTTTAGGAACACCTCCATTCGCCATCAGATCTTGCAGATTCAACATGGCAACGTAAACTGAAAATACCGGAGGAGTATTGTACATGGAATCCTTTTCTGCGTGTACTTTCAAATCCAGGTAACTTGGCATGAATGCAGAAGTAGACTTCCCTAGAACATCTTTCTTTACAATGTATAAAGTAGCTCCGGCAGGTCCCAGGTTTTTTTGAGCTCCGGCATAGATCAGATCAAAGTCCGAAACATTGACCTCTTTGGAGAAAATATCCGAAGACATGTCACAAACCAATGGCAAATCCGTTTTAGGAAAATCCTTGAACTGAGTACCGAAAATCGTGTTGTTCGAAGTGAAGTGGATATAATCGGCATCCGTCGGAATTACCAGGTTTTTTGGAATATAGCTGAAATTTTTATCTTCAGAAGAAGCAAACACATTCACATCAACTCCCACTTTCTTAGCTTCCTTGATTGCGCCGGAAGCCCATGTTCCGGTATTGATATATCCTGCTTTCTTTGTTGAACGCATCATATTCAAAGCCGCAATTGTGAATCCAAGCGTAGCTCCACCTTGCAGATAAAGTACCTCATATTCATCTGAAATATTCAAAGCCTTTTTCACTAACTCGCGTGCCTCGTGCATCACAGCTTCATAATCCTTACTTCTGTGCGAAACTTCAAGAATGGATAATCCATTGAAATCCAATACAGCATCTGAAGCTTTCTTAAATACGTCTTGCGGAAGAATACATGGTCCTGCGCCAAAGTTGTGTTTTTTCATTTGTTGATTTTTTACTCTCTATTTGGAAGTGTACAAATTTCGAGAATTTTGAACGAAAAGAGAAGCGTTTTACATTAAAATATTTCACAAAAAAAGCCCCGCCAAGTGGCAGAGCTTTTGATATGTTGAAGGAATATTCATTCGATTATTCTTCCGTTTTTTTCGCTGGTTTTGCAGCCGGTTTTTTTGCTGCGGGTTTTTTCTCAGCTGCAGGTTTCGCTACTGTTTCTTTTTTAACAGCCGGTTTCTTAGCTGCTACTTTTTTCTCATCTGCCGCGGCAGATTTCTTAACAGCTGCCGGTTTAACCGTCGCAGTTGTTTTTCTTTTGCGAGTATTACCATAGGATCCGTTTGTACGTTTTCCTTTTGCAGTCTTGATATCACCTTTTCCCATAATAGTTATCTGTTTTTTTTTGAGTTCGAAAAGTCATACAAATATAACGTTCTCTTTGATTTACAGAGTAAAAAAAGTTCAAAAAGTTCAAATAATTCAAATTCATTCCTTGTTGGAAGCATTTGATTATTGAACATTTTCATTTGAACCTTGCAAGCGTTTTTCAAGTTCTCTTCTGACGACATCACCATTTTTCATATAACGCTGACACCATTTCAATTTGACGTCAATTTGATCAGCTTCACTGAGCTTCCAATCGATGTCTGATTCAATCAGTCGTTGTCTTAATGCTTGAAGCGTAAGTGCTACTGAGACGGAAACGTTGAAACTTTCCGTAAATCCAACCATCGGAATCGAAACCTGGTAGTCCGCAATTTCACGGATTTCGTCCGAGATTCCTTCCCATTCTGTTCCGAATGAAAGAGCGATGGGTTGATCCAGTGGCAGGTCGAATATGGAATGTTCCGCATCCGGAGTAAGTGCCGCGATTTTATATCCTTGTGATTTTAATTTGGAAACAGCATCCACGAGTGGGGAAGTACCCTCATTGTAATTGAAGAGATCGACCCATCTTCCTGCTCCACGGGCGATATCGCGTTGCACCTTGTATTTGTTTTTGCTTTCAACCACATGCAATTCCTGGATACCGAAGCAATCACAGCTTCGGATGACAGCACTGGCATTATGTTCTTGGAAAATTTCTTCCAGTAGAACAGTCAGATGTCGTGTGCGGTTTGAAGCAACTTCGTCAAACAGCTGACCTTTCACTTCCGGAATCAATTCGTAAAATGCCTGAAGCAATTCGTTTTTCATGCTGCAAAGCTAGTGATTATTGTAGAATTGAAAAGTGATAAAGTCAAAAGCTAGAAGGAGTTTTGTTTCCGATAGAGGAATATGGAACTAAATCAATCTAAGCTGTTTTAGGGGGCTTTTGGCTCTCCGGTATCGTAAATTAATGATCTACGCGTTGTTTTTCAGAATCCGATGAACCTGACTCACGCGCATTCAAGGCTTTTCCTTTGCTGAAACGGTAAGAAAAGCTTACAGTAACTACGCGGGTATCCAGTTTACTCAACCAATTCGCTTTTGAATTCGCAATGTTTCGAATATCCCCACCAGGTTTGTTGCTGTGAAAGACATCCGAAAGGCTCAATTTGACAGCCCCTTTTTCTTTCAGGATTTTGTAAGCTAGTCCTGCTCTTAGTTGCCAAACCGGAATAGTCAGAAACTGTCCGGACAAAATGCGTGTCTGATAGGATCCGGCAAGATCAGCTGAGAATTTCGGAGTGATCATGAATTTGAAAGCTGGCCCTACATACCAATACCAACGGTTTTCAACTAAGGGTTGATTATAGATAGAAGTATTGTAGCCGATATTCTTCATTTCCGAGTAGTATTGGACATTCCACCATTTGGTGAGGTTGATCTCACCGCTTACACTGATTCCATAAGCAGTTTGATTTCCATAATTACCAGGTCTGCTGTAATAAATATTGTTTACCTGTTCATTGGTCTCATTGATCAGATTGTGGACCAGGCTATAATCAAGAGTGACGGAAAATGCGTTTTTGTAACTGTACGTCAGTTCGAAATTGTAAGAAAATGTTGGCTTCAGGAAAGGATTCCCCGCGTAATAGGTATAAGCATCCATCGGATAGGTGAAGGGATTCATGTCCTGATAATTCGGATAATCGATCCTTCTCCCGAAAGACAAGCCGATCTGGTGGTGCTTTAAACTGTCAGGAGTGTAAGAGAAATAAGCTGTGGGGAATAAGCTGTTGTACATGCGTGTAAAGCTGGAATCACTCACTATTGGATTGCCTAACTGGTTTCCCTGCATACGGATACTTTCGAACCGCAATCCCAATTGGAATGCAAGTTTTCCAATTTCCTGGGCGTAATTTGCATAAGCTGCATTGTTGTTTTCCTTGTAGAGAAAGCGGTTTGAAAAGGTATAATTCGGAACAAGGGAATTTCCTACAACATCATAAAAATCAGCTGTATTATCCGTACTTACAAAGGCAGTCTTCACCCCGAATTCCATCCTGTTATTGTTTTTAAACGGATTTACGTAATCTATTTTGGCAGTTTTGATATCAATATCCGCAGGTAGTGAAGATTCCAGATTCAAAGAATTTATAACTGTTCCGTCGTTCGAGCGGGTCTTGTTGTCCAAGGTTTGGTCATGCTCTGATTTGTAGCGGATGTAATCCGCATTGATACTCAGTTCTTTTCCCAAGCTGTCAATTTTCAGGGTGTAATTGATGTTGGCGCTCCCGTTATACCAAAGATTCTTCGACTTACTGTAAGCTTTAACCACGGCTGAGATTGAGCTGTCGGCTGCAAGTATATTTGCAGTGTTATTATTTGTTGTTAGGGACGGATCGTGAGAACCCGAGAACACAACTCCAATGGTTGACTTTTTACTTAGATACCAATCCATCCCGATTTTTCCTGTTTTTCCACCGAATTGCCTCTTGATATAGGAATTTTGTAAAAATGCGGAACTGAACTGGCCGTCGGGAGTGGAATAATACCGGTTGATATCCAGATCCTGGTAGGAATTATTCTGGCTCACACCGAGTGTGGTGAACAGATTGATTTTATTCACCCTGTAATTGAAGGTGAAACTGTTATTGGTACGCATGTATCTTCCTTGCCCGTAACTCAGGGTAATTCCACCATTGAATCCTTTTTCCTTTAGTTTTTTCAGGATGATATTGATGATCCCTGCATTTCCCGATGCGTCGTAACGGGCTGGAGGATTGGTCATGATTTCTATGGAAGCGACGGAATTGGAGGGCAGGGAACGCAAATATCCGGCAAGGTCTTCCTGCGACATATAAGTAGGTTTGTTATCAATGAAAACCTGGACTCCGGATTTTCCTTTTAAAGAAATGTTTCCATTGAAATCAACAATGATTCCCGGCGCTTTTTCCAATAATTCAAGAGCAGTTGTCCCGGAACTTCCAACCAATGCGTCCGGATTCACAATGACCCGGTCGATTTTTCGTTCAATAAAAGGTTTCTTAATCGTAATTACAACATCTTGTAATTGTGTTGAGGCTGCTCTTAAAGTGATTTCGGGTAATTGTATGCGGGAAGAATCGGTAGCGACTTCAAAGGGTTGGCTCACCAATTTCTGATAATCCAATTGATCGATGATGATCAGGAAAGTACCTGTTTTAGCAATTTCAAACTCAAATTTCCCTAATGAATCACAAATAGCAGCCTTAACGAGTGTTGAATCAGTTGAATGACACAAACGCACAACCGGTAGAGACTCGGGGATTCCGCCGGTCACTTTTCCGGTTATTGTAGCATGTTGAGCTGAAACAAGTTGGGTAGATTGAATAAGAAAAAAAAGGAAAAAAAGAATTCCGTAGTTAAAGCGTGTATCGGTCATCGGGTATGGAATAGAACTGTCCCACAAAGATGTTCTATTTAGTGGAAGATTACGTGTAAAAAAGGGATAATTTATGTAAATGAGCCTATTTACATGTTGGGCGGTAACAGAAATAGATCAGGAAATACCGGAACAAAAAAAATCCCTCCGTCGGTTGACAAAGGGATTTTTCTCTAAAGAATATCGTTCTTAGTTAACTGCTCCAGATAACTCAGCACCAGCTTTGAAACGTACTACGTTCTTAGCTGCGATTTTGATTTCTTTTCCAGTTTGTGGGTTACGACCAGTTCTAGCTTCACGCTTAGAAACTGAGAAAGAACCGAATCCTACTAAAGAAATACGGTCTCCTTTTTTCAATGCTCCAGCTGTAGCACCTACAAATGCATCCAATGCTTTTTTCGCATCAGCTTTAGATAATCCTGCTTCAGAAGCAATCGCATCAATTAATTCTGCTTTGTTCATAGTTTGGTTTTTTTTTGAATGATTTCTAATAATTAACACAACAAAAATATAGGAATATGCTTCTCTACCAAGGCCAAACACTAAAAAGCGTTGATTTTGTTGATAAATAAACGTATTTGTTGATAAGCCTCCCTGTTTTAGGGGGGGGTCCGACTAATTTGATCTTTTCTTCGATAAAAATTAGTTGAGAATGATGGACCAATCGGATGAATTATTCCCAACCAACCACTCCTTTGCAGTCATTTTCTTCTTTCCTTCTACCTGGAATTCGACAATTTCGAGTTGTTTTTCGTTTGTATCGACGAATAATTGGGTCTTTGTAGCCGATAATTGAAGTGATCCGGAACCGGTTTGAGAACTGATATGTGTTTTGAAAACTTTTACATTCTTCAATTCGCCTTTTGAATTTTTCCAGGTGGTCCAAGCCGTTGGATAAGGATTCAATCCGCGGACCAGGTTATGAATCGCTTGCGGCTCTGCATTCCAATCAATCTGTGTATTCTCTTTAAATAGTTTTGGGGCAGGTCTCATAGAGGTTCCCAATTCTGTTTGAGGAATCGGATTCACTTCATTGTTCGCAATACGTTGGAGAGTTTCCACTACAAGTTTACCGCCGATCCGAATCATCCGGTCATGCAATTCTCCCGCGCTTTCATTTTCTGCAATGGCCATTTCTGTTTGACCGATTACATTTCCGGTATCAATAGCTTCATCTATAAAGAATGTACTGACCCCTGTTTTTTTGTCCCCGTTAATAATAGACCAGTTGATTGGAGCAGCTCCACGATAATCGGGTAGAAGGGAAGCATGAAGATTGAATGTTCCTTTCTTTGGCATCTTCCAGACTTCTGTAGGAAGCATGCGAAATGCGACTACTACAAAAACATCCGCTTGGAGTGCTTCCAGATCACTTAGGAAATCTGTATCCTTTAGTTTTAATGGTTGCAATACCGGGATTTTGTTTTCCAGGGCAAATTGCTTCACCGGGCTTTCATGCATTAATTGGCCTCTGCCCGCAGGTTTATCCGCAACAGTGACGATACCAACCAAATTCATTCCTGCTTCTTTGATTGCCTGAAGAATTCCAACTGAAAAATGGGGTGTCCCCATAAAAACAATGCGCAAATTATCCATATTCTATTTTATCCTTTGTTCGATTAATCCATTTTAAATAAGTGAATGAACCCAGACCCATCGTGATGAAATAGACATATTCAACCAACCAAACCCATTGAATGGGCCAATCCCATACTTTGATGAAAAGATAAGCAGAAATGATGTACAAAGTAGTCGATAGACATTCCACCAGGAAGGTGATCCTTGTTTTTCCGATCCCACTGATGGTTTGAAAATAAACACTGCCAATACCGTAAATCAAGATGGAACCGCTTACAACACGAAGGATTTGTGCACTTTTCCGTACATGTTCCGCGTGATCTGAAACCAATCTGATCAATGCTTCCGGATAAATAATTGCTCCATGGAAGGTCAGGATCAGAAAACTGACCGTTAAAAGCTGTATTCTTCGTTGTATGGTCGGAAGCTGGTGAAACTGTTTTGCTCCGAAGTATTGCGCGATATAAGTTTTTGTTGCGGCGGCAAATCCCCAAATCGGGATGAAAGCCAGGAAATAAACGTACCGGATATTCAATGAAACAGTCAGATTGTCGCCGCCCATCTGTTCTATCCAGATGAAAAAGATCGTCCAGATAGAAAGTGCCACCATTCCCTGGAATAAGAGCGGGACACCGATAACCAGGTTTTCTTTTAACTGCAATTTGCTGACCAGGCTTTCCTTCCAGATAGGATATTGTTTTCTCAATTTTCCACCAATCAAGGTAGACAGGAGGAACAACATGGCTAAAAATTCTGCTGCAGTGGACGCAATTGCCGCGCCTTCCAATCCCAACCTCGGAAAAGGACCAATCCCAAAAACCAGGGAGTAATCCAAAATAATATTGGATACTGCTGCTATCAGGGAAGCAATAAGCACCAACGTGGTTTTTCCGACAGCCAGGTAAGACGCCTGGATACTGATGGTAATGGTTGCTGCCCAAAATGAGTAACTTCTGATTTCGAGAAACGATTGTTCTGCTTGAGCGAGTTCCCGGTTTGTAACCATGTATCCCATAAGTGATGGCATGCAAAGCTGAACCAGGATTGTCAATATAGTAGCTGCAAAGAGTAAGATGACAAAGTTTGATTGAAATACAGCTGCAAATCCTTTGGTGTTCTTTTCTCCGACTTTTTGAGCCATTGCGATTTGCGCGCCATCACCAAGTCCGATGAAAACCATATACATGGTAATATACCACAAACCGGCACTTCCCGAAGCATCGTAAGCCAGTTTACTGAACCTGCTTAAGAATGCTGCATCGGTAATGGAAATAACGGATTGAATGAATCCACTTAACATCATTGGTAGAGCAACCGTAAGAATGCTCTTATATCGGATATCTAACATTAAATAATCTGTAAAAGCAATCCTTTCAGGTATTCACCTTCCGGATGGAAAGCATTAATCGGGTGATCTGCAGGTTGGTGCAATTGTTCAAGGATTTTCACCGTTCTTCCGGACTCAATTGCTGCAGCAATAATGGTATTGGTAAACAATTGTTTGTCCACAACTTGAGAACAGCTGTAAGTCATCAACAGTCCTCCCGGGCGGATGTGTTGAATAGCCATTGCATTCAGCCTTTTGTATCCTTGCACTGCCTGGTGTCTTTTGTCGCGGTGTTTAGCAAATGCCGGCGGATCCAGGATAATAATATCGTATTCTTCCCCTGTTTCACGGATGAAGTTCATTGCATCAGCGACAATCGATCGGTGATTTTTGAAGTCGTTCAATTCAATATTTGCATCCGTCAGTTCGATTGCTTTTTTTGAACTGTCCAACGAATGCACTTCTTTTGCACCTTCTTTCAATGCAGCCAAGCTGAATCCTCCCGAATAACAGAAGGTGTTCAATATCTTCGCTCCTTCGGCATATTTTGCCAATAAAGCCCTGTTTTCACGCTGATCGATGAAGAAACCTGTTTTCTGGCCTGTAATCCAATCCAATTGGTATTTCACTCCGTTTTCCAATGCAATGTGAGGAGTTTCACAGCTTCCGAATAGATAACCATCTTCAACCGGCACGCGACCTGGAAGAGTTTCTTTGGATTTATTGTAAACCGCCTTCAAATCGTCTCCCAAAGCATGAATCAATGCATTCTTGATCAGATCAATTTGGAGGTACATTCCCAAACTGTGACATTGGATTACTGCAACACCTCCATAATAGTCAATTACCAATCCGGGTAATTCGTCTCCTTCACCATGAACCAATCTGCAAATCGAATTGTCTTCTCTGAAAAGGTGCAATTTCCTGCGTAAATCAACCGCATCGGAAATACGTTTATTGAAAAACGCCTGATCGATCAAGTCATTGTTGAACGTCAGGATACGAACTGCAATGGAACCGTGTTGGAAATGCCCTTTCGCAATTTCATTGTTCCGTGAATCCAAAACAGCCACTACTTCACCATCTTCAATCGTTTTTGGCATCTCTTTCAAGGCACCGGAAAAAATCCACGGATGTCTTCTTTCCATAGATTGTGTTTTGTGCGGAAGTAATTGAACGTTGGGGTACATATCACGAATTTTGTGCAAAGATAGTCTAAATTGAAAATTGAGAATTGAAAAGTTGGAAGAGAAGGAGGAATTGACGTCAGGAATCAAAACCTTTTCAATTATCCATTCTACATTTTCAATTAGTCGTATCTTTGTATCCTATCTCATAAAAAGAAAAATGTCGTACTCAATTCAAGTGTTTCTAAAAAACAATTCTTTTTCAGAAGAATATGCTCAAGAGAAGCATGATGGAAAAGATTCACCTGAAAACATTCGTTATGAATGGGAAGATGAATTTCGTTTAACTGATTCTTCAGATGTATTGGAGATTGTGCGTGACCAGCCTTTTATTCTTGCCGGAGAAATCGGAGATGGCAAATCTTTCCATTATGAGATACAGGATGTCATTCAATTCATCTTTCATGGTGAAAATGGAGCAACGGCAATTGTTTTTTCTGAAAAATGCCTGGATGAATACCTTATCGACCACGATCATCAAAAATTGAAAGTTTATTTGAATGATGACGAGGTGGTGGAGAATCCGGTACCTGGAGTTTATATCGTGCTAAGCGCATTTCCAAAGGAATTAAGAAACTGATGCTTTCAATCAGGCAAATCTATTTTTCATACAACGAACAAAGGAAGGTTTTAGAAGGCGTTTCCATTGACCTGAAACCGGGTGAGATTTTCGGAATTGTCGGTGCGAGTGGAGGAGGAAAATCCACCTTGCTTAAAATCACTGCCGGATTATTGGATGCTTCCAAAGGAACTGTTTATTGGAATAACGAGCGGGTGAAAGGCCCAAGTGAACGATTGATTCCGGGACATCCTGAAATTCAATTGGTCAACCAGGATTTTAACCTGGATCTTTTCCATACGGTTAAAGAAAATGTTTTGGTAAAAATTCTTCATCTGCCAGAAAAGGACCGCATCCGTTTTTGTTATGAATTACTTGATTTGGTGGAATTGAAACCGTTGGAAAGTCAGCAGGCCCGACATCTTTCAGGAGGAGAACAGCAGCGCTTATCAATTGCGAGAGCTTTAGCCTTGGAATCGGAGGTCTTACTTCTCGACGAACCTTTTTCACACCTGGATGCTCATTTAAGGTCGAAGATCGGAGCTTATATCAAACAACTGGTCGAAATCCGGAACACGATTTGCCTGTTGGTTTCACACGAAGGAGACGAAGTAATGCAATGGTGTGAACGGATTGCCTTTTTGAACAAAGGGAAATTTAGCAGGATAGATACGCCTCAAGCTTTCTATTTCAAACCATCTAATTTCAATGAAGGAGCTTATTTCGGAGAATTAAATGAACTGAAAGACGGAAAAACTAAAATTTTATTTCGACCTTGTGAGTATAAAGTGGTGAAAAAAGACGGAATTGAATTGGAATTCACCGACTCCGTTTTCTTCGGCGCGTACTGGAAGTCTTTTTTCAAAACAAAAAACAAGGAAACAATTATCTTGCATGCCGATAAACCGCTAAAAAAAGTAAAACGTATTGAACTCAAAAGTAAAAGTGCCAAAGCTTAGTTGGAAAGAAGTTCTACAGCTTTTTAAAAGAACCTTTGTCGAATTTTTCCAGGAAAATTCATTCTTCCACGGCGCCGCGTTGGCGTATTATGCTGTTTTTGCGATTATCCCGATCATCTATCTTGCTTTGATCAGTTTTGGAAAGATCATGGGACAAGAGGCGATTCTGCGTTTGATTAAAGAATTGTTGGAAGTGCACATCGGATTAAAAGACAGTTCGGGAATTCTATCCTTTTTGTCTGAGGTACATTTTGAAAAGAGCAGTATGATTCTCAATATTATCGGAATAGTAGCTTTGATGTTTTCAAGTTCTGCCTTGATTTCTTCCCTTCGTCTGAGCATCAATGAATTTTATGATATCCATGTGAAAATTGATGATCGCAAGACCAAGATTTTCCATACCGTCTTCACAAAGCTGGTTTCCGTTTTCATGCTGGCTGTATTCGGTGTTTCCATTGTTTTACTTTATACAGCTGAAACCATTTTCATGTCCATAAGCGGGAAGTTATACGATTCGCTGCATTTACATCAACAATGGATCATGAATACCTTGGAGCATTTGGTGGCTATCGGGATCAATACCATCTTATTTGCGTTGGTCTATAAGTTCCTTCATGATGGAAAAGTGGTATGGAAACTTGCCTTTTCGGGAGGATTGTTAACTGCGTGTTTGTTGTATGTGGGACAGATCGGATTGAAGTTCTACTTCACAAAGTACTTCTTCGGAAGTCAGATGGGAATTGCCGGAACCTTGCTGATTTTCCTGGCCTGGATGTATTATTCTTCTCAAATCATTTTTCTCGGAGCGAAATTCATCAAGGTCTATTCCGAATTGATCGGAAGACCGATTACGTTTGAAGTGCATAAGCTGCTCCAGAATATGCAACAAAGAAGGAAGGGATGATTGGATCAGTGACCGATAAATTGAAACTGATAATCCTTTTGACTTATGGAATTTCATTTATTGGGTGTGTCCCGAATCCAAGTAAAGTCAAGAAAATAGTTGAATTAACAGAGCACCAAAAATTTCAAGACAAGTACGAATTGGTGTTTAAAAAATGTTCTGATCTAAAAAACACTGATTTGACATTTGTCGGATTGTCTGAAAAACCCACGATAACGATTTATTTGGATTTGAAACCTGAATCTGAAAACACGGATTGGCAGGAGTTACTTTTGTGTTTTCAGAAAAAACTTCCCGAAATGGGATTGAAATATCAGGCCATAGTTATCAGCGATGGCAGAGGCCCTGATTTTCAGTATTCACCTAAATGTGTCGAGAGGTATAATAAAGCGTTCAGATTATTCAATCAGAATCTGAAGCAAATCAAAGAGAACCGGATAGATGACTTGTTTACCACTATGAATTATACACGTGTAAAAATTGAATCAATTATCGAATTGTTTAATTATATCAAGGTGAATAATTTGGAGAATGCGGAACTCGTAGCTTATCCGTCGGATGAAATTTTCGGAGATGACAGAACTGTTTTTAAGTTGGAAACTTCAAAAAATACAATCTTGTACTTTTCGTATGTGATGCGTAAAGAACACGTTTATTTAACTTCAATTGATCTGAATAATATACCAAATTCAATAAATATTTCAGATTTTCTTGGAAAGATTAAAAAGTAATCATATTTTTGATTAAAATTTGGTCATTATGAAACTTGGAAATAATCTAAAGCTCGTTCGCAAAAGCAAGAAGAAATCACAGGAAGAAGTTGCTTCTGATTTAGGTTTAACACGCAGTAGTTATTCCGGTTATGAGAATGAGATTGCAGAGCCTGGAATCGATACGTTGATTGCACTGAGCAATTATTACGCTGTGCCGATAGATGCCTTGTTGACCAAAGATTTCACCACTTTTACGGAAAGTGACTGGACTACGATCAGCTCCGGATTGTATGCGGATATCAATGGAAAGAACCTACGTGTTTTAACTTCAGTGGTGGATGCGGAAGACAATGAGATGATCGAATTGATCCCGCAGCAGGCACGTGCCGGTTATACGACCGGTTACGCAGACCCTGATTATTTAAAAGTTCTTCCCACATTCAGCTTGCCATTCCTGTCGAAGGATAGAAAATACCGTTCTTTCCCAATTGTCGGTGATTCAATGCCACCGGTAGAAGAAGGATCCTTTGTTGTTGCCGAATACATCCAGAATTGGGGAAGTGTCCGAAATGGAACACCTTGTATTGTCGTGACAAAAGACGATGGAATTGTATTTAAGATTGTAAACAACTTTATCGAATCCCAGCAGTCGTTCGAATTATGTTCTACAAATCCGCTGTATTTGCCTTATTACGTAAACGTGAATGAGATTGTCGAAATGTGGAAATTTGTAAACTACATTTCACCGAGTTTGCCTGAAATGCGTATTGATGATTCGCTGCTTACCAGAAGTATACAGGATTTACAACGCGAAATCATGGATTTGAAACGAACGGTTAACGGGGGAGCGAAAAACGTTGCGCATTAAAAACAATACGCTCTTCGTTGATGAGTTCTTTGAGTGTTGATTTTATTTTCGCTGAGAAGGAAGTATCGAATTCGGTAATCAGTTCAGCTAAAGTCATCGGTTTCTGTTGCAAGAGTGCAATCAGTTCCAACTCGATTCGCGGATGTTTTTCAAGCAAATTCTGCTCCAAACAGTAATCGCATTTCCCGCAGGGTGCACTTTTTTGCCCGAAATAAGAAATGATGAATTGCGGTCGGCAATGTTTTTCTTCAAGAAATTTCTTCATCACGTTCATCCGTTCCAAAGCGCGTTCTTTCCTGAAATGATAGACTTCTGCTTTCAATTCCACATAATCATCCGGGAATCGTTCGTGAAGGAAAGTGACCATCGGTAAATCCGTTCGCCAAGTGATGTCGATGAGCCCGTGTTCTTCCAGATATTTCAACTGACGTTCCAATTCCTTGTCGGATATTTTCAATTTCTGACAAGCGTCTGCTTCATCCAATTCGCAAAAGGATTCAAATACATCGCTGTGATTTCTGCAAATCCAGGTAATCAATGGATCCAAGACAGGATTTTTCAATTGGAATCCGTAAAGATGCGTATTGTCTATACTGATCTTTATGCGGGAACCTTTCAATCCCTGTTCCGAGAAAAGGATGCTCCCGTTCATTTCAAGTAGCTTGAATGCAGGATAAACTTCTGTGATATTGAGGTTGAATTTTTTCACAAAATCATTGAATTGCAAGACATACGACTCATGTTCTCCCGAGCCGATAGCAATCTTTAGATAATTACATAAAGCTCTGTAAATTAGTTTGATCTTGTCGGTGCTCGGAAACTGTGCCAATACTCGTTCGGCAATCTCATGGATGTCGGCCGGTTCAACAAAAGCAAAAGTCCGGGATTCATTTCCATCCCGACCGGCTCTTCCTGCTTCCTGGAAATACGATTCCGGATTATTCGGAACCTCGTAATGTGCCACAAATCGAACATTCGGTTTGTCAATTCCCATTCCAAAAGCATTCGTAGCAACCATGATCGGAGTTTTCTCTGAAAGCCAATTCGCCAAAGCAAGACTTCGTTCTTTTCCACTCATACCACCATGATACATATTTGCTTTGATCTTTTGAGTTTGCAAATAAACCATCACATCTTTCACACTTTTACGTGTTTGGCAATAAACAATCCCTACATCATTCGGATTCTTATGGATCCATTTCGTAATAGCATCCAGTTTATTCGAAACATGATAGACTTCATAGCTGACATTCGTACGTTCAAAGGGAGCCTCAAACAATTCCGGGTTTTTCAATTTGAGATGTGTCGCAATGTCTTCTTTCACTTTCGGAGTAGCTGTAGCCGTCACAGCAATGATTGGAACTTCAGGATGGAATTCTCTCAGTTTAGCAATATCCGTATAGGCCGGCCGGAAATCATGTCCCCATTCCGAAATACAATGTGCTTCATCAACAACAAACAACCCGATTTCCATTTGTTTTACGCGTTCCTGGAAAAGGCGTGTCTGGATGCGTTCAGGAGAAATGTACAGAAAGTCCAAACCTCCGAATTTCGCATTATCGAGCAGAATGTCTATTTCACGGAAAGAGAGTCCGCTGGTCAACGCTTTTGCACGGATCCCTCTTTTCTGGAGTTGAGTGACCTGGTCTTCCATTAAGGCAATCAGAGGTGAAACAACGATCGTGATTCCTTCACGCGCTATGCCCGGTACCTGGAAGCAAATTGATTTCCCCCCGCCGGTAGGTAAAAGAGCAATGACGTCCTTACCATAAATCGCAGCATCAACAATCTCTTCCTGTAAAGGTCGAAACTGAGAATAACCCCAATAGTTGGAAAGAATTTCTTCGCTCTTTTTTGACATGTCTTATTTTATGAATATTCAAAATGTTCCAATGTTTCAGCTGTGGCTGATTCAAGTATTCAGATTGAACGTGTAAAGTTAAGGCTTCAAACGATTCAATTTGCTGTAATATTCGGGTTTTATCAAGTCCTTCAATTCAGAATAGGGGATTACCGCCCATTCAGGATCCAGGCAAAAAGCAGCAAAATGAGGAAATGAAGGAAGAAGTTTTAATCCATTCGGTGTAAATACAAAATCACAATCTACGGTCCATAATTCCTTTTTGGAGTATTCACATTCCATATTCACATCGTATTCTTCGGACGAATTATTCTCATTGAAATATTCAGGGTTATTTTTTGCTAAGTAAGTATAGACGCGTTCTTCATAGGTGTTTTCCTTACCGGGAATCAGAAAGTCGGATGATTTTATAGCCTGGCGTTTGTTTATATCGTAACTGATCCCATAATTGCTTTCTGACGGATGAGCCCCGCCACAATAAAATGCTGTGAAAACAGAAAAACTGATCAAATCGTTTGAAATAGTGATGTCAGAGATGCTGTAGTTGTAATCTGAGCCGTAAGTGGAGTAGGCTGCGCATTCCAAGCTGGCAAGGTATTCTGAAATCTGCAAAAATTCCAGGTATGAATTTGCGTCTTTTTGTTTTTCGGCAACCAACCCGGAATCGATACGAAACAAGGTGATTTTGGTGTTGACCTCTTCAAAATAACGAATCTTTACGTGATTGATTGTTCCTACTGAATCAACTTGCTTCAGTTTAAAAAGCCCGACTTTTACTTTGGTCAGGTCACTGGCATCGGAAGCTTCTTTTTTGAAATACGGATTCGAACATTTGGGACTGCCGGTTTCTTTCGCTGTCAATAGAACTAATTTGAGCGGGAGTGATTTGCCCTTTTGTGACCAACTTCCTTCAATTATTTTGTTCGGCCATTTGAATCGGAAGGTTTCCGGATCGGTCACTTCTAACGCATATTCATCAGAAGAGCTCAGTGTGATTACTCCGGATTTGCTGGTTCCTGCAAGAGAAAGATCTATCAGTTTGTTTTTGTAGAAGTAATATCCGGTTACGCGGCTTCCATCAATAGTCATTTGAAGGTAAATCGGGTATTTGCCGATTGTCCCGCTAAACGAATGAGTTTGTCCATAAATCTTACCGAAGCAGAGAATGAACAGGAAAAAGGGAAGCAGCAGGGTTCTTTTCGAAAAGCTTTTCAATGAAAGTGTTGTAAGTGTTGGCATTTTTGTTTAGTTACATTAAAAGTCCTTCCTGATGCAAATATTGGAATTACTTCCGATATGCACATGGAATCGTCAACTAATTTAGGTATATTCGCATAACTATTAGTCGTTATGGTATTACAAGACAACATTAAAGTTACTCTTACCAAAGAGTCTAAACTAAGTGCTGTTGATTGGGACAATTTGCCGTTTGGGAAAGTGTTTTCAGATCACATGCTAATTATGGATTATAAAGATGGGGCATGGCAAGATCCTGAGATTATGCCGTTTGGTCCTCTTTCCATGCATCCTGCAACATCTGTCATTCATTACGGGCAATCAATTTTTGAAGGATTGAAAGCTTATAGAATGAATGGAGGTGAAGTGGCAATCTTCAGGCCTGATATGAATGCGAAGCGATTCGAAGAATCTTGTGTTCGTATGTGTATGCCGGTCATTCCGGAGAATGTTTTTGTTGAGTTGACTCGGAAGTTTGTTGAGATTGAAAGCAATTGGATTCCAAAGAAGGAAGGTTATTCCTTGTATTTAAGGCCGTTTTTATTCGGCATCGATGAATACATTGGAATAAAACCGTCAGATACGTATCGTTTTGTAATTTTCGCTTGCCCTGTTGGTGCATATTATAGTGAGCCTGTGAATGTGAAAATTGAAGAATTTTACACCAGGGCATCAGTTGGTGGAGTAGGAAGAGCTAAGACTGCCGGTAATTATGCTGCAGCTTTGTATCCTGCAAAACTAGGACAGTTAAAAGGATATCATCAGTTGGTCTGGACAGACGGAAAAACGCATGAGTACATTGAAGAATCAGGTACTATGAATGTGATGTTTGTTATCGATGGCGTTTTGATTACTCCTTCAGAGGAAAGCGACACCATCTTAAGAGGTATTACCAAGCGTTCGGTCGTTGAAATAGCCCAATTATGGGGAATGCCGGTTGAAGAGCGCAAAGTTTCTGTTGCTGAAGTTGTCCAGGCTCATAGAGAAGGACGTTTGACTGAAGCTTTCGGAGCGGGTACGGCTGCTACAATTGCTCATATTGCTAAAATCGGGTACCGTGATGAAGATTTGATTCTTCCTCCGGTTGAGACACGTACTTTCTCATTGAAAGTACATGCTTACCTGGATGACTTGAAATTAGGGAAAGTAGAAGATAGCTTCGGCTGGCTTTTAAAATTATAATCTTGCTATTTACAAGAGAAGAAATACTGTGGGGAGGCGATGTATCGCATCCCCACTATTTTTTTATGGAATTTTAGCCATACTTGCATCTCTACAGAAATTCAAAGTCATGAAGCCGATTTTACACCTTGCCTTTCTGATCTTACTCTCAACAAGTGCATTCAGTCAAACTACCGTTCGGATCATTGCGAAAGACCGAAGTAACGGAGATCCTGTTTCCCGGGTTTACATTCGTCAATACCAGGGAGATTCAATAATTAAGGCCCAATATACCAACTTAAAAGGCGCAGCTTATTTTCAAGTTTCTACAAAAGAGGCTACTGCCTTTGAGTTAAATCATATTGCATTTAATCCTTCTGAAGAAATACCAAAGAAAATCTTCTCCGGGAAACCCACAGATACCATCACAATTGTGGTGAGAATGTATTACAGCAAGGAACACCTGATAGAAGAAGTTGTAATCAAACCTGTCGGAGTTCCCGATACAATATTTGAATCCTCCCGGGTGTCTGTTTCTGATTTTGAATTTTTGCCTGATGACAACTTGCTTTTATTGACATATCCCAAGAATCTGAAAAAAGGAACGGAATTGATCCTATATGATGGATTCAAGCTTCTGGGAGAAATTTCCCTGCCTGAAAAAGGTCAGGAATTGATCCGTGATTATAGGGGAAATCCACACGTATTGACAGATAAATACATCTATGGAATTAGCGAAAACAACAAACAGATTCAGATCGCTCAAATAGAAAAGGAGTATTACATGACTTACATTGCTCCAATCGTGGACACCTCCTTTACAAAGTATTATTTTTCAAACTTCAATCCGAATTACCCTGCATTCGATTATTTCACATTTGATGTGGTGGATTCGACTTATCGGAAAATTGCAAAAGTTCAGGATGACTTGATGATGGAGCTGTACCGTTCGGAATTCAAGTGGGTTGATGTGAGAACGAAACTTTGGGCCACAGAAAAAGAGAATGAAACGGGAGTTGACAAGGAGATCTGGGTGGGAATGTACTATTTCACCAGTTCAATCTATTACAAGGAGTTGTACGCTCCGATCTTTGAAAGGAATGATTCCATTTTCTTGTTCGATCATTACAAAAACTTAATGTTCAGGTATACCTATCAAGGGGATTTGATTGATAGTCTCCCGATTTACTATCATTTACAACCTAGAGAGAACGGTTGGAAAAAGCATTTGATCCAAGACTATGAAACAGGGGAGATCTTTATTCATTACGAAAATGCAGGGAAGGCTCAATTAAGACATTTCGACACCAATACGGGAAAATTAAGCTCCCCGATAGAATTGGAATTCAAGTATCCTGAAAATATTCAAATCAAAGGAAATAGTGTGTATTACATCTACCGTCCGTTTGAATCGACCCAGAAAAAATACCTGTATCGTGAACGTTTGCCGTTTGAATACCAATCGCAGAAAACGAATAAGGGAACGGGGATGGAATTGGAAAAGCCCTAAAAGCGTAAATGGAGCTAAGACGGGCGTCCTAACTCCATTCACTAATCAACCTAACCTAACCACCTAAATCATAACAAATATACAATAAGAAAATTAAATTGCAAGAGGGTAAGTAAAAAAAAGCAGTTTAAAAATTACTAAAAAAACTACAACCCTTATTTACAGGTGTTTAGCTTTTAAATAATTACACTTAAATGATTAGCTTTCTTCCAATCGGACCTTCACAGAATAACAGGTCAAGAATGGAAACCTGCGAATTGAATTGTTTTTGATGGAATAATACCTGATTATATTCCCCAACCATTTCCAATGTTTCATAATCAGAAGTTCGGTAATCTTGCGGGTAAGAAGCTTCGTACTCTTCTGTAAAAGACAAGTCGATCGGTAATTGGTAAACATCCAGAATAAACCGGGTGATTTCCAGGTCAAAATCAATAAGGAAGCGCTGTTTTTTGAAGAGTATTTTTTCAATATCCGAAGCATAATGATCGAAATAGGGAGCAGAAGCATAAGAAGTTTTCAAAGCCCTCCAATGAATCAAAGGCCAGTTTTGCTGGTAAGAAACCAAAACATCTTTCGTCGCAGTTTTCGAGCCGGAAGGTTTTTCCAAGGGCATAGTCAGAATTTGAGTCCCTTGTGAACCCAAAATAGCCATCCTGTTCCGAAAAGTCTGTTTCGGTAAATGATCCGTGCTTTCAAAAACGACCTGCTTAAACTTTGCCAAATCCTGGAAATAGCGAACACTTCCAAAATAGGCAATAGGGAAAACAGGAGGCATCAATTAGTTGATCTTAGTAAACATTCTATCCCAACGGATTCCTGTAAACGCACTTTTAGAGAACCATACAATGGAAGCTTTTCCAACCACATGATCTTCCGGAACATATCCCCAAACTCTGGAGTCTGCCGAGTTATAGCGGTTATCTCCCATCAACCAGTAGTAATTCATGGCGAATTTGTAAGTCGTTGCTTTTTTACCGTCGATGTAGATACCGTCTGCTTTCTCTTGAAGTTTGTGTCCTTCGTAAGCATTAATAGCTCTGCGATACCATGCAATGTTTTCCTTTGTTAATTTCACGACGGTACCTTTTTTCGGGATTCTGAATTTCGTGAAATCACTTACGGTATTGTTGACATAGAAATCTTTCGGGAAATTATCCAGGTTTGCAATCAATTCGGAATTTGTCGGTTTGTGTGATTTATTATCTGAATATTGAGGTCTTAAACTCAAAGTGAATATCGTTTTAGGAGTAACTCTTTTTAAAGCTTCTAATTTTGAATCTGTTAAATAAACTACTTCAACGCCATTTGAACCAATGATATAATCCCCTTCTTGTACAGATAATCCAATTGAAGTTAGATATCTTTCAAGTAAAGGAGCACCCGAAATTTCATATGCCAGATTCTGATTTGGAGCACGATATGCCTTTTTGCCATTGATATACAGAATAGAGTTAATTATTTCAATTTCATCTCCTGGCAAACCGACACATCGTTTGATGTAGTTTTCTCGTTTGTCTACAGGTCTGTAAATGACTCCATAATGTTTGATGTAATTCAAACCTGCTTCTGGCATTCCTCCACGCGAATAAGTTACACCACTAGCAATTGAAATACGCGCTTTCGTCTTCCAGGATTCAATGTTTTTAATAAAATCTCCACCAAGACTATCCAGAACCAATGCATCCAAATTCGTATTTGTAGTAATTGATTTTTGCTGAAGAATTTTAATTGCTTCCGAATGGCTTTGTTGCAGGCTTTGAAACCAGAAATACAAAGCTTCATTATTCACAACCTGGTGATAATCATGCCCCATCAATCCGTTTGGAACTCTTGGATCATAGATTGCAGTGTCTCCTGAAGGATAATTGAAAACCATCACATCATTCCGGTTCACTTTCCCAAATCCGGGTAAACGATAATAATTGCAAGTCTCTATTCCCAAATACGATTTCACGTTGATCCAAGGAATCGTGTTGTGAACCAATGGGAAGGATAGGGGAGTAACCGGTACTTTCGGACCGTAGGCCAATTTGTTTACGAATAAGAAATCACCGACCAATAAGGTTTTCTCCATGGAGCCCGTAGGAATCTGGAATGGTTCGAAAACATACGTACGGATAATACTCGCTGCAACTAAAGCAAAAATGATTGAATCACCCCATTCCTTGATTGCTGTTTTTTTTCCGATCCGTTTGGAGCGGAATGACAAAACGTATGCCACAACATGTCCAACGATCGGTAAAGCCAAAAACAAAGCGACATGATCACTGTTCGTTCTTTTAGCAACTTCTACCGGGCTAGCCCAGTTGGTAGGAGCAAGGACGGGGAGTGTGGAATCGTTTGCATTGGCAATTTTCCATAAGATCAAATATGGGAAGAAGATTCCCTGAAGCGTTTCACCGATTGAAAAGAAACCGAATCTCCTGATAAAAGAAACATTCGCCACCATCCACATGATGATATGAATTCCAGGAATAAACATCAATAAGGACCACCAAGGTTTTCCCGAACCGAACTTGAATACAATGTAGTAATTGTAAACGGGTACAAATGCCTGCCATGATTTTGCGCCCATTCGCTCAAAGGATTTCCACCAAAGGGAGATGATCGGATGAACAATAAGCAGGAATAGGAAATAATATAGTACGTTCATAAGGCTTATTTAAAATGCTAGTACATCGCGCATAGTGTAAACGCCTTTTTTACCAAAAAGGAATTCTGCAGCAATGACTGAGCCCAAGGCAAAACCATCTCTGGAATGTGCTTCATGACTCAAGGTTAAAGTATCAATTGTTGAAGTGTAGGATATCGTATGTGTTCCCGGAACATCAGGTTCTCTGATAGCTTGAATCGGGAGTTCATGCGAATTTGTTTCCGGCCATGAACCTGTTTCAGATTTCCAGGAAGTGTATTGGTGATTATTCTGGATAATTCCTTGTGCCAATGAAACCGCCGTGCCGCTTGGGGCATCCAATTTTTGGATATGATGGATTTCCTCAATACTTGCTTTGTATTCCGGGTGAGGAAACATCAAAGCAGCCAATTTTTCGTTGATATTGAAAAGGATATTCACACCTACACTGAAGTTGGATGCATGTAATAACGAACCGCCTTTTTCCGTAACCAATGTCGCAACATAGGCCAGTTTTTCCTGCCATGCTGTTGTACCGACTACAATCGGAGTTTTTTGCTCCAGACAGTGTTCAATGTGGTTGATCACTAAACCAGGTTGTGTGAATTCAATAGCTACATCCGCCAAGGATAGATTAACATGGTCAATGGTGGTCTTGGAATCGATTTTGTAAACAATGGAATGCCCACGTTCCAAAGCAATTCGTTCGATTGCTTTTCCCATTTTCCCATATCCGATCAATCCTATTTTCATGTAGCGCAAAAATACTGTTTTCAGGTTCCGAATTTAACTTTTAACGAAATTTAAATTGAAATGAAACTCCGTAAGAAGAAGAGTTATACATTGTGGGGTGAATTGAGAGCGATAAATCTTCACTGATGTCAAAATTCACAAAGTGTGCTTCAACTGCCGCATCAACGATATTGAGTATGTAGACCAATCCCATGCCCAGAATCGCAAAGTCTCGTTTATTCCGATGTGTAGTATATAATGTGAGCAAACTCTGATCATCATACTCAAGGAAATTGCTTGGTGCATTCCCGATTTTACGTGATTCATACTCCGAACGGTAATCGTTTTTGAGCATGTTGTTTTTTACTACGAAATAAGTAGTGGCACCCAATCCGGCATAAATTAACGGAACTTTCCAATACGCTTTCTTTTTGCCCTTCGGCATTGCAATGTGATTGTAAATCTGACCGGAGCCGGGAATCACAGCAGAAAACAGTGCTGCTCTTTTCCAGGAATGAGTCTTGACTGTATCCTGAACAACAGCAAGGGAGTCTTGGGCATTTACTTGAAGTGAAAACCAAACCAAAATGAAAACGCCCAGCAGTTTGTGCATTACTTGGATTTGTTCAGTAATTCGATAATTCGATTTAAATCTACTTCAGATGAAAAGTTAATTAGGATCTTACCGCTTCCTGAATGTGTCTTTTTGATTTCCACTTTTGAAGAGATTCGGTCGCTCAAATGGTTCTTAAAGACCTCTTGAATGGATGATAACTCAGGAGTGGAGACTGTTTTTGAAACATTTGGAGTTTCCTCACTGCTTCGCGAAGTATTGGTACGGATCAACTCTTCAATCTCACGGACCGAAAGTTGAAAATCAATGATTTGTCTGTACAGGTCCAGCTGACGGTTTTCATCACCTGCAGAAACCAATGAACGCGCATGTCCCATTGAAATGAGATTGTCGCGAACACCTAATTGGATTTCAGCGGGAAGTTTCAATAAACGCAAATGATTCGTGATACTCGTTCTTCCTTTTGATATCTTTTGGGATAATTGGTCTTGGGTCAATCCGATCTCATCGATCAGGCGTTGATATGAAAGAGCAACCTCGATTGCATTCAGGTCTTCACGTTGGATATTCTCAACCAAAGCCATCTCCAGCATTGCCTGATCATTCGCTACACGGATATAAGCAGGAACTTCTTCCAATCCAGCTAACTGAGAAGCTCTGAAACGTCTTTCTCCTGAGATCAACTGGTATTTGTCTTTCCCCAGTTTGCGAACAGTCAAGGGTTGAATAATCCCATGAATAGCAATGGATTCCTTCAATTCATTTAGCGCATCCTTCTCGAAATTAGTACGTGGGTTGAATGGATTTGCTTCAATTGAACCGATTGGAATCAAAGCCACGCCACCTGTACTGGCCGTCGGAGTTGCCGTTGTTGTAATATCTGTTGAAGAACTTTCTAATAAAGCCCCCAATCCCTTACCTAAAGCTGAACGTTTTTTCGGATTAGATGTCATTCCCTACTTGAAATTGTTTGTCATTATTGCCGATTTTTGTCAAATCGTTTCGTTGAAGAATTTCACGAGCGAAATTCAGGTAATTGATAGCTCCTTTGCTTGTAGCTTCGTGCATCACAATTGTTTCTCCAAAACTGGGAGCTTCACCCAATTTGGTGTTTCGGTGAATTACCGTATCGAAAACCAAATCCTGAAAATGAGTCTTCACTTCTTCAACCACTTGGTTTGCAAGGCGTAAACGCGTATCATACATTGTCAGAACAATTCCTTCGATCTCCAATTCAGGATTCAACCTACCTTGAACAATTTTAATTGTATTCAATAATTTGCCAAGCCCTTCCAATGCGAAATACTCACATTGAACCGGTACCATTACCGAGTCTGCAGCTGTAAGTGCATTGACAGTAATCAATCCGAGAGAAGGGGAACAATCGATAATGATGAAATCATATTGATCCTTAATCTTATCCAAAGCCTGTTTCAGCATGTGTTCCCGGTTGGGCATGTTGATCATTTCCAATTCAGCACCAACCAAGTCAATGTGAGAAGGGATAATATCCAGATTCGGGTTGTTCGTTGGGATAATCAATTCAGATGGATGAACATCATTAATCAGGCAATCGTAAATATTGCGTGAATTTTTCGGATCCAAACCGACACCGGACGTGGCATTTGCCTGAGGATCAGCATCGACTAATAAGGTTTTGTACTCCAAAACACCAAAACATCCACCCAGATTTATTGCTGTAGTTGTTTTACCAACTCCACCTTTTTGATTCGCTATAGCGATTATTTTACCCATAAGAGCACTGTAAATTTGAGGATAAAGATACGTTAATGAAATGACCTAAACGGATTTATTTCTGCTATTTTTTCAACGAATCGGATGTTGAAAGATTGTTTGGAAGTTTATTACAAATCCTCAAAGTGAACATCACCGACATACGAGGTATTTGAACTTTCTCCCATGTTCAATTCATTCGCTTTGTTCATGACTTCCAAAAGTGTTTCCGAAAACTTCTCAAAATCTTCTTTGTAAAGGAATATTTTGTGTTTTTGAAAAACTTCTTTCCCATTGATGATTACCTTCTTGCTTTCGGTAATGGTAATGTAGTGGTCTTGGCCTTTGGTAGCCTTTATATCAAAAAAGTAAGTGCGTTTTCCGGCTTTGACAATTTTAGTGAAGACCTCTCTTTGAGAATCGTAATCCAGTTCGTTTTGCATAATTTATTTAAGGTTGCAGCAAAACAAATATTAATTTTTATTTATTGAAATACAAGATTTTGGATGAGAAAATTTACTTTTTCGCTTTTCGTTTCTTACCCGAATTGAGAGTTTCAGAAGGGTCTTCCTCTTTTTTGTGTTTCTTTTTAGCTTCGTATTTCTCCAAAGCAGTCATGTTTTTTTTATCCTTCTTGACCGGTTTTTTAGCTTCTTCCGTTGTATTTGTTGCTTCTGAATCCGGTAAAACAGCCACATGAACATCGTTCGCACTTCCTTTTCCTTCTCCTGTCGGATCAATCCATTTGCTTTCTACTGAGGAAGTCGTTATTTCACCGCTCTTGTTATCGATCTGACTGACAGAAACTGTATTCTGACCTTTGTTGATTCCGATAACGTCCTCTTTCAAAACCCAGCGGTTATTATCCAAAACAAAAGCATCGTAAGACATGTCCGGAACGTAGAATTCATAAAATCCAACCATGGTTGGTGTTTCGGGCATCAAATGATCAAAAATGATCCGGTTGTATTCGGGTTCATAACGCAATGACATCACAGAACGCTCCGAATGTTCGTAAAACAAGCGTTTTGCAGTGACACTTCCTGATTTGAATAGGGGGTAGCCTAATTTCAAACTGTTCCCGGTGAAATACATCACATCGATCAACTTGGTGTTGCTCATCCGGGTTCCACCATCCCATCCCAAAACGGTATAATAGGTTTTATTTGCTTTTTCAACGGGAATAATCTGGTAATACAGTGCGCCATACCACATGTCGGCTTCTAAAGTTTCCTCCGGCTTAGCTGTCAGCATCATCGAGTTATCAATTAATTCGATAACTTTGTGCTTGGTGTCTTTTAAGGAGTTTCTATGGAGGACGTATGCATAGTATTTTTGCGTTCCATCTTCCTGTTCCACATTCCAATTGACGATTCTGACCAGTTTATCCGGACTATCAATCACTCCTAGAGTTCTTAATTTGGGAAACGTCAGATCAAAGACAGTTGGTTCATGAAGTGTTTGATCAATCAGTGTTTTGAATTGTTTGTTCCAGAATTCTTTTCGGTCATTCTTCTGGGAACCACGAAGAGAATCAAGTAAAACAGATAATTCCTGCTCTCTTGAATATACATCGAATTGCCCCAGGGATTGGAGACTGATCAAAAGTGTGACTAATAAACTGAATGAAACCTTCATAACACTAAAACGCTTAAAAAGCAACTATGTTACATTTGAGGATGCACTTATTATCTATAAATGCATGAAATCCTTCTTCGCAAGCAACTCATCTTCGCTTTCACGGTATTCCGGATCGTCCACGCAACAATCAACCGGACAAACTGCAGCACATTGTGGTTCGTCATGAAAACCTACACACTCCGTACATTTATCTGTTACGATGTAGTAAACATCCATGTCTTTAGGTTCAAAATTAGCATCTGCCTGAACCTCTTCACCATTCAATGTTGTAATCAATCCTTTTAATGACGTGCCATCCGCATATGTCCATTCAGCCCCACCTTCGTAGATTGCATTGTTTGGACATTCCGGCTCGCATGCACCGCAATTGATGCATTCGTCTGTAATCATGATTGCCATAAGAGACTTTTTTTTGTGCAAATATAAGGAGGTCTCAGATTTAAACGTTGAAATATTTTAAAAAAATAACGGATTTACTCCCGAGGGAATTAATTTTGCGAGGTGGAAAGAAAAGCAATTATAGAAGTTTTTGGTCAGCTTAGAAAAGCGTTAAGCGCATTTACACTCAACGAACAATGGCCTGGTTACGAATGCGGATTAACAGAGGATGAGTTTTTAAGTCTGCAAAAAGTCATTAACAAAGAAGTACAGATCAATCCTTGGTTTACAAAAGAAAACTGTATCAAAGCTTTAAACGGGATTGTCCATTTAACTGAAAAAGAATCGCTTGTTGATTTTTCAAACAAGTATCAATTCACCTCCAAACCGAAAACTATTGCTTTGATAATGGCAGGAAATCTTCCTTTTGTCGGGTTTCATGATTTGTTATGTGTTTTGATAACCGGAAACAAAGCCTTGTGCAAATTAAGCAGTTCGGATTCACGAATCCCCATGAAACTGATCGAGTGGATGTGTGAATGGAATCCGGAATTGAAAGAGTTTATCCAAATTTCAACCGGACCAATCACGAATTACGATGCTGTTATTGCAACCGGAAGCAATAATTCAATTGCTCAGTTTGAAACCTACTTCAGTCATGTCCCTCATCTGTTCCGGAAAAACAGGTCTTCTATCGCTTTATTAGATGGTTCGGAGACAAACTTGGAATTAAAGAATCTCGGATCCGATTGTTTTGATTTCTTTGGAATGGGATGCCGTAATGTTTCCAAACTCTATTTACCGATTGGTTTCAACCTGGATAGGATTTTTGAGAATTTCCTGGATCAGTCTCACCTGATTCAACACCATAAATATGGAAATAATTACGATTACAACAGGACTATTTTCCTGATGAACCAGATTCCTTTCCTGGATAATAATGTGTTTATGCTGAAAGAGGATGAGGGAATCCATGCTCCATTATCTGTAATCTATTATGAGTTCTATTCGGATAAGATGCTTGTCTTGGAAAAGTTGGAGGAGATGAAAGAAAATCTTCAGGCAATTGTCGGTCACGATTTTATTCCCTTCGGAAAAGCTCAGGCTCCTGATATTACTGATTTTGCAGATGGGGTGGATACATGTGCTTGGTTGACTTCTCTTTGAAGATCAAAAAGTTTATGAGTTCAATTGTTCAAAGTAAAGATTGAACATTTCAATGTTTGAACCCCTTTGACCATAAGCATTCCCAGAGTTATTAACATCAATTTCGTAGTTTTCAACAATTTTTGTAACCAAGTTTGTACTTTTGCGTATTCTAGACAGAATTCAATGCGTTTTAAGATGATGAAGAGCTTAGCAATTGTAGGATTTGGAATTTCTTTCTGTTCGTTTGGGGGAGAAGCTCCAGCAAAAATGAGTCAGACAGATTACGTATCGATGTGGTCGAATGTAGCTGTTGAGCATATGCTTACTTATCGGATTCCTGCAAGTATCACACTTGCCCAGGGATTGTTGGAAAGTGGTAATGGAAATTCACCATTAGCCATAGAGGCGAACAACCATTTCGGCATCAAGTGCAGCGATTGGACAGGAGAAAAAATCTATTTTGATGATGATGCTAAAGGGGAGTGCTTTAGAAAGTATCCTACTGCAACTGAATCCTATAACGATCATAGCTTGTTCCTTACTAAAAAACCGCGTTATGCTTCATTGTTCCAGTTTCCGGTTGATGATTATAAATCATGGGCTAAAGGATTGAAAAAAGCAGGTTATGCAACGCATCCGGAATATGCAGAGAAATTAATTGATTTGATAGAGCGTTTGAAGTTGTATGAATACGACGACAAAACTGCGCCACTAAATAACGGGACAGAATTGTTGGCAAACAATGCGAAAGAAACCTCTAAAACAAAATCGAAAGAAGCAAGTGTGAATAAATCTGCATCATCCATGAAGATTGACGAATCTTGTTTGAAATATCAAAGCCACATTTCGAAAGAGAACAAGAACGATGTGAAGTTTATAATTGCCCGAAAAGGAGATACTTATTATAAGATTGCGAAGGAGTTTGAACTGGCGATGTGGCAGATGTACAAGTACAATGATTTTGTCGATAAGAAAGACATGCTTGAGCCTGGAGATATCGTATATATTGAACCGAAGAGAAATAAGGCACGAAGTAAAGGAGCAACTTTTGTTGCAACGAAAGAGATTACATTGATAGAGATTTCCCAGGCTGAGGGAATCAAATTGAAAAAATTGGTAAAGATGAACGGGTACACATCTGAAAAAGTTACTGTCCAGAAAGGACAAAAGATCCTTCTTCGCTAGTTTGGTCTAGGTTGAAGTTTATTGTTGTTGTTTGTGAAAGGTTGTGTAATGCAACCTTTTTTTTTATTTTAGGATTTCAATAAGCAAAACCGTAATAGTCCTTGATTCAGTATACATAGGGAGTGAGATTGTTTTAAAAAACAGCTAGGATTAAAAGATTTTGTTAAATTTGAAAAACTCCTGTGTTATGAAACCTTCAAACGAACTGTATAAGTTAATCAAGTCGTTGACGAAATCCGAGAAACGATTTTTCAAGCTTTCCTCTGCTTTGCAATCGGGCGAGAAGAACTACCTGAAGATTTTTGACTTCATTGAAAAACAAGGTGTCTATCGGGAGGAGGATCTGAAGGAATTCTTTCAGGACGAGACTTTTGTAAAGCATTTACCTTCTGAAAAGAACCACCTGTATCGTTTGATATTAAAAAGCCTCCGCGTTTATTATTCGGAACAATCGGCATCGAGTGTCTTGAAGCAAGAACTGAAAAATGTTGAGATCTTATACAATAAAGCACTCTACAAAGAATGTGAAAAGTTTGTCCAACGGGCAAAAAGCCTCGCAATTGAACATGAAGAATTTTACTATTGGTATGAGTTGATTTCATGGGAAAAGAAATTGCTTGAAGCTGCTTATGAGGACGGTGAGTTTTCAAGAAACCTGGATGATATTATCGAAGAGGAGGAGCTTGTGATTGCAAAACTTCGAAACCTGGCAGAGTATCAGGTGATCTACTCAAAAATAAATCTGATATTCCGTTCGGGAGGGTTTACAAGAAATGAAGAAGAGCGGAAAATCGTAGATGATATTTCCGACTACCATCTAATCAAAGGAAAGAACACTGCATTATCCACCAGGGCATCATCCATGTGCTATTATATCAAGGGATTATGTGCGGCAACCAATAGGAATTACGAGGATAGTTTTCAGTTTTTCAACCGTACAAAAGATATTCTGGATAACAATCCGTTAATAAAAGAGGATTTAGGTCAGCGTTACATCCTGACACTTTCTCATCTTTTAAGATGTTATATTGATAACAAACAATTCAAAGAGGCTACCAACGTTATTCATGAAATACGTGCATTGGAAGGTGGTAAGGGATTTAATTCAATGGATTTATCCTTGCGTATTTTTACAATTTCCTACAACGGGGAATTTGCATTGAATCACGCTACAGGGAATTTTGAAGCTTCTGCAAAATTGGCTGAAGAGGTTCGCATCAGATTGCGTGATCTGGATGATAAGGTCTCAAAAGAGCAAAATATCTTGTTTAGCTATAACCAGGCATATACCTATTTCGGAATCGGAGATTACAAAAAGGCGCTTTCTACGCTGAATGAGGTGTTAAATGACAATGAACAACGCTTGAGACAAGATATCTATAGTTTTGCACGGATTTTCAACCTGATTATTCATTTGGAACTGGAGAACTTCGATTTCCTTGAGTACGTCATTAAATCGACAAATCGTTACTTGAGTAAGCATGATCGCGATTATGAGATCGAAAATGTGGTAATCAAGCATTTGAGAAAATTGGCAAAGAGTATGAATATCACTCAGCGCAATGAAATTCTTGCCAAAATGAAAATTGAAGTGGCCGAATTAATGAAGGATCAACAAGAACGGGTTATTCTGGATTATTTCCATCTCCCGGCTTGGATCGATTCAAAGTTGAACAAGGTTGACTTTTCAAAAGCAATTAAAGACTACAATCATTTGTAATCAAACTTGTATTGCATACCGACATTGAAAGTGGTATTAACAATATTCAAATCTGCCCTGCTTTCGTAAAAAGCTTTATAAACGCTGCTTTGCATCAAATAACGAACGGATAAGTCCAGGTAGACACGACCGACCCTGAATCCCATTCCTCCACTGATTGTCTGGTTATAATTTTTCCCGTATGTCCTCATCAAGGTGTCGCCTTTGGGATAATATCCATAACCTCCACGGATGAAAACAGTATTGTTGATTGCCCATTCACCTCCAATACGAATATTTAAAGCATCAACCATTTGACTTTTGATCACTTTGTTTTCAGCAGAAAAATCGGAGGCGGCATATGCTTGATCATTGGTTGTTTTCAAACGCCCCCAACCATAGTTCAGGTATTCCAAATCCACGTTGATACATCCGTTATCTCCAAAAACAAATGCAAGGGAACCTACAGCTTTCAATGGAGTCCAAATGCGATACTTATACTTGTCAACAGGAATCAATGTCGGATCAACTGTTTTTAGTCCGTCATTGTGAATTGCCTGCATAGTAGCAGTAGATTCGTCGGTTATTTGATAAAACGTAGGGGTATGGATTGCAATTCCTAAACGGACATAGTCTGCAGGTAAAAAGATTGCTCCCAATTTGAGGTTGGTTCCGCCACCTTTCGAAGTATAATCGAATTGATAGATAAATGAACGCAAGGAAACACCACTGGTATCCGTAAGTGTTTCCTTATGAATAACAGATTCCGAGAAATTCAATGTATTATAGGAAACAGATGCTCCAAAATAAATCTTATCCAGATAATTTGCACTAATAGCAAAGTAGAATTCATTTATTCCACCTTTATTCAATACTGTTCGATTATGAAGCATATCTCCGGAGTTCAATCTCGGATAATAATTGTTATTCGCATCCGGGTCGATTGCATAAGTCTGATAAGCCAAAGAGGAAGTATAAGGTTGAGCGTCGAATAAAGAATTCGGATCGATACCTGCAGCTCCTGCAGCAAACACATCTAAAAGGGATTCGAATTGCTGTCCACTGTAATTGAACGAGTTGTTGAAATTAGCCACGCGGTTTATCCCAAATGAAATCTGGGTATAGATCAAGCCGGAGTTTGAGCTGGAAACATCGCTTACGACGGTACCTGCCAAATTAGGAAGCCGAACCTTGAAGTCGTCCATGGAAGAGGTTCCATTTGATACCGGTTCACCATTACCTCTGAAGTGAGCTGTATTCTTAACACTTGTACCTGCTATTCCAAAGGAAAAAGAACTTACGGAAGACCGTCCGAATCCTGCAGGATTTATAGCGATACAGCCACTTTCCGCACCGAGCGCTCCGAAGGAACCTCCCATTGCATCAAACCTGGCAGAACCCTGCACGTAAGTGTTGGATAATCGATATACATCCACCTCATTTTGCCCGAACGCAAAAAAGGCTCCCGTAAAAACTGAAGCCAAAATTATTTTTGTTATCATTTATTCAATTTATCTTCTACCACCGCTTCTTGCTCCTCCTGAACTTGGTGAACTAACATTTCCTCCACCTCCAGAGCTCCCGCCACTTCTGATTGTAGGAGTTGTTGATCTGGTATTTGTATTAATGTTAGAGTTGTTAAATGTTCTATTGTTACTTCCGTTCGGATTGATTCCCGATTCACCTGTTCTTTGATAAGTTCCGGTTTGTTGACCCGATGTTGAAGGCCGGGAAACAGATGGTCTCAGATATTCGCGATTAGTTGTTGAATTTACAGAGCGTCCGTTATTCGTTACAACAGGTGAAGAATTGATATTGGCATTTGTATTTCTTCCAACTCCGGTATAACCGTGATTTGGATTAGCCATTATTTGATTCGGGTAACTTACAATCCCATTGTTGGTTGTAGAGCCCATTCTACCGCCGGAAGTGCCTGCATGTGCGCTGGACAAGTTTCTGCCTGTATTCGGTTTGCTGACAGGTGTATACCATGAACTGTTTCCGTAAGATGGATAGGATTGCCCGTAACCACCTCCATAATAGGAGTTTCCATAGCCATTATATCCGTAGCCATAATAAGGATTATACCCATAGGTATTGTATCCATAACCGTAGTAGGAACCGAATCCCATTGAAGGATAGAAATTGTTCCCGTAACCATATCCGTTCGGATGATAGTAGCTACCGTAACCATAATAACCCAAACCACTCATCGATGAATAGGGCGAATAGCCGTAGTATATGTATTGGGAATTATAAAAATAATCGTTGTATTGTCGAGGGGAAACATAGGTTGTCCTTTCAGGAGCAGTTTCCGTTTGCTCTTTTTTTGCTACGAATGTGGCATAGTCGGTTACGTCATTCAAATCCGTTCCCGGAGGCATTATAGGTGTACGAGTATTGTAAACATCGTCCTGCATAAAATGTTCGGAAGTATTACAACTCGCCAAGGATGCGATTGCGCCCAAACACACTCCGAATTTTAACATTTTGTACATATTGATAAAGATTAACTGGTTGATTAAAGATAGCTTATTTATTTCTAATTTTACGGTTTTATTTTTAAAATTTAACATACTCAAAAATGTCACAGAAGTACGCTACTCGCGCCGAAGATTATTCAAAGTGGTATAATGATTTAATTTCCAGAGCTGATCTTGCTGAGCACTCGGATGTTAAAGGAATGATGGTGATCAAACCCTATGGTTATGCCATTTGGGAAAACATGCGTGATATATTGGACGCAAAGTTTAAAGAAACAGGTCACCAAAACGCGTACTTCCCTTTATTGATCCCCAAAAGCTACTTAAGCAAGGAGGCGTCTCACGTGGATGGATTTGCAAAGGAATGTGCCGTTGTAACGCATTACCGTTTGAAAAATGATCCGAATGGAGGTGGTGTGATCGTTGATCCGGACGCAAAGCTGGAAGAAGAGCTGATTGTTCGCCCGACTTCTGAAACTATTATCTGGAACTCATATAAAAAATGGATTCAATCCTACAGAGATTTACCAATACTGATTAACCAATGGGCGAATGTGGTTCGTTGGGAGATGAAAACACGCTTATTTCTTCGTACATCGGAGTTTTTGTGGCAAGAAGGGCATACGGCTCATGCTACGAAAGACGAGGCTATCCGGGAAACAGAGCAGATGTTGGATGTTTATGCCGAATTTGCAGAGAAATATATGGCAATGCCGGTTATCAAAGGACATAAAACCGAAAGCGAGCGTTTTGCAGGGGCAGATGATACTTATTGTATCGAAGCGATGATGCAGGACGGAAAAGCGCTTCAAGCCGGAACTTCTCATTTTTTAGGTCAGAATTTTGCTAAAGCATTCGAGGTTAAATTCAGTGATGCGCAAGGGAAACAGGAATATGTCTGGGCTACATCATGGGGTGTTTCGACACGTCTGATGGGAGCATTGATCATGACACATTCTGACGACGAAGGATTGGTTGTTCCTCCATTATTGGCGCCAATTCAGGTGGTTATCGTTCCAATTTACAAAACAGATGAAGAACTACAATTGATCAATGATGCGGTTGCTAAAATCTCTGCGGAACTGAAAGATCTGAAGATCAAAGTGAAATACGATTCCGATGATCAAAAAAGACCGGGATGGAAATTTGCCGAATATGAGGCAAAAGGTGTTCCTGTCCGGATTGCTATCGGACCACGTGATCTGGCAAATGGGGTGGTGGAGATCGCTCGTCGTGATACAAAAGAGAAGTATGCGATGAATATCGAAAATATTGGAAACTCGATCGAGAATCTGCTTTCTGATATCCAGGATAATCTCCTTAAAAAAGCACAGCAGTTCCGAGTTGACAATATGCACGAAGTGGATACTTATGAAGAGTTCAAGACACAATTGGAAGAAATAGGGGGTTTCTATTTGGCACATTGGGACGGGACAAAAGAAACGGAAGCTAAGATCAAAGAAGAAACAAAAGCAACAATACGTTGTATTCCAATCGAAATCTCCTCTGAACCGGGCAAATGCATGGTGACGGGGGCTCCTTCGAAAGGACGCGTGGTTTTTGCTAAAGCATACTAAATAAATTGAAAATGCAGAATTCAAAATTGAGAAGGGATTGTAAGTTTTAAACCAATTTCCCTTCTCAATTTTCCATTTTCAATTAGCAATTCAGAGAACGATGGAAGAGTCACGCAAGGTTATACGAAACATTTTAGTTGAAAAAGCTGGATTGAAACAGGATATTTTCCAGGACACGAAAAACCATTTTGAACGCTTTAAAAAGCATTTACTGGAGGAGATCGGAGCACTTCGCGCTTCGATTGAAGATAGTCGAATTCGCTTGAATGTAGAGTTTAAAGGGGAATTCCAGATTCAGGTTTACATCGGTAGTGATGTGCTTGTTTTTCAAATGCATACAAATGTATTCAGGCTACCGGATGAACACGAGGCATGGCAAACAGATTACCTGAAAGAAGATAAGGCAAGGGGTTATTTCGGGATTATAAACATTTATAATTTCCTGGCCGAATCATACCTTAAGAATCGTGTAAATGATCTTGGATACCTGATCGGTCGGGTATTCATTAATAAGGATGAACATTTCATGGTTGAAGGGAAGGGGCAGCTAGGTTTCTTATTCCGCGACCTGACCAGTTCAATCCTCTCAGACCCGATTCTGACAAACATCATCCACGTGTCATTTTCCTATGCGTTGGAGTTTGATTTACTTACTCCTCCTTACGAAATCGTGTCAAAAGTGACAGTGTTTCAAATGCACGAGATAGAAGCAAATAGTCAAATGTCTACAGGTAAACGACTGGGTTTCAAATTTGAAGCAGAGGATAAAGATATTTTTTAGAAAAAAAAGCGCGTCAATGCTTGTAAATAGGAAAACTCTAGCTATATTTGCACTCCGAAATTAAAAAACGGCCCATTCGTCTAACGGTTAGGACATGCGGTTTTCATCCGTAAAATAGGAGTTCGATTCTCCTATGGGCTACAAAGAAAAGGAATACCGTTTTCTTAAAACAAAACGGCCCATTCGTCTAGTGGTTAGGACGCCAGGTTTTCATCCTGGTAACAGGAGTTCGATTCTCCTATGGGCTGCAAACTTTAGTTTATAATAAAAGAAAAAGATGGCAAATCATAAGTCAGCACAAAAAAGAATTCGTTCCAACGATGTTAAACGTCTACGTAACAAGTACCAACACAAAACAACTCGTAACGCAGTACGTAAACTTCGTTCTTTGAAAGATAAGAAAGAGGCAAGCGATTTGTTGCCACTTGTAGCATCTATGTTGGACAAATTGGCAAAACGCAATATCATTCACAAAAACAAGGCTGCAAACTTGAAATCAGGTTTGACGCTTTCTGTGAACAAATTATAAGAATTTCATTCAAAATGAAAAAGGTCTTGTTTGCCAATGGCGATAAGACCTTTTTGTGTTTTTATAAAGTTTCATGAAGAAATGGGCTTTGTTCATACTCTTTGCGCCTTTTTGCCAGCTTATCAGTTCGGCACAATCCCCCTTTGGAAACTACTTCCAGGACTCGCTTAAACCGGGGCATCGCATTTCAGGAAAGCTGGATTCGGTAGATGTAAACCTCTCATATTATCAACATACGCTTCCCGGAGATTTCAACCCTTTCACATTCAACTTCTCTTACTCGGATCTGAATACTTCCTGGCTTAAACCCCAAGCCAGAAGATTTTCCGCCATTCCGCACATTGCTTTTGAGTATTCCATGGGATCCAGATTAGATCAACTTGGAAAAATCACTTACACGCAGGCAATCGATTCGAATACCTTTATCCAATTTGATTATATCAGAAGGAGTAACGGCGGGAATCTAAGGAATTCCGGTTTTGAGCGAAATACGGTTCAGCTCGGATTAATGCATCGCTCCAAATACTACGGAACAATCCTGGATGTTTCTTTCTATGGAAATAGCAATCAATTCGGGAATGGCCTGATTGGCGATTCGGTAAGGACAGACATTCCAATCCTATTGCAGGAAGTTGAAAAAGAGAATGCAGGAAATAAAACCAAGGAACTTCACATCGATTGGAAAAATTACATCTCTTTTACCAAGGACTCACTCCAAAAGATCGGAGTGATCCTCCAGCCAAGACTGGATATTAAGAATCAACGTTATTTTGAAAGAGACACAGTCGAAAAGATTTATGGGTTCTCTAATTTCGATACAATAAATACCTACGATTACTGGGAGTTGTCCTCATTGAAATTAAACGGTGGAGTGTTTTACAAGAACCAGGGTTTCAACATTGAGGCTGGACTGGGCACACGTTATTGGGATTATGACAATATGGTAATCCATCAAGATACAACAGAAGTATCCGGATTTGCCGCCTTGGACCTGAATGTGAAAGGATACACCCTGAATGCTTTGGCAAATTATACTTTTGTCGGTGCCAATGGCGAAACAAAAATTTTGGCAGATCTTAAAAAGTCTTTCCGGACCAATATGTTTTCGGTGAATGCCGGGTTTATCAGGCAATATCCTGAAAACTACCAACGTTCATATTATGGAAATACCCTGGTTTACAATTGGGGAAATAAAATCTTAGGTACACGTACCACTTTGAAATTGAATTGGAATAACAAAAATCGTTTTGTTCCTTTCTTCTTACAAGCATTCATGGAGAATAATTCAAAAATGCCTGTATTTATTCAAGACAAATGGAGACAGGATACCTTGACATCTTTGAATATACTAGGAGTTCAGGCAGGTTTTGAATACAGCTTTAAAAAACTGTTGATCCAAGGAAGAGCAAGCTATCGCGAGAGCACCGGGAATTTGCTTCCCAATTGGTTGATTTCAGGAAGGATTGCTTACAATGGCGGACTATTTAAGGCTAAAAAACTAAAAACAGTAACAGGTATAGAAGTTGGCTACATCAGCCATTATCAATTGATTGATTTTGTTCCCCAAATCAATACTTATTCGCTGTTGAATACAGGGCAACAATTCCGTGATATGATGAAACTGCACTTCTTCAGTCAGTTTGATCTTGGATATTTCAGATGGTTTGTCCGTGTAGAAAATATCGAGCAAACTTTTGTAAAACCAGGAAATTTCGAAGGATTGGGTTATCCTGTTACGCGTCTCCAATTCCGGTTTGGCGTTTCCTGGGATTTTTTCAATTAAATCAGAGGTCCGGTTAAGTTCAAAAGAGATTCAAAAGTTCAACATTTAAACTCTTTAAACTTTTGAACATTTGAACCTTTCGTTGGGGATAAGTTCATCTTTCATTTCGTTTGTATCCAAGAAACCTTTCCTATATTTGAAGACCAAAAAAAAATACATGGGATTATTAGATAATAAAGTGGTATTAATTACTGGGGCATCCAGGGGGATCGGTAAATCAATTGCAGAGGAATGTGTGAAGCAAGGAGCAAAAGTTGCTTTCACCTATTTATCTTCAGAAGAAAAAGCACGTGCATTGGAAGCGGAATTAACTGCAAATGGAGGTGTGGCTATCGGATTCAAATCGGATGCTGCAAATTTCGACCAGGCACAGAAATTAGTTGACGATGTGGTGGAGAAATTCGGGACGATTGACGTTCTTGTAAATAATGCCGGAATTACACGTGACACACTTTTAATGCGCATGACAGAGGAACAGTGGGACGAGGTAATCAATACAAATTTGAAATCTGCATTCAATTTAACGAAAGCTGTTCAACGCCCGATGTTAAAAGCCCGTTCAGGATCAATCATCAATATGTCATCTGTTGTCGGAGTTAGCGGAAATGCAGGTCAGGCAAATTATGCAGCTTCCAAAGCCGGTTTGATCGGATTTACGAAATCCGTAGGTCAGGAATTGGGTTCCAGAAATATCCGTTGCAATGCAATTGCTCCGGGATTCATCGAAACGGAAATGACCGGTGCATTGGATCAGAAAGTAGTGGAGGAGTGGAGAAATTCAATTCCGTTAAAAAGAGGTGGCCAACCGATTGATGTTGCAAATGCAGTAGTTTTCCTGGCTTCAGATATGTCTGCATATATTACAGGACAAACAATTCACGTTTGTGGAGGAATGTTGATGTAATTCAAATTATATAGATAAAAAAATCCCGATTCTTTGGAATCGGGATTTTTTTATGCTTTAGTATTTGATAAATTTCAGATAGTTATTCCCTTTCTCTGAAGTAACCTGCACCAGGTAGACACCATCCGGGAGTTGAGAAATATTCATTTCAATCGTTTTAGCCGAATTATTTCCAATTCTGTTAACCGGCACAATATCTCCGTTTAAGGATAATACCTGAATAGAATAATTTTCAAGCGGTTCTTCAGAAACTAGTTTCACAGATTCGTACGCCGGGTTCGGGTAGATACTCCAATCCGTGCCTTTTACGGACTCACTTAAATGGAGAGAGAAAATACTCGTACAAGATGATGTGTCGGAACATCCATTTTGCGTAATGATTACTGCATAGTTGCCATTTACAGAGGGAGAGAAGCTTTGATTTGTTGCTCCGGGTATCGGCGAATTTCCTAAATCACAATTAATCCATTGGTATGCAGCTCCACTTACTTCTGCGGAAAGTGTCAAATTGTTTTCTGTGACAGAAGTATTTGGATTAATAGTTAAATCCAAAATCACTATTGAGTCACAGCCTTCATCATTTGACAATGTGTGTGAATATATTCCGGAATTACTATAAACAGTATTGTTTGCTGCCCAGGTATAACTGTTACATTCACTTGCATTTTCAATAGAACCATTGCTACAGTCATTCATTTTAAGTACGTATTGGAGTGCTGTTGAAGCAGGCGGTGTTACATTAAAAACTCCGGTACCCGGCTGAAAATCAATGCTCTGATCAAAAATACCGAAGGTGTAAAAAGAATGATCCAATCCGAAACAAAGCGGGTTATTTCCTATATAATACCCGGAACGCCCTAGTTCAAAAACATAAGACAGTTCACCGGAAGGATTCAATTTTCGAATATAATACGACATGTCACCATTACTATTTAGGGTAACTGTGTCTACGCCCGGATCAAAATCCATTGTTCCTCTAAATGTTCCTGAAGTATAGATATTTCCATAATTATCCACGAGGAAATCGTCAATACTGCGTGTTGTACCGGGAACAGTAAGATCGAGAGGGGCATCGGTAATAACCCACAAGAACTCACAATTATTCGTGTATTTTGCAGTAAACTGCTTTCCTCCGTCTGTTAGAATGTATTGATTGGAAGACGGATCAAAATCCATCGTGTCGGAACCAAAATAACCTAAAACAGAAAGGTTCCCCAAATAATCTACTTCAATCTCAAGGGCACGATCACCGCTTGCACCTCCAATTACTTTTGCCCAAATCAATTCTCCATGAGGATTAAACTTACTCAATATAGCATCTTCATTTCCGTTCGTTGGATAAAGGAGTGTATCGATTCCCGGGTCAACATCCGTGGAGCCAATAAAGGAACCTGCAAAATAAATGTTTCCCTGAGCATCGCGATCGTGGTCATGAAAATAATCCGTAAACTGTCCTCCCCAGGATTTCAACCATTGATAATTCAGTCCGCTATCAAGATCAATGAGGAAATGATCTTTTCCCCAGGCGGTTTTAGTTTCTCCGGAAATAAAAGTAGCTGCATTTCCATAATTCCCTCCAATGGTAGTTTCACCATTTGCCATTACATGCAAGCTGAAATTATAGATTAAAGAACCTTCCATCAGTTTTTTTCCAGCCAGAAAATTACCAGAAGGATCCAGCTTTATTAGAAAAATTGCATCTGAACTAGTGGTGGTAAGATTAAACACGTTGGTTCCGGGATCGAAATCTTCAGTGCCTCCAAATTTCCCCATCATGTAAATGTTAGCGGAAGAATCTGGCATCAATTCGTAAAAACCCCCGTCAATTGATTCAAAGCTCCATTGCTTTACCCACAAGAAATGACCGTTACTGTCAAATTTACATAGAAAGTTATCCGCATTACTGGAACCACCCATACTCGTAAGAATAACACTTCCCGGACCCGGATCAAAATCGTTTGAACCGTAAAATGATCCTGTCATGTAGATATCCCCGTTCATATCTGAAGCCAGTAGTTCGCCACTAACATTTTCACTGGAATTTAGCCACTCCAAAGTGGGAAGTTGGCTGTAACTAAAAATGGATAATTGCAGAAGTGCAATCGTCAAAAGTGACTTAAGCATTGTTTTAGGTTTAAGATTAATTATTCAAAACGATTATTTAAGCGTTATTCGATTTAACCCGGGAGAAAATCCCCAAAAACTTTCGAAGAATATCGTAATAAAGGGCAACAATCATCAGGACAGTCATTCCCCACAAGACCAGCACATTTGCAAGGAAAGTACTCATTGGGATACCGAACCAATACTTCTTGCAGGTATAAAAAGGTGCATCCAATAAGCGCGTATTCTTTTGATCCATATAAAGCGGATCGTCCTTTTGAATCAATTCATCATCTGTAATAATGATCTTCTGAACTTCCGAGCGATTGGTCACCAAATCCTGTAAACTTTCATTAACATATGCTTCCTGGGATGCTTCGTAGTTTTTCTCTCCCATTGCCAATACCAATTTATCCAGATCTTCGGTAGCAGAATTGTAAGTTACATTGTATTGTTTTTTCATCATTTCCAAGAAAGCACCGATATTGAATTGTACTTCCTGAACGGATGATTTTCCTTTTTGCAATTTATTCAATCCTGCAATACAGTCTTTGCATTCCAAATTGGACCAATTGGAGATTTCTTTTTCAACTTCATTCGTCAAAATGCGTTTCGCCTTTTCAAAATCGGCCAAAGATGATTTTTTATCTGCCAGGATAGTCAATTGGTTTTTCATTTCCGGAATCCAGTAGTCCCGTTTCCAGCTTGCATTACTCTGGCTTTGATGCAAAGCAAACTGCCTGCTCTCATGTTCGTTATCTGTTGCCTGAACCACTGCAAGTGCTTCGTAAGCCCAGCGGGAAGCCATTGCATTTCCAACCCAAGGAACTTCATTGTTCGATGAGAAAATAGGGTGGAGCTTATCGAATTTCACAATCACCCCGGAAAAGATCAACTGAGGGATAATCAGCAAAGGAACAATGATGTAAATAACTTTTGCGGAGTTGAATGCGCTGGAAATATTCAGCCCGAGAACATTGGCCATGCAGGAAGTTGAGAATAAAATCACCCAGTATTCCCACCACAAGCCATGGATTTCAAGAATCAGGTTTCCAATCAACACAAAAAATGCTGTCTGAATAGCAGAAACTATAAACATGATCAGGATTTTCGACCATAGATAAGAACCCAAGGAAAGATTCAGGAAACTTTCCCGTTTCAGGATCTTCTTGTCCTTGATGATTTCTTCTGCAGCAACTGTCAATCCTAAGAAAAGTGCCACTACAACAGAAATAAAGAGGTATTGCGGGATGTTTTCATTTTCATAAAACACGTAATCCTCATGTCCTTTTCCATCTGTATTGAAAAACTTGACGAAGAATGAAAGGATCGCTGCCAAAACAGGTGCTTCCAGCATGTTGATGAACATGTATTGCTTGTTTGCCAATTTACTCAAAACATCGCGCAGGAAGAAAACTTTGAATTGTTTGATCTTATTTGCAATGCGGGAAGTCCCTTTGATCGGCGTCACAATTTCCGCGATGTCATTCCCTTTCGAATTGGTCAGGTAACGTTCATTCCATTCCCTCGGGCTTACTTTACGGACCTTTGTCTGGTTTCCGTACTCATCAACCACTTTGGATTCAATGATGTTGAAAATCTGCTCCGGGTTTACATTACCACAAATCGGACATTCGCGCTCATTTGCATTTACGTGATGAACATGTGTTTTAAAGTAAACAACCGCATCAATCGGGTTTCCATCAAAAATCGGGTAACCTCCCTGATCCAAGATCAGAAGCTTGTCAAACATCTTGAAAATCTCAGAAGAAGGTTGGTGGATCACAACAAAAATCAACTTTCCTTTTAAAGAAAGTTCTTTGAGCATATCCATGATATTTTCAGAATCGCGTGAAGAAAGCCCGGATGTCGGTTCGTCCACAAACATAACTGCCGGTTCACGGATCAATTCGAGTGCTATATTCAACCGCTTACGTTGTCCACCGGAAATTGTTTTTTCCAACGGACTTCCCACTTTCAGGTGTTTCGCATCTCCCAAACCGATATCGGAAAGCAGGTCCAGCACTTTTTTCTTTAATTGAGATTCAGATAAGTCGTTGAAACACAATTTGGCATTGAAGTACAGGTTTTGAAACACTGTCAATTCTTCAATCAGCAAATCATCCTGTGAAACGAAACCGATAACTCCTTCCAATTTTGATTTCTCGCGATGCAAATCCACACCATTGATTGTGACTGCGCCATGAGAAGGGGCATAGTTTCCATTCAGTACATTCAGGAATGTGGATTTCCCAGCTCCCGAACCACCCATTACACCTAGCAATTTACCGGATTGTTCAATAAAATTGATTTCGTGCAGACCGATCTTGCCACTATTGAAGTGGAATTGTAAGTGATCGACTTTGAAAGTGATCTTTTCCTGATTTGCATCGTTCAGGAATCTCGAGATTACATCACTGTAATAAATCGGTGCGGATTTATTGGTTCGTAGGGCGGATCCCTGATTTAATATATGTCTTCTTTCATTGGAAACGATCTGTCCATTCAAAATCAACTCGTCATGTCCGAAATACTTAAAGAATAAGATGTTGACACTTTCCACCCGGATAACCGAGATAGATCCTTCCAAACCATCCAATTTTATCAGTTTGGCGTGAGCAAGCTCTATCGGTTTCTCGGTGATGTACATGAAGTGTTCATCGTCAAGGATCGTTTCGCTCTTGGCTTCCACGAAGGATTTTAACTGTTGGTACTCAAAATCAGCAATGTTGAATGATTCTGAAACGGTATGAACAAATTCCTGTTCCTGTTCGTGTACCTGGTCGTTTGCGTGGATAAAGTCGAAAATACGCAACAACACGATCATTTTTTGTCGCTGGGTAAGTTCTTCATTGATCTGGGAGCAGATTCTTAAAACCTTTACCGAGTTTACGGATGTTCTCTTGCGTTGACCGTCTTTTTTACTGGATCCTGAATGGTGAACCAATAAAAACTCATCAAACAATTGAATATACTTTTGTAGTAATTCATCATTTAATTCTGTCCGTAAGAATGCTTCTACAATCCGTCTGCCATTGGAACTTTCAATGGCTTCACTTGTTGGGTCTGTTACTTCATCAACCTTCGCGATAATCGCGAATAACTGCATTAGAGCGCGGAGTATGCGTTCACTCATGCTTTTCTGGAATTTATTTAGTATTAATTATCTCTTGAATCCGATCATCATTACGGCACAGCCTGTGATTTTCTTATCCATGTCCAATTCCGTTTCAATAATAACTGGAATCGTTCTGGGAACTTTAAAATCCCAATAGTTTGAGTTTTTGTACTTTCTATTGGAGAACAACAAATTGCCCTGAAGGTCTTTCACCGTAAAGATGACATATTCGTCATCTGTTCCTGCGGTAGCGGCAATTCGGTAGGTGGTACCACCGAAGAAAGTAGTCTTGAATTCTGCTTTTTCCCGGTCTAAAAATGCGGTATAAACCTGTCCGTCGGAAACAAAGTTCTTCTGTTTTCCTTTCAGAATTTCTTCGCAATCCTTCACCAAGGTTTCGCAATCCTGTGCTTTTACTCCAAATCCAACGAATAAAGTAAAAATGCTATATAGTGCTAACTTTTTCATAATGAGTAGGGTTTATTCGATTACTTTTCCTCGAATTGATTCGATTTTCTGATTAATAAAATTCAAGGTGTTCGAGTCAACGGATACAACCGTCTTATGTCTGAGAGTAGTTGTTTTTGTTTGTGCATTTGTAATTGGCTCCATGAACTCGTATTCAATCGTGATCTGATCGAAATAGAATTTCAAACCTTCCATATCGGTAATCAATTCATCCCATTCACCTTTTTTATTGTAGTCTGTAAGCAATTCAATAATGGTGTTCAGCGTTTCTGTCTGTTCGGCGATACGATCCAAAATCTTCTGGTTTGCATGTTCTTTATTGATATTACAAGCCAAATACATGGATTCAATCCAACCACCTACAAGGATCAATGCCGAAACACTTTTTCTATTGTTCGATTTCAAGAAGTTATCAGATTTTTTAAATGCATCCGAAACAATGACCATCATGGAATCCTTGTTTGTGGAATTTCGTTCGAAACGGGACATGAAGTCCTTGTCAAAAGCTCCTTCCAATCCCAATTTACTGGTCAATTTTTCAATTGTCGAAAGGTATTTTAAAGCAATACTGTTTTGTTTATAGATGGAAACATATCCCAAGTCAGTTCCATAAACTCCCAGGTTAAGTGCTTTCTTATACTCCGATGTATAATCACCAACGCGATCCAGATCACTCAATAAAAGTTCATTGTAGGGCGATTTTGACTCTTCCAGTAACATCGCCATCTGCATAGGAGACGGGATGCTGAAGATCTTATCATCAAACTTCGCATTCAGGGAGCTGTTGGGGTCAATCACCTCCTTACTTATTTCCGGCTTTTTTTCCTCCTCCGTACCACAGGAGCTAATCATAAGTACAATTCCTGTACTTATTGCGAAAGTAGTTAATAGCTTATTCATAAGTCGCATCGTTTCTTCGTTATGTATTGACGAAAATATACAAAAAAATGTTAATTGAACTTTCTTGTTGATAATTCTGACGGAGAATTGTTTAAAACGATGATTTGAACGAATAGTTCTAGATTCTAATTAAATTTGTAAAAATCATTTCCATGAATATTCGTCCACGAAGAAATCGCAAAAGTGCAGCAATAAGAGCAATGGTTGAAGAAACCCAATTGGGACCTCAACACTTGATTTACCCACTCTTTTTAAAAGATGGAAAAAATATCCGGGAAGAAGTTTCTTCCTTACCCGGAAATTATCGTTGGAGTATTGACAAGCTATTGCCCGAGTTTGAAAAATGGATGGATTTCGGAATCAAAACTTTTGATTTATTTCCGGCTGTAGATGAGCATTTGAAAGACCAGGTTGGAAGTTACAGCTATGCGGATGAAAATTTCTACTTGCACATCATTCGTACTTTGAAAGAAAAATTTCCTGAGGCGGTATTGATGTCGGACGTGGCATTAGATCCTTATTCTTCGGATGGACATGATGGATTGGTAATAGACGGGAAAATTGTGAATGATCCGACATTGGAGATCCTGGGTAGAATGTCTGTTGCACAAGCACAGGCCGGAATCGATATTATCGGACCTTCTGATATGATGGACGGACGAGTAGGATTTATCCGCGATGAATTGGACGGGGCAGGTTTCCAGGATGTTTCGATTATGTCTTATACTGCAAAATATGCAAGTGCATTTTACGGACCTTTCCGGGATGCATTGAATTCCGCACCGAAAAGTGGAGACAAGAAAACCTACCAGATGAATCCTGCAAACAAGCGGGAAGCTTTAATTGAGGCTGAGTTGGATATTGCCGAAGGAGCAGATTTTATCATGGTGAAACCGGCTTTATGCTACCTGGATATCATTCATCTGTTGAAAGAAAATTTCGCAACACCGATCACAGCTTATAATGTCAGTGGAGAATGCGCGATGGTTTATGCAGCAGCAAAAAACGGGTGGTTGGATTACGACAGGGCAGTAATGGAAATGTTGTTAAGTATTCGCAGAGCAGGAGCAGACGGGATTTTGACTTATTTCGCACCGGATGCAGCGAGATTGATGAAAGGTTAGATTGAATTCAAATGATGATTATTCTCTGGATTATCATGATCGTTTTCAATCTTGTTTGGATCATTCGGAAGAAACCATATAACCGATTTCGTGTTGTGAAATTGCGAAAATTGAAACAAGAATTTAAAGTAAAGCGATAGGTCTGATTCGTTACTTTGCGGGAATATTATCAATGCGAAAATAATTCCAATGTACTGAATAGTCGAAATAATACTACGATAATAAGAACAGGGATTCCAATAATCAGGATGCTTTTACCATGAGTTCTATCAGAATCGATATACGTGTGTATCTGTTGCCCGTTTGGAAGGGTTTTCTTACTTGAAACGATGTACCCCCCAATAATAAGCCCGATCAAAATAATCAGCATGGTTAAATATCCCCCGATGATAAAACTGATTATGCCACCTAAGATGATGAAAATGTAGCCGGCAACTATCCCTCCAATATTGTGTTTTTCAGGTTCTGCCAATTCATGGATCCGTTCTTCTTTCAGTTCATTAATCTTCTGAGAACTGATTTCTATCCCACGGTCCTTCAAAATCTTTTGAGCCAATTGGAAATCTAAGGGGCTCCATTCATCTTGCTTTGCAATGAGATCCCTTAATTCCTCGTCCGTGAAATCAAAAAGATAATAATCGGCATCCACTTCATCCAATTCGGCAAGAGCAGCTTTATTCCGCAATTCATTTGCACGTTCAAAATCCTCTGATTTCAATTTGATCCGGTAATCGCGGTGATGTTTCGGATTTGCAAAATCTGCATCCACTAACTGCACATCATCTTCCAGTTCATAAGGAAGGTTATTTGCTTCCAATAGCTCAACCAGTTCTTTCAATTCGGGAACGATGGCAAACTTTTCATAAGTGATGAATTCTGACATCCTAATTGTTTTAGTTGATAAAGTTAATCTATTCTGAATCCAAATAGTTTCTTAGAACTTTCTCCTTGCGTAATTCTCTGAAGAAATGGTTTGTTGAGCCTGAATAAACCGGCATCCCATATTCTCTATACTTGCCTTTACTGTAAGTAATCACTTGCGTTCCTTTCAGGTTTGAAATCCGATAAGTGAGATAAATCGGTTCCTGCTGAATCAGTTCATATGTTGTAGGTAAATCAACGCCGGGAGTATCTATTGGTGAATCGGATGAAACTATTTCCTTATCAGTGTGAAGGATTAGAAGATCTCCAAACACGAGGTAGTCGCCTTTGATGTAAACATCTCCGCCCAGACAAAGTTCTATGTATAAAAAAGAAGAGTCATTCGCAAAGATCAAATCACTTGCACAGCAATCACATCCAACTCTGAGTTCAGTATTTACCGAATCAATACTTGGTCCAATTAAGAAAAAATCACTTTCTAATTCCACAGTGTTTTCCTGAATGAAATCAGTGGATATTTGCGGAACCTTTAATAGCTTTCCTTTTGTGCACGAAATGAAAGTAATTGCAAGAAGAAAGCTGTAAAGTATTTTCGATCGATTCATGAATTAAAGATAGGAAAAGACTGCAGACAAAGAGGAATTGCCAATTACTATTAATAAAAATGGCAACAGATTGTTAATTAATAATTTAAGCACTGATGGTATAAATTCACTACATTTACTTCACTATTAACTAAAACTTATAAAAACATGAAATTGAAAATGGCATTTTTATCAGTTGCATTTTTGCTTTTGGCAAATGTGGCTGGTGCGTTCACAATTCGTTACTACAACAAGGATTCTGAAAAGTACACAATGGAAGTAAGATCAAACGGATCTACTCAGAAAATTGAATTCAGTGGTTCTACAACAGGTTCTGCATCTGTTCAGACTAGTGCTTCGGAAGTTGAAATCAAAACCGAATGTGGTTGGGTAAAAGTGAAAGACAGCTCAAAAATCATTATCAAAGATGGTTGTATTACGATTGAGTAATCCAAAATAATTGAAAAGGAATCCTGGTTTGTCAAGACGAATCAGGATTTTTTTTGTGAATACAATCGGCTAACTGAAAGACTGCCTGAATTCGAGAGGAGAGAGGTTGGTTTTACTTTTGAATAATTTATTGAACGATTGCGGATGCCCGAAACCAAGATGATAGGCAATTTCGTTTACGGACAAACTGGTGGATGAGAGTTTTTCCTTAGCCAGATCGATCAACTTATCGTGAACGAATTGCTTGGTACTTTGTCCGGTGAGTAATTGAAGCAAACGACTGAGATAATTAGGTGAAATATTCAGGTTTTCTGCGATGAATTGAACGGTCGGAATTCCATTGTTTGCCAAATTGTCACTTTCAAAATAATCCATCAAGAACGTTTCTAATTGATTCAAAATTCGGTGATTCGCTATCTTCCTGGTAATGAACTGACGTTGATAGAATCGTTCCGAATAGGTGAGGAGCAATTCAATCTGTGCTATGATCACTTCCTGACTGAAGGTATCGATAGCTGCATGATACTCATCCACTATCTGCCCGATAATACCTGTGACCAGGGCTTCTTCCTTGTCTGAAAGATGCAATGCTTCGTTCACCTTATAATTGAAAAATTCATACGTTTTTATTTTTTTTGAGAGAGTCGTATTCCATAGGAAGTCGGGATGAATCAATAATAACCACCCCGAATGTTTCAATTCTTCTTCTGTCAGGAGTTGAATGGATAGAACCTGCTTGGGCGCCATGAAATGCATCACTCCCTCATCAAAATCAAAATCCTCTTGTCCGTATCGCATTTTTGCATGAAAATCCTTCTTCAGTGCAATGGAATAAAAACTATGGATGATGCTGCCCGGACAATTTCCAGGATTGTGTTTGATGTCTTCAAATCGCACTACAGTAACCAAGGGGTGTTCCGGTTTTGGTAATCCCATCACACGGTGGTATTCCGCAATGGTCTTTATGGGATATGGGGCCGCTACATTCATACTTTAAAGTTATGGATTATAAATCGAATAACCGTTTCAATCCTTCTTTCAACGAAGCCGGTTTGCGTCCCAACTTATTTTCCAGATCAGCTGTCACTTCTGCTTCCTGGTTGTTTTTGATGTCGGTATTGAAATCAATTATCTTCTTTACCATCGAGACAGGCAATCCTTTTCCGAGCATCATTCTTTCAAAGTCAGCAGATTCAACAGGAGTGTACTTCACTTCTTTTCCGGATAATTCACTTAGAATTGTCGCGACATCATAAAATGAATAGGCTTCATTTCCTGTAAATCGATAAATTCTGTTTTGAAAGGGCTCGTCCAGCAGCACATTCGCCATTGCTTCGCCCATTTCCTTGCGTAGGGCAAAAGATACTTTCCCATCACCTGCAGGCTGAAAGATCCCTGTTTCAAACACTTGGCTGCCGACAAACAGCGGGATGACATCCATGTAGAGAATGTTTCGGAAAATCGTGTAATTCAATCCACTTTCGATGATGTAATCTTCCGTATTGAAATGATCTTGCATCAAGGTATTTACCAATGTCGTCCTATCACGCAAGCACCTGCTGGTATATGCCATGTTCTGCACACCGACTTTTTTTGCAACATCAACCACGTTTTGATGCTGTTTCATCCGGTCACCTTCGTCGCCTGCTGAGATCAGCAAAACGGTTTCCACTCCAATCATGGCCTGTTCAAGCGAGTCAACATCATCATAATCTCCCAGAAAAGCCTCGAATCCTTTGGATTGCATTTCAAACAGTTTTTCCTTGTTACGGGAAAGTACATGAATCTGCCGCGGAGAGATTCCTCTTGTCAATGTCTCAATTACCGCGCGACCTAAAATTCCTGTTGCTCCTGTCACTAATATTTTGTTCATTTTATCTGTTTTTAAGTTGAAGCAAAGTTCCGTAACAAGTTTAAAACGAATCTATCCAAATCTATCTTTAAGTAAGTAAAATCTGACTTGATAAGCATGTAAATCCAGGAATGGAAATGCCTTCCCGAATCAGATTTTTTATCAAATTGATTGTTTTCTAAATAATTGCCCTACATTTGTACCATGAAAATGACAACGTTACATCAACATCATCATTGTTTGCTCAGCTAGGCGCTTTGGTGAGATGATTGTATCCTTATAACTCTTTAACCCGCTTGGCTTTCAAGCGGGTTTTTTGTTGTCTTTTTGTTCCAACACTCCTTTGAAGGCCAGGCTCTAATTTAAAACATGAAACGTTTAATTATTGCTTTGCAAAAATCAGGTCGACTCCAGGAAGGATCTTTAGAACTCCTGAAAGAATGTGGTCTTAAAGTCGATTATCGGGAAGGTCAGCTCAAAGTGACCACTTCCGATTACCCGGCAGAACTCTTGTTTTTACGCAACAGTGACATCCCACAATATGTAGCGGATGGAGTAGTGGACTTGGGAATTGTTGGGTCAAATCTTTTGGAAGAAGATGAAACTCCTGTGGAAATCGTTCAAACCCTTAATTTCTCGAAATGCAGGTTGTCTTTTGCTGCTCCCAAGACTTCATCCATTCAAACCGCACAAGATTTGCAAGGAAAACGGATTGCCACTTCTTATCCGAATTCGGTTCGGAAATACTTGCAAAAAGAAGGAGTGACAGCTGATATTCACACGATTTCCGGATCGGTGGAAATAGCTCCGGCATTAAATTTGGCAGATGCAATTGCAGATATTGTTTCAACAGGAAACACTTTGTTCCAGAATAATTTGCGGGAAGTATTTCCCTTTCTGTATTCCGAAGCCGTTCTGATCAAAGGCAGGGATTTCGATAAGGAAAAGCAGACTTTGCTTGATCAATTGGTTTTCCGCATCCAATCTGTTTTGGCAGCAAATGAGAATAAATACATCTTATTGAATGCGCCGATGGATCAATTAGAAACAATCTGCACCATTCTTCCGGGAATGAAGAGTCCCACAATTTTACCTCTTGCAATTGAAAATTGGGTAAGTGTACACTCTGTTGTGAAACAAAAAGAGGTATGGTCGGTCGTACAGCGATTGAAAACGGCAGGTGCCGAAGGAATTTTGGTTTGTCCAATCGAAAAAATGGTTTCTTAGTCATGAAGACATTAATCAATCCATCAAAAAGTAAGTTGGCAACGGCATTGACCCGTCCGGAATTGGAATCCGGCAATCTCGACACATTGATTTCGGAGGTGTTTTCCTCGGTTAAAAAGAGCGGAGATCAGGCTTTAAAAGCATTTACACTTCAATTTGACAGAGTTGAAATCACCGATTTTTTAGTTTCAGAAATAGAATTTACGGAAGCTGAACAAGCGATTTCACCCGAACTGAAAACGGCTATTGGGATTGCTGCTCAAAACATCGGACGTTTCCACCGGTCACAGGAAAACAGGGGAGTTGAAGTGGAAACAACTCCGGGAGTGATTTGTTGGCGAAAATCGGTTCCCATTCAAACTGTCGGGTTATATGTTCCGGGAGGAACAGCCCCCTTGTTTTCAACGGTGTTGATGCTCGGTATTCCATCCGGAATTGCCGAAAACCCGGTTCGTTATTTGTGTACACCACCGGATAAGCAAGGTAAGATCCATCCTGCCATTTTGTTTGCGGCTAAAACAGCCGGAATTGACCGGGTTTATAAAATTGGCGGAGCTCAGGCAATTGCAGCAATGAGTTTGGGAACGGAAACGATTCCAAAGGCGGATAAAATCTTTGGCCCTGGGAATCAATACGTAACTGCAGCAAAGGCTTATGCTCAGCGCTTGGGAATTGCCATTGATATCCCGGCAGGCCCCTCGGAAGTACTTGTCGCAGCAGATGATTCCATTCCAGCTTCTTTTGTCGCAGCTGATTTATTGGCCCAAGCAGAACATGGAACTGATTCACAGGTCGTTTTTCTTACAGATGATGAACGTTATGCATCAGAAGTCCTGCAAGAAGTTCAAAAACAGTTGGAGGCACTTCCAAGAAGTGGAATTGCCCGGGAGGCATTGAACTCAAGTACTGTAATCGTTATTAAAGCTGAAAAATGGCCGGAAATAATCAATTCCTATACTCCCGAACACTTGATCGTTATGGGGAAGTATGAAGAGCTGATTGTGCAGCAAGTGACCAATGCGGGGAGTGTTTTCATCGGGAAAAATACGGCAGAAAGCTTTGGAGATTATGCGTCTGGAACGAATCATACCTTGCCGACTTCCGGATTTGCGCGTGCTTACAGTGGTGTTTCCCTGGATTCTTTTGTGAAGAAAATAACCTATCAAAAAGTCAGCGACGAAGGATTGCGAAACCTGGGGCAGACAGTCATTACCATGGCTGAGGCTGAGGAGCTACAAGGACATGCCAATGCAATAAAAGTCCGGTTATCGGAGCAAAGCGAATTTCAGCAGGAAAGACTAACTGATATAAAGCGGTTTATACGGAAGGATCTACGGGATTCTAAAACCTATGGCTCTGCCCGGAATGAATTTAAGGGAAAAAGTGAGGTTTTCCTGGATGCCAATGAAAACGGACTGGCGACGGCTTATAACCGGTATCCGGATCCTTTGCAACACGAGTTGAAAATGGCTGTTTCAGAGGTAAAGAATATCCCCATTGAAAATTTATTTTTAGGAAATGGATCCGATGAAGTATTGGACCTGATCTTTCGTTTGACGACAACGCCATTTTTAGATTCAGTGGCTTACCTGAATCCTTCTTATGGAATGTACTCGGTGCTTGCAGAAGTAAATGGATTAAGAACTAAAACAATCGACCTGGATCGAAACTTCCGGGTTGCCGATTCCGATATCCTTACCAAAGCGCAAGGTTCCCAATTATTGGTTCTATGTAATCCGAATAATCCTACAGGAAATGTAATTCCGAAGGACCGTTTGCTCGAAATTCTCCGGAAATTTGAGGGATTAGTTATTGTTGATGAAGCCTACATTGATTTCTGCCCTGCACATTCTTTAGCAGCCGAAGTGAATAATCACTCTAATTTGATTGTGGTTCAGACGCTTTCCAAGGCTTACGGAATGGCAGGTTTACGAATCGGGATGGCCATTGCTTCACCGGAATGGATTACCGCCTTGAACCGGATAAAAGCACCCTATAATTTAAGTTCTTTGGTCCAGGAAACCGCTATCAGAGAGCTGAAAGTGAATCCCTGGAATGAGATAAGAACTGAAATTGTCCGTGAACGGGAACGTGTGAATGATTTTCTGAAATCACACCCACTGGTTACGGAAGTCTTTCCATCCGAAGCTAACTTCATCCTTTTCCGCATTCCAAATGCTTCCGATGGTTACAAGAAGCTCATTGAAAACGGAGTAGTGGTAAGGGATAGAAGCAGTCAATTCAACTGTTCGGAAACTTTACGGGTAAGCATCGGGTCGAAAATCGAAAACAATCAATTCATTCAAATCATGCAGAATTTATGAAAAAGAAACTAATTTTTATTGACCGGGACGGGACAATCATCAAGGAGCCAATCGATTACCAGGTTGATTCTTATGTTAAACTGAAATTTTTAGAAGGGGTGATTTCTGCCTTGAAAACAATTGTTTCATGGAATGAATACGCGTTGGTTCTGGTTACGAACCAAGACGGATTGGGTACTGAAGCCTATCCATACGAAAATTTCATCGGACCACACCAACTGATGCTGGATATCCTGGAAAGCGAAGGGATTACTTTTCTGGAAGAATGTATCGACCACTCTTTTCCGGAAGAAAATTCACCCAATCGGAAGCCGCGAATCGGGATGCTTACTAAGTATTTATCCGGGGAATACGATTTGGAAAACTCGTTCGTAATTGGCGATCGCTGGACGGATGTCGAATTGGCAAAAAACTTGGGCTGTAAAGCGTTCTTAATTCAGACACAAGCCATTGAAGTGGGGAGTGAACTGCAGTTCTCTGAGCAGGAGCTCGAAAAGGAAATCCAACGCAAAGTAACGAATTGGTCTGATTTGATTGCAGATCTCCGTTTAGGAGTCAGGAAAGCAACCATCCGGAGAACTACCGCCGAGACGGATTGTTCGGTCATACTGGATCTGGACGGGACAGGAGTTTCGAAGATCAACACAGAGATTGATTTTTTCGATCACATGTTGGATCAACTTGCGCGTCACGGTCAATTGGACCTAGAATTGACTACGCGTGGAGATTTACACATCGATGAACACCACACCATTGAAGATACAGCCCTGACTCTAGGTCAGGCAATCGACCAGGTTTTGAGTTCCAAACGGGGAATTGAACGCTATGGATTTTGTTTGCCGATGGATGATTGCTATGCAACTTGTGCTATTGACTTCGGAGGTCGGCCGGAACTGATCTGGGACGTGGAATTAAAACGGGAATATATAGGAAAGATGCCGACAGAAATGGTTAAACACTTTTTTAAATCATTCTGTTTTACAGCACGTTGCAATATCTATATTCAAGCAATAGGTGAAAATGAACATCACAAAATTGAATCCGTTTTCAAAGCTTTTGCGAAAGCCGTTTTGATGGCTAAACGAAGATCCGGGAACCTGGATATTCTCCCTACAACTAAAAATGAATTGTAATGAAGATAGCAGTTATTGACTACGGTGCTGGAAATCTATTTTCCGTTCAGCAAGCTTTTAGACGGTTAGGACATGAAGTGATCCTGACGAATAATGAACAGGAAATCCGGTCAGCTACACACGTTATTTTCCCGGGAGTTGGTCATGCAAAAAGTGCCATGAATCAATTGCGGGAAAATGGATTGGATCAAGTCATTCCAACTTTGACGCAACCGGTATTGGGAATCTGTTTGGGGATGCAATTGCTGTGTGGATGGAATGAAGAAGGGAATCTGAACGGATTGGGAATTTTTCAAACTCAAATTAAGTCAGTCAAACCTCAATTGGCAAATTCGCAAATTTGCCAATTTGCCAAATGGCGAACCGTTAATGATTGCGGGAGTTTTGAGAAGGAAAACTTGAGTTACCCCGTTCCTCACATGGGATGGAATGACGTTCAAATAGATGGAAAAATCGAAGCATACTATTTCGTTCACAGTTACGTAGCTGAAATTTGTAAAGATACTTGGGGAACTGCTTCCTATCCGACTCTGTTTTCTGCTGCATTGAAGAAAGACAATTTCTATGGCGTACAATTTCACCCTGAAAAAAGCGGGAAAGCCGGAGAAGATTTATTAACTCAATTTTTAGTATTATGATTGCAATACCCGCAATCGATTTAATCGATAATCAGGTAGTTCGCTTGTTTCAGGGCGACTATCAAAAGCAAACAGCCTATTCGTTGAATCCAATTGAATATGCACTAAAAATCGCTCAAAGCGGACTTGAACACCTGCATTTGGTGGATCTTTCAGGTGCGAAAACCGGGCGATTGGTTCACCGGGAAATCATGGGCGAAATTGTTTCTCAAACCAACTTGAAAGTGGACTTCGGAGGAGGAATCAAATCCGAAGAAGATATTGAACAATTACTGAGATCGGGAGCAAACCAAGTAGTGATCGGAAGTTTGTGTGTAAAAGAACCGGAAAAGGTTGTCTCCTGGATCAAATCGTTTGGAACTGAACGTTTCATTCTTGCCCTTGATACAGATGGAGTTCATTTGAAGATCAATGGCTGGCAGGATTCCTCCGGAATGAGATTGGAAGAAGTGATGAATCCTTTTAAACAATTCCAGAAACTAACGATTCTTACAACCGATATCCGCAAGGATGGAACCGGGAACGGGCCGAATACAGATTTGTATAAAGAACTCATTGAAAAGTACCCTAGTCAACGCTGGATTGCAAGTGGTGGAGTAGAATCAATGTCAAACCTGGAAGAGCTACGGAAAGCAGGGTGTTACGGCTGTGTTATCGGTAAAGCTTTGCTCGACAGAAAGATCACCTTAAACGAACTAAAAGATTTTAACGATGCAGGTTTATAAACGAATCATTCCCTGTTTGGATGTTCAAAACGGAAGAACGGTAAAGGGGATCAACTTCGAATCGATCCGAGACGCGGGAGATCCGGTTCAATTGGCGAAGTTTTATGCGGAACAAGGAGCCGACGAATTGGTTTTATTGGATATTTCGGCCACAAATGAGGAACGGACTGCTTTTGTTCCGATTGTAGAAGCTGTTGCAACCCAAGTGAACATTCCTTTTACAGTTGGAGGAGGAATATCATCTGTTGAAACAGCAAAGGAATTGTTGCGAAGTGGAGCAGATAAGATTTCAGTGAATTCTTCCGCAGTAAAACGTCCCGGATTAATTACGGAACTGGCGAACGAATTCGGGAAACAGTGTGTCGTTGTAGCAATTGATATTCGCAATATAGGAACAAACTGGACAGTTCATACGCACGGAGGAAAGCGGGATACCGGGATGGATGCCTTGGGATGGATTGAACAAGCTGTTTCATTGGGAGCAGGAGAATTGCTGATAACTTCCATGGATGGTGACGGGACGAAGAAAGGTTTTGCATTGGATTTTTATAAAAAGGTTGAGCAGCTTGTTTCCGTTCCGATCATTGCTTCGGGTGGAGCCGGTACTGTGCGTGATTTTGAGGAACTGTTCACACAAACCAATGTCACCGGAGGATTGGCCGCGAGTATCTTCCATTTCAGGGAAATTGCGATTCCGGAATTAAAAAATGAATTAAGTAAAACGACACGAATTAGATTATGAAATACGACAACAAGGGATTAATTCCGGCAATTATTCAAGATTCGACAACCAAAAAAGTTTTGATGCTGGGTTATATGAATGAAGCATCCTTCAACCAAACGCTGGAGACACAATTAGTAACCTTCTTTTCGAGATCCAGGAATGAAATCTGGGTGAAAGGAGCAACTTCCGGAAATTACCTGGAGCTGATCAGCTGGTCATTAGATTGCGATGAAGATTCGTTGCTCATCCAGGCGAAAGCGAAAGGAGCAACTTGCCACACGGGAAGCATTTCTTGTTTCGGAGAAGTAAAATCCGGTTCAATGGATACTTTAAGTAAACTCATAAATACGATTAATGAACGCTTTTTAGTACCAAAGGAAGGATCATACATTCAATCACTTATTGAGAAAGGCCTGCCTAAAATAGCTCAAAAAGTAGGAGAGGAAGGTGTGGAAATCGTGATCGAAGCCATGCGAAACGAGCCGGAATTGTTCAAGGAGGAGGCAGCCGACTTGTTATTTCATTATTTGGTCCTGCTGAGAGCGAAGGAAGTAGGTTTGAATGAGATTCTAAGTGTTTTGAGTGGAAGGATGAAGGAGTGATTCCTATTAGGAATGATAAAATACTGACTCCATTCAAAGTAATCATAACTTGGATAAAGATTTAGAAATAGAATCTGTATTTTCACTTCAAATCAAAGACAAAATGAAATCAAGCAACTTTGTGTTTACAATCATTAGTTTATCCATTTGTACTTCACTCTTTGGACAAAGGAAAGACGACTCCATTAGGCTGTTTAAAGAATCCTGGTGCGGAACATTTCTACATGTTGTTTCTGATTCTGTAGCTTTTTGTATTTCAGGATGTGAAGCTCATCAAAGCATGGTTCAGTTAAATTATAAAGAACAGGCTAACGGTGAATTGGTCTTTCAGAAAGTGAAATCAAAAGATTTTGAACCAATCAACAGCATTAGTTATGGAAAAGTACATTTTTCAGGTTATGATTCTCTTTTTATGCTTCCTAAGGTTTTAATCGTTAATGATTCATCCCGTTTTTGGTCAGAGTCTTATTGGAAAACAATTCAAAATGGTCAAACTATTGATTCTGGATTAATCTTTTCGAAGATTGAGTTAAACAAATTCAGGGATACCTCTACTTGTCTGGAAATCATTTCATTGGATAATTTGACAAATCAATTACAACCAATCTACCTCAGTAACTATCCGAATCCTAAGAATCAAATCTTAGTCAAGGTGCTGTTTCCAGTTCATTTCCTTAATTACTCTGATCTAAATTATTCGGATAAGGTTTGTGATTTAAAAAGACTAAAGATGAAAAGAATAAATGGTCAGCTATTTATACTCAATGACCAAAAAAAATGGGAGAGTACGGAAACCTTTAAAGGATTTACTGAGTGGTTTTAAATTGTATTGGTAATTAAAACTACCAATGCTTCTCAAAATAAGCCTTGTCAAAAACTGTATTGTTGCTTTTAAAGAGGCTGGAAGCGGTGTTTTTCAGATTCATCGGATCTTTCTTTCCGAAAAGCCTGGTGAGTAATGCAATAGGGAAGAGGAAAAGGTAGAAAATGATACTCAAAACAATATTCGGAACGATGTAACTCAGAATAAGTGTCAACTTCATCCACACAAAATCGATCTGTTTGGCAATAAAATTAGATAATACTCCAGCTAAGCCAACAAAAAACGCGACTGACAAGCTCCATTTCATTTTCGTGATCAGGTAAACCAGGATAAATCCGACAACGATTGTCAGGACTGTTTTAGCCGGATTGGAAGCTTTTTGTTTTGGAGCGCTCATGAATTCAAACTTAGAACAAGGAATAGATAAATGGTGCAAGGGCGCTGGAACCACCAAATACGATCAACACGCCGATTAAAAGCAGGATGATGATTACCGGTGCTAACCAAAATTTCTTTCGCTCTTTCATAAAGCGCCATAAGTCGCGTAAAAATTCCATTTAGTTCAACTGTTGTTTCTTCACTCTTTGAAGAAGGATGTTTGCAATCAATTTATTTGTTTCCGCATTCGGATGCGAGTCACCGCCTAATGTGTATTTCCCCTGATAGATGATAACTTTCGACAAATCTATAAACTTAATCTTCTTCTTTGTCAAAAACGATTTAAAAATCCGCATTTCCTCCGGAGTATATGTCACGTAGTTCGGATAGAAAACAAGGTAGAACTTGTCGTTTCCAAACTGCTTTTCATAAACTTTTTTGGATTCCAGAACCATTTCCGAAACCAAATCGAAATGTCTTTCATTCAATTTTAAAGGTAAATCAGTTTTGAAATACTTCACGATATTGGTTTGGTACAAACGCTCATAGCAACTGGAAATAAACGGCCTTCCATCTTTAAACAATTTATTCCGGACCAATTTCTTGTCTTTCATTTCGTAATATGGACCTAAATGAAGCCATTCCGTATAGCGGTGCATTGTTCCAATAGCTCTATAGATATGATCCCAGAAAAAGATATAATATCCGCAACCATCCTTTTCAGCTACTTGCTTCGATAGATCGCGGTATTGCAATTCAGCCAACATGTGATTGGTTCCGGTAGCAGAAATACAGAAGTTATAGGAATTGGTATTCGGAGATTGTTGCTGAACCTGGTAAGGCAAGGTCTGATTGTCTTCCAACCCGAAACCAAAACCAATCGAACAACCGAAAAAGATAGCATAATCCGTCTTGCTGGAATCAAAATCAGGAGTGATCCGCTTGTTCATATGGTCGATCGAATAATGCACATCAAAAACCGTATCATTATTCCCGATCACTTTCACATCGCGATAGATACTATCCGGATAATACATTGCTCCGACTTGTCGTATCATATGGCTTTCCGGAAAATCGGGGATTCTGAAATCTTTTTTGAATGCAGATGGCATTCCCAAAACAAAGAAAAGCGTTGTTTCAACAAGAAGGAGTAAAAGCGCAACCAAAGTCAGATTTGCAAGAATTACCCGTTTACCTTTCAGAAATAAAAGGTAGAATGTAGTAAGGATTACCAGGAGAGTAAGGTATTTCCATAATCTCAGCCAACCGAAAATCTCTGTGCCGATTCCGTTTTTTGTTACATTGAAACAAAACAAACTGACCAATGCCAGAATCAGGACAATAAAAGTCCTTTTATTCGCTTTGAAGAAAGATTTGAATTTATTGATCATTGAGGTTAATCCATTTTAAATTTCACCATCCATTTTTCCTTATTCTCCCAATTAAGTTGTTCTGTTTTAGTGTAAACAAAGTCTCCGATCACCAAATAGTCCATTTCGGTACTCATGAAGCATCTGAATGCATCGTAAGGAGTGCAGACAATCGGTTCTCCTCTCACATTGAAACTTGTATTCACCACCAATCCGTAAGAAGTCTGGTTTTTAAATTCCTGGATCAATGCGTGGTATCTCGGATTTGTTTCTTTATAAACCGATTGAACGCGTGCAGAAAAATCGAGGTGAGTGATCGATTGCAAATCACTCCGTTGATGATACAAACGCTCCCAAAGGGGTAAGTTGTTGTAATTATCCGGTAGTTTTAATCTTCTGCTCTCCTTTACAGGTGCAACAACCAACATGTACGGAGAATCGGCTTTCAAATCGAAATATTCGCGTGCATCTTCGGCCAGGACTGAAGGAGCAAAAGGTCTGAAACCTTCACGGTACTTAATTTTCAAATTCAGCTTTTTCTGCATTTCAGGATTCCGGGCATCTCCCAGGATACTTCTGTTTCCCAATGCACGAGGACCGAATTCCATTCTTCCCTGGAACCAACCTACCACGTTTCCTTCAGCTAGTTTGGCTGCGATGAAAGAAGTCAGTTCATTGAAATCAGCATACTTTTTATAAACTGCATTCGTCCGCTTATTCATGGATTGAATTTCTTTCTCGGAATAATCGGGGCCTAAATAAGTTCCGCTCATCTGGTCGTAGCCATAATCAATAACACGTTCTTCTTCGAAATACATGTGGGAAACTGCCAATGCTGCTCCCAAAGCTCCACCTGCATCACCGGAAGCGGCTTGGATGTAGATTTCCTTGAAAATATTCTCTTCCAGCAACTTACCGTTTGCAACACAATTAAGCGCAACTCCACCTGCCATGCACAAGTAATCGGAATTGGTAATACGTTTGGCTTCCTTAGCCATTTTAATCACAATTTCTTCCGTCACTTTTTGGATTGCAATTGCCAGGTTACAATGAACTTGCTCTAATTCCGTTTCACCTTCCCGGCGAGCCACTCCGAACAATTCCTTCCATTTATTGTCGTGAACCATACGGAGCCCGGTTGCATAATTGAAGTACTTTTGGTTTAACCAGATCGAACCATCTTCCTTAATATCAACCAATTCCGATTTTATCTTTGAAATGAATTCTTTTGTCTGATCGGCGTGTTCATTTCCATACGGAGCAAGTCCCATCAGTTTATATTCCCCCGAATTGACTGTAAAACCAAGGTAATAGGTGAAAGCGCTATAGAGCAATCCGACGGAATGCGGGAACTCCATTTCGCGCTTCAATTCAATTTTTTCACCACTTCCTAAGCCTATGGAAGCCGTACACCATTCTCCAACTCCGTCGATTGTCAGAATGGCAGATTCCTTAAAAGCGGAAGGGTAGAAGGCACTGGCAGCATGTGATAAATGATGTTCGGGAAAAAGCAGCGTCACCTTCTTCTTATCGTATGATCCAACTTCCTTCAGACCTTCATGAATCATTTTCTTCAGGAACATTTTCTCATTGATCCAAACCGGAATAGCTTTCAGGAATGAAATCAATCCTTTTGGGGAAAAAGAGTAATAGGTTTGAAGTAAACGTTCGAATTTAAGTAATGGTTTATCGTAAAAAACAATGGCATCCAAATCATCCAGTTCCAATCCTGCTTCTTCCAGGCAGTATTTAACTGCTTCAACGGGAAAATCCGGAGTGTGTTTATCGCGTGTAAATCGCTCTTCCTGCGCTGCGGCAATAATCCGACCTCCAATAACCAAGGCCGCAGCCGAATCGTGATAGAAAGCAGAAATCCCTAAGACTTTTTTCATTAGCGCAATTTAATCAGTTTTACTAACGGTAAAATCGTCAGTTCATTTTGATGAGGAACAAAAATAAGAAAAAGCCCTAGCTTTTGATGCCGGCAAACGTCAAAGGCAAAAATAACTGTTCGATTTAAGCAATTCAGAAAAGCTTAAATACTCTGCACGCATAAATATTTCGTATTTTTACCCAAAAAAAGCATGGAGTTATTTAGCAAAACCGTATCCATCCGTTGGTCGGACCTTGATCCGAATTACCACGTCAGACACAGTGCTTACTACGATTGGGGAGCGCAACAGCGCGTAGAAGTATTAAACGGTTTGGGGTTGTCATTAAAAGTGATGCAGGAAAATCATTTCGGGCCGATCTTATTTCGAGAAGAGTGTGTTTTCCGGAAAGAGATCCATATGCATGACGAGGTAACGATAAGCCTTGCGATTAAATCCATCGCAGAAGACGGATCCCGCTGGACGATGCAACACGTATTGACAAATCAAAGAGGCGAGTTGTGCGCTACAATCACCATAGATGGAGCTTGGATTGATACGGAGAAACGCAAATTGGCGAATCCGACACCGGAAATAATTATTGAAACAATGAAGAGATTCCCTCAATTGGCCTAAGCGCTAATTGAATCAGGAATTACCGCGCGAAGCCAATTTTTTGTTTCTTACCCTTGATTTTTTGATCTCGCAATTCAGGGACAACATCTTCCGCCACATCACTGCTGATTGCTGCAAAAGAACTGTAATCCATCACGGTAATCAATCCGATCTCATCTTGTTTTAATCCGCCCATTTTGTGAAGGAAGCCAACGATATCGATCTTGTTCACCTTATCTTTCTTCCCGGCACTGATGTAAATGGTTTTCCATTTCGGTGGCTCGGGAAGTGGTTCGTTGGGGATCACATCGTAATTATAGTGTTCAGGGATAAATTCAGGAACACTTTTGTTGGAATCCAGGAACATGAAAACAACTCCATCCGCATCTTGTCGACCGGTTCTGCCACTTCTATGAATGAATTCCGCTTCCTTCAATGGCAATTGATAATGGATCACGTGTTCTACAGCAGGAATATCCAAGCCCCTGGCAGCCAGATCGGTCGACACTAAGAAGTCGGAACTTCCATTTCTGAAACGGATCAATGCACGCTCACGATCATCCTGTTCCATTCCTCCATGATACGCCACAGCAAGAACACCATTTTCCTTTAAGAAATCGGTAATCTCGACAACAGGTTCCCTGTGATTACAAAAAATAATTGTTTTGCCTTCAGGAAGATTGCACAGTAATTCAAGCAATAACCCCAATTTATCATCAGTCATTTGCACCCCGAAATAATTGATCCGGTGACTTTTTTCAACCAGGAAATCAATTGTTACAGGTTTACGGATTTGTGTAAATGCAGGAATCGATTCCAGTTTGGTTGCTGAAACCAGGTATTTGTTCTGAAGAGAACTCAATTCCTGAATAATTTCTGTCATATCCGACTCGAATCCCATTTGCAAGGATTTGTCAAACTCATCCAGAACCATTGTATGGACTTCCGACAGATCGATATTCTTTCTACGCACGTGATCAGCCAAACGACCCGGAGTACCGATCAATACTGCAGGGGGAACTGACAAATTGTTTTCTTCCACGCGCATAGAATGACCTCCATAACAAGTATTCACTTTAAATCCGGTGCCCAACTTCTTGAATACCTCTTCAATTTGAATGGAAAGCTCACGGGTAGGTGAGATGATCAATAATTGAACGGAAGATTGATCCTTGTTCAATTTCCCTAAAGCGGTCAGGAGGAAAGCAACCGTTTTACCCGAACCCGTTGGTGCATGTAAAATGATTTCATTATTCGTCCCGGAAGATTGAAGCATTTCCTGCTGCATCTCATTCAAAGCCGTGATGCCTAGTTTTTCAAGAGAGAAATTGGATTGGGGGAGTTTACTCATTCGACAAAGGTACAAGTTTCTAAATGACCTTGATGTAATTCCGCAATATTACGTCCAACTAAATTTGAAAGTGATTAAGCAAATTAGCAAAATTACTACCGACATCTCAAACCTCTTTCATAAAGCCAATTCTAACGCTCAATCTTCTGATAACTCGTTACAATTCCTTTGATCAATGCCGAACTGAATCCGCTGTGTTCCATTTCATTCAAGCCAACTATCGTACATCCTTTCGGAGTGGTCACTTTGTCTATTTCTTCTTCCGGATGCAATCCATTCTGGATTAATAATTGGGCCGCACCTTTTACGGTCTGACTCACAATCTTATTCGCTGTTTTCGCGTCAAAACCTACTTCAATTCCTCCCTGGATCATTGCGCGAATAAACCGAAGCACGTATGCAATTCCGCAAGCCCCTAAAATTGTCGCAGATTCCATCAACTGCTCATCAATCCAGACAGTCTCTCCAATCGCGTTGAATAACTCGCTCACTTGCTGCTTGCGATTCAAGGGATCCTCCAATCCACTAAGTGCGGTCATACTTTCCTGGACGTCCGCAGCTGTATTCGGCATTCCGCGGTATAGTGAAATTTCATCCAGTTCCAAAACTGTTTTGATTTCATCGAGGGTAATGCCCGTCGCAACGCTGATAATAGTATGCCTTCCTGGCTCAATGAATGATTTGTGCTCTTCCAGGAATGAAAGGATGGTATACGGCTTCAATGCAATGATCAAATAATCACATTGAGCGATCACTTCCCGGTTATCCGATGTAAAATGCGTTTTTTCGTCTTCCAAATGAATTAGTCCGGAAAAGTTTCTCCTGGTACCATAAAGCCGGGCATTGGGGTATTGTTTGCGAAACCCTTTCAATAATGACAATCCCAAGTTTCCACATCCGATAATCCCAATCTTTTCCATTTTAACAATTTTGATACAAAAGTACAGTAATTTAACAAAAACCACTTCAGCTGTGCTTACTCGCTTTTGAAATTCATTTCATTATCTGTTAAATTACCTGTTGCAGGTACGTAATAGTAGCTAATTGTAAGCAGATTTTGTATCTTTATGAAGTCATTCGTCCGTCTAAGACGGAGTGTAAATGGCAGCCGGATTAATTTCAGGCAAAACCCATGCAGTGGAGATTGTTGACGTCTAACATTTTTTTTGCGAACGGGGAGTCTTGATTTTTCAATGGCGGGCTGCAACCTTTGGGTTTCATCATTTGATGAACGGCAGATTACAAAGAAAAACAGCGAACCAAATCGTGCTTTCTGAGGCGTTCAGAATTTTCCCGTTACGGCGGGACGCTGTGTGGGTTTCTTTTTTTCGAAAATTTTGTGTTGAGCTTTTAAACTTAACGTTTACCGTAAGTTCTGTAGACAGTTGTTCTCTTGTTTGAACGTTCCGTAATCAATTCTTTTCCGTCACAACGTACGATTTTGAATTCCTCACTGAAAGAAGTATCCTTATCGTCATGAATCATTGTTAGAAGGGAATCTTCCAATTTCCATTGTCCGGACGTTCTTTTCTCAATCAACGGAAGTCCTTTTTTACGCCATTTGGGATCAACCAGCGTATCGTAAATGATGAAAAAACCGTTCTTTTTGAAATTCAAGACGACATCGGATGGTTGATGCTGGTGATCTGTTTTTCGGGAATCCGAATCTTCCGACCTGATTAAAACCCATCTGCCTGTAACAGAAATCTCTTTTACTGCAGGAATATTTTCAGTCTCTTTTACATCCGTTGAACACGATGCTAAAAGTAGTAATAGTAGTACGAATACCGATAAAAGATTATTTGTCGAATGCTTCATGGATTAAATATAAACGAATAATTCAAACAATCCGAATTAAACAAAATACTTTAAAGCGATTTTTTATAAATCTTGCAATGAACAGCCCGGTGGTCGGAAAAAGCAGCAGTTTGAATACCAAAGTCGTATGCAGCCAAATCTCCCGAGTGAAAAATATAGTCAATTCTCCCCGCAGGAACCCGTCCCACGTATGTAACACCTATCCCCGTGGTCGTTTCCCGATAGGAATCAACCAGGTCTGTGTTGAATTGATTGTAGACATACGACATCGGAGTGTCATTGAAGTCCCCGCAAACAACAACAGGATAGGGCGAAGTTTTCATATGCTCCATAACAGTCTCAGCTTGTTTAGCTCTTGCAGGATAAGCAATACGGAGTTTATCGATCAATAATCGTACAGTTGATTTCTTTCCGCCCGCTTGTTTGTTCTTTTCTCCAAATAACTCATAATCTTCCTGTTGTAATTTGATGGATTGCAAATGGATATCATAAAAACGGATGGTATCCGCTCCTTTCACTACATCAGCATAAATACAGTAATTATCCGTTGTCTTGAAATTCTCAAACATTACATCTCCCTTGGCAATGATCGGATATTTTGACAACATGCAAATTCCAAAGTTCTGTCGGTCGCGAATTCGATGGGAATACCGTTCGTGATAATATTTGTAATTCATCAGTTCAATCAGCGTATCCCGTGTGGAAAAAGCAGAAGGTTTATCCTGGTGAAAGAATTCCTGGAAACAGACCACATCCGGGTTTATCCGTTGGATATAGCTTACAATACTATCACGCGATTTATCCCGGTCCGCTATGGAAGAATTGTACACATCAAATAACCGGACGTTATAGCTCATCACACTCCAGGAAGCGTCTTCCGTTTCGGGTTTATCATCCGAAAAATCGATTGAAAGTGTTCTGAAATGGAGGTTTCCTCCAAAAAGGATAGCTACCAGGATATAGAAAAACCATCTTGATCGCGCAACCGCCCAATAAATCAATAAGATAAGCGCAAAACAAATGAAAATTGGGTACATCAATCCGAAGAATGGCAAAATCCGTATTGTTCGCGGATGTACATATGGAGCCATGTAGGCTAATAGAAGGCAGCAGATTATTGTGATAGAGATAATCTTTATCACAGTGGAAAATCGCGCTATCTTTTTAAACCAATTCAACTTATTTATTACTCTGTGAAAATAGGAAGTCTTTTTCTGCTTTCGTCAGGGATTCGTAACCGGATTTTGAAATTTTATCCAAAATTTTGTCAATTTTGGCTTGCTTTGCTTTAGAATCCATGTTATATTCTTCATCTGTTTTTACCACACGTCCACCTTTCTGAGCTTTCAATTTCGGGCCTTTTCGTTTTCTGCCACTGAAAAAACCTAAAATTCGCTGCTGTACAGATTCTGTCCAATTGATAATATTGGATGATGAATGCATATTCTGAACAGAAAGAAAACCGATTAAAGCACCACCCAAATGAGCGAAGTGAGCTGTTCCATCACTATGTAATGTCTGTGCGATATCACTGACCACATAGATCAATGCAAGAACATAAATTTTCAATGGAAATATTCCAAACAAATTGATTGTTATGTTGGGCTTATATACCGAAATCGCAATAAACAACGCCATGATGGATCCGGAAGCTCCCAGTACGATAGTGCCTTTTCCAAGAAATTGATTTGCAATAAGCTCGCAAATTCCGCCGACAATTCCCCCGACAATGTACACATGCAACATTCTTCTATCCGAAAAGAAACGTCGAAACAAACTTCCTGAAAAATAGAGGAAGAGCATGTTGAACAGGAAGTGGAAAAAATCAAAATGTGTAAAAATGCTTGTCACTAAACCGAATGGAGCTTTAATAAAGTCGCCTAGGTTGGTTTGAAGTGTAAACAATTTGATCCGTACCCAATTAATCCATGTACTCTGGGAAACATTCCATGCCATTCCCAGGAACAACATGGCAAGAAAAACCAGTGAATTGACAAAGATCAATTTGATGTGCATTCCGCCGAAACGGAATTGGAACTTCAGTTCCTCCGATAATGTTCTGTCGTTCTGCATCCTAATAAAAATTTTTACCTGTTCTACGCCAAATTAAAACGAGGATCGCTCCTACAATTGCCCCGCCCACATGTGCCAAATGAGCTACATTATCACCCACATTGTTTTGAAAACTATTGTATAATTCAAACACGAAATATCCTCCAATCAACCACTTTGCTTTGATCGGAATGGGAGGGAAAATTAGCATTAACTCCGTATTTGGGAATAAAATTGCAAATGCAGCCATTACTCCGAAAATAGCACCGGAAGCACCAACCATCGGTATTTTTGACTTCCAGTAATATTCTTGCAATGCCCCAATTTGAAAGTCATTCAGATGATATTTATTAATTATCTCATTGTATTGCAAGTTTGTAACGTCTCCGAACTCCTTGAACAATCCATTTATATCCGCAATAGCGTACGAATTTCCAATGTTTTGTTTTAATTGGATAATATCAAAGAATCCTACTCCGCTGTAAAGAGCAAAAGCCCCCAAAGCAGATGCAACATAAAAAACAAAGAATCGTTTCGGCCCCCATAAACGCTCTAAAAAACTCCCGAAGATTACTAAAACATACATATTCATGAGGATATGGAAGAATCCTCCATGCATAAAAAAATGAGAAACCACTTGATACGGTTGAAATAATGGAGTCCCAAAGTAATGGGCTCCAAGCAAACTTCCCAGATCGATACCTTGTCCTTGATAATTAAAGAACATGGTTAACAGGAACATCGCTATATTCAGCAATAATAAATTCTTGGTTACGGGCTGTATATTTCCAAACATCTTAAAACAGTTGAATTAATTGTTCATTCGTAATTTGTGCAATAATGCGTTTCCCAGAAGGAGAGAAGGTGTGTTCATCCGCTTCGAACAATCGGGTAACAAAATCAATGATTGCTTCCTGGTTATTCTGAAGCTTGAATGACATGCTGCCACCAAATGCAATCTGAGCCAAAACAGTGTGCGCAATTTCACCTTTGTCCAAGGTTCCCATTTGCAATTGCTCGATAATTTTATCCACACAGGACAAAACAGTCGATTCATCCAGGATTTGCGGAATTCCGTCAATGTGTAATTCCTGTTCTACCCAAGACCAATTGAACCCGATCCGGGAAAGTGTTTTCTCGTGTTCGTTCCAGGCCAGTTGTTCTTGTTTCGACATTTGTTTTTCCATCGGGAAAATCAATTGTTGAGATGCCAGCGGATTCACAAAGAAACCTCGCATCAAGTCGTCATATAAAAGTCGTTCGTAGGCTCTTCTGTATTGAATAACGAGTAATCCTTCAGGAACTGAACCAATGACAAAAGAACCTTTCAGGATAAATGGCCCAACTGACTTCAATTCCTCGACATCCAATTCTATCCGGGCGTGTTTTTCTTCCTCCCGATAGTTGTCAGGGATTTCATTCACTCCTTCAGAGTTCCATAATTCATCCAGGCTGCCGGATTGGAACTGAGAACCGAAACCTGCTTTATTCAACGCACTTGAAAACGATTTGTCTTTTGTACCTGAAGCACCATTGGAAACGGAATTATTGGCAGAAAATTGCCCTTCACGTGTATTTTGGACATGAAAAGGGTTGTATGTCTTATCCACCCGAATTTCAGGTGCAACCGGAGTTTGATTAATCATTGACATGGGTAAATCAAACTCGCTTTCACGCTCAAAATCCAAAGTCGGGGTAATATTGAATTTCCCCAGGCCTAATCGGACAGCGCTCCTGATAATGCTGTAAATCGCCTTATCTTCTTCGAATTTGATTTCAGTCTTGGTAGGATGCACATTCACGTCAATCTGCTTCGGATCCACTTCCAGGAATAAAAAATAACTTGGAAACAATTTGGAAGGAAGCAAATGCTCAAAAGCTGCAGAAATCGCATGATTGAAATAAGTATCCTTGAAGAAGCGGTTGTTCACAAATAAGAATTGTTCTCCACGTGATTTTTTCGCCACTTCAGGCTTTCCTACAAACCCGTCCAATTCCACAATATCCGTCTGTTCCGTTACCGGAACCAAATGGTCGTTGAATTTCTTCCCGAAAACATCTACGATCCGTTTTCTGAGGTGTCCTGGTGCCAGGTTGTATATTTCCTGGTCGTTGTGAACCAAGCGGAAGGCAATTTCATGATGAGGGAGAACTACACGTTCAAATTCATCAATGATATGTTTGAACTCTACATTGTCGGATTTCAGGAAATTGCGACGTGCCGGAACGTTAAAGAACAGGTTCTTGATTTCGAAATTACATCCGACAGCGCATTGAACAGGTTCCTGGTTGATCACTTCCGTTCCTTCAATCAGGATTTTCGTACCCAACTCATCCGAACTGCGACGTGTTTGAAGTGTCACATGTGCAATTGCTGCGATGGAAGCCAAAGCTTCCCCTCTGAATCCTTTTGTCTTTAAGGCAAACAAATCCGCCGCACTTGCAATTTTACTGGTCGCATGCCGTTCGAAACACATCCGTGCATCCAGGGGCGACATCCCTTTTCCATTGTCGATAATCTGAATCAAAGTGCGACCTGCATCCTTGATATGCAATTCAATCTTCGTTGCACCCGCGTCAATGCTATTCTCCACGAGCTCCTTAACCACTGAAGCCGGTCGTTGAACAACTTCACCAGCCGCAATCTGGTTGGCCACGTGATCGGGAAGTAAACGAATAATATCTGACATGAAAGGATCCAATTTATGCAACACCAACAAAATTAAGATAATCTCTTAGTTTTATTCCTGTCTTTTTAACAATTCTCGTTCCAATATTTTCCGGCTGACAGGCTGTCAGTTTAATTCCAAATTACGAATGCCGAATTCCAAATTATTAAGACACATTTGCATTTCGATTGTGAAAACTAATTTCCGGTCATTCGTATGTCCGATCAATTAACGTAATTTTGTTTTATGAACAGAAAGACATTCCGTAAAGTAACTTTCATTTCTCTCCTCATTCTGGGATCAGGATTGATTACTTCTGCACTTTTAAAGTCCCCGAGTCATAAGCAGGTCATAAAACACAAAACGAGTGTTACAACGGACGAAGACCAATGGGTGAGTTCTGAAATGGCAAAACTGTCCATGCAGGAGCGTATTGCGCAATCATTCATGGTAGCTTGCTGGTCAAATAAAGGAGCCGAGCATTTAACTGAAACCGAAGAGTTGGTGAGAACACAGAAAATTGGTGGGTTGATCTTCTTTCAAGGTGAGCGTGACAATTTGCAGGAAGCTATCCAGCAAATGCAGGCAAGTGCAAAAATCCCCTTATTAATCGGGATGGATGCAGAGTGGGGAGTGGCAATGCGACTTTCAGGTGAACCACGATTCCCATACCAACAAACAGTCGGAGCTGCAAATGACCTGAGCCTGACGGAGCGTTTGGGTTATCAGATGGGTGTTGAATGTGACATGCTTGGTATTCACATGAATTTTTCTCCGGTCGCTGACGTGAATCTTAATCCACAAAACCCGGTGATCGGATTTCGGGCTTTTGGTTCCGACCCGAAACAGGTTTCAAAACAAACTGCGGCAATGGTGAAAGGAATTGAAGATGCGGGAGTTATTTCCTGCGTAAAACATTTTCCCGGTCATGGGGATACGGACAAAGATTCTCATAAAGAACTGCCAACCGTTTCTCACAGCATCAATGAATTCGAGACAAAGGACTTTCTGCCATTCAAAAGTGCTATTGATGCCGGAACCCGTTCAGTCATGGTTGCCCATTTGAATGTTCCTTCACTGGATCCGAGCGGAACTCCGAGCAGTTTGTCAAAACCGGTCATTGAAACTTATTTACGGAAAAAACTTGGATTCAAAGGATTGGTAATTTCAGATGCTTTGAATATGAAAGCGGTATCTGAAAAATATGGTAAATCGGAAGTTGTAGCGAAAGCTTACCTGGCGGGATGCGATATTTTATTGTTCCCGGAGAATGTTCCGGATGCGATCAAATTGATTTACAGTAAAGTTGAGAGCGGGGAGTTAAGCAAGGAAGACGTGAATGAGCACTGCAGACGTGTTTTAAAGGCAAAGTACCAGGCAATCATTCATAAACCGATGATTAAACGCAAAGATCCCGCACCTGAGCGCAAACTGATTATTGACCAAATCTATGAAAAGGCTTTGTTGTGCATCAAAAATGAACAAGACAATTTACCAATCGACAGATTAGATAAAGAAATCATCCGCATTGCTGTCGGCACACACACCGCTGCTTTCAGAGACCGTTTAAATGATTATGCCAAAATAACTCATTATAAGTATTTTACACCCGAGGAAGCTGTTAAGAGATTGAAAGAGATCAAATTGAATCAGAACGCGACCTACATCATCGATTTCCATTCGGATGGTCAGCGGGCGCGCAATAATTACGGTTTTGGTGCCTGGAAACAAGTATTGGATCTGATTCCTGAAAATGCGTCAGCAACAGTTGTTTTATTTGGAAACCCATTAACACTGCAAAATGAAACTGAATTCCCCAAACCGGTAAAATCCATCCTTTGTGCATATGAAAATACTGCTCCTGCGCAGGAACGCACTGCTCAGGCTATCATGGGAGCCTTTGATGTCAATGGGAAATTAGCGATGGAAATCAACGGCAAATGGAAATTGGGATTCGGGATCGATTTGAGAAACAATGGCAGATTGAAATATTCGTCGCCGGAAGAATTGGGATTGAATCGGGAAAAGCTGAAGGAAATAGACGAAATCGTTGCACGGGCTATTGAGGCCAAAGTATTCCCGGGTTGTCAGATCGTGGTTGCAATTGACGGGAAAATGGTCATTCAGAAATCGTACGGAACGACTATTTATGAAAATGGAGACAGCATTACAAATAATCACATTTATGATCTGGCCTCAATCACAAAGATAGCTTCGTCAACAACAGCTTTGATGCGCCTGAAAACATTGAATAAATTCGATGAAAAAATGGATTTGAACCAACTGGTTCCGGAATATGTAAAGGGAACTCCTTATGCAGATCTGAAAGCAATCGACCTGTTGACACACCAGGCAGGCCTTACTCCGTGGATTGCTTTTTACAAGCGCACAATGGAGAATGGGGAATTGAACCCAACTATTTATAGCACAACGGATAAAGGAGTTTATAATCGTGCTGTAGCGGATAATATTTTCATCAAGGATGATTATTGGAAAACCATGCTGAAGATCATTGTAGAAACTCCTTTGACCGGTAAAAAGTCGTACGAATATTCCGATCTGAGTTATTATTTCTTCAATAAATACATCGAGCTTACGAGTGGAATGGGACAGAATGAGTTTGTTGACAAGGAAATTTATCAGCCTTTGGGATTGCAAACAATGACGTATTTACCGTTAAAGAAATTCAACAAGAAACGAATCGTTCCTACCGAATTCGACAAGGAATTCCGCAAGCAACTGATCCATGGATATGTACATGACCCGGGTGCAGCAATGATGGGCGGAGTAGCCGGTCACGCAGGACTGTTTTCCAATGCAACGGATTTGGCAGCATTGATGCAATTCTTATTGAACAAAGGTCAGATAGGAGACCAATCGATCATCAAAAAAGAAATTGTAGATCAGTTCACATCGTGCCAATTTTGTCCGGGAAACAGAAGAGGGATCGGTTTTGATAAACCTACAGTAAGTATTAAGAACGGTCCGACATGTGACCTGGTTTCCCCTTCAACTTTCGGACATTCCGGATTTACAGGGACCATCACATGGGCAGACCCGGAAAACAAGGTGAATTTCGTGTTCCTATCGAACCGTGTTTACCCGGACGCAGACAATTGGAAAATAACAAAAATGAGCGTGCGAACGGAGATTCAACGAGTAATCTACGAAGCACTTTTTGAAGCACGCCAGAAATAACACAGACAGACAAACATGAAAATCGGAATCGTATTGTATCCCACATTTGGCGGGAGTGGTGTAGTAGCCACGGAGTTGGGCAAGGCCTTAGCCCAGAAAGGACATCTGGTCCATTTTATCACGTATTCGCAACCCGTTCGTTTGGGAAGCTTTCGTGAAAACATTTTTTATCACGAAGTACAACTTTCAGACTATCCGCTTTTCGAATACCAACCTTACGAAACCGAATTGGCAAGCAAAGTGGTGGATGTAGTGAAATACGAAGGTTTGGACCTATTGCATGTGCATTACGCCATTCCTCATGCTTCTGCGGCGTTTATGGCTCAGCAAATTTTGAAAGCACAGGGAATCAACATTCCATTTATTACAACACTTCACGGAACGGATATCACACTCGTAGGAAAAGACCCTTCCTTTGAACCGGTCATTTCATTCTGCATCAACGCTTCAGATGCGGTTACAGCCGTTTCAGAGAGTTTAATGAAAGACACCTATACACATTTCGAAACGAAACGCAAGATTCACGTCATTCCGAATTTCATTCAACCGAAAGCAGAATTGCCGGTGATCAATATGGAAAAACGAAGACATTATGCCAAGGATGACGAATTGATCCTGTGTCATATCTCCAATTTCCGCCCGGTAAAACGTATCACCGATGTGGTCCGCATTTTTCAGAAGGTCCAGGAAAAACTTCCCGCGAAACTGTTGTTGGCAGGAGATGGTCCGGATCGCGCAATTGTAGAGCGCCTGGCTCGTGACTTAGGAATTTGTCACCAAATTATCTTTATTGGAAAAGTGCGCGAAACAGGTCCGATCCTGGAATTGAGCGACTTATTCCTCTTACCCTCCGAAACAGAAAGCTTCGGTTTGGCTGCTTTGGAAGCTATGGCAGAAGGAGTTCCGGTTGTCTCGTCAAACACAGGGGGAATTCCGGAAGTGAACATTGATGGCTATTCCGGGTTTACATCCGATGTAGGCGATGTGGACTCCATGGCAGAAAATGCGCTCCGTATTTTAGAGGACAAGGAAACACACCAGTTATTCCGTAAAAATGCTTTGGAACAGGCTAAGACTTTTGATTTATCGCGGGTATTGCCTTTGTATGAGGAATTATATGAATCAGTGTTGAAAGGGCACGGAGACACAGTGAAAGCTTAATGACTTCATTCATTTAACTGCAAAGGAGCTAAAAGCGTAAAGAAGATCTAAAAAATCTGTTTGCTCTTAGGTAATTATCTAAATAAATTGAAATCGTCGGGAAATTATTCCGGCGATTTTTTTGTTTCCTATCTTAAAATGAATATATTAGATACTCCACTAACGAAAAATGCTGCTTATGAGGTATCTAATTCAACAGAACATTCTATTATTCGTTCTTTCACTGGTGATCTATTATTACAATCCCTCATTCGGGTTGATCCTGCTTTCAATTTCCATCGGGCTATTTGTATGGGAAGTAACACGAAAAAAAACGAAGCTTTCCCCCATTGTCGCAATCCTTTCGAGTATTTCCCTGTTCTTATTGATGGAAGATTATTCAACCAAAAGACAGGCGAAAATCATTGTTTCAGAAGTGTTTGACTATTACCGGCACAATCACAAAACCCCCAAAGACCTGGATGAAGTTTTCTTTTCCGGAACCATGATGAAAACCGCCATTTTCGGAGGTTTCACCTATGGGCGGAAGATTCTTTCGGAACACCGGTGCGAATGGAAGCTGGAGTTCACCAATATCTGGGGGACACATTACTTTTACGACGATAATATCGGGAAGTTTAAACAGACCGAAAAATGGAGTGGAACCGCTCACCATTGGAATACCTTCTGGAAAGTGGAACCACATTTAAAAGTTACGGATCACAGGGCTCTCCTGGAATAATCAGTGTTTAAGAAAAGGCATTGTTTTCGTCTCGCTTCCTGTCAGGAGTTTGATCAGGTAAGCTCCTGCTGTCAGCTGACTCAGATCCAGATTCATCTCTTTTTCGTGAGCCTGGACTTTACAGATCAGTCTTCCTTCCATATTCCATACTTCCACAGACTCCAGGTTCTGATCGGCAGTGCATGTAACCATTCCATTAGAGGGATTGGGGTAAAGATTGAATTGTGTTAATTCCAGTTGTGTAGTTTGAAGCATTCCGTCAGTGCAATAATTTGTGTTGTCATAAAAATCCTGGATAAAATCAGCAACTTTCATCAAACTATCCACACTTTTCAGTAAAGATGTTCCCGTCATTTTACGGGCATACACCCATGCAAAGTCCATACATTTCAAAGAATTCGGAGCAAACGTTCCCAAGGAGATCGTTGAAAAATTGCGTCGGTCGCTTGGAGCGTGATTTAATGCCAATTCATTGTATCCCGTGCTCAAAGTGTCCGTGTACTGAAGCACTGTTGGAGTTCCAGTATTCATAAACACACTTCCATCAGCTTGTTTTCCATTGATCACATTCAAAAATTCATTGTTGGGATGTGGAATACTATCCGGGAAAACGGAAGTAATCAGGGGATGATTCAAAGACAAAAGTCCGATAGCGGGAGGATTCGCTCCAAACCCTGTAAAACCATTGATATTCTCATCCGTATTATCTCCATTGTAAACGTAGGCAAGGTTTCTGGCTAAATCCGTTCCACCAAAATCGTCGGTGTAATTTCCCAAATCAAAATCAGTAAAAACATTGAATTTAAGATCGGTGAATGTTTGATTACTTCTGTTATATGCTTTCACATTTACAAAAGTGGTGTTATTCAAGGCATTGTTTGTTGCATACTGATAGAACATGAAGTGCAATTCCATATTCAAGGGTGAAGTAGCCGGGAATTTGGAATTATTCTGATCATTCATCATCATGAAAACCGCTATATCGCCCAAAATATTCGGATAGTCACCATTTACCGGATCGTAGGTCCCATTTCCATTCACATCCGTGTAAGGTGCAAGCTGGGTTGCCATTCCATTTGAAACAATACCGTTTCCGGGCCATTGTGCAATAGTTGGCGGTACTACATATGAACCGGTGTTCCAATTTTGGATATGCAGATCGATCTGACTTTGCGTCATAGTCCACATGATATTCCCGAATTTATTGATATAATTAGAGTCAGAGTAGTCAGCAGCTAAAGGACCACATCTGAAATCGGACGAATCATAAGTGGTAACGGAAAAGTGATCCTGGTTATTCTGATCTTTCGCTGATGCGGAAAAAGACATCTGATAGATCGACGTCACCTGTCCGTTTTTGGGAACTCTGTATGTTGCTAGTCCATTAGCCTGATCCTTAAAAAAGATTCCGTCTGAGCTGATAAGGCAGGAAGTGTTGTTAAATTGAAAGGTAAGTCTGTAAGTACCTTGTGCCGTAAGCTGCAGGATCGACAGAGTCAGTATAAGTGTAACAATTTTATTCATGGAGATGATTTAAGTGAGTTTCTTCAAATATAACAAGAAGTATTTTTCTTAACAACATATTCTTTTCATTTATCCAAAAAATAAATATCTTAGTTAGGATATATTGAAGAAAACACACTTATGAAAACCATATTTCACGAACCAACGCGGGAAGAACTTATCAATCGTATTACTCATTTGGACAAACGGGCTCAGTCCCAATGGGGAAAAATGAATCTCTCTCAGATGCTCGAACATTGCACTTCTTGGGAAAAATGGATTCAGGGCAAAGACAATCCGTCATACAAACAAGTGTTTATTGGAACAGTATTCGGTAGAATGGCGCTGAAGCGAATGGTCAAGGATGACAAACCGTTCGATAAAGGTGTTCCCACGTCCCCCCAATTCAAGATAAAAGAAACAAAAGGAGATATTGAAACAAAAAAGAACGAATGGATCGAGCTTATCAAAGCTTATGAGAACTATTCAAATCCGACATTCATCCATGATTTTTTCGGGAAGATGTCGAAAGAACAAATTGGATTTATGGCCTATAAACACACTGACCATCATTTGAGACAATTTAATTCCTGAAATTATGAAAAAGAGCGCTACCTTTTTTTTAGTTGTGATGCTGTTCACTTCATCTTCTATCCTTTGCCAAACAGAAAAAGAAATTACTGTTAAACTGGAATGGCAGGAACAAACCTTTTTTCATTTTTATTCTAATGAGTATGACGTTTATGTTGGAAAACCTGAATTTTTAGACTTGAAAAACGAGTTATTAGCTGGACTTTTTGATGAATTTGCTCAAGCTAAAGATTCCATCAATCTGACGGATCCATTTTCAAGCTTTAAAGTAGAACATCAGAAGATGCTTTGGAATAGATTAACTCATTGTGCATCAGAAGGGCATTTACTTATATTTCAGAATGATTCGAAACGAAAATTAAAAACCGTTGTTATTCTTGATGATAATAGTACTCCAGCTCTTGGTGATATTTGGGAATGTCGAGATCCCAAGAATAAGACCTTGATTTTTTCCCACAATGTATTCACGAGTAATCCGAATTTTTAAAGGGCTTACTGATGAGATTTAATTCTATTGTGATAATCCGTATTTGATTTTTACTGCTTAAATTGCAGGCAAATAATTTTCAACCATGACTAAAAAAATCAAATTGATTGGTTTATTGCTGTTTTTTGCCGTAAATCAAGGTGTATTCGCACAAACCAACCAGGAAAAAGCCCTTTCAAAAGGAATGGAAGCCATTAAACTGATGGACAAAGGCGAATTTGATGAAAGCATCAAGCTTTTGAAAGAAGCTGAAAAACTGGATCCCGAGCGTTTTGATTACCCTTATGAAATGGCGTATGCTTATTATGCCAAGGCGGATTATAAGAAGGCTATCAGTGTCCTTGAAAAGAATAGAAAACATAAAAACGTAACAGAACAATTATACCAATTACTTGGAAATAGTTACGATGTTTCGGGTGATCCTGAAAAAGCACTTGCCGCTTATGATGACGGATTGAAAATTTTCCCGAATTCCGGTTCCATTTACCTTGAGAAAGGAAATGTATTCTGGGCGAAAAAAGAATACGGGAAAGCCCTTCCTTTCTATGAAAAGGGAATAGAAGTAGACCCTGCATTTCCTTCCAATTATTACCGTGCGGCACGTATTTATTGTGGTTCTTCGGAAGAAGTTTGGGGAATGATTTACGGCGAAATCTTCATGAACCTGGAGCGCAACAGCAAGCGTACGGCAGAAATCAGTCAACTGCTTTTTGATACGTATAAAAGTCAGATCACCTTTACGAGCGACAGTTCTTTCTCCGTTAGTTTTAGTAAAAATGCAACTATCAATATCTCGGATTTGAGTGATCCCGGCAAGTTGAAATTGCCCTATGGAATCGGATTTTACGAACCGACCTTGATGATGGCTTTAATTCCGGTTAAATCAATCAACCTCACTTCTTTGAATGAGATCCGGACATCCTTTTTGGATAACTATATCGGCAGTGAAAATGAGAAGAATTATCCGACCGTTTTATTCACTTATCAGAAAAAAGTGAAAGATGCGGGACATTTGGAGGCATACAATCATTGGATTCTCATGGAAGGTGACGAAGCCGGTTTTCAAAAATGGTATGATGCGAACAAGGAGAAATTTGAAGCCTTCGGCAAATGGTTCAACGAAAACCAAATGGAGATTACAGAAGCGAATAAATTCTATAGCGGGCAGTTTTAATTCTTCCGGAATTTTGTTGATGAAGAAATGTAAATCTCTAATTCAGTTTTCGAATGAGTTTATTTAATAAAATCTTTGGGAGTAAACACCTGCCCATTACATCCGATTCCGAATTCTGGACTTGGTTTCAACAAAATGAAAAAACCTTCTTCAATGTCCTGAATAATAAAAAATCGGATATGGAAGCTGACTTTTTTAACCGGATAAGCTCCAGATTGGATGAACTGAAGGAGGGTTATTATTTGTTGGCAGGAATGTTTGATTCACAAACTGCAGAATTGATAATAACTGCAGATGGCGATGTCCGGAATATCGTTTTTGTAGAAGAATTGATCGCTTCCGCCCCTAAAATAGACGGATGGAAATTTACAGCGTTAAAACAACCCGATAACGACGAAAAATTCATCATTACGATGGGCAAATACGAGTTTAATCATCAAAATATTCATTTTTGTGTCAATCAATTGGAAGGATATCCGGACGAAATTGACATCAGTATCATTTATGATGGATTAACTGATTTAAATGCAGATACCGTTCGTAATGGAATCTATATCTTTCTGGATAATTACCTGGGTGAACTGGATTCGTTAATGAATATTGACAACCTTTCGGTTATCAGCAGGAGAGAAGCGGGCGATGAAATCATTCCCATCACCAAATTAAAATCCTATTTAACCTGGCGTCAAAAAGAATTCGTTGAGAAATATGATGGGTTGCGGCACGATACGGAAAAAGATTTGTATTCCACATTTGAAGCTACACTCGAGAATGGAAATCCATTGATTGTTATTATGAATACCACTTTATTGGATTGGGATGCAAAAGCGTCACATCCATGGCTTGTTATTTTCAGGACCAAATATGAAGGATCTGAAGATAATGGGATGCCCGATAACTCTGATTATGAACTGATGAATCGAATTGAAGACGAAATCATGCAACAGTTAAAAGATAACGAAGGATATTTGAATTTAGGTCGGCAAACGGCAGATGGCGAACGGGAAATTTTCTTTGCGTGCAGGGAATTCCGCCGGCCATCAAAAGTGCTTCATGCTATTCAAGAGAAGTATTCAGGACATTTCGAAATAAGTTACGAGATTTATAAAGACAAATACTGGAAGTGGTTCGATCAATTTAAATCGAATTAATCCTTGATTAAGAAAATTAGTTATGAGTAAGATACTATCCTGGATAACTCCTGAAAATGATAAAAGAAGAAAATTCATCGCAATTGCTTTGACCGTTTTTCTTTCATACTTATTAACCACTATCGGGGTTTACGCGTTGGGAGAATACGGCCTGTCCATGTTTGTAATCACTCCCATCTTTATGGGGATTTGTCCGGTAGTCATTTATGGAAGTAAAAAGAATATGACTTACGGCGCTGCATTTAACCTGGCTGCTTTAACATTACTGTTTTTTCTCCTTGTTTTGCTGTGCTTTGCATTGGAAGGGATTATTTGTATTGCCATGGCTCTGCCATTCCTGTTGTTAGGTGTCTGGATCGGTTCTTTTTTCGGTTGCATCATTATAAATAAACGGCCAAAAGGAGGCGCGCCAACTGTGATTGCCTTGTTTTTCATTATCCCGATTTTCGGTTTCGTTGAAAAAGATATTGCTCCTTCCGTAACTTCTGTCACCACCTTTATTGATATAGATGCCAGTCCTGAAGTTGTTTGGGAAAATGTTGTTGAATTTCCGCAGTTAAAAGAACCGACCGAATTTCTTTTCAAAACAGGAATTGCTTATCCGATCAATGCGAAAATCAATGGAAACGGAGTAGGTGCAATCCGTTATTGCAACTTTACCACCGGAAGCTTTGTGGAACCTATAACGGTTTGGAATGAACCGAAATTATTGGCTTTTGATGTGTTGGAACAACCGGCTCCAATGAAAGAGGTCAGTTTTTGGGATATCGATGCACCTCACCTGCACGATTACTTTGTTTCGAAGAAAGGACAATTCAAATTGATTGCACTTCCGAATGGAAAAACGCGTTTGGAGGGAACAACCTGGTATTACCACCGCATCAAACCTGAATTCTACTGGAAACTGTGGAGTAATTACATTGTGCATTCGATACATAACCGCGTTTTGGAGCATATTAAAGAGAATTCAGAGAGATAACTAAAAAATCTCGCTAAACCCTTTCTTTTCTCCCGCAGAGGCCACAAATGGCACGTATTTTTAGTTTTAAATTGAAGTTGTTTTCTTGGAAGTATCGAAAGGATATGAGATTCAGATATTAGATTTATTAATTTTAAATCTTTGGCAAGACAAATTCCCATCCTTATTAAAATCTATTTCAAAAATAAAGTTGTTATGATTATTCTCTGCCATATAATTGATGAATATGTTTTTGAATTTATCTTTTGAGAAAGCCATCTCATCAAAATCAAGATCCGCTAACGTACCAGCTATATAATCTGGGATGCGAATGAATTCGTCAAAAAATGGATCACTGGTACTTTTGGCTAAAGTATATGCAAACTTTCCATCAAATTCAGTCAGTTCCCATAAATTAGAATAAAATAAACTAGAGGAAACTCCGTCACAAATATCATTTATGGCATCTCGATCGGAAAACCAACCAAATAGAGTTGGTTTACACTTCTCTACAATAACAGCTGAAACATAAGCACCTAACATAGTAATTAATGACATGTCAGCTATTAGATTGACCTTTTTATCAATTTTTATTTGCTCTAAAACACATTTATATTTCTTTGTAAGTTTCTCATAATGTTTGCTATGCTCAGGAAAGTTCTTTTTCCGAGCCAAATTCAAATCTATAAGAGCTTGAAAAGAATTTAAAAGGGTTGTTTTGTAATCCTCATGCTGAGAAGATAGTTTTCTTCGATTTTTTAAAACAAAAGAAATGTTTAGTAAAGGATAGTTAGTTAAAAAGTGAATAAAATCGATATTAACTGTCTTCGAACTCTTAATATCCTTTTTAGCAATGATTTTAATTAATTCAGACAAACTATTAAAATCGTGTATATAAGGGACCAAAGTAAAAGTGATAACATCATTTGGTTTTTGTTTATTATTTAAACAATAGTCACTATAACAAGTCCATTTTGCTATAGTTTCCATATTTTTGAGGTAATGATTTTCAATATCAACTTGAGCACTTTTGCTAAATGTATTATGTAATAATTGAACTATTGGATTGTTTACATAATTTTTCATGTGCTTATTAAAATTGATTTGTTTAGAAACTTTAAGGTACAGACTAATTTTTTATTTTTACATGAAACATCTCGAAATCATCATGATCCCGGTTGCGGATCAGCAAAAAGCAAAGGAGTTCTATCTGAAATTGGGCTTCGAACTGATTATGGAAGCGCCTTCCGAACATGGAGAAACGTGGATCCAATTGGGTTTACCAGGCTCAGATATAACAATTTCCTTGGCGAAATTTCACGGGATCATTATTGAAACGGAGGATATCGCTGAAAAAATGGAGGAGCTAAAATTAAAAGATATCAAGGTTGAGAACATGCACGAAACTCCTTGGGGTAAATTTGCGTGGTTGAAGGATATTGACGGAAACAGTTTATGTTTACACCAGAAGTAAGGTTTTCCCCGCAGAGTTTTTGACTGCAATACACTTTTATGCCATTTTTTTGTAGGTGGAAATTACGTTCTGCCTAAATCTGCGTAATCAAAGGAATATGAAAACATTGGATTCTTCGAATTTCATCAACTAAAACATTTGCTTTTAATCCTCATTTGCTCAATTCTTCCTAACTTGCAGGTTCTTAACTTAAGCGATGAGAGGAATCAACCCTAAACAACACTACGATGTTGTCATTATCGGTGGTGGAGTTAGTGGACTAACCTCTGCGGCTCTATTCAGTAAAGCCGGTATTTCCTGTTGTGTTATTGAAATGGACAATCGTCCGGGTGGTTACCTGGCAGGATTTCGACGTCATGATTTCCGCTTCGATTCCGCCATTCACTGGCTTAACAATTGCGGCCCGAATGGATTGGTAACCAAGATTTTCAAGATCATAGGGGATGATTACCCCAAATGCAAGGATCAAAAGAATATCCGCCGCTTTGTGAGTGACGATTTCGATTACATGGTGACCAATAATCCGGATGAACTGAAAGAGCAATGGATCAAGGAGTTTCCCCATGAAAAGAAAGGGATTATCCGTTTTTTCAGGGATGCAAAACGCATAGGGAAATCGTTTGAACGGTATGCAAACTTAAGCCGCACTATGAATTCCATGACTTGGTACGAATACCCGATTCATGGATTGAGAATGCTGGGATTCGCTTTGCCTTTCATTCCACATGTACGCTATACCGGTGAAGAAAAATTAAAAAAAGGGTTGGATCGGTATTTTACCGACGAAAAGCTGCATCGTGTATTCTGTTCGGAACCGGACGTGCTTTCTTGCTTGATTCCGATTTCCTGGGCATATATCAAGGATTTCCAACTACCACCGGATGGGGGAAGTCAGAGTTTTCCCGAATGGTTGATGTACACAACGGAAAAGATGGGCGGGGAGATTTTCTTCAAATCCAGGGTTACAGAAGTTTTGGTGGAAAATAATGTAGCAAAAGGTGTGAAATTCGATCATAGAGGAACGGAACACACTGTTTCAAGTAAATACGTCGTTGCAGCTTGTGATGCGGAAACCTTGTTTGAGAAAATGCTTCCACAAAAAAACATTCCCGATAAGATGAAGGACCGTTTGAAAGGAGCACCGCTATACGCTTCAGCAATTACGATCGCACTTGGGATTGATTGTCCTTCAGAAGAATTGGGTTTGGGCGAGGAAATTATCTTTTTAGCCGACACCTCTGTCGGACGTGACGATTTAGGTCAGGGAGATCCACATTTGAGCGGGATTCACATCCTTGCTTCAACGGTGCGTGACAAATCATTATCCCTTCCGGAACACGGAACAATCACCTTATTCATTCCCGCCTGGATGGAAAACAACAATTTCTGGGGATGCGAAATCGATGAGAACGGAGATTACATTCGTGGAGAGGAATACAACCGTATCAAGGATGAATATGCTAATATACTGATTGACCGGGTGGAAGAGAAGTTGATCCCGAACCTGCGAAAACACATCCTGTATTGTGATGTTGCAACTCCGATCACGCATTTCCGCTATACAGGAAATAAGAATGGAACGATGATGGCACAAAAACCAGGTAAGGAAAATTACCAGGGAAAAGTAGCTTCTTATATCACGCCTGTTGAAAACCTGTTCCTGAGTGGTCACTGGGCTGATCTGGGCGGAGGAATTCCGATTGCCATCAAATCGTCGATCAACACAACCTTGCTTGTACTACAAAAGGAAGACAAGAAACGGTTTAAACTGCTTTCCAGGTACATGGATGGTAAAATCGGAGCGGATGAACTGAGAACTTCCGACCTGTTGGTCAAATACGACAATTCCTGGATCAAGGATCCGACTCCTGCCCAAAAGAAAGTCAAGAGACGGGAAGAGGGCTTAAGTACCGACTTAACTGCCTAACAAGGTTTCGGAGTTCTCCAGGTGAATTATACAGTCAGGATATTGTAATTCGGACTATTCAGACAGTATCAATAACTGATGAAATCTCCTTCCCGGAAAAGTTTTATCCTGAAAACCATTTCTATTTCGCAATTAAATCAAATTATTAACCGAATTGTGACTTTAGTCACTGTTTACTAATTTTCATTGTTCCAACTTTGTAAAAAACAAGTGACTATGAAAATGAATATGCACACAATTGACAGAGTTATCCGGATTTTACTTTCCCTGGTGATAGTAACGCTTTATTTTTCCGGTCATCTTACCGGAACACTTGCTATAATTGCATTGGTTGTAGCGGTAATCTTCACATTAACCAGTCTCATCGGTTTTTGTCCACTGTATAGCTTACTTGGAATATCTACCAGGAAGAAAAGCAAATGAAGCGATTTTTAAAAAATTATCGACTAGGACTTATAGGAGTGATACTCGGTGGAGTCGGAGGATATGCCTATTATCATTTTATAGGCTGTTCCAGCGGCTCCTGTCCAATCACATCAAAACCGGTAAACAGTATCCTATATGGCTCTATGATGGGATTTCTACTCTTAAGTAGTTTTAATGTCAAATCTAAAAAAGAATAAAAATGGAAGGGACGATTATTGATGTTCGCTCTTACCAGGAATACCTTGGCGGACATGTGGCAGGTAGCATCCTGATTCCTTTACAGGAAATTCCCGATAGACTGGATGAAATAAGACAATTTTCACAGCCAATTATTCTGTGCTGTGCAAGTGGGAACAGGAGTGCACAAGCAACTCAATTTCTTCAAAACCAAGGAATAAATTGTTCCGATGGGGGAAGTTGGATGGATTTAGATGTGAATAGCTAAAATAAGAAAATATGATACAAGGATTAAAGAACTTATTCGGAATCGGTTCAAAAGTGGATTTCAATGAATTAATGAACAAAGGAGCCCAGATCATAGATGTAAGAACACCGTCCGAATTTAACAGCGGACATATTAAAGGATCTTTAAACATTCCATTATCCAACATTTCAGAGAACCTGGCCAAAATCAGAAAAGATAAGCCCATTATTACTTGTTGCGCTTCCGGAATGAGGAGTGCATCAGCCAAGAGTATCCTAACTTCAAAAGGTTACCGGGAAGTACACAATGGAGGAGGATGGACGAGTCTTCAACAAAAGATTCGAAAGTAAAACAATGTTCACGTTAACAATTATTGCAAAAACAAAAGAGTAAATCCCTAAGTGAATTTCTAACTTTGAAAAATAAGCACAAAAGTTATGGCATCTTTTTCTGAAATAATAAACTCCGACAAACCTGTTCTGGTTGACTTTTTCGCAGAATGGTGTGGCCCATGCAAAACCATGAAGCCTATCCTGGAGGATTTGAAGTCCAAATTAGGCAGTTCCGCTTCTGTTCTGAAGGTAGACGTGGATAAAAATCCCCATGCGGCAAGCAAGTATCAGATAAAAAGTATCCCGACATTGATCCTGTTCAAAAAAGGGAAGCCGGTTTGGAGGCAATCCGGTGTGGTACAGGCAAATCAATTGGCTCAGATCATCAAACAACACCAATAAGCCAATTCCCCTAATCCATCTCTTCATGAAAATTGCTTTCGCGATAGCTTTATCGATGCTCCAATTCTATTCCTTCTCACAAGGGAAAAGTTCTTGGGAAATACCCTTTCAACTGGAAAACAATTGCATTTACATCTATTGCAAAGTGAATGAGACCGATAGTGTGCGATTCCTGTTTGACACGGGTGCAGATGGTTCCGTGATCAACAGTGATTCAGATAAACAACTCCACTTGAAAATCGATGGAAAATCCGTTAATCGTGGCTCCAATGGAAGCGACACGGTGTTTCAAAGTACTGGAAACAGGGTTGTTTTCGATGGATTGGAACAAACAGATATTCCATTCACCTTAATTTCTTTTGGAACAAACAGTTTGGATGGTGTTTTTGGGACTGACCTCATGAAGAATTACATCATTGAAATCAACTACGATCGGAAAAATCTGAAATTTTCAAAAAAAGATCACTTCAAAACCGATTTGCGCTCTTACGATAAAATCAGGATTCACTATGTTGCGAGTTATCCGTCCATCAAGTGCAACTTGGTCATTCAAGGAAAAAGGTACAGCGGATTGTTCGGCTTGGATAGCGGAGCAGACGATGCATTAACGATTGCTTCACCTTATGGAGCCAAGAATGAGTTTAAACAAAAAACGCAACAGATTGCGTCGTCTGTTTTTCAAGGTTCGGACGGGTCGACTTACGAAATGTCGATTGTAGAAGCCCCGGAACTTCAAGTAGGCAAGAAAGTATTCTATCGTATCCCGATGAACTTATCCAACGCAAAGGAAGGCATAGATGCAACGGAAGATATGGCCGGATTCTTTGGGAATAATTTCTTAAAAAGATTCAATGTCGTTTTGGATTTGGGAAAGGGATTCATTTACCTGAAACCCAATGCGAATCTCTACGTCCCCTTTTTTTAGCAATAAAAAGAGTCTGTCGTGCCACAACAGACTCCTTCGTTTTCGTTGGTTATTGATGGCTAGTTCAAAGTAATAGTCAATTCATCTAAAGGAATCCGTACTTTTTTCGCCTTTGCATAAGGATCCATTTCTTCATTACGGTAACCCAAAGCAAGAATCACAGCAGATTGCAATCCTTTTTCTTTCAATCCTAAAATCTCATCAAAAGCGGCATTATCAAACCCTTCCATCGGAGTGCTGTCCACTTTTAAATTCGCTGCAGCCACGATCGCAGTTCCCAGAGCGATATACGCCTGTTTTGCTGCCCAGGTCTTCACGAATTCTTCGGGCATACTAACAAAAGCTGAAAGTTTTGCCTTGAATTCGTTTAAACTTTCCAAGGGGATATTTCGTGTGTTAGCAACCAATGCCATGTATTCATCAATGTGTGTTTGTGAAACATGCGTATAAGAAGCAAATACCAGTAAGTGAGAAGATTCGCCCACCTGCGGATTAAATGAAGCTGCTTGTAACCGTTGTTTGATCTCCGGATTTGAAATCGCTATAACCCGGAATGGTTGGATCCCGGCAGACGTTGCAGTCAGGTTGATCGCTTCCAGTATTTCAGTTACTTTTTCGTCCGATACTTTTTCAGATGTCATGCGTTTCGCCGCGTATCGCCAATTCAATGTGTCTATTAAGTTCATTATTTCTGTGTTTTCGACAAAGGTAAGTCGGATTAGTTTCAAAAAGACACTAATATACTTAATGAAACCAGTTTCCTTGAAGAAACTGATAGACTCGTAATTTAGCAAATTAGCAAAATTGCTAACAACTCCTTAGATTTGTTCGAATCCAAGAAGCAGCATGAGCAACAAACTCCACCACGGAAAAACATTCAACAAAGTCAACTACATCAACAAGCAACTCATTAATAATGAATTCAGCAACTGTGTATTTGTGGAATGCGATTTCAAGAAAAGTAACTTCAGTAACATTGATTTCGTGGATTGTGAATTTGTCGGCTGTAACTTTTCGCTGACCATCCTGAAATTTGCAGATTTGAAGAATGCGCATTTCAGGGATTGCAAGATAGTAGGAGTGGACTTCAGTGCGTGTAACGATTTCCTGTTCACCGTCCAATTTACAGATTGCACCCTGGATTACGCAACCTTCCATTCCAAAAGCATGAAGCAGGCGGTCTTTACTAACTGCATTCTAAAGGAAGTGGATTTCTCTGAAGTTAACCTGACACAGGCAATCTTTAAAAATTGCGATCTGACTCGCTCTATCTTTGACAGAAGCATCCTGGACAAGGTAGATTTCAGCACATCTGTCAATTTTGAAATAAATCCGGAGCGAAACAGGATGAAGAAAACGGTTTTTTCATCCAATGGATTAATCGGCTTGCTTTCGAAATATGATTTAGTGGTGAAGGAATAAAGCGGCTACTTTTTAGAAACAGCATTATTCAAAAATTTTAGATAGCTTTTTTGATTTAAGAGTTTAAAATAATTTACGATTCGAATTATTCCAATTGGTATAAGTATAATTGGGATAAATAAAGCGTAAAAATTTGGATTTTTTAGTCTTTTAAAATATACAGTAACAAGTTTCTTTTCACTACCCTTATAGTCCTCATAACTTAATTCATAATTTTTAGATCTCGTAAAAAATAATTCGTAACCTAAATAATCATCATTTAATTTTTTTAATGTGTTGTGAAAAGAATCAGAGTAGATAATATTAGCATTTGAAATTTGCTCACCCGTCTTTGAATTAAATGATTCAATGTCATATGGCATTATTTCTAAAGTTTCCCTTATTACATAACACCCAAACAATAAAAACGCTAAGCCTATAACAAAACCTTCAAATATTTTCTTAGTTTTTGATTTATCAAGTTCCCTTATCTTTTGTAAGTTTGGAATCCGATGGAAGAAGTTTAATTTAATGCCTTTCTCTTCACTTTTGTTTAAGTTGTTATTGTTTATTATACCCTCAAATTCAAAAGATTCACCACTTTTTAGAAGTCCAAACTCAATTAAAACTTTTTCGTTCGCTAGTATGGACTTTACTTCTAAGTCTCTACTTGCATTTGTGATTTTAAAATCTAACCATGATATATCGTTTGCCGATATTTCAATTTTATTGGTTTTTTCATTAATATCCTTATCACCAGTGCATAAAATGTGTCCTTTGACAAAAGTGACTTTGTCATTTATTTCTACATCGTTATATTTAATTGAAAGTTTATCAAAATTTTTAAGCAAATCATCCTGTAGATTGATTTGTTTGTCTTTAATAAAAAACAACTTTGTTTTCTTTTTTTGAAACAGGAAGAAATAAGCTGGTATACCAAATATAATTGCGACAATGATTGCAAGAATTTCCATGAGTAGTTTCTGAATATCAATGAATTTAGAAAAGTAAACTTAACAATTCATTTCACTTGTGTTGTCAAATTTTATTTCAATTATCAACAATACTAAATTTAAAATTGTCATTTACTTTGTAATGCAATTCTGCGGGAGACATAAAATAAAAAAGCTCAGCATTATACTGAGCTTTTTGTAGCGAGACGGAGAGTTGAACTCCGGACCTCAGGGTTATGAATCCTGCGCTCTAACCAACTGAGCTATCTCGCCATAATCCTTTCGTTTCCCTGAAAGGCGGTGCAAATATAGTTACTTTTTTCTTCTATGCAAGACTAAGAACGGTCTTCTTCGTATAAAACTTTCGTCTTGTGCTTTAGTAACTTGAAAATCAAGCTAAATAGCAAAGATCCGGCAATCCAATAAACATAACAAAGTGGACAGGCGATTGTTTTTGTCATGAAAAATTCACGCAATCCCGCTACGAAAACGAACCCCAGAACAGTTGCGGAAATCCCCGAATACTCCCGACGTAAAATCGTTTTCATTGAAAAAGGGATCTGACCTTTGATGTAATTTTTCATACTTGGCCAAAATGCCGGAACCGTATTCGACCAATTCACATAGCTGTCACCGAATTTACGCTCCAGGAAACGTTCTTCTGCAAACATGATCCGCTCGTAATAAATCCAAAACAACAGACTCACAATAACAATGAAGTAGATATTGAATGTGAAACATACGATCCCAATCCACATGAAGTAGTTTCCCAGATAGAGTGGGTGACGAACCGTGGAATAGATTCCTTTCGTATTCAACGCCTCAGCTACCTGCTCCTGTGTATTTCTGCCGGAAGTGTTCTTGTTACTCGTTCCGATAGCTATAGCGCGGATTACCTGTCCTAAAATTGACATGGCAATTGCCACACCTGTACAGATGTAATACCAGCGGGAATCATCCATAATACATTGAACATCTGTAAAATAGATTACAGGAACAGCTAAAACGAATAAAATAATCGGAATTTGTCCTCTGTACTTGAAGAGTTTGTTTCCGTTTTTTTCAAATGAATGTACTAATGCCATGAAAAGAAATGTGTATATTTCGAAAATGATTTTTCGGCGCGAAGTTAACATTATTAAACTACTATGACAAAAAAGGAACAATTCGAATTAGAATATGTATTGAGAACCTCTCCACGGGTACTGGATAAATTATTGTCTACACCTGATGGATTGAGCGAATGGTTTGCTGATGACGTTATTGTAAAAGATGATATGTACACCTTTCATTGGGATGGAAGTGAGGAACAAGCGCGATTAATTTCAAAAAAAGCGGGAGAATACATTAAATGGCAGTGGTTGAATGACGAAGAGGATGATTTGGAAACATTCTTCGAAATGAAATACACCATCGATCCCATGACAAAAGTGGTTATTCTGACGGTTTCCGATTTTGCTGAAAAAACCGAAAGAGATGAAATTGTCCGGCTTTGGGAATCACAAATCAGTGATTTGAGAAGAGTTATCGGAGCCTAAAACCAATAGTTGATCTTTAAGTATGATTGCGGATTCTTCCATCAAAGAGGATGATGGCTCTGTTAGCCGCATTCAGGAACTTGATTCCTTAAGAGGAATTGCAGCGCTTGTTGTACTTGTTTTCCATTTTTCCTTATTGCAGAAAGATTTGCTGACTTTTACCAAATTTGGTGTAACAGGAGTCGATTTGTTCTTTATCATTAGCGGATTCGTGATCACCATGAGTTTGGAGCGGATTCAATTCGGTTACCAATTTGTTATTAACCGCTTTAGCAGGCTTTATCCAACTTATTGGACTTCCGTAATATTCACCTTTATAATCATTTGCATTAATAAGCTTTTCTTTGGTTTCGAACCTCAAAATCCGTTACCAACAAGTGATTTTTTCTACAATTTGACAATGTTCCAATACTACTTTGGCGTAAAAGACCTGGATGGACCTTATTGGACAATGATCATAGAAATGCTCTTTTACATGGTGATGGGTTATTTATTCCTGACAAAATCATTAAAGAGTGCTGTAGCAATCCTGCTTCCTCTCATTCTTCTCGGAACTGTCCTGACAGAATTTCATTGGTTCCAACCTTTTTCCATGGCGTATTTCAAGAACTTTCCTTTAGCACAATCCTTACCCTTGTTCGTTTCGGGAATTCTTTTTTACCGGTTATTTACGAAGGAAAAGCGTATGCTATTGAATGTGGGGTTGATCATTGGCTGCTACCTTCTGCAAGTATTATTATTTACGAAAGTGGGAAGGGCAAATTATTACATTTCGCATCCGGAATACAAAGCAGTGTTGGCAATTTACTTTGCATTGTTCTTTCTTTTTGTATTTGGAAAATTGAGATTCATTGTGAATCGAGCCACCTTGTTTTTAGGGAAAATATCTTTCGCATTGTACTTGATCCACCAGTATTTCTCCATCTACTTCCTGATCCCCAATTTAATGAAGTTGGGAATGAATTATTACGTTGCCGCTTTCCTTATTGCATTACCGGTATGTATTTTAATTGCAACAGGAATTACTAAATGGGTTGAAAAACCTATCGGAAAATGGTTGAAAACGATTCTTTATCGTTTTTCAAATACTCCGGTTAAAAAACAGTAGGCACGCAACGCATTGCGTGCCTACTGTTTTTGTGCGATTAATTCAATTCATTGATCGAATCCATCAGGTTTTTACTGATATCTTCCAAAGCAGCTTGAGAGAAATCAAATTTCAGTCCTGCTGTTTCATAAATCTCCGGAATGGATTTCGTGTAACCCAAAGACAGTGCGTTTTTATAGTCTGTCAATGCTTTCGAAGGATTCTTCTTATAATTGTTCCATACACCCAAAGCACCCAACTGTGCTATTCCATATTCAATGTAATAGAAAGGAACTTCGAATAAATGCAATTGTTTCTGCCACGAACTTTCCAATACAGCTTCATAACCATCATAATCCACTAAACCGGTACCGAAACGCTTACTCAACCTTAACCATTCTCCGGTTCTTTCTTCCACAGAATGAGTCGGATGTGTATAAATCCAATGTTGGAACGCATCTATCTGTGCAATCCAGGGCAGTACTTTAACCACTGATTCCAATTGCTCCAATTTGGCGCGTCTCAGATCATTTTCATTTGAATAAAACTCCGCCCATAATTCCATAGTCAGCAACTCCATAGACATGGAAGCCAACTCGGCAACCTCGGATGGCAAGGATTTGAATCCTGTCAATTCCAAATCACGGCTTAAGAACGAGTGAACTGCATGTCCTCCTTCGTGAACCATGGTTGTGAGATCCCGTTGAGCACCGGCCGCATTCATGAAAATAAATGGAATCCCGGATTCATAGAGCGGGTAGTTGTATCCTCCCGGAGCTTTACCAACTTTTGAATCCAAATCCAGGAATCCTCCTGTTTTCATGGTTTTCAGGCAATCGCCAAAATAACTATCCAGTTTTTCAAAAACAGTGATTGATTTATCCAATAATTCCGATCCGTTGGTGAAAGGTTTCAAAGGAGCCAATCCATCCGGATCCACTTCCGTATCCCAAGGTTTCAATTTCGGTTTACCTAGTTTCTCCAGTTTCTTCAGGTTTAATTGCTTCACAATGGGAACAATCAATTTTTCAATTGCATCGTGAAAAGCCAGGCAATCTTCGACAGTATAATCAAATCTTCCCAGTGCTTTGAATTTGTATTCGCGGTAATCTGCACAATCTGCATTCTTTGCTACTTTATTGCGCAACTGGATCAGCAGATTGAATAAATCGTCCAATGCTCCGCGATCCTGCAATCTGCGGTTCGTTATCAACTCGTAAACTTCTTTGCGAACTGTTTCGTCCGGATCTTTTAAAAAGTTTGCCGCCTGGGGCATCGTCAATTCTTTTCCCTGATAAGTAATCATCTGTTTACCTGAAATGGCTCCGAATTGCTGGCTCAAAGTACTTAATTCCGTTTCCAGTGCGATATTCTCCTCACGGAATAATTCCAATGCTGATTGAACTCCTCTGAAATAGATTGAGTATGCCTTATCTGCAGCTAATTCTTTTACAAATGGAGAAGCCATCATCTTTTGATTCAAAGAATCTTCGAAAGGAGCGAGGTTAGGCTGTATTTCAGTCACGAAAAACTGATATGACTCCGTCAACTTTTCATCCAGGGTATTAATTGTCATACGAATATAACGCCAGGCCATGTTCTCTTCCAGAACAGCTTCCAATTCACTTTTATCAGATAACCATTGTATGAATGATGTCTTTGAAGAAATATCCCTGTTCTGAAGGTCCAAAAGGTATCCTTCCACTGATTTCCAACTTTCACAGGTGAAGTCGGGCGAAACAAATTTTCTCATAACACAAAAATAAAAAAAGGAATAAAATAAGTGGGGGCGCGATTAATCGCGCCCCCACTTATTAAGAAATATTATGTAATTATTATTTACCTCTTGATGAACCTGTTTTAGGAGCAGCCACTTTCTTAGCACTGGTTGTTTTACCGGCAGCCTTCGCAGGACCTTTCGCTGCAGCAGGAGCTTTAGCCGCGGTTGCTGACTTGGTAGCTGTAGCAGCTTTCTTCGCAGGAGCTTTTTTAGCAGGTGTTTTTGCTTTTGCTTCATCAGCAGGAGCATCTGTTTCTTTTGCTTTGGCAGTTTTTTTAGCTTTGGGAGCTTCAGTAACTGCAGCATCTTCTTTCATTTCTTCTTCAAGGATCAATGCCCCGGCTTTGAACAATAAGTTGTACCACTGGAAAATTTTCTTGATATCGGAAGCATAAACACGCTCCTGGTCGAAATTTGGCAATACTTCAATCAAATATGCTTTCAACTTATTCTGATCTTCTTTATGAGAAATGGTTTCTTTCCCTTTTTCCTTTTCATAAATCGAAGTGAAGATTTCTCTTAACGGTTTGTCTTCATCATAGGTATAGATAGAAATATCATCCAAAGCTGAAATTCTGTCCGAAGCATACGCCGGAACGCGTTTTTTGTCTTCTAGAGATTCTACAATGATGTTGTTTTTACCTTGTGCCAAAACTTTATAAAGTCCTGGTTTTCCCGAAATAGCAATGATACCTGTTAAATTCATTCGATTAATTATTTGCATCCAAAAATACTGCTTCTTTTTAATTCTTCACAATTTTAACCTGAAAGTATTGAACATCTGTGTGAATAATTAAATAATAGGTCCCGTTTTTCAATTCTGAAATTGAAAATTCATGTTTCCCGTCAGCCATTACTTTTACCGTTCTTCCCTGAACATCAATAACTTGAATGTCTTTCAATGGGATGGATGAATCTATTGAGAGGCTACCGAGTGTCGGATTTGGATAAACTTTAATTTGTTCTGCCAATTCATCAATTCCTAACGAAGGATTGTAAGGTTGTGAAAAAACCTCACATCCATCAATACTTGTCCGTGAAACCGTGAAGTTTGATGAAGTAGGTAAAGTGATTGTATAGTTGGTATTGGTAGCTCCCGGAATTGCAACTCCATTCTCATACCACTGCAAACTTGGATAAGGATCTGTTGAAAGCAACGTTCCGTTAACATAAATCATTGGAGCGGGTGGGGCAGAGAGCGCCAAAACAGTAATTGTATCTGATAACGAAACGCATCCATTCTGATCATATGCCGTGAAATAAACGTCTCCTGAAACAGTTAATACGGAATTAAGCGTAGTATCCCCATTCATCCATTTTATAGAATAATTGGGAATGGAAGCTGTTGAAACTGCACTGTCACCAGGACAAAATAAAGCATCGGCAGTAATCGTATTGGTGAAATTGGATTGCAGCAGCAGGTTCAATGCGTGAATTTTACCATAACCGTAAGCATTGTTGGGAATTGTTCCGGTATAGATGTCTGTAAATGCAGTAGAATGAATTCCATCCAGGAAACTCTGATAATTGCCTTTGCTGCACTTTTCCAAATATAAAGCTGCGATTCCTGCAACTGCCGGAGATGCCATGGATGTACCTCCATTTCGTACGTGCAGTCCGTCACTGTCCTTGGAAGCATTCCATCCCGGATCATTCAGCAACCAGAAGGGTCCGGCGCTCAACGTCACATCACCGCAAGCAACGATATCGGGTTTAATATTGCCGTAACGACCCGGTCCCTTGGAAGAAGCAGGCGTCAATTGCCCCACATTCGTATAATTCGGAGGATTAGGCAAATAATTGTTCCCATTTGCATCAACGTGCCCGTAACGATTACGGATGTTTCCTACTGTTACCACTTTCGGTGAACAACTCCATGATGAGACCAGCGTTTGCAAGGAATCAGGCAAATGATAGTATTGAATATTCGGATAAACAGCCGCAGAAGGAAGTCCGGTTGATAACATATCATTCAATGCGATTGCTGCCGAACCACTCCAAGCATCATAATTCCCCAATCCTTTGGTTTTAAATGCGTACAGGTAACTTGTAGAATCAACATTCGTGAAGTAAAATTCCAAATGCAAATTCGGGCCTACGATTTCCGGATAGATCTCAAGGGTCGCGATTCGGTTCGATCCGTTCCACAAGGTATCTTTAATAGTTGTTCCAATGCTCGTATTTGCAGCCCGGTAAACCAATTCGGCACGTTGTTGGAAACTTCCACTCGACAGGTTTGCTGCCCAGGAATAGCTCCATGCAGCATCAGATAGATCTGTCCAGAGATCCAGGTAAACCGTATTCGGACCTAGTTGACTTCCGGGATTGGGTTGGACCCAAACAAATGAAGTATCAGCATCCACGTCTCCATGAACATGGTATTTTCCCCAGTTACCTGAATTTCCGGCAGCACAGACAATGATTCTACCGTCTTTTTCATCCAGTAAATTATCCATCAGAACAGCTGCAGGGTCGGTCGCATCATGACTTCCCAAATATGAACCGACAGATAAGTTAACCACTGCCGGAAGTCCTAATTCATCCGCTTTCTTAAATACAAAATCACAGGCATCAGCAACCGTTAATGTCCAGTTCGGTAAATTGAAATTCGTCTCAATAATGATAATATTGGCCTCAGGAGCCATACCGGTTTCTTTTCCGTTTTCCAATCCACTGGAAACTCCGGCTCCTGCAACTGAGGTGCCATGAGCAGAAGACTCTTCCATACTTCCACAAGTTCCTGCCTGAATCTCGGCTCCGGTCCATAATTGACCATAACCATAAGGTTGGGGAGTATTTGCGGCAACCGGAAGGCTGTGATCCCAATAATAGAGTACACGGGTATTTCCGTTGATATCCTTGAAATCGCCATGATTGTAATCCAACCCTTCATCAACAAATGCCACGATCACATTTTTTCCTGTAAAAGGAGTTTGCAAACCTCCCAATCCTTCATGAACCGGTTTTACAAAATGTGTAACACGCGTGGAATCATTTAAAGCTTTCGGAATAGAAAACTCCAGGTAAAAGGATTTGATCAATTTGGAATCCATTGCTTCTTTAATCCAAACCGGTTTTGCCTGGATGTAAATCCAATCACGCGTTACCTGTTTCACAGAAATCTCCTTTACAGCCAACAAGGCATCCAAGTTCCCGGAATTTGTAACGGCAAAGGCAGTAGGAACAGTGGGTTGCTCTTCCAATAGTTTCCGGAATCGGAAATTATCCGTTTGTGCAAAACCCTGAACCGAATTAATCAAAATTAATCCTGCTATAAATAATATTTTATTTACTTTCACCGCTTGTTGTAGTAGTTTTCCTATGAACATTTTTTTTAACCTTTAATATAGAATACTCTGAATATCTTTCTGCAAATTAAGATATTTGTTTAAAAGGAACTGTATTCCTCTCAAAAAAGAATTAATAATCATGAAGAAAAGAATCCTCACATTGTCATTCGCCCTTTTTTCCGTAGGTGTAATGAACTTTATTTACGGTCAGAAAGTTGAAGAAATTAAAGACTGGTATAATGGCCCAACACCTGGGATGAATACTGAAAAAGCTTACTCCAGTCTGAAAAAACAAAAATCAACAACCGTTATCGTTGCTGTTATTGATTCAGGAATTGATATCGAACATAAAGACTTGCAAGGAAAAATCTGGACCAATGAAGATGAAATTCCAAATAATGGGATCGATGATGATAAAAACGGGTACATTGACGATGTTCATGGTTGGAACTTCCTGGGTAGTCCGGATGGTCAAAACCAGGATTTCGCCCGTTTGGAGAAGACCCGGATTTGTGCCGATCTACATGCAAAATTCAAGGATAAATCAGAATCGGATATTTCCGATGCTGACAAAGCGGATTACGCAAAATACAAAGAGCTTCTGAAATCAATTGAAACCGAACGTCAGGAGAATCTTTCTGCACTGGAGCAATACACTCAATTGGAGCAGATGTTACCGATGTTAAAAGCAAAACTGGTGGAACAACTAGGTGAGAACTTCACGGAGAAAGACGTGGACGCCTGGAAAGCAGAATCTCCACAGGATCTTCAATTGAAACAATTAGGTAAATACATTGCGAACGGTCAATTATCTGAAGAAGCAGTCAAAGAAGGAATCCAACATTTGAATGCAACTGCGAACTACCAGCTGAATCTGGAATATAACGACCGTCAAAATATCGGAGATGATCCGGACGATTTCAATGATATTCATTATGGAAACAGCGATGTTGAGGGACCGGACGCATTGCACGGTACACACGTTGGTGGAATTATCGGTGCTGTAAGACACAATGAATTAGGTGGTGACGGTGTTGCTGAAAATATCCGTTTGATGTCGGTACGTGCAGTTCCGGACGGAGATGAGCAGGATAAGGATGTTGCTTTGGCAATCCGCTATGCCGTTGACAACGGTGCTTCCGTTATCAACATGTCATTCGGTAAGGCTTACTCGAAACACCAGAAAGAAGTTTATGATGCGATGCTTTATGCTGATGCTAAAGGAGTGTTATTGGTTCACGCTGCAGGTAATGACGGTGTAAACCTGGATGAAAATCCGAACTTCCCGACAAATGAGTACTCTTTCCAGACAAAACCATTGGATATGTATTTGTGTATCGGTGCATCGACACGTGATAAAAAGAACCTGGCTGCGAATTTCTCCAATTTCAGTTCCCGTCAGGTGAATATTTTCGCTCCCGGATATGAAATCTACAATACCGTTCCTCAAAGTGATTACAAAATCCTTCAAGGTACATCAATGGCTGCTCCGATGGTTTCAGGGGTTGCTGCTTTGTTGAAATCTTACTTCCCGTCATTGACAATGAAGGAAATCAAGGATATCATGCTAGCTTCTGCTAAACAATACAAAGGAACAATGATCCCTTCTCCGGGAACAGGAACATCTATTGACTTCGGTTCACTTTCTACAACAGGTGGGATAATTGACATCTCAGCTGCAGTAAAAATGTGCCAGGCAAAAGTTAAAAAGTAATTTGTTGCAAATTTTATAGTAATACCGTCTAAGCTAAGGTTTAGACGGTATTTTTTTTATCGCTTATGAAAACACTAAAACTTATTCCGGTACTTTTAATCGGATTCGGCTTCATTACCGGATTTACAAATCCAAAACCAAATGAAACGGAACAAATTGATCAATTGATTGACAGCTGGCACAAAGCCGCTGCTGAAGCGAATTACACCAACTACTTCGCATTTATGGCAGATAACTTCATTTTCTTAGGTACTGATCCGGCAGAACGTTGGAACAAGGAACAATTCGGAGGGTTTTGCAAACCTTACTTCGACCGGGGAAAAGGCTGGGATTTCCGGAAGATTGAGCGTCACATTGAAGTTTCCAAGGACGGTAAATTTGCCTGGTTTGATGAAAAAATCAATACCTGGATGAAAGATTGCCGGGGAAGCGGAGTTTTGATGAAAGTGGGGAAGGAATGGAAATTGAGCCAGTACAACCTGGCAGTTTTAATAGAAAATGATAAGATCCAGGACTTTATCAAATTGCGTGATCTTGTAAAATAATAAGACATCGAACAGGACAATGAACATCCTGTATTAACTTTTTTTAGCTCCGGCAAAACAAATCCTCGTATGGTTTTTGGTAACTTAAAGAAAACTAAAGTCATGAAACGATTAGTTTATTTGGGGTTGATCATGATAACCGGGTTATCATTCAACACATTCGCTCAGGAAAGTGACAGTACAGGAATGCCTGGAGACAATTTTGATCTGCAGGCAGCATTGAATCTTTTTAAACAATCCAAAGATCTTCCGGACTTCGAAAAGAAACTCAACACCGAGTCGAACGGAGTCAATAATTTAGATTTGGATGGAAATTACAAAATCGATTACATCCGTGTAGTAGACAAAAAAGACGGAAGTAATCACGCTATTTTGTTGCAAATTCCAATCAATAAAACAGAAACACAGGATGTTGCGGCTATCGTAATAGAGAAACGCGGCGATTCTGAAGCACAATTACAGATTATCGGTGATGCGACCTTATATGGTGAGGAAAAAATCATGGAACCGATTGATGAGAAGGAAATTAAAAAAACGACCGGACCATCAATACTCACATCTCCAACAGTAATTGTATTTGTGAATGTCTGGTATTGGCCTTGTGTTCAATACATGTATGATCCCTATTATGATCCTTGGTATTCGCCATATTATTGGGACTATTATCCATCCTGGTGGAATCCTTGGAGACCGGTCTACTATTATGTTTATTATGATCGTATGTATTATTATCACGGTTGGTGTCAATACACAACGGTTTATCATGTTCCGAATGCTCACCGGATTTACCTGAACAACAGATCAAGCAGTCCGTCCGTAAGAACGCGTTATGCTCCGCAACAAGCTGCATATAAGACGCGATCGGTGAATAACCAATCTGCAAACGAATCTAAAGGTCGAGTAGAACCGACAAATGGAAAAGTCGGAAATGCTGTGAAAAGTACAGGGAGAACTGACGGAACAAAAATAGAAACAACGCGTCCTACAACTCAACCAAGAGTCATTAACTCAGGGCAGGAAGCTCCAAGACCAATCAACTCCAATAATAGGGGAACGATCAATAATGGTGGAACTGACAAGAATAATAACAATGGAAATACTCGAACGGTAGAGCCCGCTAGAAGAAATCCGACAACAGCTCCACAGCAAAGACCGATAGAGAGAAGTCCTCAGCGTGTCAATCCGCAACCTCAAAGACAAACTCAACCGGCCCGACAAATGCCTCAAAACAGACCGGTTGTCAGACCTGGAAACGGGGGAGGCGGTCGTGGCAGAGGAAGATAACAGGCAAGTCTGATTTATAGAAACAAAAAAGGCGATCCCATATGTACGGATCGCCTTTTTTTATTTTAATTCTTATTTACTTTTTTTGCTTGTTTTTTGCTCTTTCCTGTTGTTGGCGCTGTGCGTCATCCAGGCGTTGCATGAAGCTCGACTTCTTTTTCGGTTCAGCACCCTTCTTCGCTGAATTTGTTTGAGCAGCAGCCATTTTAGCTTTTAACTTCTCTTCATCCACAAAGAATTTCTTGATAACGAACATCAGGATGATTGTCATCAATGTGGAGATGAAATAGTAGTAACTCAAACCTGAAGAATAGTTGTTGAAGAAGAAGATCATCATTATCGGGAACATGTACATGATGATTTTCATGTTCGGCATTCCGGGTTGTTGCTGTTGCGTCATGTTTGACGAATTCAGATGCGTATAAGCCAACGTTGTCACAGCCATCAACAAGGTGAATAATGAAACGTGATTACCATATAATGGAAGGTACGTTCCGAAATCCCAAATGGAATCGAATGAAGACAAATCTTCTGCCCAAAGGAATCCTCGTTGTCTCAAACTGAATGTGGCAGGGAAGAAACGGAAGACAGCCAATAAGATCGGCATCTGGAAGAGCATCGGTACACAACCGGCCAGAGGAGAGGCTCCCGAAGCGCGATAAAGTGCCATCATATCCATCTGCTTTTTCATAGCATCTTCTTTCTTCGGATATTTTGCATTGATCTCATCGATTTGAGGTTTCAGGATCTTCATCTTAGCGGATGAAACGAACATTTTCCACTGAACCGGCATCAATACCAATTTCAGGATAATAGTCAATAACAAAATTGCCAATCCTGCATTGATTCCCAGATTCATGAAGAATGTGAATACCGGTTGTACAGCATATAAGTTAATCCAACGGAAAAGTCCCCATCCTAAATTCAGGATATCATCATAATCCTTATCATAAGATGCTAAAACATGGTAATCATTCGGTCCGAAATACCAGGAGAAGCTAGCCTTTCCATCTTTCACAGACTGCATCCCCAAATTCAGCTTTGAACGGTATTTCCGAATGTGAGTGAAGAATTCCTTTGAACCTTCCTTGTAATTAGTCGAAGTGAATTTCGTTCCTTTCGCTTTGAATCCATTATCAGCATCCAGGATAGAGGAGAAGTAGCTTTGTTTGTAAGCCACCCATTTCATATCTGTTTCCGCAGTTTTATAGCTTTCAGCAACTTCACTGTTCCAATCCAATTTCCCGTCAGTCGATTCATAACAAATCGTGGAAACCTTGCGTTGCTCCGAAAGCAATCTCTCTGAACGAAGCATTTCCATTTGCCAATCCAACATCACTGAATTCGGTAACACTTTTCCGTTCAAATCTTTCAATTCGATGGTGTATCCCAAGTCGTAACCACCTTTCAGATTGTAAGTGTAAATGATCGATCCGTCAGCCACATCGTGTTTGAAAACAACTTTGTGCTTGGTTTTCGAAACAATTTCAAATTGTTTGTCCCCGGTTGCATATTTGTTTCCGGAAATATTAAAAATCAACTGATTCGTCTGATCTCCATCCTTGAACAAATAAAGTGGTGTGATCTTTCCGTCTTTCTTCGCAAAGTTCAGGTAAGATTCGTATTCTTTCAATTGAACAGCTGAAACAATCCCACCTTTAGTAGAGAAATCCACTATCAGTTTCTCAGATTCCAGGCGAACAATTTCACCTTTTGCAATGACTTTGGTAGGAGCCTTTACACGAGGAGCAACAGTAGTATCTTTTTTAGTTGTTTCATTCAAATAAACTAAATTCCCTTTGTCGTCCTTGATTTGATTTCCATCCTTATCCTTCTTAGCAACAAGCTTCGGTTTGTTTTTCTCTGCTTTTTCTGTTGAATCGGCATCTTTTTTCGCTTGCTCGGCTAATTCTTTCTGCTCTTTTTGCGTGGCTTTCTTTTCCTTATCACTTGGTTGGCTCATGTAAGTGAACACTACCAATAAGGCACCAATAAGCGTAAGACCAATAACTGTATTCCTATCCATTCGTGTTTATTTATTTGTCTGCTTTGAATCAATCAGATTCAAAAGCATTTTTTCAGTTTTTGTTTATTATTTCTATCCACTACTGCGGATATTTTATCGAAAGCAGTGCTTTCTCTCCTATTTTTTGTTATTTATTGCCGCTTTCACAAAAGCAACAAATAAAGGATGTGGATTATCCACGGTACTCTTGTATTCAGGATGGTATTGTGCACCAACGAACCAAGGATGATCCGGGATTTCAACCACTTCAACCAGTCCCGTTTCCGGATTTTTCCCTGTAGCAATCATTCCTGCTTTCTCGAAAGCCTCCAGGTATTCATTATTAAACTCGTACCGGTGACGGTGTCTTTCTTCAATTGATTCTGTGTTATAGGCAGAAGAAACCTGTGTGTCCGGTTTCAATTGACACTTATAAGCTCCCAAACGCATGGTTCCTCCCATATTTGAAATGCTTTTTTGTTCTGCCATCATGGAAATCACAGGATATTTCGAGTCTTCTGCAATTTCGGTCGTGTGTGCATCCTCATATTTCAAGACGTGACGTGCAAATTCAATTACTGCACATTGCATTCCCAAACAAATCCCAAAGAATGGAACTTTGTTTTCCCGTGCAAAACGCACCGCCTCAATTTTACCGCTAATCCCACGAGAACCGAACCCAGGTGCTACCAAAATCCCATCTAATCCACCCAACTCGGCTTCAATATTTTGTTTTGTCAGTGATTCGGAGTGAATCCATTTCACATTCACGCGCGCTTCATTTGCAACGCCACCGTGAATAAACGCCTCAGAAATCGATTTGTATGAATCTTTCAATTCAACATATTTACCTACCAAACCGATATTCACTTCCTGTATCGGATTTTTTAATCGGGTCAGGAACTCTTTCCATTTAACCAGATCCGGAGAATTTTTTGAAGGCAGTCCCAGTTTTTCCAAAGCTACCTTGTCCAATTCTTCCGCTTGCATCAAAAGAGGAACGTCATAGATCGATTCTGCATCACGCGATTCGATCACCGCATTCATGCTCACATTACAGAATTTCGCGATCTTTTTACGAATCGTCAAATCCAGTTCATGTTCGGTTCTACAACATAGGATATCCGGTTGAACACCCAATTCAAGCAATTGCTTTACGGAGTGCTGTGTCGGTTTTGTTTTTAATTCGCCTGCAGCAGACAAATAAGGGATCAATGTCAGGTGAATAACCAAACAGTCGTTTTCAAATTCCCACATCATCTGACGTACAGCTTCCACAAATGGAAGTGATTCAATGTCACCGACAGTACCACCGATTTCAGTAATGACGATATCAAATTTCCCGGTTTTACCCAAGATCTGAATGCGTTCTTTGATTTCGTCTGTGATGTGAGGGATAATCTGAACAGTTTTCCCTAAATATTCTCCTTTACGTTCTTTTTCAATCACGTTTTGGTAGATTCTTCCGGTAGTTACATTGTTGGCTTGTGAAGTAGGAACATTCAGGAAACGTTCGTAATGACCTAAGTCCAAATCTGTTTCAGCTCCATCGTCTGTTACGAAACATTCTCCATGCTCATATGGATTCAATGTTCCCGGATCGATGTTGATGTAAGGATCTAATTTTTGGATTGTCGTAGAGTAACCGCGTGCCTGAAGCAATTTTGCCAGTGAAGCTGAGATAATTCCTTTACCCAAGGATGATGTTACCCCCCCGGTTACAAATACGTATTTTGTTGAATTGGACATATATAAAAATTGTAACTACGGGGCGCAAAATTACATCAAATAAATGAATATACGAGCATGTTTTGGAATGCTTTTTCAGAAATAAAGGTGAAGAGTACATTTATTCATTTGGAAGTGAAGAAAACATCGGTGAATGGTATCAACTAATTCCTGATTAATTCGTAATTAGTATGGCAGCCCATCATTCAGGAAGGTTTGAAAATAAAACCGCGGTTTCCTGGCTGCTTTCCGGGTAAATACATTGTTTCCTGCTTCGTCTAAACGGGGATAATGCGGTGTTCTGCGAATCATTTTCTTTGGAAAAAGCACCAGATCATGACTGAGTTTATTCTGAAAAACATGCCTGATTTGCTCGCTATCCCATCCAATTCTTGTCCCGGCAGTTTGAACTCCCACAAAGCGATGTTTGAATTCCCCGTATAAAATTCCGTGATTCAGTTTACCATAAGGCTTTTGGGTTAAATCCCTGTAACCGTTAGGTGCTCCGGGAAGCGGATTCCTATCCCAATGCGTCTCACCGGATTCACCAGTCCAGATAGTCAAACCTAAACTGGCTTTGTACAAACTGTCGCGATAAGAGAAAACCAGGCTCCCCGTGCGAAAACGATCCCTGGCCTGTCCACCGAACACATCGTTTTCCAGGAGGATATCCACCCGTTGAATCCCGATATTCCAGGCACCTGAGCGTTGAGAAGTTCCTACACGATCCAAGTACCAATAATGGGCATAACCAATTGAATATTCCGATTTGGATTGATGCAAAGGACCATCCCAATCCATATTCAAGGGATTTCTTCCTTTTCCACACATCAAAACACCACCGGTACTTAACCGGATTTCACCGAAATGGGAGCGATTCCCCAGGTTCGTCAGGAAATAACGGGTTGTGATTCCTGCATTCAGTTGCACAAAATCATTACCAACATACGAATCGAATTTGAACCCCATTGAATTCTGATGAGAACCGAACGCAATCAATACGGTTGCTTTTATTCCCGCGCCGGGTTTCCAGCGATTTTGGCCAAATGCCGGGATCGGAAGTAAGAGGATTAAAAACAAGAAGCGATTCATCGAAAACGAATTTACAATTTTCAGACCGAAATAGTCTGTCTTCACGAAATACATCCAATTAACCACTTAAAATGCCGTTTAGTCCAAACTCGTGTGTTTCGCTTGAGATTTCATTTAACTTTGGTTTATGTTTAAAGCAAGAAGAACATATTGGATGGCACAAATAGGAGGATGGGCTTTACTTTCCTTGCTTATCTTTTCTGCATCCACTTTTTCAAATCAAAGTATCGATCTGAAAACGATTGTCATTTCTACCGGTTGTTTCTTCGTGTTGGGAATCGCATTGACTCATTTGATGCGTTATTTTTTCATTGCAATGGGCTGGCTAAACTTACGTTTATCGAGCCTGATTCCGAGGGTTTTGATCACTTCCATCATCGTTGCAGCAATTATGTCGCTTTTAAACATGCTTGTTTCTCATTTCGTTTCAAGAACTCCATTCAGCTTTTCCATTGTTGAATTTTCATTGAATGTTGCATCAACCTTGATCTTCTTTGTATTATGGAACAGCGTTTATTTTACCTTTCACTTTTTCCAACGTTCAAGAGAGCAGGAGGTGAGCAACTTGCAATTAACTGCAAGCCACAATGAGATTGAATTGAAGAATCTGCGTTCCCAGTTGAATCCACACTTCTTGTTCAATTCCCTGAATTCGATCCGCGCACTGATTGATATCGAGCCTTACCGCGCACAGGAAAACATTACCAAGCTCTCCAACCTGTTGCGAAAATCATTGATCGTCGGAAGTGAGCAACTGGTTCCAATGGAGGAGGAATTATCTATTGTCCAGGATTACCTCGACCTGGAAAAAGTCCGCTTTGAAGAACGCCTGGAGATTGTCCAGGAATTGGATCCTGAAGTCATGCACTTCCTGATTCCGCCATTCATTCTTCAAACTTTAGTGGAAAATGCATTAAAACATGGAGTTTCACAATTAATTGAGGGTGGAACTGTCTGGATCCGGACCAGGAGAAAACCCGAATCCATCATCCTGGAAGTGGAGAACAATGGAAATTTACGTTCTTCCCGAAAGGATTCAATGGGAATAGGAATTTCCAACACACTTAGAAGATTGGAGCTTCAATACAAAGGAAAAGCACATTTTGAATTAAAACAGAACACCCCTAAAACTGTTATTGCAATCATTGAAATTAAAGAAATATGAGAACTATAATAATTGATGATGAGAGACTTGCGCGCGAAGAGTTAAAGAAACTCTTGAAAGATTATCACGAAATTGAAATCATCGACGAGGCGAAGAATCCGGAAGAAGCCATTGAAAAGATCAAAATGTTGAAACCGGATTTGATTTTCCTGGATATACAGATGCCAGGAATGACCGGATTCGATATGTTAAAGAAACTGGATGAAATTCCGCAGGTTGTTTTCGTTACTGCTTTTGACGATTTTGCCTTGAAAGCTTTCGAGGTGAATGCATTGGATTACTTATTGAAACCAGTTGATCCGGCGCGTTTGGATGAGACGGTAAAAAAATTACTCAATAATTCCGAAGCCGATTTCCAATCCACAGCCAAGGCTCCAAAGATTGACCGTTCTTCACGTCCATTGACAATTTCCGACTCCATCTTCATAAAGGATGGCGAGAAATGCTTCTACGTCTCGTTGGACAAGGTACGCATGTTTGAAAGCGATGGAAATTATGTGAAAGTTTACTTTGAAAAGAGTAGGCCCTTGATTTTAAGATCCTTAAACAGCTTGGAAGAACGCCTGGAACCGCAACATTTTTTCAGAGCGAATAGAAAATATATTATCAATCTGAACTGGATTCAAAAGGTGGAAAACTGGTTTAACGGCGGTTTACAAGTGGAATTGAAACCATTGATCATCAAAACCGCTACCGGAGAGGAAATCCGTGAAGGTGAGAAGATAGAAATTTCGAGAAGACAGGCGATAAAATTCAAAGAATTATTCTCGATATAATTGAAAATGGATAATTGACAAGATTTGAATCAAATTATAATGGAGGAGATCATTTTCCTCCTTTTCAATTATACCATTTTCAATTTTCAACTAATGTGATCCCATTCTCATGAAGACTGATCAGTCTTTGCTTGTAAAGGTTTCCAACGACTTGTTTGAATACTTTTTTCGACCAGCCGGTTCTGTATTGGATTTCTTCAGGATCGGATTTATCTGTCAAATCCAGGAATCCTTCGTTATTCTCAAGCATCGTCAGTAACTTTTGTGCGTGTGTGTCGATCTTGTCGTAACCCGCTCTCTCTAAAACGATATCCAACCTTCCGTCAGGTCTGACAGTCTTTACATATCCCTTCAGGGTTTCACCCATGCGTACTCTACGATGCAATTCATTTTTGAAGATCAATCCATGGAAGCGGTTATTGACAATTACCTTTAAACCAAGATCTGTAAATTCCCAGACCATCAGATCCACTTCGTCATCTGCCTGTAACTCATCATTCTGCACCGTATCCATGTACATTCCAATGCGCGATGTCCCAACAAGCCGCTCAGTCGCCTCATCAATATACATGTAGATAAAGTAATGTTTTCCTTCTTCCAAGTCTTTCGGTTGCTCGCGAAAAGGAATCAGCAAGTGTTTTTCCACTCCCCATTCCGCAAAAGCACCATATTGGTTAACTTCTGCAATCTTCAGGAAGGCAAACTGATTTACAAGGACTTTAGGAGTAAGCGTTGTAGCAATGATTCTTCCTTCCGAATCCTTGTACAAAAACACTTTGATCATGTCGTCTATCTGAAAAGACGGATCAACATATTTCGTTGGTAACAATACATCGTTACCATCTTCATCTTCCAAATAAGCTCCCGGAGCCGTAAAACGGTCGAGGCGCAATTCATTATAAACTCCTAATTCCACGGAACAAAGGTAGCCAAAAGAATTGCGAATTGCGAATTACAAATTAGAAATAGAGATTACCGGATTGTTTCGCAGCGATAATCATACAAGGAAGCTTCAGATCATTCGTGATCAAAGACTGGGCAAAATTATCAAATTGAGGAAGTAAACTCTCTGAGTGATAAGCCAGTGCGATCAGGTCAATGTTTTTTTCTTTCACATATCCCATCACTTTTTTCGAATAACTTCCACTTGAAGGAAGCAAGTTCACTTCACATTTCGCTCCTTTCTCATCGTATTTGTTGCGAATCAGCAAGACACGGTTTTTGGTTTGTTGTGACAAGCCTTCATCCGTGTGTTTTTCTCCAATTACGTGAACCGTTGCATCAAAAATTCGCGCCAAATCTCCTGCAGAACTTACAATTTGGAGACTTTCTTTCGATAAATCGATTGGAACAACGATATTCTTGATCTCCTGGTGTTTCGTTTCTTTCTGTACAATGATAAAAGGAACATCACAGCTGGTAATGACTTTCATCGCAAAACTTCCGGTCAATTTCTGGAAACCTTTCGCTCCATGAGTCCCCATCAGGATTAATTGGGCATGTTCCCTGTTTGCAATCTTACTGATATCGCTAAATATATCGCCAACAGCAACCAATACGAACATCTCCACACTCTCAGCAATCACTTTGGATTTAACAATATCCCATAATTTTGCTTCAATAGCGGCAATTTTGGATTTATTGTCGACCAAATGCAACAGCATGATATCCGTTCTTACGTGTCTACCAAGGAATAAGGCATAGTCCAAAGCAGTGTTTCCGACCTCAGTCAAATCATGCGGGACAATGTACAAATTTCTACTCATAGCGATTATTTTTCACCAAAATAGCCAAAAAATCGATTCAGTAAGTGCATTAATTTTTAACAACTTCATGTTGATGAATATTTCGCCGATTATTTCACCGATTTTAACGAACATTGGCTAAAGAGTCGCTCAGCACCATCTACTTTTACCCTCTTTAAAAATAACTTTATGTTTGGAATCATTCTCTTACTCATTCTTTTAGCCGAGGCTACGTTTTCTTACTCACTTTTCGAACTTCAACATCCTTTCTTTATTGTACTCGGCATACTTCAACTGCTTTTGTTCTTCGGAAGCATGATGATCATGATGCGCACCTTCCGAAACCGGAAAACGGCAGATTACAGAAGGGGGTTTAATGCTTTTGGTGTTATGATCACATCAGGTGTTCCGGCTTTGGGATTTTTCCTTTTCGGGATCATTTACCTGATCACCGGTATTGCCTGGATCGAGTACATTGGTTTTGGAATCACAATCGCGATGTTTTTCGCTATTCTTGCAGGAATTATTTGGGGGAGATGGAATTGGAAAACACATACCGTCGAATTGCCTTTTGAAAATTTACCTGCAGATTCTGACGGATTGAGAATTGTCCAGATCAGTGATATCCATGTGGGAAGTTTTTTCAATAAATACGATAAAGTAGAGAAAGCGATTCAACAAATCAATCAATTGGAAGCTGATTTCGTATTCTTTACAGGTGATCTGGTCAACAATATTGCGGAAGAAATGTTGGGATGGGAAGCTGTTTTCTCCAAAATCCAAGCAAAAAAAGGGAAATACAGTATTTTGGGGAACCACGATTACGGAGACTATGTTCCATGGGAAAAAGAAGAAACCAAAAACGACAACCTGACCAAGTTGATAGCAATTCACAAGGAAATAGGATTCACTCCCTTGCTGAATGAAGCGGTTGAGTTGAAACCCGGATTTTGGTTACTCGGAGTAGAGAACTGGGGAACAGCTCCATTCAGGCAAAGTGGTAAATTGGAAGAAACCCTGGAACCGGTACCTGCCGATTCATTTAAATTATTGCTTTCACACGACCCAAGTCATTTTGACGAACAAGTCGTATCAAAAACAGATATCGACCTGACCTTGTCCGGACATACGCATGGTATGCAGTTTGGAATCGAACGTTTCGGAATCAAATGGAGCCCGGTTTCCTTACGTTATAAAAAATGGGCCGGATTATATCATGTAGGAAAGCAATTTCTCTATGTCAACCGTGGATTCGGTTATTTAGGGTTTCCCGGCAGAGTAGGGATCTATCCGGAGATTACGTTGATTAAACTGATACGCAAATAATTGAAAATGTATAATTGAGAATTGAAAAGGCGGAGAATATTCAAAAACTTTTCAATTTTCAAATTCTCAATTCTCAATTGCCTTAGTCGAATTCTTTTTTCAGCTCGTAGATCTGGAATTCCACTTCGTTTACAATTTCTTCCGCGGTTCTTCCTTTAGGGAAAATCGGAGCTCCAATCCGCATATAACTGTCAAAAGGAACCGGAACAGGATCTCCTTTCGGAAGAATCTTCCCCAATCCTTTCATGTATATCGGGATGAAGGGAACGTCCGGACACTGCTCCAATACCAAACCCACTCCTCGTTTGAACTTCTGGAATTTTTCGGGTTCACCGCGGGAACCTTCCGGAAAGAGCAATAAGGAATCTCCTTTTTCAAGTACTTCAACCATCATCCGGATCGGATCAGGTCCCGTTTCTCCTTCTTTTGGCCTGGAACGGGGAATCAGGATCGCATTGACGAAAAAACGCGTTAATGCAGCTTTGAAAGGCGATTTCCCAAAGTAATCTCCGGCAGCAATCGGATGTGTTTTAGCTAATTGTCTCAATGGCAAATGAGCCATGATCGAAATCGTATCCAGGTGTGAGTTGTGATTTCCAACAATGATACACGGACCTCTGTAGACCAGGTTTTCCTTATGGATCAATTTCGTGCCCGAAAAAAGTTTGAGCGCCGACCGCATGATAACCGAATAAACAATAAATAAGGTCGCTTTTTTCACTTGAGATAATACAAATTATAGACAATATGGAAAAATACCGGAGCTGTCAGTGCCAACGAATCAATCCGATCCAGGATCCCGCCGTGACCGGGAATTGTGTTCCCGGTATCTTTCATTCCTACATCCCGTTTGATGGCAGAAACCACTACATCGCCGATAAACCCGGTAATTGCAACCGACAAGCAAATCAAGATGGCTTCCATTCCTGAAAAAGGAGTGAGGAAACGTAAGAAATAACCCACAACCGTTGTAGTGATAATTCCCCCGATAAATCCTTCCCAAGTTTTGTTCGGGCTGATTTTCGGGATGATCTTATAACGACCGAAGATCTTTCCCCAGGTAAACTGGAACACGTCGTTCATTTCAGTAATGAAAACGACGAATAATAACAATCCGCGTCCACCGGCCTTGAATCCTTCCAATTCAGGCAAACTCAATAGAAATGCTAAGTGACTTACACCAAAAACAGTCAGCATCAATTGGGTTGGCAATACGGACATGGAGCGACCTATGTTTTCCGTCACGCCACGTATGACAAGCATAAACGGAATCCATAAATGCATGAAAATGGGAATGAAAGTCAGGAATAAACCATAATGTTTGTAATAGGCAAAGAGGTATTGAACTGGAATGGCCAAATAACACCATATCAGTATTTTCCGGTCTTCCTCCCGGACATTCTTACTGATGGAAGCAATTTCACGTAGCGCCATAAACGAAAGCAATCCGATTGCCACAAAAGAAATAATTGGATCAAGAACAGTCGCAACAACGAAAATAGTTGCCATCATCCACCAGGATTTGGTACGCATTTTCAATTCTGCGAGGTTCATATTCGGTTTCACCATTCCTAAAATCCAGAACAGGAGCGTGGCAAAAACGAGAATTCCAAAGATCAGACTGATTACGATCAGTGTTTCCTTATTCTCTACAAAAGCTATTAAATCAAATGCTAGAATCATTGAAGTGTCTTTTTAATTCGGATTGCAGTACTGATAACCAATAACAGGATGCCAACCCCGAAAACAATATTGAGGGCAACTTTTACTTCCGGAAAAAAATAGAGTAGAAGCAGGATGATCCCTACCAGCAAAGCACGGTCACTTTTCCCCATCGGTCCGTCATATCGCCGTTCACCATTGACGGCTTTTGCCAAAACCCCGGTAAATTCATTGATAACTCCCAGAATTACAAATGCAAATAAAACCAAGGGATGCAATCCGGGAAGAAGAACCAAGGGCAAGAACATGGCTACATCCGCCAAAACATCTCCCAATTCGTTCAACAGTTCACCTTTCTTGCTTTGCATGTTATAAGTACGCGCCATCATTCCATCCAATGCATTCAGAGCCATTCTTATCAATAAGGAAACCGGAAGAACAATCAGCATAAAACCGGATGGTTTCCAATAAAACAATCCACCTATACAAAATGAAAGCAAGATTGCCGACCAAGTGATTCCATTAGCAGTCACACCCATTCCGTGAAGCTTTACCAAAATGGGGCGCAAGAGTTGTTGAAATTTGGGTTTTATGTTGTAGATTGAGATCATCGGCTATTTCTAAATGAGTGGGTCAGTTGTTGGTGCGATGTGGTTTACGGATTTCCCGAAATCTCCCCGTTCGATTAAACCCAAAACCAATGGGCCTGCTTTTTCAATATTCGTATACATCTCATCGTGATTCACCGGAATATAAGAATAATCAGTATGTACCTGGTTCAGGGAATCGACATTCCATTGGATAGGCCCAAGAGAAGCCGCTGTTTTTCGGTGTCTCAGAATCAATTTCGTTGGAACAGTTTCAATCAATAAACCAATTTTCCCTTTGAAATTAGTCAACGGGGAATAAGGGGTTGTTGCCAATTCGCGATTTACTTTTCCAATCACCAAATAAGCAATGAGTTTACTGTCTTTCATCAACACATAAGGAGCGCGTTCCTGCAAGGGACTTCTATCGTAAATAACTGTTTCAATGTTTTTCAGACCTGATTTGGTGTACCAACGATTAAATGTCCAGCCACCAATGATATAACAGAAAAAATGGACTTTTTTATACGAACCCAATTCGTGTTTTTTGGAGAACCGTTCCAATTTATCCACACCCTTATCGATTCCTTTCCTGTAAATATAAGATGGTTGATAAATGTCGTATCCTTTGTCCCTGAAGTATTGCGCTATCTTCCGTTCGTTATGGACTTTGGAACCCAAACCTGCAAGAATCACAATTGCTTCACGATCACTTTTGGCTTGTGATCCGGTTTGAAGGTAAACAATGTCTCTACCAAAAGAAAACACACTCATAAGTAAAAAAGTTATGACCAGGCAACACGGTTTCATTGAACGAATATATCCATTTCGTCGGAACTAAGTATGAGTCCATTCGAATTGTTGAAAAAGAATGACTGAAATTAACTCATTTTAACCGAATCCTTAAGTCGTTCTTTGCCAATTCCCCCAACGAAAAAGGTTGTCTGCATCTGCAAACAACCTTTTCATTCAATGGATAATATTCAGATCAGTTAACAAGGTTGATCTTACCTGTTTTCATTTCATTGTTTTCGCTATGTATCTGATAAATGTACACTCCGCGAGTCCAGGATTGAGCCTGAACAGATTCCTGCCCAACAGTAGAATCAATCATTTTTTCAAAGACTATTTCTCCCATAGAGTTAAGGATCGTCAACTTTTTCCGCATTCCGTCCAATGTCTCAGGAAAAATAAACTGGAAAACATCCGATGATGGGTTCGGGAAAACGTGAATCCCGGAATCAGCTGTTTCATCTTCCAGTCCTGCGGTAGATGAAATACTGAAACACGTATCTGATTCGCATGCATTCATATCTGAAATTGTCACACAATAATTTCCGGCTGATGCGGAAATGGTTTGCAGGGTTGAATTATTATCCCAGTCAAATGAATAGGGAGCAATTCCACCATTCACACTTAAAGTGATACTTCCATTGCAAGAAGAACACGTAGCAGGTAGAATTGTGGCAGAAACATTAATCGGAAGTGGTTGGATAACGGAATACTGAGCGCTATACATACAATTATGCGAATCCATCACCAGCATATCATAATCGCCCGCTGACAGGTTGGAAGCCAGTAAACCGGTCTGATTGATACCGTTTCCGGTCCAAGTAATAATATACGGGGCGGTTCCTCCGCTTACTGAAGTATAGATGATTCCATTGGATTCGTCGTGACAGACCACATTCACTATCGAATCGGAAACCGTGATCGCAGCAGGTTCATTTACTACATACGTATTACTGTATGGACAATTGTTGGCATCTGTAATACTCATTGAATAAGTTCCGGCTAAAAGGTTGTTTGCCGACAATCCCGTTTGACTGATTCCATTCCCGCTCCAGGAAATGGAGTAGGGGGCCGTAGCACCTGCAACTGTTAATTCGATCATCCCTGTAGATTCCAAAGAACAAGAAACGGGGGAAATGGAATCCGTTACCTGGAAACCCTGAATCGTTTGAATGTTAAAGGAAGAATCCGCCGAGCAGCCCGCAACGTCTGTTACGCTTACGGAATAAACTCCCCCGGCTAGGTTTTCCAGGTCTTGCGTGGATTCGCCATTCGACCAAATGTATTGAAGTGTTCCGGAACCTCCGGTTAGTGTCAGATTGATTTCTCCGGTGCTGTCAGGACAATTGGGTTGAAGAATAGAAGCACTCAGCATCATTCCCGGATAAACCATCAAATGAGTTGTATCCAAACCGTTTACTATCGGATCACTTGATCGGATGCGTAATTGATAATTCGCACTCGCTGTAGCAGCCGGAATGAATCCATTAATGGTTCCCGTATTCAAACTACTGTTCAAGATCCCGATAACCTGTGGTGTCGAGAAGCTTCCAAAAGCGTCAGATAATTCAAGTGAATAAGCATTTCCTGTATTAAAAACACCAATGGAATTAAAAGTGATCTGGACGCTGTCGCCTTGGATTGAAGAAACACAACTCGCATTGCTTGTTTGCACTACAGGAGCAGTAATTGAATTTGTAATTACTGCTGTCGCCTTCCCATAAACAGTTGAGTTATTCATCATTTTCATCGTTCCCAATGTACTGCTGGCATGCCACGCTACCAAACGAAAAACAATTGTATCATTAACAGAAGCTAAAATAGGTGAAGCAGGAACAAGTGATATAATGGTTGTCGGGCTAACGGAAGGAGCTAAAATAACCCGCACTCCGGATACAACAGAAACAAAGCTGTTGCCCGTATTTATTGATCTATATTGAAGAATACAGGAATCAGGTCCGGTATTCGATCTTCCAAGAACGATTGATAAACTATCGATTTCGAATGTCGTAGCGCTATTCGCACTAACAGAAAAAGTAAGGTATTGATTCGCTGTAATTGCAGTATTTGCTGACGGGTTATTCCATTTACTTGAATTTATTCCGTCTGCAGCCGTTGAAAAGGTATTTCCTGGTCCACGGGTAATTTGTGTAAATGTTACTCCCGGAGCTGTTGGTATGGTAGCAAAAGAATTGGTGGGAGTTGATACCCAACCTGAATACGTATTGGGATTAAAGAGTGTTTGTGCTTTCAGATGATTAATGCTCATTCCAAAAACGGAAAGGAGCAGTATTAAAATCACGTGTTTTTTTTTCATTTTAAAGAGCTTAAATAAACATTTAAAAGAGTCCCTCTGCCAATACAGAAGGACTCTTTCGAGTAGTAACTAAAAAATTATTGGTAACTATTTTTCTGTTTTAATCACACGAAGTGTTTGGTTTTCAGAAGCAGAAGCAATGCGGATGATATATGTTCCAGCTGCCAATTTTGATAAATCAGCTTGTAAACGGTGAGTTCCTTTTGCCACATATTCGTTAACAAGAACCATTCGCTCTTTACCAGAAAGGTCGAATACGGTTACAGATACATTTTCATCTGAATTTGTTGTAAACGTTACAGTTGCCAATCCATTTGTAGGGTTAGGGAACAATTCAAGTTGTGAATTCCCGGAAGTTGTCAAAGCGCTGCGACCTTTATCACATCCGTCTACTGCTACATTTGCAGCAAAAGTAGTGCTACCGCCACAGCTGTTGAATCCACAGAAAGTACCTGTTACAGTAACCACCGAGTTTACGGTTCCGATTTCAATTGTTGCACAATTACCTGTAGTCGATGATACCGTTGCATCCCCGGTTGTAACACTGAAATTGTATGCAGAAGCACCGATAGCGTGAGATCCTAAACCAGTTACATCATTCGTTGTCAATGTATCCCATTCGGTAAATAAAGTTGGGAAACCATAGATTCCAGCCAAATCAGGATTTACAGTAATTCCGGAGTAAACACATGCTTTTCTTACCAAGGTCTTGTTTTCAGTTGACCATTTGAAAGTTGGGCTCAATGCTGTTGAATCTCTCCATGCTGATCCCGGATCATTTCCAATTGAACCAAAAATATCCACTGCGCTGTTTGTACTCAATTTGTACAATACCAATGCATCATCTCCGTTGAATTGTAAGAACTGTGAATACAAATCAGGAACACCGCTCCACACAGTTGCAGAATCATGCGCAACTACAAAAACATCACCATTAACCAAGGTTCCTGAAAGTGGAATTGTAAACGTAGGTAAACCGGATAAAGAAGCTCCGTTGTGGTAAGCTCTCAATTCGTATCCTGATAAATCCACATCCGCACAAGTACCGTTAAAGATCTCTACATATTTGTTGAATCCTGTTCCTTCAACATACTGAGAGAAAATAAGATCTTTTGCCTGTACAGAAACGCATGATTGAACCATGTCTTCCGGACACCCCTGGATTGATCTTGGTTGACAGAATTGAGCTACCGGGTAAACCAGCACATATTCTTTTTTAGAAGTTGCCTCACAACCATCTTCGCTACTCACTACTACGTAATAAGTTCCCGATCCGGTTGTAGTCAGAACATCTGAATCAGCACCTGCAATTGTCCCATCTTGATTGAACCATTGGTAGAAAGGGTTTTCAATATCTGTAGTAACAGTCAATTGAGGCATTGTACTTCCTGCACACAAAATTGTCGATCCTGTAACTGCGATTGTTGCAGTTTGCTCTCCACAAGAAACGGTCGAACCGCATGTCGTTGAGATATCATCTACTCTAAATTGCGGATTGGAGCTTGAAGTTCCAACCAATGCATTGCGGAAACGAATACGCAAATTAGATACAAGAGCTCCTGCAGGCAATGCTGCTCTTACTTTGTACCATTTTGAAGTTCCTGTTCCAGTTGGCAATGCCGGGAAGCTCATTGAACTCCAAGAAAATCCGTTGTCATTACTGTATTCCAGTACTAAAAAATCAATCCCGTTAGAAGCATTCGTTGATTTGAATACCCCGAAACGGATTGAATCGGATGTTGTACAAGTAGCAGCATTGATTCCCTGCATTTCAAAATCCTCCTGAGCCTGGATCAATGTGTTGAAACCTCCGGAAGCACCGGCATAACCCGTTGATGGAGTAGTAGTTCTCATATCCGCGGATCCCGTATAGGTAAGAGCTACCAGGTCAAAATTTCCGGCAGTTTCCCTTGCTGCAATTGTTTGAGTTCCACTTCCTGCGGTTCCCATTGTTTCCAATAGTTGTCCATTTGCGACAAATCCCATGAATGCGATTGCGCTTGTTGCAACCAGTTGTTTGATTGTGTTGTTTCTTTTCTTCATAATCGAATTTATTAAAGTGAATAATGGTTTCGAAACCGAAGTAAAGTTACAATCAACTGATTTTTAAGCTTTAAAGCCAACAATAACAATGCTTTAAGTTTTTCGGGGAATTGAAAGCAATATTAATTTTCAAGGAATCAACCAGAGCATAAAATCGATTTAGACTTGAGAAAATACATTTGAGCAATGTTTACTTTCTTTTAAAAAGAGGAAAAAATAAAATTTTGGACTAATTTTTGAATTATATAAGATGTGAGAGATCCAGAAATCCGGATGGATTCTGCTTGTTGAATTTTTCGTTAAAAAGCAGTTCTGATTTTCATTTATTCACGATTTCTCCGAAAGAAAATATGCAGATAATCAATTGTTTACATTTCACCAATCAAACTCGAAAAAGATTTCATAAATCGCTCCAATTCAGACTCGGTTTTGGAATCAGTGAGTTGTCCGGATGCAGAAACCTTACTTTTTATCCCTGAAATAAGCAAAGTAGTCTCACTTGTGAAGTTTGCCATAAGTGTACGCATGATCAACTGCAATTCCTCGTGTCCTTTTTCACCTTGAGCGGATGCAGTAATCAATCCAGTCGGTTTATCCGAGAACACCGTAGTTGAAACGCACCATTCAAGCGCATTTTTCAATCCGGAAGGGATGCTGAATACATATTCCGGCGTACAGATGACAATACCGTCTGCCTGTTCAACCTGCTTCCTGAAAGCAAGTACTTCTTCCGGAGGATTATTGACAGATAACTCCGGATCAAAATGAGGAAGGGATTTCAATTCATTGAAAATGACCCAACGCAGATCGTTTTTAGTTTGCGAGGCAAGGAACTCAACCAGCCGTTGATTGGTGGAGTTTTCACTTGCGCTTCCGATGATGGCCAGGATTGTTTTCATCTTTTCTAATTAATTGGTGTAGTTCATCTTTATACTTTTCGCGCCAGCCCAGTCCATTCTTCAAATCAAGTAAGCGATAAACAGATTGAAGATACCCTTCCGTTGAAGATTGATAAACACATCCCAAATTCCAATTTACTATCCCATACTTTTCATTTATTTCATGTTCCTTAGTTAAAGGAGAGTTTGCGTATCCATATTCAGGAATTATAAATCTGATATTAGTGTATTTGAGGAATGGTACAAGCTCATCGCACGAAATGAATTTTATTTCAGGAAAATCATAAAAATTTTTCATTGTTGTAATAGGTGCTTCAAAAGGTGTTAGATATTCGTATTTGTATACATGTGATTTCAGTGAATCTAAACTTATTTGCTTGAGAAACATAAAAGAGGAATCTGATTTGAAATCATCCATAGAAGTGAATACATACGCTACGAAGGAACTATCCATCGAATTCAAAAGAATCATCTGAAGTTCTGTTTTCAAGGAATCTTGAGATTTACCTTGAAAAGAAATGATCATAATCAAAAATAGAAATTTCTTCATTTGATGGAATTTATCACACAACGAAATTACAAATTCAATTGTTGCTTATTCCGTTCAATTTCCATAGAACAACCAAAATACCTTCAATCAGAATTAAAATCGAAAATGGGATGAGGCTTGTTGCGGATGGAGAATCGCTAAATGTTTCAGTTTTTAAAGGTAAGTGCATGGAACGGAGCTTCCATTAAGTCAGAATGTGAGTCTTTGTCGTTACTCATGTAAGTGATGATCACATCCGCAACATTGTCTTTGTGCAGGTAAATCATCTGACCGTATTTGTATCCTTTGCCAAATTCACAATTGAATTCAAAAAAAGAAGAACCACCGTTATCTGCATTGAATTCCCTTTTCACTGCTTGATCAGGAAAAGCTCCGATATCCCAATCCTGTCCACCGGTCATATTCAGGACATTTGCCTGAATTCGTCCGGTATAGGTTTTATTCGGATGTACCATCAGACAATTCGGATCTTTTTGGCATTTTTCATACTGTTCCAATTCAGGTTTCAATGACCAAACCGAATAACGCACTTCAAAATCTGCGGTTTTATTCTTCATCGCAAAGCTATACTGCAAATCTCTATTTTCAGTGACTTCCGATTCCACATAACCTGAAGGCATACTAAACTCCAATCCAATGGCTTTGATTTCCTTTTGAAAAGCACTCACTTTCACGACTTCCTTCTTTTCAGAAGTAGTGAATGCCATTACCATAAAAGTGGATGCAAGCAGCGCAATAATTCCATTTCTCATCCCAGAGCAAGTTTTTGGATTAAATGATTAATTCCCGCTTTCCAATCGCTTCTGACGCTGCATTGGATTTTCGTTGCTTTGTTTTTGCTGGAACAACTGGAATTTCGATGGTTTTGAAGCAGGAGGGAAGGAATTGTTATTTACATCGCAATCTGCTGTTTCCAGGAACGGGTCCAATTGGAATGAAGCTACCGGTTTATCAAAAATCAACACTTTCGTAACCGTAAGGTCATCCATTCTCCAAATCTCAGCCGGAATACGCATTTCTTCAGTAGAACCATCCTCAAATTTCGCTTGAATAATCAATGGAGTTACCAAACCACCTTTATTCGTGAAAGCCAATTCATAGAACTGTTTATTGGAATTCAACAATTTCTTTTGTTCCGGAGTCAGTTTCGCCTGGAATTCGTCGTATTCCTTTTTATCCAGACGATCAACTTTGTAAATATCCCGTTTCGCGTAAAAATCGTCAATCAAGGTATCTCTTTCGTTTACCGTTTGCTTGATAGATTCCTTGTTGCGAATATCACCGATAAACTGCGGTTTTGAGTCGGCTTCTTTTTTGTTTACAGCCTTTTCAACTTCCGGATTATTAGAATTCAACTGAAAGTTTTTCACATAGTCCAATGAAATGTCTACGTATTCCGTCGAATAGAACCATCCTCTCCAGAACCAATCCAAATCCACACCTGATGCATCTTCCATGGTACGGAACAGATCAGCAGGAGTTGGGTGCTTAAATTTCCATCGCTCACAATAAGTTTTAAAGGCAAAATCGAACAATTCCCTTCCCATCACGGTTTCACGTAAAATATTCAATGCCGTAGCCGGTTTTCCGTAAGCATTGTTCCCAAATTGCCAGATCGACTCCGAGTTTGTCATGATAGGAGAGATGAACTTTTGATCTCCGCGCATATAATCTGTAATCATAGCTGCCGGACCTCTTCTGGACGGGTAACCGCGTTCCCATTCCTGTTCTGTCAAATATTGAACGAAGGTATTCAAACCTTCATCCATCCAAGACCATTGACGTTCATCCGAATTGATGATCATAGGGAAAAAGTTGTGTCCGACTTCGTGAATAATTACACCCCACATTCCGTATTTCGTTTGTTCCGAATACGTTCCGTCTTCATTCGGTCTTCCGCCATTGAAACAGATCATCGGGTATTCCATCCCGATTTGATTGGAATGAACAGAAATTGCAACCGGGTAGGGATAATCAATCGTGTATTTTGAGTAAGTCTGGATAGTATGTGCAACCAATTTGGTTGAATAACGCTCCCACAATGGATTTCCTTCTTTCGGATAAAAAGACATACACAAGATATTTTTGCCTTTCACAACCGTATTCTGAGCGTCCCAGATAAATTTACGGGAAGTGGCAAAGGCAAAATCACGTACGTTTTTCGCTTTAAAATTCCAGGTTTTAGTACTTGTAGCTTTATTCTTCTCTGCGTTTTCAGCTTCTGCTTGTGTCACGATCAAAACCGGAGAGTTTGAACTTTTCGCCTTCTCCATGCGCTGTTTTTGCTCAGCAGTCATAACAGAAGCGCCGTTTTGCAATTCACCTGTTCCGGCCACAATATGATCGGAAGGAACAGTAATCGAAACATCGTAATCACCAAAAGGAAGCGTGAATTCTCCTTTTCCTAAGAATTGTTTGTTTTGCCAGCCTTCCACATCGTTATACACACACATTCTTGGAAAGAATTGTGCGATTGTATAGAGGTAATTGTCTTCCTTTTCAAAATATTCATAACCTGATCTTCCACCGAATTTCATGCGATCATTGATATTATACCACCATTTGATTTTGAATGAAATGCTTTGTTTCGGTCCAAGAGGTTTTGCAGGATCGATACGCATCATGGTCTTGTTGATAGCATAATGCATTTTTTCACCATTTACAGTAGCCACCATTTCAATATTGAAACCACCTTCAAAGGTCATCAATCTGCGTTCTACGTCCTTGATTGATTGAAAATCCTCCATTTTCTCCACGGCAATCAATTTGCTGTCGGAATCAGGTTTAAAGATGTTCTGATCCAATTGCAACCACAAGTATTCCAATACATCCGGGGAATTATTGGTATAGGTAATCACCTCTTCCCCACGAATGGTCTGTTTGGTATCATCCAAAGTCAGGTTCATCTTGTAATCCGCTTTTTGCTGATAATATCCATGACCCGGAGCTCCCGCAGCAGTCCGGTATTCATTTGGAGTTGGCAATTCAATATCCAACTGAGCAAATTTGGTTTGTGCCGAAACGCTCAATCCTGAAAGCGCAATTGTTAGAGCAATGATTTTTTTCATAATTACAGGGTTATCATTTCTGTAGGTTTGGAGAGCAAAAATACAGCTGTTTGTTTTTGTTTATTCCGAATAAATGTAATCTTGTTTTGTTGATCGGGGAAGGAATCCATCAATAAATCGAACGTAAAGAACAATCGCTTATCCAATTCCACCGGTTGACTTTCCAAATAGGCGTAAAGCAATCCATTAGGTAAAACATCAAATCCGACAAGTGAAAGTGAAAGGGTCAGATCCTCATTTGTTATCTTGAATCCCTTGGTCAGATAAATTTCCAATTGTGTTTTGAAGTCGGGATTTCGAGTCTGTTCTTCGATATGACCACTTAGCTTGGTTCCTGATTTCTTCATATCGAACTCCAGGTCATGTGCATTCACTTCCAAAGTAACCTCCAATTTCCTAGTCGATTCATTGTATTCCACCTCACCGAAAGCAAAATAGTACTCGTGAGCATTTGCTGAAAACAAGACAGAAAAAAACGCAAGAACTGCAATGAGCTTCTTCATAAATAGAATATTAAGGCAAAAATAACAGAATGCGCTTAGAAGCGGGTCACTTTTTGACCAAAGGGAAGAAATTCCAGTTAAAACTAAGAATTCCAGTGACAAACGAAATTTCCGATCTCCTCATTAGGAACTTTGTAAAGTTCAAAAGGTCCAAAGGGTTAAAAGTTCAAAATTGAACCCCTTGAACTCTTTGAACCCTTTCAACTATTGAACTATTTTTACTTGTTGCCCTTAGCGTGATCTGCCAGGAATTGTGCCAATCCATTATCTGTCAAAGGATGTTTCGCCAATGCCAGAATTGCACTTAAAGGTCCTGTCATCACGTCCGAACCGATTTCCGCACACTGAATGATATGCATCGGGTGACGGATGGAAGCTGCCAAAATTTCGGTTTCAAATCCGTAGTTATCAAAGATGATTCGAATCTGTTGGATCAAATCCATTCCATTCGTGGAAACATCATCCAAACGACCAACGAATGGAGAAATATAGCTGGCACCGGCTTTAGCTGCCAACAATGCTTGTCCCGCACTAAAAATCAAGGTACAGTTCGTTCTGATCCCTTTCGATGAAAAATATTTGATTGCTTTGATTCCTGCCGGAATCATCGGTATTTTTACAACAATATTCTTGTGCAATTCAGCCAAAGTTTCTCCTTCACGGATCATTCCTTCAAAATCAGTTGCAATCACTTCTGCGCTTACGGGTCCGTCTACAATTTTGCAGATTTCCACGTAGTGTTTCAAAATATTGTTTTGACCTGTGATTCCTTCTTTCGCCATTAAAGACGGATTGGTTGTTACGCCGTCAAGGATCCCAAGATCATATGCCTCACGAATGTCGTTCAGGTTTGCAGTATCGATGAAAAATTTCATGTTTATTTTATTTCTTGCAAAAGTAAACCCATTTAGTATGTAATTCCGAATGCGAATTACGAATTACAAATTTTTTATTCACATAATCTCCACCTCCAGCAGAGCTTTTGTTTATCTCCCGCAGATGACGCAGAAGAACGCAGAAAAGTTTTAGTGTGAATAAAAATAGGAGGAGAGTTAACAAAACGGTTTTATCGCAGACAATGCCAAGTCTATTCAAATCACCTTTGCGCTCTTTGCTTCTTTGCGTTTATAAACTTTTACGGATAATCATTCAGAACTTATTCTTACCGCTAAGATGCGGAGGGCGCAGAGTTTTATACATTTTCCTTTGCTTCTTTGCGGTAAAAAGGAAAGGTGAGTATAAGTAAGAGAATGAAGAGAAAGAGTTGATAAATGATTTCGAAAACCCAAAATTTTGGGCAAAAAAAGAGGGGTAAGCTACTCTTATCGCACCGCTACAACCTCATACCTTTGCTACGTTCCCGTCCTGGAGGATTAAGAGGGAGCTGGTCGTAAAAGACTTACCCCGCTGCAAAATTAGTCATTTATTGGAGAACTGCGTTTACAAAAATTATTTTTTTCGAAATATCCTATCAAAGAAGGCTTTAAACATTTCTTTTCCAGTTAAGAACAGGTTCAAAAAAGTTCAAAGAGTTCAAGAGTTCAAGAGTTCAAGAGTTCAACAAAATGAAAGAATATCTAAAATCAATTTTGAACATTTGAACATTTTTTACTCAACCTTCAAAAGCGTTTCATCCAATTCTTCCAATCCATGCTGCGCAATCAGTAATTTCAATTGTCCGATATACTGCGCAGTTTCATGCAGCGATTTAAATAGGAGCGGGGTGAGCCATTCAACATTATCCTGAAGCCCCTGATTGAACTGCAGGAAGACATTCATCCATTGCTTGTAGTTGTCACGTTCCAAAGAATCCCAATACATTTCAGGAAGTACATCGTTCAGATCGGATTCAATTTCACTGTCTAAAATTCCGGCAACGGCAATGTGCTGTGAATTGATCAACTGAGAAACAGCTACTTTGATATCCCAAGGAATATCCTGGTCGTCTTTAGTCAGATGAGTAATCCAACTCAAATTCAACTGATGAATATAGGAAAACCGTTGCTGGAAAAAATCGAGCATTTACAGTTGTTTCAAAGAAGAAATCGTTGCTTTGGGATCCGGGCTGTTGAATACAAAACTACCGGCAACCAAAGCCTGAGCCCCGGCTTCAACCAAGAGTTTGCCTGTTTCGGTATTTACTCCACCGTCCACTTCAATGATCGCTTTGGATCCTGATTTTACAATCAATTCCTTGGTCTGTCTCACTTTTTCAATTGCCTGGTGAATGAATTTCTGCCCACCGAATCCCGGATTTACCGACATGATCAGAACCAAATCCAAATCTGCAATGACATTTTCCAGGACTGAAACAGGTGTGTGTGGATTCAAAGCAACTCCAGCCTTCATTCCAGCCTCATGAATTGCTCCGATTGTCCGATGTAAATGAGTACAAGCTTCGTAATGAACGGTCAAAATATCGACTCCCGCTTTCGCGAAATCAGTGACATATTGATCCGGGTTTACAATCATGATATGACAATCAATGGTCTTTTTTGCCACCTTTTTCAAAGCCGAAATAATCGGAAAACCAAAAGAGATATTGGGAACAAACACTCCGTCCATAACATCCACATGAAACCAATCCGCCTCACTTTGATTAATCAATTCAAAATCGCGTTCCAGGTTTCCAAAATCGCATGATAAAATAGAAGGAGCAATGATAACAGACATACAATAGATTATTTTTACAAAAATAATCTAAATTGAAAATGTAGAATGTAAAATTGAAAAGTTAGATCCGATTCTTATTTCAAATCTCGTCTTATTCATTTTTCATTTTCAATTATCAATTCACCTTCGGATAGATTTTCATCATTTTCAAATATTCCTTATCCCGGTCATAGACATCCGGGAAAAACAACAAACCACCTTTTTCATTAGTGACAACTGTAATATAATCGACCTGCAAAGGAATCGGTTTTCTCAAAGCAATAGAAAAATGTTCCTTCCGGGCGATCAACGTATCCAAAGAATCGCGTGTCATCTTCTGTTTGTCATCGCGTGTAAGAATGAATCGAGCCAATGAATCCGGCATATCGCAACGCATGCATCCATGGGAATATGCGCGGATATCCTTATTGAAAAATCCTTTGGAAGGCGTATCGTGAATATAAACTCCGTATTTATTGTTGAACTCAAACTTCACCAAGCCCAATGCATTATCGCTGCCAGGTTCCTGTCTGACCCTGAACGGGAAATTCTTTTCCTTGTAGCGTTTCCAGTTGATTGTAGTCGGATCTACTTCCGTTTCACCACGATACACTTTGTAATGATTTTTTGCCGCGTAGTTTGAATTACGTTGAATTGCAGGTAAAAACTCCTTACTTGCAATGGTTTGTGGTTGAGTCCAGTAGGGCAGTGAAATGATCGCACGCAAACTGGAACTCAATTGAGGTGTCTGATTTTCGGGTTTCCCAACAACAATCCGGTGTTCGGAAAGCAAACTGTCATTATAAAAAAGGCGCAACTTGTATTCCGGAATATTCACCCACAGATAACGCTCCGGGAAAGGGGCACGCCATCTCCAGCGTTCCATGGACAAAATTGCCCGGTGACATTTGTAGCGCACCGATTCATCCAATGCTTTCCGGGTATAGATTCCAATCACCCCATCCGGTTTTAGCCCATTATCTTCCTGGAAATGACCCATTGCATCCCAAAAAGATTCTTCATCCGTTTTCTTCGAATCTAAATATCCTTTGTCGATCAAGGATTCTTCTGCCAATTCTATGCATCGGATGGAATCTTCCACTAAAGCCGGGACTTCAAAGTGAATAGTCGAAAGCTGTTTTTTTGATGCATAATTAAACAATGCCTTGGCAAGAACCCGATATTCCGGTCGTGAAGGTCCCATTTTCGAAAGCCAAACTCCCCAATTTTTAACCGTGTCCATTTGTTTCACCGATTGGGTCAATGACTTTACATCAATAGACGTAATCGGTCTGTAAGCTTTTACAGCTGTATCCAGGAAGCCCACTTTCAGATCTTGTTGCAGCTGAGCCAAGCGCGCTGTAAGCAGGAACTCCTGTACAATGGAGGTTTTACACAACGAATCCGTTTTAAACTTGAAAAGCCGGTTATCAGGAAGCCCCAATGCACATGGAAAATCCAATAATTCCTTCCATTTATCACCTTTTTTGATCAACATGGAATCATTTGCCCAAACCGGTTTAAAATCACGTGATTTATAAAAAGCATAGACTGAATCCTTGATTGATTCCGGGAATTCCAATTTTGTTAATAAATCAGCATCTATCGCTAAAGCAATCCGCTTTTTCAAAGAGACTTTCCGGTCAAAAATGGGATCTTGATTATCAATTTCGGAAGAACATCTGATTAGTATGAATGTAAGGGCAAGTGCGAATAATTGTAATAGAAGCCGGCTAAATTTCATAAAAGGATCAAAAATAATGAGCAATTTTACTGCAAGATACTTATTCCTCAAATATGGAACCTCAAATTTATTCAACATACATCTTGCTCGGAACAATGGCAGTCATGTCTTTTACCGGTTTCAACAACCGTGATTTCATGGAAAAATACCTGTTCAGTCCTTACCTGGTGAAGCATGAAAGGGAATATTACCGATTTGTCACTCACGCTTTTCTGCATGGAGACTTCAGTCACTTGCTTTTTAACGGGGTCACACTTTTCTTCTTCGGAAAACCTTTCGAAGAATATTTGTTTGATTTTTACGGGCCATTGCCCGGTGAAATCATCTTCTGGATTTTTGTTCTGATGGCTATGTTTGCTTCCACTTCTATCTCTTTCATCCGGTACAAAGACAATCCGAACTACAGATCATTAGGGCTTTCAGGCGTTACTTCCGCCATTTTGTTTGCGATGATCCTATTAATCCCCAACATGCAGATCGGGCTACTATTGTTTCCTTTTCCCCTGAAAGGGTGGATGTTCGGATTAATTTACCTTGCCTTCGAAATCTATGCCGATAGAAACCGAAAGACAAATATTGCACATGATGCACACATATCCGGTGCACTTTTCGGGGTTGTTTTCATTTTAATTACTAATATTGAAGGTGTGATTAAGGCATTTCAAAACCTACTTTAAATGAGCGATCAAGAATTATTCGTAAATAACAATGGTAAAATACTGAGTAACACGGGATATTCCATTACTGCTGGAAACAGAGGTTACACCTACGGAGATGGACTTTTTGAAAGTATTCGTGTAATGAATGGGAAGGTATTAAACCTGGCCCATCATTTTTCGCGTTTATCCGAAGCGGCAAAAGTTTTGAAAATGCGTTTTCCTGCTTTTTACACTACTGAATTCTTCCAACAACAAATTGACGAATTGATCCAAGCATCCAAGATTACGGAAGGTGGCAGAATCAGACTCTCAATTGATCGTTTAGGAGGAGGGACCTATCTTCCTGATACAAATGAAGTTAGCTACTTCATTGAAATTTACCCGATTGAAAATAATCTATTCAGTCTGAATGCAAAAGGATTGGAAGTGGATCTTTACCAAGAGATTCGAAAAACCAAAAATATCCTTTCAAATTACAAGACCAAAAACGGGCTTCTCTATGTCCTGGCTGCCATTTCTGCTAAAGAAAAAGGATTGGACGATATGCTGATCACGAATGACAACGGCCAGATCCTTGAAAGTTCACACAGCAACATCTTTGTTGTCAGTAACGGAGTTCTTTATACACCAAGTCTTTCAGACGGTTGCTTGGCCGGAACCATGCGCATGCAGGTGATCAACCTGGCATTGAAAAACGGATTAAAAGTATACGAATGCCCGATCCTGCCATCCAATTTGCTGGTCGCAGACGAAGTGTTCCTGACGAATGCCGTGCGTGGAATCACCTGGATCGGTGGCTACCGTACGAAGCGTTATTTCAATACGACAGCGCGTAAAATTGTTGCTTTCCTGAATGAAGAATGGGACGTTTGATTCCCGCATATTTCAATTGGAGCGGAGGTAAAGACAGTACATTAGCTCTTTACAGATTTCTTCAAAATCCAACTTTCGATATTCGTTATCTGCTCACGACTCTCAACAAAGAGGCTGATCGGATTTCCATGCATGGAGTTCGCCGAGAATTGTTACTTGCCCAAGCCGAATCGCTCGGAATCCCTGCAAAAGCTGTTGAATTACCGAGTAGTTCCGATATGCAGGCTTACGAAACTGTGATGAATACGGCTATCCAGGAACTGAAAGCGGAAGAAATTCGGGATTGTGTTTTCGGAGACATTTTCCTAGAGGATTTAAGAACTTACCGTGAACAAAAACTGGAAGAAGTAAGCATTTCCGCACATTTCCCGCTTTGGAAGGAAGACACATCCAAACTTGTGAACGAATTCATTGATCTGGGATTCAAAACAGTGGTGGTTTGCGTGGATTCATCCAAACTGGGCGAGGAGTTTGTTGGAAGAGTCATCGACAGACAATTTCTTGCGGACCTGCCACAAAATGTAGATCCATGCGGAGAAAACGGGGAATTCCACACCTTTGTGTTCGATGGTCCGATCTTTTCAAAACCGGTTGAATTTCAACTCGGAGAGAAAGTACTGAAAACCTACGAATCAAAAAATCAGGACGGTGAACCTATCAGCTATGGATTCTGGTTCCAGGACCTTATTCCGCTTTAGGCTTCGAACGAGGATTCCTGATCTGTTCCTTCACAATCTGTTTGGTGATTTCTTTCTTTTTTGTCCAGAATAGGGATTTTGGCAATTCATCTCCCAATAGATAGCCATACGGTTCGAGGTTTGGAACTGCATCAAAAACAACTTTCAGGATTGCTGTAATCGGAATAGCCAGGAACATCCCGGGAACTCCGGCCAGCGTACCTCCGATGATCACACACAAAATAGAAGCAAGGGCATTGATGCGCACTTTGGAACCCACAACCCGAGGCAGGATCACATTGTTATCTATCAGTTGCACCGCACCGATGACTGCCAAAACTCCTAAAACCGATTGTTCCAGGTTCGGATTATTGGAGAGTGAAATCAGGCAACTTAAGAAATTGGCAACGAGAATCCCGACATAGGGAATCAGATTCAGCAAAGAAACCAGAAGCCCCAGGAACAAAGCGTATTTCACACCGATCAACCACAGGCCTAGGGTCGTTAAAGCCGCTACGATAGCGATTTCAAGTAACAAACCTAAAATATACATACGGATAATGACCTTGATGTCATTCACTACGATCTGCATTCTTTCAGCGCTTTTCGAAGGAACCAGCTTCATCAGGAATCCCAAAAGGAGTTCACGATAAAACAAAAACAGGAACAGGTAAAGCGGAACCAGGATAAAGTTCATCAATGCGCCGGTAATGGTTCCGAAACTTTCCATGGAAACCAATTTCCCGCCCTTCATGAAATTCTCCTTCACGATCTTCTCCTGCTGGAAATTTGTCACTCCGAAGATCTTATTGATCCAGTTGCCCAAATCGTGAATGACCTTCATCATATTCTTCTCCAGGGTGGGAAGGTCACTGAAAAAATCTTTCAATTGAAGCCCCAATAAAAACATGATGCCCGCAAAAATGACGACGGCAATCGCCACGGTAATAATGACGGAAAGTATTTTCGGGAAATGCCATTTTTTTTGCAAAAATGAATCGATCGGCCTGATCAGCACTCCAAAAATAAAAGCCAAAACAACCGGGAACAAAATACCGCTGCCAAGATAGACAATAGCAGTCACCACCACCAGGAGGAGAATTGTGAAAATACGTTTTTGATAATTTACATGTGAATTTTCCATAAAACTGACCTTGGCTTTCTTAAATATAAGAAGATAATCGGGCTTTATCTGTTAATAAAAATGAAAGCACGAAAAAAGGGAGCCTGTTTTACCAATACTCCCTTAGCAATTCTAACTCAGAAATTTAGTTTGATGTCGCTGTAATCTCGGGACGAAAGTAGCCTATTTTCCAAGACTACCCAAATATCGGAGCAACTTATTGAAAATTACTTATTTCAGGAGAAGATGCATGGAAATTTCATCGTGATAGCGGCCATTCTGCTTGAAAAAATTCGGAATCCGACCATGCTCAACAAATCCCATTTTCCGGTATAAGGCCAAGCCAGCTTCATTTTCAGCGTACACCTGAAGGAACAAGATTTCCAATTCGGACTCATTCTTAGCCCAATCTATTGCAGCGTTCAGAATTGCCGTTCCCAGTCCACAGGATTGCCACTCCTTGTGCATTCCCATTCCAAAAACGGCCGTGTGGCGCATGATTTTGCGCTGATTTCCATCCACGTTAATATTCCCGACAAATTTGCCTTCGAATTCTGCCACCAGGAACAGTGAATTCGATCGTTCAATGTAGTTTGATAAAACTTGTTCTTCTTCAGCCAATGTCGGGTTGAATTCTCCTTCACTTAAAGGAACAAATTCTTCGTCATAGACAAAACCATGAACAAATTCGATCACTTTGGGTGCATCCGAAACTTCCACATGACGAAGAAGAACGGTTCGTCCGTCTTTCAATACAACTGTTTTTGGGGAGAACTTCATTTTAATTGAGAAGTAAAAATTTAAAATTGAAAAGTAAGCATAATGTCGAATTATCCGATTATGAATTGTTGATTTTCCCGACAAAGAGTACAGAAGTGTGCAGAGCCTGATTTCGGGTTATTTTGTGATTCAATTATTTCTACAATTGATAAAACAGGATTTCCGGACTACGGGATAGTAAAACCAGGTGTTACAAATATAACATTTTAATACTCTATCTATGCTCTATCCATACTCTACCCATGCTCTATGCATGCTTGATCTTCCTGATTCACTTTTTTAATGTATCCCTATTAATTTGTCAAGACGCCCTTTCTCAAAAGTGTGTAATTCCAGGTTATTAAGTTTTCCCGCAGAGGACCGCGGAGGACGCAGAAAATATATATATATTTAGAGTAATTAAAATCAACTATCGTGAAAATGTATTGATGTATTTGTTCTTTTGGAATCGAAACTTGCATCAAGCCTTAACAAAAAGCTTTTCACTTTTCACTTTTCACTTTTCACTTTTCACTTTATAACTCTTGATCAGGTATTCACCTAAGAAATAGGCACCAAAAGCTGTTGAGACATGCCATAACCAGTGTGTTCCCCAGGGCATCCGGTCAATGACTGTTTTCTCATCCAGGAAACGGAAAAGAAGGGCGAGTACAAAAAACGCAATTGCAACGAACAATCCGGTTGCATGTTGGAATTTGGTTTGTCGCAGGAAGAGGTAACAGGGAAGGAGAAGCATCCATCCTCTGAAAAAATACCCGGCTGAAATGCGATCCTGGCCACTTAGGAAAAAGGTTGCTAAAAAAGTCAGTCCAAAGAAAATCAACAAGACCCAAATAATCTGGATGTTTTTTGGGAGAACTTTCAGCCACATCCAGATACTGATTCCAATGACCAAAATTACAATTGGAACGGCATCCATGAGTAAGAGCAGGGTAGAAGAGCGGAAAGCATGAAAAAACGTACTTCCGAATCCGCCCAGAACCAATAGCGGACAACAGAACCAAACAATGAAGGTGTATTCGGAATAGCGTCCGCGAAGTTGCCACAAAAAAATAAAAACGGGAATTAAAAAGGTCAATGAAGACCAGGCGTTCCAAGGCTCGACAATAAATAAGGACAAATCAACGGTTTCCCGGTAAACCGGTCCGTGATCGGGAACTGAAACAACTCCGATTAACGAATAAAGGGACAAATCAGAAGCTGAATATCAATTCAGTTGCTTCACAACCTGTTTTTTGCTTCATCTGAAACGTACCCGTGAAGATCAAGCTATCGCCTTCATCTAAAATCGTATAAGTATGTGTCTTATTTTCTCTTTTGAACATGTTATCCGTGTAAACGAAATTACCTACACCACAACCCGGATCCGAATTGTAATATTTATAGGCATCATTTGTAGAGACTTTAGTTCCATCTACGAACAAGGTTAATTCGTTTATACCGTATGCAGTTAAATCATCTGCAGTGGCTGATTTATACCAGAAAGAGTGATTAATTGCAAACTTTTCTTTCGTGCACGCAAGTACAGAAATGAAACAAACAGATAGGATAAGTAGTTTTCTCATTTTTAGAAAATTTTATGCAAATTAAGCAAAAAGTTCTCAAAATGAACCAATTTATACATCCGAATAAACTTCCAAATGAATAAAACGAAGGATTAAGTGACTGAATGTTCGTCTTTACTGAAACTTTGTTCACTTAAAATCTTAAATTAGTTCTTTAAAACATAGCGACACACTCATTTCATCCGGAACGATCAAATTGTGTTAAAACAGACTTTGACCTATCTTTTATCGTGAAAAACAATTCCAAGATCCTCACACTAATCTGCTTCGGAGTCATCATTCTTTCGATGTTCCTGCCATTTTATGAAGGTCCGAGAGTAGAGGGAATTATTCCGAAAGACAGTTTTGTTATTGTTACGATTTATGAATCGCCTGATTTTGGACTGACATTTTGGGTTTTCAATGGTTTCGGCTCCTTGTTTGCACTCACCAATAGCTTACTGGCACTTGTTTTAGTCTTGTCTCGTTTCTTTTTCCCGAAATCATTGGTTACAGCCATTTTAGTGAGCTGTGTGTTTATTATTTCCATTGGATTGCTCATATATGGAACATCCGATGTACACGGCGCTCCGCTGCCCGACGAAATGCTAAGCGGTTTTTACCTGATGCTCGTCTGCCAGGTCATCCTGATTGCACAATCCTTTACAAAAGCGATTACAGAACCCGCAAAAGACCGCAGGATCGATTCGGATATCCTCGATTTTTAGCTTTCTTATCTTCCCCTCAAAACTCCCATTACCGCCAGGAACATTTCCGGATCCTTAATAGCGATATTGTAGGCTTTCTTTCGATCGTGAAATACCTCAAATGCAGTGGAAACAACTTCTGTGCTTCCGGATTCATAGTATTTCACATTGTAACCGAAGTAACCTCCCATTTCCCCGGATGCAGGTAAATCCGTATCATAGCGCATCTCATCCCTGGAAATCACATACGGAATCGTAAATGGAAAAATACGTTTCAAATCCTTACCCTGAGACCTGTCCCTCATCAATTGTTGCAGCCTGATCCAGTACGGAGCTTCCGAATTATTTTCAAGATGATGTCCGAATTCATGTATGATCATTCCCTTACTGCTTGAATACTTTCCTAAATGGATCACTCCGCTGTTCTGATATGGCCTGGTAATCCATCCATCCACTTGCACATATACTTCACCCGCATGATTCAATACGGCCGGTGAAACAATCCCGCGAATCTCAGTCCATGCATCCCGCACTTTCGGGCGGATCCAGGTATCTTCTTCATCGAAATCATTTCCATCAGCATCCAGGATTCCATCGTTCAGGCTTCGGCCATCCCATATGTTATCATCGTCTTCCTGCTCCACCAAAGGAAGCTGGTAAATAAAATTGAGAAGCTTCGGTTTCAGGTAGTTTTCCAAAATCCGCGAGGCGAGATCGAGGCTGACATCCGGACTATTCATCGTTTCCCGGATTGCAGTTGCCAATCTGAAGTATATTTCTTCCTGGGACTCCGATTGAAATGCTTCCCGTAGGACCTGGTTTGCGATACTGGTTCCAATATCCAGGTCGGTCTGCTCCGGACCAAAAAATCCCGCTTTCGGAGTTTGGTACTGGACATCTTCATCTCCGTCAAAACCAAAATCGAAATTCTGGTCCCGGTGAACCAACTGAGCCAGGTACTCTTCTGCTTTCGCCCGGTTCCGTGACTTCAGGTAGAAATATTTTACCGTATCATTTACATTGTTCCTGTCCCTGGTCATTTTAGCGAACCCCTGTTTGAAATAACTGGCCTCATAGGTTTCGCTATTGTTTCCGGATTGTTGTGCTTGTCTGACCGCTTTTTGTACCAAAGCTATTGCATTCGGAATCGCAGCAATCTGGTTCCGGGTGAACCCGGGAATCTGTTGCACATGGAGATCATAATCGCGTGCCTGCCGATAAATATTCAGTGACACCGCATTCGGGTCAACGTTCCGCTCTATCTCGGCTTTAGTTTCCTGTCCATGTGGTGTGTTCTTACTCGCACGGTCATCCAATATTTCCGACAAAGGTTTCGGTTGTTGAAACTGGATCGGATTTGCGATTTCTGAATTCGAGGCTAATTCCTGTATTTTTTTGAGTTGGGCAGTTTCCGGCCGATTGTCGCTGAACGAAGCCTGTGACTCATTCCTTTTCTTCCGGGAGCGAGAACCGGTATTTGTCGTCGATTTACCTTTGTTACCGCGTGCCTGATTCACATACGAGTGCATAGCTTAATGGATTTGTGCATATTAAATATAGGGAATTTTTAATTCTACAAATTCAGTTTTTTCCACAAAAAAAGACGATCCGTTTTCTCAGACCGCCTTTTAGCAACTTAGTGGAAAATCCCTTACACCGGGCAAATCGTTGTTCCGGAGCAAGTCCCCTGCATATAGCGATATCCGCAGCTCGCATGATGTGCATCCCCGATAGCTGACAAGTCAAAAAACAGAATTTTCTCTACGATTTCTCCCATTCTCAAAGGAAGCAATAGATCTGCTTCAATGGTGTTATATGGTTTTGCTACCGCTGAAGAATCAATATACATCAAACTTCCTACCGGCTGGTAATCATATGCTTTCATTTCATTCAACTTAGTCACAAAGGAAACGGGCAGATCCGGAATGGCTTCCAAAAGAGTAATGAATTCACTATCAGGAGGTAAAAGCGGTACAATATCCAAATAGTTCTCGTAGCGCACATGATTGGGAAAAGTTTCATTGTACACATTCATAAAATCTGTATTTCCACAATTCGGACCGGCAAAAGTGATCGTTTGGGTAATATTCAGCCTGTAAGCATTCTTAAAATACATGGCTGCAATCGGGGCAATTCCACCTCCTTTACTGTGCCCGGTAATGTAGATCGGGAGCGAAGCAGTTGGATCAAGTGCCTGGATAGCATCAACAATTCCACCTCTTAACAAGTTCAAAGCGAAGAGAAATCCTTCATGCACCTCTCCCGGAAGTTCAATATTGCTGGTTGTCGGAGCCATGAAATCCTGCAACCAATCGAAAAAAGAGTCCCAATTCAAAGCGGGAGGAAGAGTTCCCCGGAAAGCCACGATAATTCCGTTTGCTGTTTGTCCCACAAGTGCAGCTTCTATTTGGTCTGCAGTCACGATATACGGATCTCCGATAAAACCGACAGCATCGTATTGATTTTGAAAGGGAGAATCGGAACCTAGCGGGTTGTACTGCCCACTTGGATCTGTAGGACTGATTGCGTAAGCTGAGGCAGATGCACACAGCAACTGACATGGTAATGAAATGTTACTCATAATGAATAGTGTTGGTTTAAATTATTTATCTTACAAAAATAAAAGCAAAACTGAAACAGAAGCAGTTAGGAACCCAATTTCGATCATCTATTTTCAATCGGTCCGTGTAATTTTGGTAAGTTCCTGTTCTATTCTTAATTTCAACCTGAACAAACACAGTACTATTTCGGAGACGATCATGATATTTGAAAAAGAGTTTAAGGATGCTTTGGTCAATTTGCCTGTAAAGGAAAAGGATAAATTGCTTTTGAGGTTATTGAAGAAAGATGTCCCGTTAGCAGACCAGCTTTATTTTGAATTAGTCAGTACACAAACGGTGGAAGGCCGCCGGGCTGAATTGGAGGTGATGGTTTCAAAACGCGTAGCAAGCATGAGCAAACACCGCTTCTCGAATCACGATCTCCTGTCCGATATGCGCTCCTTGAGCGGAGAGATCACTAAACAGGTGAAGATCACTAAGGACAAATTCGGAGAAATCAGCCTCAATCTGTTAATGCTCAACGAAATAATCCATGCAAACAACCAGACAATTGCGAATTATTCAAGAATAAAAGGACATAAATTCAGTTTGTATGTCCTTGCCCGTGTTTTCAAAATACTGATCCTGATTCAAGCCATGCATGAAGATTACCTGGCAGATTTCAGGTCAGACATGGAACGATTGGGAGAACTGATCCAGGCAAACCGGCTGTTGAATCAAGCTGCGATTCACTATGGTGTGGATTTAGACTGGCTGCTTTCCGGAGAAATTCCGGAAGACATCAAACAACGCCAAGCTACTTTGAAGAAGCCCTAAACCCAGCGGGGAAGAGGCTTTCACATTCTTTAACAATTAAAAAAAATAGCTTGCTGTAACATATCAGGGATGAGTTGGTCTTACGGGAAACCAATAACAATTTTAGATATGAAAGCAACAATCCTATTTATCGCACTATTTTTAACTACTACCGGTTCATTCGTTTTCGCAGGAAACGGTGACAATTTATTGGATCGCATCATGCACCGCAAAATTTCCTATCCGGAGTCACTTCGTGCAAAAGGAATCGAAACTACGGTTTACGTAAAAGTGCGTGTGATTTCAGAAAGTCAAATAGAAATAATAGAAATAGCTTCAGCATCTGATGAGATGAAAGCCGCAATCGAAAAACAAGTGCAACAAATCAAGATCAGAGTACCCCAAAATTTGATCGGAAACACCTTCAATTACACATTCAAATTTCAGGTACAGAAATAGTCGACTATATTCGAATTTACTGAAAGATGAGGAAATGAAACGGCTAAAAATGGCCGTTTTTTTTGTTTATATAGTCTCTGGTGATTTTAACCGCAAAAGACGCGAAGAGCACGAAGGCTTTTTATTTCCTAAGTGGTGTACACATTTTAACCACAAAGGACGCGAAGGGCACGAGGTTTTATTTCCAAAGTAGTGAGTTGTTTTTCTCGCAGATCTCGCGGATTTCGCAGATAGTTTATAAATTGTTTCCTTGGGTGCTTTGTGATTCTCGTGGGTTATTTTTAACCACAAAGGACGCGAAGAGCACGAAGTTTTATTTCCTGAGTAGTGAGTTGTTTTTCACGCAGATCTCGCGGATTTCGCAGATAGTTTATAAATTGTTTCCTTGGGTACTTTGTGATTCTCGCGGATTATTTTAACCACAAAGGACGCGAAGGGCACGAAGACTTTATTTCCTGAGTGGTGAGTTATTTTTCTCGCAGAACGCTTACGCCTTAGCTTCAGCGTTGGCGCATTTCGCAGATAGTTTATAAATTATTTCCTTGGGTGCTTTGTGATTCTCGTGGGTTATTTTAACCACAAAGGACGCGAAGGGCACAAAGGACTTCCATTACGGATTCCATCTTGATAATTGATAATTAGGTCATTACTAATTTTTCAATGCCATTCGCATAAACTTTTTCACTTCTTCGTTCAAATCTTCTTTTCGGAGCATACGGAAGTGATGATTGAACTGGTTGCTCCCCGGCACTTGAGCTACTTTCTGGAAACACAGGTTGTCGTAATGGGGTTCTTTGAACGGAAAGACCACATGGATGAAATTCTTTCCCAATTGAGTGATCCAGGCGATGCGTTTTTGTCCGTTATCCACTGCAATCATGGTTTTTGTAGCTTCCAATTCAATCCTATCGAGCGCTTTGAATTCTGCAATGAAATGATGGAACAGTTCCAAAGTAAATTCTGACTTTCCGCTAAGAAACGGATCTACTGAAGGATTTTGTGACTCATTCATAAGGTGAAAATTATGAAAAAAAGCATTCCCAACCAAAGAATAAGGAAGCTTCCCGATTTTTAGTCAACGCAAGCAAAAAATCTGTAATTTACCTCTACAAAAACAGTTAGCAGGAGATGAATAACTGCAAACTTAAACCAGCGGATGTATGTCGGGAATATCCTTGAAAAGCGCAACCGGGAGATGGGTCCTTTTTTCGACCATCATGGCCACATCCATGGTATTCATTGACGGAAGCGCATTAAACGTGGTTCTCCCGTCCATGCAGAAGGATTTGAATGCCACCGGGGCTGATATCTTTTGGGTTCTGAACGCGTACTTACTGATACTTGCTGCATTCATGTTGCCCGGAGGATCGCTAGGGGACAAGTTCGGGCGAAAGAAAGTATTCGCCTTAGGAATCACCATTTTCACCATCGGTTCCCTTCTCTGCGGAGTTTCTCCGAATATCCATTTTTTGATCTCAGCCCGACTTATCCAGGGTTTGGGTGGCGCGTTCATGGTTCCCGGAAGTTTATCACTGATTACATCACTCATCAATGAAAAGGAGAGAGGCAAGGCAATCGGCACCTGGTCATCCATCACAACAATTGTGAGTATCGGAGGACCCGTTATCGGAGGAATTCTCGGTGACAGCGGTTTGTGGCGCTACATTTTTTTCATCAATATTCCGATTGGCATCACTTCGCTCATTATCCTTTGGTCAAAAGTTCCCGAAACTTCCAATGAGGATGACAAAGGAAAAGTGGATATCCCCGGAGCACTTTTATTGGTTGCCGGTCTGGCTGCCATTACCTATAGTTTCCTGAAATTCCCCGAAGTGGGCCTGAAAGATTGGAAAGTGAACACCATCCTGATTTTCGGCATAGCAGACCTGATCTTGTTCCTGGTTGTCGAGAAACGGAGCAAAAGCCCCATGATCCACCTCAAATTGTTCTCCAACATCAATTTTACCGGACTGAATCTCCTGACATTCTTTCTCTACGGGGCGCTGGGCGGCGGATTCCTGTTTTTAAGCCTGAACCTGGTACAGATCCAGGGATATACCCAAACAGAATCCGGATTGACCTTCCTGCCATTTACTTTTATCCTGGGATTATTCTCCCGCTACATCGGCACACTTTCCGACCGTTTCGGGTCAAAACTATTCCTGATTACCGGGCCTTTCACCGTAGGTTTGGGCTTTTTGTTCATGTCCTTTATCCAGCAAACTGGAGGAGCTTCCGATTATTGGCTTTCTTATTTCCCAGGAATGATACTGGTGAGCATTGGAATGCTGCTGACCGTTGTTCCCCTTACGACAGCTGTCATGACTTCCATCAGTCAAAGACAGTCCGGAATTGCATCGGGGGTCAATAACGCCGTATCCCGGATTGCGGGTATATTTTCCAATGCCGCTTTCGGTGCGCTTGCTTTGCTGATATTCACCAACGTCGTACTCCAGAAACTCGACGGATCGGACTTCAATGAAATACAACGATCTAAAATCGTTTCCGAGACCGTAAATCTTGGCAATGCACAAGTCCCGCCCAATGCATTTGATGCCGGTCAACAAGTACAAGTGAAGCAATTTTACCGCGATGCCTTTTTGAAATCTTATCAAACCGTTTTATGGGTTTGCGCCGGAATGTGTTTTACCGCTGCGGTAATGGCTTATTTGTTAGTGAAGAAAGAGAGCAGGACGAATGATGTAATCTAAAAATGGCCGTTCCATTTCTTAAACCAGTTTAATTTTATCCGGGCAGTTAATTCTCAGCTTTGTATGGGGACAAGTAAAAACGATATAAAATGAAAACAACCTTGACAAGTTCTGTAGGAAAGAAGATCAAAATGGCATTGACCGGTTTGTTCCTGGTCAGTTTTCTGATTGTACACGCTTCCGTGAATGCACTCATTTTCTATAATGATCACGGTAAAACATTTACCATCGGTGCGCACTTCATGGCTACCAACCCGATTATCCGCACATTGGAAATTGTATTGATCATCGGCTTTCTCATTCACATTATACAAGGAGTGAAACTCTGGCGGGAAAACAGGAAAGCCCGGCCGGTTTCGTACGCTTTTAAGAAAAACAACGCTCCCGATGTGAAATGGTACAGCAAAAGCATGACCTTGTTTGGCACCCTGATTCTTCTATTCCTGGTGATTCACACGCAAAACTTCTGGATCCCGAATCGCGTGCATCAATTCCAAACCGGTGAAGAACTTCCGTTGTACGAGATGATGATAGCAAAATTCCGAAATCCGGTTGAAGTAGTGATTTACCTTTTGGGTTGTTTCTCCCTCAGCTGGCACTTGTTACACGGTTTAAAGAGTGCCTTTCAATCACTGGGATTAAATCACCGGAAATACAATCCAATGATCCTGAAAGCATCCTATGTTTTTGCGATCGTACTTCCATTAACGCTGGCGATGATGCCGGTTTCAATTTATTTGGGGTGGTTGAAGTAGGAGAACAGCTAATTAAAAGACTGACGGAATTGCATTGGACTGTGCAAACCGTTCAAAATCGTGGATAAATCCGGCGTGAATGTTCGGCAAGGCACTTGAAACAGATTTAGCCAAACCCACTGATGATTTAGCCAAAACGATTTTTTCACGAATCTTTCAACGCTTTGGGAATACTACTCGTTCATTGAACCAAACCTTATCAGATCTTTATGAAAACACTTCTTCCACTTTTTGTACTTTTCACAGGCTTTCTTTCTTTTTCCCAAACGGAGAAATACCAGATCGATCTGCACACAGGCGGTTATGAATTCACCAGAACAGTTGTGAAGGATTACGGAACCCATCAACTGGTTGGAGGTACCGATAGGGAACCGGGTGGTACTATTGGTTTTTGGTTTGCAAAATTGAACGGCAGTCAGGTTAACTGGTCCAAATCGATTCCGGCACACGACACTTGGGCGTACATGGACATTTCTCCCCTGGATATCACGGAATGTCCCAACGGAGATGTGATCTTCATTGCACGTGGAAACCTGACATCAAGTGATTACAGCACCAAAGTGGTGAAAGTTAGTGCCGCAGGCCAGCTGGTCTGGACCAAAGAAATTCTAGCCGAACCCGGTACTTATTCCCAAACAGTTTATGAAAACAACCCTCTGATCGTGGAAAACGACGGGATCATCATTTCAATGTCCGGATACAATCACCTGCAGGTTACCAAGATCAATTTTGAAGGAGAGGTTCTTTATTCCAAACAATTGAAGGTACAGGGAAGCTCCACTCCGTTGAACCCGGGACACCTTTTTATTCCGAATAGCTCCGGAGGTTATTTCGCCGGCTTTGAATGCGACAACTCGCCTGCAATCATCTGTCTCGACTCATCCTTAACGATTCTGTGGTCGCGTAAGATCGAAAGCGATCAGGCAACGCAATTACGCTCACTATTACAGCTGCCAACCGGAAAATTGCTCCTTGGAGGAATAGCGGAGACCGATGCATTTGTTGCTGCTTTAAATCCAAATGGAACGGTGCAGAACTATCACCGTTTTGATCATTCCGAATTGTATTCGGTTGACCAGTTATTCCAATTCGACAGCAGTACGGTTTTAGTTAACGGCCGGAACAGTTACGGTTTTATAAACCTGGACAACTGGACTTTTCACGAGATCACACACCAAGCTCCTTTTTCTGCCTTTTATCCGTCGGCCTATGGTTGGACTTTCGGAAGCCACTGGCTTAAAGAATATTTTTTAGATTTCAATCCCGGGATACCGGAATGCTTTACTAACCTGAACGTGTTCCCATTTTCCATGCAAGCAGTCAATACAACTGACACTGCAATCCAGGCAACGATAACTGACATGGGAGAAGTGACGGATGTTGTTATTCCTATGAGTGATCTCCAAGCAACATTGGCTCATGGTTGTGAACTGGGATTGGAAGAAACGGAGCAGGGGAATTTCACTATTTCACCGAATCCAACAACAGGAACAGTCAGCATCACACATCCGGATGGAGCGAGGAAGGTATTGGTTAATGACATCTTTGGGAAACTAGTCTTAAGCACTCAAACACAAACAGCTACCCAAACCGGTATTGATTTGAGCCAGGAATCTCCGGGGGTTTACCTGATTCAAATTGAAGGAATGGGAGTGAAGCGAGTGGTTAGAGAATAAGACATGGATCGATTCGCATAGTCTGTTTTTGGGTGCGGAATATGCTTCTTTTCACTTATCTTTGAACATTATGAATTCAACCTATATTTATATAGCAATCGGAGTTGTGATCGGAGCATTGATCAGTTATTCGCGATACAGTTTAAAAAAGAACGGGACAAAACGCAATCCAACCCGGCCTTTTCCTCACCAATGGAGAACACTTTTGGTGCAATATGTGGCTTTTTACAATCGCTTAAACCCACATGAAAAAAACCGGTTTGAAGAACGGGTCCATACCTTCCTTTTGAATGTTCGAATTATCGGCATAGACACAGAAGTGACGCATTCGGACCGGATCCTGATTGCTTCCGGGGCTGTCATTCCCATTTTCGGATTTGACTCCTGGCATTATTCCAACCTGGACACAATAGAACTTCACCCGGACAAATTCCTGATCCCCAATACCCAACAATATGCCAACGGATTGGTTGGCTGGGGAGCAATGGAAGGAAAAGTGAAACTCTCCAGGAAAGCATTGGTTGAAGGATTTTACAATAACAACGACCAAAAAAATGTAGCCATCCACGAATTTGTTCATGTGCTGGACATGCAGGATGGAAAAATAGACGGGAAAATGGCGAAGGTCATCAAAGAAATCGACTTAAAACCCTGGTTGCAAATCATCCATTCCAAAATGAAAACTATCCAGGGCGGAAATTCGAGCATCCGTGATTACGCATCCACCAGCAATGGTGAATTTTTGGCTGTGGTGAGCGAATTCTTTTTTGAGAACCCGGATAAATTGGAACAGGAGCACCCCGATCTTTACCGGATGCTGGACGGTTTTTACAACCCGAAACACCGGACAAAAAACCAAGCGAAAGATCCGCGGGAGGTGAAATCGGCGTTGATGAATTGAGAAGAAGAAGCAGTATCCTGACAATCAGAAGTTCAACTGAGCTAAATTATACGCGCTTTCCTGTAAATAAATTATCAGTTGACACCTGAAAAATATAAAGCGATTATGAAAAGAATTCTCCACCTGTCGGTGATATGTTTTATTATACAATCCGTTACCTGTTCGGCGCAGATTAATGATGTGGATATGCAGTATTTATCCACGAAAGCGGTTTTTTTCTCCAATGGCGTTTATCAATACCAGGAAAGCGGCAAATATGGTTTCCGGAATAGCAACGAAAAAGTGACAGCAGCTATTTACGACACGCTTTTCAAGTTAGGCGCCAATTTTTGTGCTGCAAAACAGGGAGACAGCTACCAGATTCTGAATGAACGATTGGAAAATAAGTTTGCGACCGGTATTCGCAGTATTGAGACCTGTTATTGGGCAGACCAATATAAAAACAAGTGTTCTTTCATCATCACTACTTCAAAAGGGCTGGCATTTGAATATATGACATACGATCTATTGGATGATGCTATTTCCCCCCTGGGAAAGCACATTCCGGAGTATTTTGATTTAAAACGGGAGCCAAAAACGAGAATTTTTCCCGCAGCTGCTATTGAAAAAACGGAACAAGTGAATAAGCCACCAAATCCCATTGGCGGGGAATACATGGCTGAGTCCCTGTTTCTATTCCGAGACCCTAATCATTCAATATCTTACGTCATTGATACCAGTACAAACGACACTGTTTTTCAATACATTACAGGCATGTGCTATGTGCACAAAGTAGATAACCAATTTTACCTGTTCCATTACTCCAAACAAGATCAGCGGCATGCCTACCGGATCATGAATTTAAAAGGGGAGGAGATCAGTACGTTTGTTCAGACGGTTTCTTCAAAAGAAGGGGTATGTCAATTTAAACATGGTTTGATCCTGGAAGAAATAGAACAATTCAAGCATAAAAAGTACAAACCGGGATATTATCGTGGCTATACTATTTATTCTTTTCCGGATGGCAAACTCTTGAGAAAGCGAGTTATCGAGATTGGTGGGTATTCCGATTCCGAAGATTCCTGGCTTTTTATTGACATGGATAGAGATCATTATACTGTCTGGAATAAAAACCGGCTTTTGGATGAGTTTTCCGCAAAGAATATTTCACACATCGGCATTGATTCACCTTATAGCAAAGAAGTTGAACATGAATTCATTGAAGTTGTCGCATTTGGCAAAAAAGATCACGTTCTTTTTAAACGAATCATTGGTGTGAATGGTAATTATAGAAAAATAATAGGAGATGATTCCGGTGGAATAAATTATAATCCCTTCTTTGGCACTCATTTTATTATCTTAAATCAGGCAGATGAAGTAAAAGATGGAATCTATGATGGAAAAAAGGATGTAAGTATTTACGATAAATCTACTGATAGTGTTGTTTTGATCAGCAAGCAGACACATTGGTTTGAACAAATCGGTACCGATTTATTTATTGTGAAAGATCCCGTCTTCCGAATTGTGAACAGGAACGGAGAATCCGTTCCAAGTCAACCGTTTGATGAATGCCGTGTTATGCAACTATCAGACAAAATAGTGGTTGAATTGGAAAACAAGGGAATAACAACCATTTATCTCAATGAAATGGTGCCGCTTTACGAAAACAGCCGGATTTCCGCACCTTATCCTTCACCATTCCTGCAATTGCATCAAGGGAACTCAAGCACTTTCCGCTTACTTGGACCAGATTTAAAACCAATCAGCGAAAAGGAATACCGTGCCATCGTTTTTATCCCATTCGGGTTAACTGCTGCATTATTAACTGTGGATGGAACAATAGAGTATTTGGATGTGGATTTAAAAAACCGGTAATCCCTGAGTTCTTTTTTACTTTACTTTAACTAATATGCGCCATCTCATTTTTGTATTAGCCCTGATTTCTTTTGGAAACGCGTTTTCACAGCTTGGGAAAGATCAATTGGGAACCGAAGCCAGACCGGTATTCACTTTATTTGACTAACTGATTTCCGGAACCAGATTCCATATTTTTAAATTAACAACCATCTCTGTTTAAATACGATTGGGAATCTGAATATCCTGTGCTTTCGCCAGATTTTTCAGAAGCATATAAGAAAGAAAGAGTCATTTTTTTTGTTAAAAACAAGCTACCTCTTGTTTCGTACGAAAAATTTCCTACCTTTAAAAAATGAAAGCAACAAATCCTGAAAATAATCCGCAATCGGAACCGACAAAATCAGAATTGGAGATTTTGCAAGTCCTTTGGAAAAGCGGTCCATCAACTGTTCGTTTCGTCAATGATTACCTGAACGAACAGAAACGTGCCGTGCAATATACTTCGACGCTGAAGCTCATGCAAATCATGACTGAGAAAGAAATGCTGCTGCGCGATGCTTCGAGTATGAAACATATTTACAGTGCGGCAATCGAAGAAAATCAAACGAAGACAGTTTTACTCGACAAGTTTATCGATACGATGTTCAACGGTTCAAGTACCAACCTGATGATGCAATTACTGGGCAATAAAAAGACCTCACAAGAGGAACTGGATGCAATCCGTGCCATGCTTGATCAGCTCGACAAAAAATAGTAACTTCTAAAACCCGATACTATGAATTTTTTAGTGAACGACTCCATTATCAAAGCGGTCAGCTGGACATTGATCCATTCGCTTTGGCTGGGACTTGCAGCAGCCATTCTTGCAGGACTTACTCTTTTATTTGCAAAAAAAGCGACTTCGGCAACCCGATACAATTTGCTTGCAGGATTGAGTATTGCATTTTTAGTGACTATCGGTTTCATATTTTACACTGAATTCGAAACACACACATCCGTTCTAAAAGCGGTTAATCCGGCGAAAAGTGATTTTCAAACAGAACATCCCGTTTCAGTTTCCAACACCGGATTGAATGAAGAGGTGAGTACACCATTTTCAGTAATAACCGCATTCATTGGCAAATCCAGTTCATGGATCGTTTTGATCTGGTTGGCCGTTTTTCTATTCAAATGCATGCGAATGACCAGGGATCTGCGCCACGTTTACCGTGCACGGAATTACCAAACCGTTTCTCCACCCGAAATGTGGCTGAAACGCGTGTCAGAACTCCAGGTTTCACTCCGGATCAAACGCAGTGTTCAGTTACTTGAATCCAAATTGGTAACGATTCCATCGGTGACCGGATTCTTCAAACCAATCATTTTGGTGCCGGTTGGATTGTTGAACAATATTCCCCAGGACCAGGTTGAAGCTATTTTGCTGCACGAATTGGCACACATCCGCCGCAGTGATTATGCTGTCAATCTTATACAGACATTTATTGAGATCCTGTTTTTCTTCAATCCCGGTATTTTGTGGGTTTCTTCCTTGCTGAAAGACGAACGTGAAAATTGCTGCGATGACCTGGCCATCAGTGTTACAAACAATAAAAGAGAATTTGTCAATGCCTTGGTTTCCTTCCAGGAATACAACCTGAACAAACAGCGTTTCGCACTTCAATTCGGCGATCAGAAAATGAAGCTGGCAGACCGCGCCAAACGGATTCTTTTCAATACCAACAAGAGGCTCAGTGTCCGGGAAAAGTACTTCCTGTCGGTTTGTGCAGCCATGAGCGTAGTTCTCTTTCTTGTAGTCCTGAACGTGAATTCCTCTTCCGCACAGGAAATCAAGCCTGTATCGGACACCCTGAATAACGAAAAATACAATCCGAAGGAAATTCCGGAAGGAACTTCTATCCGGTATGTGGACAATGTGAAAGGGAAGGAGGCTCACGTATACATTTTCAAGAGTGAAGGAGTGCTGTACCAAGTTCCGGAAGACCTGGAAAATTTCAAGGTCAACGGCAAATTGATCACCGGAAAAGATCGGGACCAATACCTTCCTCAAATCAAGCAATTGATTGCCGGGTATGAAAAAGCCATTGCTTCTGAAGAAATCGACACCTATACAACTGGTGATTATCCGGAAGTAGATCTTTCGGAAGAGGAGCGCATCATTGATGAAGCATCTAAGATCATAGATCAACACTCGGCAATTATTGACAAGCATTCAGCGGTCATTGATAAACATGTAGCGGTTATCGACAAACAGGTAAAGATCCTGGAAAAGGAAACCGGAAAAAAAGAAGTGAAGATCGACTGGAAAAAACACCACGAAGCACAGCGCCGCATCGAAGCAGAACAGATAAAGATCCAAATTGAATCAGAAAAGATCAATGAAGAATCGCGCAAGATTGACGTGCAGTCACGCAAGATTGATGAACAGTCGCGCAAGATCGAGGCTAAGCTGAAATTGCAGCAAAAAGAAGGAAAATTAAACAACTTGCCTCCTTTACCGGTTGATCAGGATATTACCAAAACAGTTATAGAAGATCTGAGAAAAGCCGGTTACAAAGGGAAGATCCATTCTTTCGAACTGAATGAAAAAGCCTTAATCATTAACGGAAAAACCCAATCCGAATCACTCTTTGAAAAAGTGAAAAAACACATCAAACCCGGCATGCGCATCTTATACAATATTGATACGCATTAATGCATGTCTCGACAAAGCCTAAGTAGACATCAGTACAGTTAAAGATGAAGTAAAGCAGATCCGCTGCGGCGGAACACTTTACTTGAACAAAGCCCCGATCGTAATAGGTTGGGGTTTTGTTTTGGTATTTGTCCGGATGCTATTCGCAAATCTCTTTCAACTTCGCCAGCGCTTTCGGCCAGACTTCTTCCATCTGCTTCACGTATTCTTCTTTCATGTCGACTTCAACTTTTAATTTCGTTCCATTACTTGTCGGAGTGAACCAATAGTTTTCCAGGGCATCGCCCCAGCCTTCCATTTTCGGATCTTCGGTGATTTCTTTTCCTTCTTCCAACATGCCGTAATGGTGAATGGAAACAAATTTTGCCGGGTCATTTTTCTCTATTCGCGCAACCATACCCGACTTTTCGTCACGGGAAGCATTGGAAGTAAAAATGATCTTTCCGCCTTCGTCCCATGTTCCTTCCCACGATGAAGTAGGTTCAAAGAACGCTGTCCAGGCTTCGTATGTTTTTTTGTCACTCAGACCCAGCATCTTGTCGTAGACTTTTTCCGGCGAGGCATGGATCTCTATGTCATAACTTAACTTTTTCATCTAAAAATCTTTATTGGTTCCTTAAGATAAGGAAGTCTGGCGTTGGATGCAACAAGATTTTGATTTTATAACTTATTGATTTGTGAATAATTTGATCGATGAAGAAGATTCTTTTTGAAAAGATGGAAGAGTTTTATTTCTTTATCTTCATGTTTCAAATTTGGACATATTTTCAATCATCATGTTAGTCGTTCAAACTACAATTATAAATAATCAATTATGTTATCAGTAGGTCTACAAGCGCCCGATTTTTCGTTATTTGCTACACCGGATCAACGAATCAATTTGTCCGAATTCAAAGGAAAAAAAGTCATTCTTGCTTTCTATCCTGCAGACTGGAGTCCTGTATGTGGCGATCAGATGGCACTTTACAACGAAATGCTTCATTATTTTCAAAAACAAAATGCAATCCTATTGGGTATTTCGGTGGATGGCAAATGGTGTCATTTATCTTTCCGACAAGACCGTAAACTTCAATTCCCGTTATTGTCAGATTTCGAACCGAAGGGAGGCGTTGCCAAACAATACGAAGTTTACGATGAAAATACAGGAGAGTGTATGAGAGCTTTGTACGTACTTGATGAAGAAGGAATCATTCGTTGGAACTACCTGTCTCCGGTCGGCATTAATCCGGGTGCAGATGGTATCATGGATGCTCTTGACGAAATAGACAACTCAAAACCCCATTAAAACACCAAGTTATGGCACTGAATCCTCCAGTTAATGATGCGGACCACATCCAGGGAAATCCGGATGCAGAAATTGAATTTGTTGAATACGGCGATTATCAATGTCCACATTGTGGAAGGGCATATCCCATTATCAAAAACCTGCAGGAAAAACTAGGTGACCGGATGAAATTTGTTTTCCGGAATTTTCCACTTGAAAAAATCCATCCACAGGCTATGCAGGCAGCAATCGTAAGTGAAGCCGCCGCACTGCAGGGAAAATATTGGGAAATGCACGATCTGATCTTTGAAAATCAAAAACGGATCCGCATAGATCTGGACTCTTATGCAGAAAGATTGGGACTTGATACCGAACAGTTTAAACAGGATATTCTAAAACCGGAACTGCAAGAAAAGATAAAGGCCGATTTTTACGGCGGTATGCGAAGTGGTGTCAATGCAACTCCTTCCTTTTATATCAACGGGCAAAAATTCGAAGGAGATTGGGAAGGACCGGAGTTATTGGAATTCATTTCAAGGATTATCATCTAATATAACAATCTAATTTGTCCTATAATGTTATTGCGATCTGTTAATATAGCTTGGGCAAACCCCATCTGGTGATTTTTTTTACACCCGATCTAACTCCCGGAACAAGATTTAGTTATATTTATCTGGCAATCAAAATTCGCTGGATCATGCACAATCCTTTAAGCAAAAGAACTGTTCAAAATAGCTCCGTTTTTCAACGAAAACCGGTTAAAAGCTCAGCAAGCCGTCAGCAAGTTTCTTTTGAAGATCAAAGGACGAGTACCGTTCAACAGCAAAAGCTCATTGAAGGGATTCATAAGTCCTCGGATACCGTGCAAACGAAAGCAAAAACACAAGCAACTTCATCACCCGGTTCAAATGCAGTTATTCAGCGCTATACAACCCTTAAACCGGGAGACTATCAAACAACAGACGACGGCCAGAAACCTATGTTCCCGAGCAATCAACTGGAGAGTAGAAGAGATTCCTCGGAAGATGACGGAATTAAATCAGTTACTTCCAAACGAAGCTGGAAACCACGGAACAGCGATAATCCTCCGTTAAAAGTATCCGAAAAAGGATTGCTCGCATTGGAAAGTACCGTTGGACAACCCCGTACTTTTTACGGGGAGGCGGGAAATATTCAAAATTTCCGCCAGCGGCTGATCAATATCAAATCCCGAATAACCCTGGACGAAGAACCCGGAGCGAAAGTAACTACGCCTAAAAATCCGACTAACCCGGACGGACAAACCCAGGATCTAATCCGCGTAAAACCTGTTCGAAGTCCGCATATTGACAGTAAAGGAGAATTGATGGATGCCAATGTTTGTACGTTTGTATCCGAAAGAATTGTCGGGGGAAAACACCTGGTGGTCGGAAACAAATTAGGAAACCAAAAGGTACTTGGATCTGTGGGTATTACGGACGGAAACAAGTTTAGCAGAATCCTGAACCAGATGGATGAAAGCGGTACTACCAAAGGTTTTGAAGACCAGTTCCAAGATGATGAGAATCCTTACATTTTTAATAACGGACCAATCAGGCCCGAAGTTCTTGAATACTTTAAAACAGGCATACTTGGCATTCGTGTCAGACCAAGCAATCGGATTTTGCGGGCACTCAGCCTGGATGGAATTCCAAAGGAGTTATGGAAACAAGTGTATAAAATCTTTGATAAAAAGGATGCCGAAGACAATGATTTAATTGAAGGAGATGTTTTTAGGCATATTACCGGGTATCTCAAGACACAAGACACCATCCGATACAAGAAAACGAAAGATAATAAGAAGCTGGCAACAGATTTGGGGATTAACGAAATGACAAGTCCTGAAGTAGGGGAGTCGTTTTCTTCCATTGCGCTTCCTTCACCCGGAACAATCGATAAAAAAGGAATAACCGGCGATGGTGTTGATCTAACCAACCAGGACGATTTAGAGACTCAAAAAATAATGGATGAGTTCCTGTCGATAAAATCGAGCTCCGAAAAATTGGGATGGCTGGCAAAAAGCGAACAAAAAAAGGCCAAGGGATTCGTACAATTCGGAGATCACCACGCGGCCGTAGTGGCAAAAGACGGACCGGATACCATCACCTTTGAAAATTACAATCGCGGAGTAGAGTCTGAAGTATTCCTGGATGATGTTTGGGAAGGCTGGTTTACCGGGCAAGAAGAATTCGATAGCGATGTGACCGGTGAGGTTCGTGACATGCTGCGAAATATCCGCAAGGAGGAACAAAATCCGGATCACGATAATCACATGCGGAAGTTTCTGTCACTTAAGAGAAAAAAGGAAGCCCTGGACAAATTCCAACAAGATTTTGTGAATATAACGGCCAAGGTCCGTGCAAAAATTGAAACAAACATCCTGGATGAACAAAATGAGCTATGGCATTTCAATATGTATGGTCCTGCAAACCAGACTTTCGAAGATGAAAACGGGAAGACCAGCAAGCAGTCTTTTCACGACGTTTGGTCAAAATCGATCCCGAACTCCTTAACCGTTCGTACTACAGGGCTGATTGACGATCACATGAAAGACAACTTACGTAAAAAAGTATACCACCTGCTTTACCAGGAAATTAAACAGGATGATTTCACTAACCCGCTTTCTCACTACGATAACCAGCGAGATCTATTGCTGCAAAATCTTGAAATACCTCAAACCCGCATTGAATATTCCGATACATTGAATACCCTGATAGAACTGGAACAATCGCGGGGAGCTTTAAGCCCAACAGAACAATTTGAAGCCGAAGCATTATTTAGCGGCAAGAAACGGGTCATTTTCACCGCATTGCACCTGATGATAAACGAACCGCCTTCTCCGAAAAAAATATACTTTAAGCACTATTCCAGCGGCACTTTACCGATTGGGTAGGGGGATTTTACATGCCGTTCTTTGAAATCCTTGATTTCCTGTCAGTTTGCAATTTGAAAATGGAATACTTACATTCGAAACCTAAATTGTTATATACAATTTACCTATTCAGAATACACTATTCATAAGATCTTTATAATGCAAATAAAACATAAACTAACCGGTGAAGTAACTGAAATTGATTTTGAAATTTGGTCAGAAGAATATATTCCGAAAAAACTTGATGCAAATTATGATATTCTCACAAAAGATACTGTGTTTCTTAGGGAAATATTAGACTCTGGTGAAAGAAAGTTTATTCAAGAGCGTGAAAGAAATAACGCAATTAAATTAGTCACCAACTATCCTCATCAATTTGAATTTGTAGAAAAATCTATTAAAGTTGGAAATACATCTTTGTCTTTTGAAGCAACCCATAATATGGAGTATGATTCATTTAAATTAATGTTTGCTGAACAACTAAAAGAAAAACTTGATGATGCATATTTTTTAGTAACAGGGAAATTCCCACCAACTATCAATAACAACGAGAAATTAATCTCGGAACAATTACAATTACCTATCCTTAGCTTATCAGATGATGAAAAAAAATATCTTCGGGAAATATATTCAAGGTTTATTGCCCATGATGATGAAAATTTGAAACCTTATACTTTAGTTGCAAAAATTTGGAAGTATCCCCCTGCTGATTTTAATCCTGAAAATATTTCACCCATTCTATTAAATCGTGGAATTGAAATAACCCCATTAGGAATTTATCAAATTGATCCAAAGTCAAAACTTCCAACACTTGTTGAAAATATATTACATCTCTTAAGAGATATTATCCACAAAAATGAGGGCATTGAAGAAATTTCAAGCAGAACTGTATTGGAGGCTTTTCCAGATACTAAATTCAATGATATTTATCTCGCATTCAAACTGATTTATAGATTAGGGAGTTTTAGTACAGGCATGTCACATTCGACAAATGTGGCGAGTTTGCGTATTAGTTCAGATGCAGTTTACAAAAATATTCTTGGATTTAATAGCTTAGCCAACTACTATAAGAGTGTTGGATTTAAAGCCAATCCTGTTGAGGAGAGTGATAACGATTTCCAATTAGATGGTTTAGTTGTTAATGATAGTACAGATTGGTTTGAGGACGCCCAATCACACCTTAACGGACAAAATCATATTATTGTTTGGTGGGATAAATTACCAAGTGGAATAAATAGTATAGGAACCTTTAAAAAACTTCGTTCGAAATTGGAGCGTGATGGATATTTTGATATATACTACTGTACAAAAAACGAAGCATATTATAGAGCGAGAGTCCTAGACTTTAAAACTAAGGTTGATTATAACATTTCTGAATGGAGAAATAGGTTTCCTGGATTACAACTCCGCGATTTCGATAAATATATTGACGATAGAACAGATAAATCAAGATCAGCAAATATTGTTTTTGTAACTGATAACATCGAAGCCTTAAGACCAAGAATACCTATATCAAGTTTCTCATTTCCTTCGCCAATTTCTGCTCCAGTTAGAAATAACCTTCAACCCTTTATTTCGGTGAACATTGAAGATGATCACCCCAATTCTTCAAATGAAGTTAAGAAAAGAGTTGTAAACCTTGAAGTATCATCGCAATTCATAATTAGCGAAAATGTAGAGGGTGTTATTGGAGTGGTAGAACAAGCTCAAGAAGTATCAAAGCTTTTAGTTAACTTAAAAGCTGAACAAGGAATGATGATTGGTGTTTTTGGCAGATGGGGTAGAGGAAAAACCTTCTTCTGGAAACACATGAAATCATACCTAGGCACATTAGAAAATAAGCCATTTATATTTTGCGAATTTCATGCATGGAAATATCAAGATACTCCTGCATCTTGGGCATATTTATACGAATCAATTACAAAAACATGTATTGATAATTCTGAATACCATGAGATTTTCAAGATTAAAATAATTCGGAAAAATATTTTCAAATTAAATCTAGCTAAAAATGGGAGTTTTAAACTAATTGCATTTTTATTGATCTTTCTAATTTCTATAATTTGGTTTTTTTTAATTCCGTACAGTACTAAAATAGAATGGTCAAAAAAGATATTCTTATTAATTCTATCAGGAACAATCGCAATTAGTTCATTTATTCCAGCAATTGTCTTTTACACAAGGCATATCCCTAAAGCAATTGATTTATTCAAAAAATATTCAAAAGTTGTTTCATTCAAAAATCTTCTTGGATTACAAAGTGAAATTCAAAATGAATTAATCGAAGTTTTGAAAGCAAGTATTCCTGACCCAAAATCACAACGCCTTTTACTATTTGTCGATGATCTTGATAGATGTTCAGAAGACAGAATTATTCAAATTATAGATTCGTTAAAGGTTATGCTTGAAGATCCTGAAATTTCAGCCCGCGTCGTTGTTTTAACGGCTATTGATGAAAGAATCTTAAAACGAGCAATTGCACATAAATACTATGATTCGATCAATAGGAATTTTATTGAGAATGCTGAGCGAAAAAAAGCTATGGAAACACTCGTCAGAGAATACATGGATAAATTATTTATTTCAGGAATCAAACTAACAACGCTTAGTACACAAGAAAAAGGAGAAATATTCGATGCTTTCAGTAAGAATCAAGATAAAGTCAATTATAAAGTTGTATCTTACGATAGTGATGAAATAGATGAAACTGAAGAAATAGATGAGGTTTATAATCAGTCACCAAAAATAGTACAAACTAATATCGAAGATACTCAAAAAGTAATGACTTCTAAGGATTCAATAAACAGTTATAATATTGAATTTGAACATGGAGACCCTGATTATGAAATCGAAGAATTTGAATATGATTATTTAAAACTAATGCTTAAATATCACATTGATGCAACACCAAGATCTATTAGGATTTACTATTATCGATATTTACTAGCTAAAAAATTTCTTGCACATCAATTACCTTACGGTTCAGGATTATCTTATGTATGGGGTATATTTGATGACAAGAAAATTCTTCCTGAACTCATCATTTATTATAGTACAGAAAAGAACCTAGATGATTTAAGTGAACGACTAAAACAATTGGAATTTACAGAAGACGAATTTGCTGAATTACAATTATTTGATAAATACTCTTTCAATCGATTACTTGCGATTGAATTATTTAAGGTCGTTGAAATGGTAGTTGCGTATTAAAACATCTATTGTCCTATAATGTTATTGCGTTATGTTAATATAGCTTTGGAATCAGACCGAGAAACTTCAATAGGAGGGAAGGTCTTAGGTTTTATCTCAACTTTAAAAAGGCTCCAACTTTTATTCATCCCAAATCTTCAAGCGGTCCGCTTTCTTCCCGTAGGATATTTCATTTGGCGTTCTTTGAAATCTGTTATTTCCTCCTTCAACTTTTTATTGGCGTTCTTCAACAAATCGTTCTGATGGCGCATAATGCTAATTAGGTCGTTCATCGCGTTTAAATTCTCCAACTGGCTGTGGATTAATTCTTCTAACTGCGATTTCGTATAGGTTCTTTGAAGTGACATATTCTTATTTTTGAAATGATTTATCCGATTTTCTAAACAAACGTATCGAATTTCGGATAAAATTCCAAATCATTTTTCAGATTTTCGGAAAAATTGTTCTGTTTTGGTAGATTTATGTCCTGAAAAACAGATAATAATGACCGAATTAGGATTGTTTCTTTCTAGAAAATCAGTAAACCGTTCAGACGTTTCCCGAAAGACTGGAATTAGTAAAACTCGTTTAAGTGAGTTAACAAACAACGCTAGTACAAAATTGAGAGCGGATGAATTGTATTTGATTGCTTTAGCAATTGATGTTGACCCCTGCGAAGTTCTAAAAGAGGTATGCAAAGACGTAAAAATTATGGACCTATAAACCGATCATGTTACATGGTATAGGAAAAATGAATGGGTTTAGTTAAATTGTAATTAGAAAGAACAAAGTGGACAAAGAAATTCTTAAAAGGCTATTTAAAAGTATTGATGGTAGAATCGAAGATGATATCGTTAAGATAGCTTATGAAATAGCTGAAGGTGAAAATAAAAAAGGTCATCATTTATTATCTAAGCAATTAAAGTCCATACTCGATCAGAATGTTTCAGCGTCTAAAAAGTTTGATACAGAACTAAGAGATATATTCTCATCTGCACCGAATTCAGGAAAAAAGGGCGACTTGCCATTAGCGGTAAGAATTCCAAGAGAAGAACTTAGACATCACATGGTTCTATCTCCAAAACTCGAATCAAAATTCAATTACATAGAAAAAGAATTTGTTGCTCGGGAAAGACTAGCTCATCATGGACTTAAACCAAAACAAAAAATCTTGCTTTATGGTGCGCCTGGTTGTGGTAAAAGTATGGGAGCAGAACGTTTGGCTTGGAATATTGGTTTACCTTTCTATAAAGTTCGATTCGAAGCAGTCATATCGTCCTATTTGGGGCAGTCTTTGACCAATCTTAAACAGCTTTTCGATAGCATCTCAAATATACCTTGTGTCCTTCTGTTAGACGAGTTCGATTTCATTGCAAAATCAAGATCATATGGTAACGATGTAGGGGAGATGCACAGACTGGTAAATATGGTATTATTCTTACTTGAAGAGTATAGAGCACCAGGAATACTTGTTGCCACAACAAACTTAGAAACATCGCTAGACAAAGCTGTATTCAGACGATTTGATGAAGTAATTGAAATAATCAAACCTGAAGAAAAGGAAGTGTTGGAATTACTACAAATGACGCTTTCATCAATGAATTTAGCGGAAAATATAGAATTAAAAGAGTACTCGAAGAAGTTATTGGGGTATTCATCAGCTGAAATTGTAAAAATCGCTGAAAATGCATCAAAGCTATCAGTAATATCAAATTCTGATACGGTTACAAAAGAACATTTTGATGCGGTAATAAAAGAGATAAACCACATCAATGAATAGATTTTAAATGGCCTTTGAACACTTATCACTACCACAACGAATAAATTCCGCAAAATATAATTCTCCTTATGGAAAAGGGAAGATTCCAGTTGTGATCGAACCGTCTCCAGAAACTTTAGAAAATCAAAATAATAGGGGAGTGCACGGTGAAAAACTTCGAAATAAAACTGAAAGGTTAATAACGGAGTGGATTGCAGATTTCGAGAATAGGAATGCCACTAGTCTTCCAGCTTTACCAGAAGCAATACCAATCTTTCTGCAGGTAGATCCAAAGGTATTTGCACCAGATAAATTGAGGTCTTTCGGAATCGAAGTGATTGCTGAACAAGCTGATGGATATTTAATTGGTGCTTCGGCGGATCTTAATTTGTCAAAACTCACTGAAAAGATTCAAAAATTTGTCAACCAAGAAGGTAAATTCAAAGATACTGCCTCGCAATTATGGGACATTGTGACAGGCAAGGGTTGGAGAATTGAAAACATCTTATCCAAAGACTTGTTTGCAAAATGGGAAACAATAAATGATTCGGACAATCTTGTTGTTGACATTGCAATTGCTTGTCATGTAAAAGTTGGTGGAGCATTTCCAGAAAAAAGGAAGGCAAATCTTGAGGAGGGTATTGAAGAAGAAAGTGAAGAAGAATATCAAGTAAGAGTTAATCGATGGGAACAGAAGTACCAAGCATCTAGTGAAGAAAGAGATGATCTAGCATTCGAGCGTCAAGGAGAGCTTGAACGTTTTATTCAGGGGCATGCTGGTGAAATTATTAGCAGTTATGTTGATACTGGTGATAGTTTTTCTTGCAGAATCAAAATTTCAGGAGAAGGGCTCAAGGATTTACTTTTAAATTATCCATATTTATTTGAAGTAGAAGAATACGACGAGTTAAAACAGTTTTCGGGAAGCAGTTTAAATGATGGTACAACTGAAAGTGTAACGATTATTCCACCAACGGAAGATGCTCCCAAAATATGTATTATTGACAGCGGTATTCAAGAAGATCATAGATTAATTAGTCCTGCGATTAACCCTAATCATTCTAAATCCTATGTTCCTAACGAAGAAAACGTTACAAGTGATCAGGTTGTGGAAGGTGGTCATGGAACTAGAGTGGCAGGAGCAGCCCTATATGAAACAATACCTTTTTCAAACGACTATTCATTAAAGTCTTGGGTTCAAAATGCCCGCATATTAAATGGTGACAATAAATTAGATGAAAAGTTATTCCCACCGACAATTGTTCAAGAGATAGTAGATGATTTCCATTCAGTTCTGGGAACAAGAATTTTTAATATGTCTATTAATAGAACTTCTGGTTTTCTTAAGGTTAGAATGTCTACTTGGGCAGAATCTATTGATCAAGAAATTTGGAATAATGATATTATGTTCATTATTTCTTCAGGAAACTTATATATTGAAAGTTTAGATCCCCATAGACCTGGAATAATTGAATTTCGTACTTCAGGACTTAATTACCCTGACTATTTATTCAATAAAAAAAGCCGTATAGCTGATCCTGCACAAAGTCTATTATCATTGACAGTCGGTTCCATATGTTTAAATGAATTTGAAGACGCTGATGTTAAATCTTTTGGTAAAAAGGATTTTCCGTCTGCTTTCTCAAGATGTGGTCTCGGAATTTGGGATTCAATTAAACCAGAAGTTGTTGAATATGGTGGTGATTTTGTAAGCGAGAAATTAGGGAGTTATCCCAATATATCTTTAAGAAATGAAACATCTTGTACTTTAATCAGGTCCTCATTATCAAACGGACCAGCTTATGCGTCAGATGGTGTAGGTACTTCGTACACTGCTCCCAAAGTATCAGCTATCCTTGCTAGATTACAAAGTTTATTCCCAGATGAGTCGTCTTTGCTATATAAAGCTCTTTTGATTCAATCAGCAAGATGGCCAGATTTAATTTTTTCAAAACCAGCGACGTTAAACTATCTGAAACTCTATGGTTACGGGATACCTAATTTAACGAGAGCAACTCAAAATAGTGATTGGAGAGTAACTTTGGTGAATTCGAATTCAATTTCTCCGAAGCAAGCAGACATCTATGAAGTAAAAATACCAGAGAATATAAGGCGTCTCGGAGATACCTTTGATATTTTGATCGAAGTGACTTTGACATTTAAAGCGAATCCCAGAAGGACTAGAGTAGGTTTCGATAGTTATTTATCAGGATGGGTAGATTGGCAGTGTTCAAATTTTGGTGAAAGCATAGATGCCTTTAAAAATAGAATTACTATTAATGAATCTCAACCCAATACAACTGATACTGATGAAGAAAATGATGAATCGAAAATTCCTTGGATTATTAATTCAAGATCCAATTCAGGAATAAAAGGAGTTAAACTCAATAAAAGTACTTCTCAAAAAGACTGGGCAATAATAAAATCTCATAATCTTGGTGAAAGTTTCTGTATTGGAGTTGTTGGACATAAAGGCTGGGAAGAAGACTTAAGACACGAATTGCCATACTCAATTGTAATTAGTTTTGAGGCAATCAATCAAGATATTGAAATTTATAATAACGTCCGGGTCGAAAATCAGATTCAAATTCAAAACGAGATTCAAATAAATATAAATCCCGATGAGGATTTAGTTTAAGAACCCAGATCTAAAACCGGCCCTTACGCGGAAAGTGTAGAAAACAAGCGGAATGGAGCGTCGTTTAACCCCTGTTTGAGCTCAGCTGTCAAATTTTTGGTTCGCAAAAATTTGGTAACAGCGTTTGCGAGTTGGGGTGCGAACAGTGGAATGCAGTGCTAGTTTTCAAGCTTTACGTGTACAGGCCTAGACTTTTTGGCTCCACCTTTTTTGGCAATGAAAAAAGGTGGAAATCACCCTGAAAAGAACGCCATAAATCAATTCCCTGGAAAAGAATAAAAGTTGGAGCCTTAGGGAAAAACCTGTGGGAGGCTGTGCGTCGGAAAAAATTGCAAAGCAGATATTTTCAAAACCATATTTCCGCAGGAGGTTTTAAAATTCTGCTGCAATAAGTGCGCTGGCCGTGCGGCTATTTAATATAACGTCTAATTATAGGGCAAATCCTCCGGAGGAAAAATCGCTATTTACTTTAGCGTGAATCCGCCAGCCATGGCGGATCACAGACATAATATGACATTATAGTCGACAACTTGATTTGTCCTATAATTAATATTATGTTAAACTGCCACACGTAAAAACAGGAAAGTATGTCAGAACAAGTAAATGAATCAAAAAATCCAGATGAAGCGCATGTTAATGTGTCACTAATTATAAGCGGATTTGAACCGATACATCCATTTAAGCTTGTGAAAAAGGCTCACAATCATCTGGATGAATAGTTTCAATATTGCAAGCATCGCCTTTCTCTCTAATTCTTGAGATATAATGGCCTTGTACAATTATTGGCATGTTTTTCGGATATGTATTCAGCTCATGTATTAAATCCCCAACCGTTTCGTATTTATGAGTTTTATTCAATTTTTCTTCCATCGCATTTAATCAAGTGTCCTTCGCACGCTTTTTGTTTATTCCGTTTCTCAGTTCCCTTTTTTGCTCCGCAAAAACCACTGAGAATTCGGAAGTGTTTTTCGGCTTTTGAAATTTTAGCCTTCGGCACAAAGATAGAGTCTTTTTACAAAAAACTCACCTTATCTTTTTAAAATTTCAAAAGCCGAAAAACGTAAACAAAAACCAAAGCAGTTTAGACATAATAGTTGTTATAAAACCGTCGTTCCTCTGGCCTTATAACTTAATTTTATGTTAAATATAATAACAATCACCAATTGATATTTATTGTATGCTCCCTTATCTATTCCAAAACCTGGTGTTCTGATTACGTACGTTTCATCCACTCTGTTTTCAATCATTCCTGTTCTTCTTTATTGTCAGCTTCAATTCTTCCTCCTGGGAATTCCGCCAAATGCATTGTTCGGACATTCATTCACAACGATTCAAATCCTGGAGACTTTAATCATTGTGAAATCAATTCAAACTCTAAAAATCTGCTTCACGAGAATCGCATAGAATTTTCTGTGCGGGAAATTGTCCGCAAATAATCTATTCTCAAAATCCACAAATCCACAAAAAAAACTGTTCGCTGAGAATCGCGTAGAATTTTTCATCCGGGAAATTGCCCGCAAATAATCCATTCTCAGAATTCTCATTTTTCACATGAATTAGGTTTACCTGAAATCTATCCGGATTTACCGGCGTTATAATCTGTCGGTTGACTGTATTTCCAATGGATTCAAAAAAACAGAATCACCGGGGAATCTTGTGGGCGAATCAACAGATTGCAAATTACTCAGATCAGCGAATTGAACCATCCTGAATTCGTTCCTAATTGAATTATGTTAAATAGACAGAATCTTCCAAAACTCCCGATTTCATTGATAAATCAATCAAAAAAAATCCAATTCTCGACGAACTTTTGATGTTAAAACGGAGTCTTCTTCCCAAACCCAATACTAAATACTGATTTATGAAGAAGATTTTACTTGCATTTTTGGCAAGTTCATCCGTTTTTGCGATGAATTCACTTGCACAACACCTCGATTCCACCTTCAATACGAATGGCTACCTCCCCTATCTCGGTCCCAATTCAAACAGCGAAGGAAACCTGGGAAGCGCCAATGCTTCAGCTATTCAACCGGACGGAAAAATTGTGACCGTACTTGAAAGAGATCCAAATTCGCCGGATTTGATGATGCATGTTTATCGTTATTTGGCAAACGGAATGCCGGACCCATCATTTGGAACGAACGGTGCTATTTCCACTTTCTGTGGACAGACCAGCCGCGGGTACGATGTTGCCATCCAGTCTGACGGAAAAATTGTACTGGTCGGAGAATCGAAATACTGTATCAACGGAATCTGCGGTGCAAGCCAATTCATCATGATGCGATTGAAAACGAACGGTATCCTGGATTCTACTTTTGGAGTAAACGGACATCTTTTATCCGATAACGTCTTTGGAAGTACGGGAACCTATTCCATTCCAAAAAGTTTACACATTCTTCCGAATGGAAAATTTTTGGTCGGCGGGATCGGACCGGGTGGAAAACCGGCAATTGTGCGTTTGAACAGTGATGGTTTCCCGGACAATACCTATGGTGTAAACGGGGTGTTTTCATTGACCAATGTACCGAGATCACAGTATAGAAGCATGGCGATCGGTCCGAATGGTGAAGCTTACGGATTGTTGATCACCGATACCTGGAACCAGGCAACGATTTCCTACGATTCAACGAATTTTTCCGACATCACAATGTTCAAACTGACTCCGAATGGAGCATTGGATGCAACTTTCGGTACCAATGGTGTATTCCGGTTTGATACAGATGTAACCGATCAGCCTTTTTCACTTACGGTATCCAGCACAGGAAAAATACTCGTGGCGGGCTACAATATGCCGGAACACTACTACTATTCCCAGATGGATTTCAGCGGATACGGTGAAGCAAACGTCGGCTTGGTAGCTTTTGTAAACCCCAACGGAACTTTGGATATGAGTATTCCAAACGGATTTGCAACCTTTGATTTCCAAGAGGATACAGCAACATTTTTCAATAAGATCATAGAAAAGAGTCCGAACGAATACTTAATTTGCGGATTTACAACGGATTACGTGGGCGGGAATTTCCAGAACAAAGGATTGATTGTCAGTATGACTGCACAAGGTCAATTGAATACTGCTTTCAACGGGAACGGTCATATGATCTTTGACCATGGAGTCGTAGGTTCTTCCGGCTGGAACGGGAAACTGGCAAATTTTGAGGATGTGGATATCACGAATGACAACAAGATCCTGTTGACAGGAGCACGTAACCCAATTGGTGGTGCAACAAAAGGAAGTATCTACCTTCTGCAATTGGCATTCGGACCAACCAGTGGTTTGGGAGTTGAAGAACTTTCGGGAGAAACTGAATTTTCTGCTTATCCGAATCCGGTGAGTAACGGTCGTTTTATGATTTCAATTGAGGAAGCTGCAGATATCCGGTTAGTTGGATTAGATGGCCGAATCCTGTATCAAAGCGAAGTTTCCGGGGGAATCTCTGAGATCAGCCTTGATTCTGGCTACAAAGGGGTTGCGATCCTGAAAGTGCAGACGAAAGAAGGAAAAGTGGGCACCCGCAAGATACTTTTTGAGTAAAAATATCATCTTTTTTATGCCGCAAGGACGCGGAGAACACCATGTTTTACTATATCCCCTTGGTATTCTTCAAGTCTTTGCGGTTTTAATCACATAATACAGTCTCATATGAAGAAAATTTTACTTGTATTTTTGGCCGGTTCATCTGTTTTTTCGATGAATGCAGCAGCACAACACATTGATTCTACATTCAATACGAATGGTTATATCCCCTATCTGGGCCCCAATTCAAACGGTGAAGGAAACCTCGGATATGCAAACGCTTCTGCAATCCAGGCGGATGGCAAAATTGTCACTGTATTGGGAAGGGACGCAACTCAATCGGCAGACCTAATGATGCACGTGTATCGTTATTTACCCAACGGAATGCCAGACCCGACATTCGGAACAAACGGTGCAGTTTCCACGTTCTGCGGACAGGAAAGTGTCGGATACGATGTGGAAATCCAATCAGATGGAAAAATTGTATTGGTTGGTGAGTCCGAATACTGTATCAACGGGATTTGCGGGGCAAGCCAGTTCATTATGATGCGCTTAAAACCGAACGGAATCATTGATTCTACTTTCGGGGTCAATGGCCATCTTTTATCGAATCACGTTTTCGGGAATACCGGTACGTATTCCATTCCAAAAAGCCTGCTCATCCTTCTGGATGGAAAATTCATGGTCGGTGCAAAAGGCCCGGGCGGAAAACCTGCTATTGTACGATTAAATACAAACGGATTTCCGGACAACAGTTACGGAACGAACGGCGTTTTCCTGCTGGAAAATGAACCGAGAGCTCATTTTATTGACATGGCCGTTGGGTCAAACGGTGAAGCTTACGGACTAGTGAGTATCGATACCTGGGACCAGGCAACGACTCTCTATGATTCAGCTGATTACCAGGACAATGCGATCTTTAAAATAAATCCGAACGGGACGGCTGACTTGACATTCGGGACAAACGGACTGTTCCGTTTCAGTACGGATGTGACGGACGAACCTTTTTCCATTGCATTGACAAGCACAGGGAAACTCCTTGTTGCAGGCTATAATATGTCCGAACACTTCGTGTATTCCACCATGGACTTTATGGGGTACGGTGAAGCAAACAGGGGTTTTGTGGCTTTTGTAAATACAACCGGCTCTTTAGATATGAGCATTCCGAATGGATTCGTCAACTACGATTTCGCCGAAGATACAGCAACCTTCTTTAATAAGATCATTGAAAAAGGTCCGAATGAATACCTGATCTGCGGTTTCACGACAGATTATGTCGGCGGGAATTTCCAGAATAAAGGACTGATTGTCAGTATAGATGCCCAGGGCCAGTTAAATACAGCGTTCAATGGAAATGGCCGCATGACCTTTGATCACGGAATGGTTGGTACTTCCGGCTGGAATGGGAAACTGGCGAATTTCATGGATGTAAATATCACCAATGACAATAAGATCTTATTGACCGGATACCGCAATCCCATTGCCGCGAACACAAAAAGGAGTATTTACATGTTGCAATTGGCATACGGACCAACCAGTGGTTTGGGAGTTGAAGAACTTTCGGGAGAAACTGAATTCTCCGCTTACCCGAACCCGGTGAGCAACGGCCGTTTTATGATTTCAATTGAGGAAACTGCAGATATCCAGCTTGTTGGATTGGACGGAAGAATCCTGTATCAAAGCGAGATTGCGGCTGGAATCTCTGAGATCAGCCTTGATTCTGGCTACAAAGGAATTGCGATCCTGAAGGTACAGACAAAAGAAGGAAAAGTGGGAACGCGAAAATTGCTTTTTGAGTAATGTTTTGGATTATCAACTGATTTAATTATCAATTATCAAGGGGGATCTGCTTTCAAAAGTTTTTCCCCCTTTATAATTTCGTCATTCATAATTGATAATTAACTTAGCATCAAAGTTTCCAACACATGTATTCCAAGGAAGAATCCAAACAACTGAAAATCAATTTCTGGAACCAGTTCAAGGTACAGATGCAGAAAACACGTTCTTCCAACGGCCGGCGAATGAACTGGCTGGCTTATCCTTCCGAAGTCAAAGATATTTATATCCGTGTGGATGCCGACGGGAAAGGCGCTCGTCTGACCTTCGATATCCAGGGAAAAGATGCAGGTGTACGCCAGATTTTGTGGGAACAGCTCTACGAATTGAAAGTCGTCCTGGAATCTGAAATGGGAACCGACGGGGTTTGGATCGAAAATGCAAGCACATCCGTTATTTCCGACTTTAACCGAATTATCTGGGAACGCTCCGACCTGAATTTTTACAAACCGGAAGACCATCCCGAAATAATAAACTACTTAGCCGACCGTTTAATTCATTTTGATGCCTTTTACCAAGAATTTAAGGATATCTTGATAAATCTAGCAATGTAGCTAAAGTCTTTGTATTTTTGCCTTATGTTAAAACGAATTGTCCTATTTTCAAGCGTCATCCTTTCGGCGCTTTCAGCAACTGCTCAAACGACCCTTCTGGATGAGGATTTCCAACAAGGAATCCCTGCCAATTGGACGATTATCAAGAATGATACATGCACCGCGGTTGATCCCCAGTTCGCTCCGGCGTGGATAGCATATGCTGATCCTGACAATACGGCTGATACCGTTGCAGCTGCAACATCTTATTTTACATCCAGCCAAACAGCTAGTCGTTGGTTGATCACTCCTCCGATCACTATCGGGACATTCGGAAATTACCTGAAATGGAAAGCAAAATCCTATGATCCAAGTTACCCGGATACATACCAGGTCATGCTCTCTACAACAGATACGCAAATTTCAAGCTTCGACAGCCTTCTTTTACGCGTAGAATTTGAATGGGAAGATTGGACGGAACACGAGATTAACCTAAGCGAATACGGATTCAACAACAACGAAACGGTTCACATTGCATTCGTTATCCAGACGCAAGGTGGATTTAACCTGTTTGTGGATAGCATCAACGTTCGAAAAGACGATCCCTTGTCAGTTAACGAACAATTCCTGCATACCGATGTGTCGATTTACCCGAATCCTGCAAACGATGTGATCCGATTTTCAACTGCTAGCCTGGAACAGGTTTCCATTTACAATACTGCCGGAACCTTGGTCTATTCACAGAAAAACGCAACCCCCATTTCAATAAGTTCATTTGAACAGGGAATTTACCTGGTTCGAATGACAACAAACAGCGGACAAACCATTACAAAACGCGTCCAGAAGATCTGATAAACTACTCCAAGGCTAACAAACTGTATAAACTTTGAAAAGACTCACTGTTTTTAGCATAAAATCCTTCGCCGGTCCGTTCGTTGCAACCTTTTGCATTTCGATGGTGATGCTCATCATGCAATTCACCTGGGTGTACATCGATGACCTGATGGGGAAAGGATTGAGTGTCGGAGTGATCATCGAATTGATGTTTTATGTTTCTGCAGGCCTCATTCCACTTGCATTGCCATTGGCTATTCTCCTGAGTTCCATTATGACCTTGGGAAACCTGGCTGAAAACAACGAGTTGACCGCATTGAAATCCTCCGGATTATCCTTATTCCGGATCCTGAGGCCTCTGACCCAAACCGTTATCGTCATTGCAATCTCCACTTTCTTCTTCGCCAACTATGTAATCCCGGTTGCCAATCTGAAATGGCACACCATCATCTTTGATATCCAGGAAACAAAAGTGGGAATGTTGCTCACGCCCGGCTCCTACTCCAAGGAGATTGACGGATACGCGATCAAAGTCAAATCCGCAAAGGACAACACATTCTACAACATTACCATTCACGATTATACAAATCCGAATATCCTTAAAACGGTAAAAGCAGATTCGGGAACAGTTTATAAAGGTGACAACGGAAAATACCTCCTTTTCCATCTTTCAAATGGAATCGTACACGAAGAATTACAGGCGCAAGCTCCTGTTTTCACCACTGAAGGTGTACCTTTCCATCAAGGCGATTTCAGGCCAAGCAGAACCACCCAGTTCAAGGCCGCCACTTACAAAATGGAATTGATCGGGTTTGATTTGAACAAGTCGGATGAAGAACTCTTCAAAAACGATTATGAAATGCTCAATGTATTCCAGATCAATGAAGCTAAAGATTCCTTGCAGCGAAAACAAGACAAAGTACTGTCGGATTTCGGGAAAACCAACGTGAAGAACAGGCCTTTCAGCCAATCATTGAACTTTGAGAAATTACCTAAAACAACTGTTGGAAAACCGGCTATCAAAGCTGCAAACGAAATCCAGCAATTACAAGCGATCCCTTCGAAAACGATCAAACTTTCCGACTTGACGAAAGCGGAACGTATTGCTGCAGTTAATGCAGCCATAATCAGCGCACGAAGCATGACCGGGGTAAATGAAGAACAAGCTCAGTTCCTGGATGCATTCCGGACCAATTACGAACAGTTTCAAATTGAATTTCACCGCAAATTTGCCTTGTCAGGGGCCATTATCGTTCTGTTTTTTGTTGGTGCACCACTCGGAGCCATTGTACGAAAAGGTGGTTTTGGAGCTCCTGTTGTCATTGCTGCCTTACTCTTCATGGTATATTTTGTATTGTTCAGTGTCGGTGAAAATCTGGCGGCTGCAGGCGTACTTTCTCCATTTTGGGGAATGTGGTTGCCAACCGCCGTCCTGATCCCGATTGCCTGTATCCTGATGATTGCTGCGGCAAATGATCTGGGTGTTTTTGACAAGAAATTGTGGCGCTATATACTCACTTTTGGTACCAAACGATGAAGATTCTGTACATCGCGCCAAAATCCCCTGCTCCAATAATCGATGGTGGATGTTTTGCCATGATGGAGTGCCTGAAAGGATTGAGCCGGATTGCTGAAGTGGACGGAATCATCCTGGAAACGTACAAACATCCGTATACCAAAGAATCCGAACGGATTTTGAAGCAATATTTGAAGACTCAAATGGTTGTTCCGATCAACACGGAAATCAGGCCGACAAGTGCTTTGGTCAATTTTATTCAGCGCAAAAATTACAATCTTTCGCGGTTTAAGTCGGAAAAACTCCATCATGAAATCGCCCGGCAGCTTACAAAGAACTACGATTACATTGTTTGCGACAGCCTGTTTGCCGCCGCCCAGTTAAGTCATTTCGATTTCAAGGATCTTGCCCCGGTAATCATCCGGTCGCATAATGTGGAATCAGAGATCTGGAGACTGCAAGCAAGCATGGAAACGTCTGTCTTGAAACGTTTTTACCTCCGGAACCTGGAAAAGACCTTGCGCCGGGAGGAAATAGAAATCCTGAATAAAGCGGCTGTCGTTTGGGCCATATCTGATGAAGACCGGCAATGGATTACAAAAAACACGGATCAGAAAAACGCCCGCTTACTTCCCGTTTCGGTGACTGTCGATTCGACCGTTGAAGTGGATTACAAAAACAACGGTTTTTTCCATTTGGGATCCATGGATTGGAAACCCAACCAGGAAGCAGTCAGTTTTTTGGTCAAAAATATCTGGAGTAATCCTGCCCTATCCGGTTTTCCCTTAAAAATTGCAGGTTCCAAAAGTGAACACTACAGTTTCTACAATACAAATGACATCCGGGTGGTTGGATGGGTGAAGGACAGCACTGATTTCATGGCCAAGTCAGGAACATTGGTCACCCCTATCCGCTCCGGAAGTGGAATCCGGATCAAACTCCTGGAAGCCATGGCACTCGGAGTTCCATGTATTACCACGAAACTTGGAGCTGCAGGAATCGATATTGAAAAATCGGGAATTCAAATTGCCGAAACAGAAGAATCCTTTGTCGAACTGATCCTGAAATTTCATGAAAATGAGCTTTTCAGGAGAGAAGTTGGAAGCAAATCACGCGATTATATCTCAAAAGTTCATAGTTTTGACACCTGTATTGCACTAATGAAAGACACATTTGGAGGCTAAAGAAGATATCCTGTTTATCGTTTCCCGTTTTCCGTATCCTTTGGAAAAAGGGGATAAATTGCGGGCTTTCTACCAACTCAAAGAACTTTCCAAAGAATACAATGTAACACTTATCTGCACCACGGATATTCCCGTATCACAAGAGCATCAGCAAATTGTGAATCAGTTTTGTACCCGGATTCACTTATTTAAACTCACCAAATTGGGTCTGATATTTCAGCTTTTGCGATCAGTTCTCGGGTCAAAACCACTCCAGGTTCATTATTTCTACCGGAAATCCATCCATCGGAAAATCAAGGCGATCATTGCACAATCGAAACCTGCACACATCTACTGTCAATTGATCCGTGTTTCGGAATACATTAAAAACGAACACCGCGTTCCAAAAACATTGGATTACATGGATGCACTTTCGAAAGGCATGGAGCGGCGAATTCAAACGGAAGCCTGGTATAAGAAATGGTTCTACCGCCTGGAAAGCAAACGCCTGAAGCAGTATGAACGCCGTATTTTTGATTATTTCGAACACAAGACCATCATTTCGGAGCAAGACCGGAAACTCATTTATCATCCCGATAATCTCGATATTACAGTGGTTCCGAACGGAATCGATGAATCATTCTTTGAAACCTTGCCCATCCAAAAAGATTACGACCTGCTTTTTACCGGAAACTTCTCCTACGCGCCCAATATTGAAGCTGCCATTTACCTGGCCGAAGAAATACTTCCACGCATTCACAAAAGAGGAATTCCATGTAAGCTGCTCCTTTCGGGAGCAAGCCCTGTAAAACGGGTTTTGGAACTGCAATCACCACATGTTACCGTAACAGGTTGGGTGGACGATATTCGCACGAGTTATCAACGTTCACGTATTTTTGTCGCCCCGCTTTTCATCGGAACAGGACTTCAGAATAAACTTCTGGAGGCCATGGCGAGCGGACTTCCATGTATTACTACTCCCCTGTCTAACAATGCCTTGGGCGGCACGGACGGGGAAAACATCTTATTGGCAGAAAATATCGATACATTTGTCGAAAAAATAGCAGAAGGTTTAGTTATAGAAGGTAAATTTAGTTTAATCGCAACAAAAGGAAAACACTATATTGAAGTACTCTATTCATGGGAAAAGCAAACTCTAAAACTGTTACAACTCTTGCGAGCACACTCATAATGACCCTGCTTATTCTCCAGGCATGCTCAAACCAAAACAATTTGCCGGACTGGATTCATGGAAATTGGATTACTTCCCTTGACAACGAAACTATTCACGAAAATTGGAAACTTCAGGGAAAATACATCTCAGGAGAGAATTACATGCATTACGAGAATAAGTTACAAAGGGAAAAACTTCAGATCTTCGAGAAGGACAACGAACTCCACTACCAGATCATCATCGAAAAAGACACCCTTGTTTTCAAATGTAGAGACTACCTGGATTCAGACACATTGACATTTGTAAACAACCGGAACCCCTTCCCCAAACGGATTAATTACGCCAAACCGAAAGCAGATAAAATGTCTGTTTGGATTGAAAACACGAAAAACGATCCGAACGGTATCTTCTTTACCTTTAAAAAAGTTAAATAGTTGACCGCTATTGCAGAATTCGAAGTAAATTTGTGCTACTTTATTAAACAGGTATGTCGAAGTTAAATACAATCGAAGAAGCGATTGAAGATATAAAAGCAGGAAAAGTTATTATTGTTGTTGATGACGAAGATCGTGAAAACGAGGGGGATTTTATAGCTGCGGCTGAAATGGTCACTCCTGAAATGATCAACTTTATGGCAACTCACGGAAGAGGATTGATCTGTACTCCGTTAACCGAATCCAGATGTAACGAATTGGAATTGAACCTCATGGTTACAAACAACACCGTACTTCATGAAACACAGTTCACTGTTTCCGTAGACTTGATCGGTCACGGATGTACTACAGGGATTTCTGTTTTTGACCGTGCGAAAACCATCAAGGCATTGGTTTCGGAAGAGACCAAACCGGAAGATCTGGGTCGCCCCGGACACATTTTCCCGTTGCGTGCGAAAAAAGGCGGTGTATTGCAGCGCACAGGTCATACGGAAGCCGCTGTAGACCTGGCTCGTATGGCAGGTTTCAAACCGGCCGGAATTTTGGTTGAAATCCTGAATGAGGACGGATCGATGTCGCGCTTGCCTCAATTATTTGAGATCGCGAAGAAATTCGACCTGAAACTCATTTCAATTGCTGACCTCATTGCTTACCGAATGAAGCACGAATCATTGATTTCACGCGAAGTAGAAGTAGAAATGCCTACTGAACACGGTGATTTCAAATTGATCGCTTTTTCAGTGAAATCAAACGGACAGGAACATTTGGCATTGGTAAAAGGAACATGGGAACCGAACGAACCCGTATTGGTTCGCATGCACTCTTCCTGTCTGACAGGTGATATTTTTGGTTCTTGTCGTTGTGATTGCGGACCTCAATTGCACCATTCCATGAAAATGATCGAGGCTGAAGGCAAAGGAGCAATCGTCTATTTGAACCAGGAAGGAAGAGGAATCGGACTTTTGAACAAATTGAAAGCATACAAATTACAGGAAGAAGGATACGACACTGTTGAAGCGAACTTGAAGTTGGGCTTTAAATCCGATGAGCGTGAATACGGTATTGGAGCTCAGATCTTACACGATTTGGGAATTTCAAAAATCCGCCTGATGTCCAATAACCCGAAAAAACGTACCGGTTTAGTCGGTTACGGATTGGAAATCATTGAAAATGTTCCGATTGAAGTTGGACGTAATTCTCACAATGAAAGCTATTTGCAGACAAAAGTTACCAAAATGGGGCATTCTCTAAAATTGGATAAGTAATGCTTGTTGCGAAAGGAATCCAAAAGAAGTACGGTCAGTTGGAAGTATTGAAAGGAATTGACCTCGAAATCCAATCGGGGGAAATTGTTTCAATAGTCGGTTCTTCAGGAGCCGGAAAGACTACCCTGCTTCAGATCTTGGGAACCTTGGACAAACCTGATTCCGGCCTTTTAACCCTGAATGGAGTAAATCCGTTTTCGTTGAGTTCCAAAGGCCTGGCTGAATTCAGGAATCAAAAAATCGGATTCATCTTTCAATTTCACCAGTTGCTGCCCGAATTCACTGCCTTGGAAAATGTGGTTATGCCCGCACTGATCGGTGGAAAAGGAATGACAGAATCAAAAGAACGGGCAAAGCAATTATTGGATAAATTGGGACTGAATGACCGCGGGAACCATCAGCCTGCAGCACTTTCAGGAGGTGAACAGCAACGCGTGGCAGTTGCAAGAGCACTGATGAATGAACCCGATATCATTTTTGCAGACGAACCTTCCGGAAACCTGGACTCAAAGAATGCTGCGGAATTGCATCAGTTGTTTTTCGACTTGCGAAAAGAGTTCGGTCAGACCTTCGTTATTGTCACACACAACAACCTCCTTGCTGAAATGGCCGACCGGTCGATCGTAATGGCTGACGGATCACTTACATAAATGAAGGACTTCTTATCCCAGTCAGAATTAAAGGCTTTTCTGGATGAAAAAGTGGTGCAATACAACCGCCCGGATTTCATTCAGACAGATCCAATCCAGATTCCAAGACAATTCACCCGCAAGGAAGACATCGAGATCAGTGCATTTCTTATTTCGACTTTAGCCTGGGGAAATCGGACAGCAATTATCAAAAGCGGACAGCGCTTGCTTGAAATCATGAATTTCAAGCCCTACGAATATGTAATGAACTACGAAGAGCAGAAACATCATTTTGTACACCGTACCTTCAACAGCGATGACTTGAATGCGTTTTTCGTTTCTCTGCAACGTATTTATCAACAAGGCGGATTGGAAGCCGCTTTTAAGACCCATCCGGAAATTGCGGGTGCTCAGGGGCGGATCATCTCTTTCAGAAATACATTCACGCAGGAACCATTTCCTCACAGGACTCAAAAACACATTGCAAATCCGCAAAAAGGTTCTTCCGCCAAGCGCATCAACATGTTCTTGCGCTGGATGGTCCGGAAAGACGAATCAGGAGTTGATTTCGGCATCTGGAACAGTATCCCGATGTCAGAACTGCATCTCCCCCTGGATATCCATACCGGGAATGTCGCCAGGAAACTGGGAATCCTGACCCGTACACAAAACGATTGGAAGAGTGTGGCCGAAATCCAGGAACAATTAGTTCAACTAGACGAACAGGATCCGTGCAAATACGACTTTGCCTTGTTTGGATTGGGAGTTTTTGAAGGGGTTAAGTGATATTTACGAATTACGAATTACGAATTACGAATTACGAATTACGAATTACTTAATCTATGTTATGGGATTGTTCTCCCTTCCTCGAATAAATTCAAAATTTAATATCTTGAATTTCTCTCAGAAGTACATTTTCTGAATCAGAATTCGGAATTTAGCATTGATAATTCGATAAGAATTGTTCAAAAAATGTAGAAAAATCCCACAATTCGGCATTCGTAATTCGGCATTCGTCATTAATTTAGCGTTATGAAATGGGTTTATCCTGAATTCTTATTTGCCCTGCTCGTTTTGGTCATACCGATCCTGATCCATCTTTTCCATTTCCGGAAATACAAAACACTTTATTTCTCCAGTATCGCCTTCGTGAAATCTGTTGAACAACAGCAGAAAAATCCCCGAAAAATCAAGCATCTGCTGGTTTTAATATCCAGGGCTTTGGCTTTCACGTGTTTGGTCATTGCATTTGCACAACCTTATTTCCCGCATTCAAACGCGAACAAAAAAGACATTCAACTGATCGGGGTCTATATCGATAATTCCTTTTCCATGTCCCGCATCGGAAGTCAAGGCGAATTATTGGCGCAAGCAAAAGAATTGGCGGGTTCGATTGTCGATAAAGCTCCAAGAAATACACAATACGTGCTATTTACAAATGAATTGAGCGGAAACGAAAAACAGACTTTGACCAAGGTGAAATTCGTGGACCAGGTAGCGAAAGTGAACTACTCCTCTATCTATCGCTCGCAGGAAGAAGTACTTTCTTATTGGAATCAATGGGTGGGAGACGCACAAAAAGAAGGAAATATAAAATCCAAACCTTCGCTCGTTTATTTATCTGATTTTCAAAAAAATAAATCACCTAACCCAATTAAAAAGTTCAAGTCGATTTCATCGCTTACACCGCTCATTCTGGCTCCTCAGAATACAGGGAATCTATATGTGGATACTATTTGGTTTGAAACACCTATCCAAAAACTCGGTTCGGCCCAGACACTTTCCATTCGCGTGGTGAATACCGGAAAAGAGCGCATCGAATCAGCAGTTGTCAGTATCCAAATCGGAAAATTGAAACGCGATCTGTTTGCCGAATTGCCGGCAAATGGTGCAGATACGGTACAATTGAATTATTTCAACCAGGACGCCGGCATCGCAAGTGGGAAAATTTCCATCAACGACAAGCAAATGACCCAGGACGATTCGTTCTTCTTTAACTATGAAGTAAGAAAAAACAGTTCTGTCCTACTCATCAATGGTGAAGATGCCGTAGAGAATGTCGGGGTTGTTTTCGGATTAGATGATTTTTACAAGGTTAAGGAAGTATCCTCTGCCCGGGCATCCCAGGAAAACCTGGAATCCGTTGATCTGGTCGTCTTGAACGGCTTGAACCAGGTTCCGAGTAATCTCAGCACGGAGTTGACAGCTTATTACGAAGAACAGGGAACCATTCTACTTATTCCCGGAACAAATATTTCTCCGGCCGGATGGAATGCTTTGCTTGAAAAACTGAGTCTTCCAGCAATAAACGGCACACAAACGGTCGGACTCGGAATCCAAAAACTGAATATCAAAGACCCTTTTTTCCAGGGAATCTTCGAAGGAAGACCAGAAAACATCTCGCTTCCGGCAGTTGCAAAAGGATATCGCCTGATGAGTAATTCGAAAACACTTTCAAGCAACCTGATCAATTACCAAAACGGGACGCCATTCTTTGTTAAGAGTACCGGGAAGAACAATTCGTACCTCTTCTCCACTTCTCTGAAGCCCGAATTCAGCACTTTTACCAGTAATCAGCTTTTTTCCACGCTCTTACTGCATATCGGGAATTTAAGCCAGCGACAAAACCCCTATTATCTGATTATCGGTTCAGACGGAAGCTACCCTGTAAATATCAACACTTCCAGTGAGAATCCCGTTCATTTGAAACAAGCCCAAATCGATTATATTCCGGTCATTTTCACCAAAAACAAGCGCTCTTACCTGTCCATTCAGGGATTGGAAGCCATCCGGATTTTGGAAGCCGGGAATTATCATATTTCCCAAGACGGAAAACAGAAAGGAATCCTTTCCATGAATTACAACCGACTCGAATCACAAACCCTTGAATCAACCCCCGAAGAAATCAAAACCGCTTTCGAACAGGCTGGAATACACGTCAATGCGATGCAGGACGGTTCAAATTGGAATAGCGCTTCTCTCTTAGAAATCGGAGAGAGTTATGATAGTTGGATTTGGTTTGTTTTCTTTGCAGGAATATTCGTCCTGTGCGAAATGGCTTTACTAATTTTCTATAAGAAATAAGATATGAAATTACTCATTCGACAAGTAACGGTTATAGATAAAAGTTCTAAATGGAATGGAAAGAAAGTTGATATCTACCTGGAAGATGGGAGGATCCATGAAATTGCAGAAAAAATCACCCGTTCATGCGAATTAGAGATTGAGGAAAACAACCTTCACGTCTCCAAGGGATGGGTGGATCTGAAAGCGCATTTTGCCGATCCGGGAGAAGAACATAAATCGACCATCCAAAGTGGATTGGATGCTGCTGCATATGGCGGATTTACGCATGTAACCGTCCTTCCCTCAACAAAACCGGTTTTGGATAATAAAACCAGTGTGGAATACGTATTGAGAAGAAGCGAGAATGCGGTAACCTCTTTACACCCGATGGGTTGTATCACCAAAAAGAATGAAGGTGAAGCATTGGCGGAGATGTACGACATGTTTCAATCCGGAGTCCGGCTGTTTTCGGATGATCTGGTTCCTGTAAATGGTGGAATCATGTACCGGGCCCTTCTCTACTCCAAGAATTTTGACGGAATTGTGGTTGGATTTGCCCATGATAAATCAATTTCCGGTGGCGGAATGGTGAATGAAGGTGAAGCATCTACGAAAACCGGTTTGAAAGCCGACCCCGCAATCAGTGAAATCATTCAATTGGAGCGCAACTTGCGTTTATTGGAATATACAGGAGGAAACTTGCATGCAACGGGAATTGCCTGCGCAGAATCCGTTGACTTGATCCGGAAAGCAAAGGAAAAAGGACTGAATATCACTGCTGATGTTCATGCACAGCACTTGATCTACAACGAAACTGCCGTATTGGATTTCGATGTGAACTTCAAACTGATGCCTCCCCTTCGCACGGAAACAGACCGCAAAGCATTGTGGCAAGGTTTGAAAGATGGAATCATTGATTGCATTGTTTCGGATCACAGACCAAACAATACGGAAGAAACAGATCTGGAATTCGATCACGCCAATTTCGGAAACAGTACTTTGCAAACCTTGTTTGGCGAATTAGGTGCTTGTCCGGATTTCGATTTGGAATTGGTGATCACCGGCCTGACTGAAAAAGGACGTGAATTATTATCTTTGGACACCAAATCCATTGAAGACCAAACAATAGCGGATTTGTCGCTGTTTATCCCCGGGAAACCGTGGGTATTCACAAAAGAAGATTTAGTAATACCGTGCACCAATACACCGGCATTGGATAAACAATTAACCGGTTTTGTTTATGGAATTATCAATAATGGTAAATTCGCACTGAAAGAAACAAGAGAAAATGTCTGATAAGCGTTCGTTTATACGTAATTTCTGGAAAGAACGTAAAATGGTTGGGGCAATGGCTCCAAGCTCAAAGTATTTAGCAAAGAAAATGTTGGAGAGAATTGATTTCTCAACAGCTAAAGTTATTGTGGAATTAGGTCCCGGAACCGGGGTTTTCACTCGCAAAATCCTCCAAAAACTAAGTCCTGACGGGATTTTATTGGTTTTCGAACTGAACGATAGTTTCATGAATATGCTCAAGAAAGAATTCAAGGATCCTCGCGTGATCCTGATTCATGATTCCGCGGAAAAGATTGGAGAATACCTTGAAAAACACGGACATTCACAGGCTGATGCAGTTGTCTCCTCGCTTCCACTTGCCAATTTCCCAAGTGAATTGAAGAATCGCATCCTGACCGAAAGCCACAGGGTGATGCACAAAGATGCTTTGTATGTTCAGTTTCAGTATTCATTGAATGCGAAAAAGAATATCAAACAGTTCTATAAACATGTGGAAATTTCATTTACTCCTGCCAACTTCCCCCCCGCTTTTATTTACTACTGTAAAAAATAAACTTGGATTCCTATCGGAATTCGCTTCTTTTTGAGTGAATCATTCCAATGGAAGAAAACCCTAATTTTGTATCTGTCAAACTAAAATACGAACAAGAAGAAGCATTGCTTCTGATACAATCCACCGGATTGGATTGAACATAAATTTTAAAGATTATAACAAACATGAGTGCTGAAAAAATAAAATGCCTGATTATCGGTTCAGGTCCCGCTGGATACACAGCTGCAATTTATGCTGCAAGAGCAGAAATGAAACCTGTGATGTATCAGGGAATGCAACCTGGAGGACAGTTGACAACTACGAATGAAGTTGAGAATTTCCCCGGATACCCGGATGGAATTTCAGGCCCCGAAATGATGGTTCAGCTCGAAGCTCAGGCAAAACGTTTTGAAACGGACGTTCGTTTTGGTTTTATTACAAAGGTGGATTTTTCAGGACCGGTTCATAAGTGCTGGACAGAAGACGGACATGAAATCCATGCGGATACCGTAATTATTTCTACCGGTGCCGCAGCAAAATACTTAGGATTGCCTTCAGAACAACATTACCTATCGATCGGTGGTGGTGTTTCAGCCTGTGCTGTTTGTGACGGGTTCTTCTATCGTGGACAGGAAACAGTAATTGTCGGCGCAGGAGATTCAGCTTGTGAAGAGGCACATTACTTGTCCAAACTAGCTAAGAAAGTAACTATGTTGGTTCGCACAGAGAAATTCCGGGCTTCCAAAATCATGGCTGACCGTGTCCGCAACACACCGAACATCGAAATCCTCCACAATACGGAAACAGTTGAAGTGTTGGGTGATGGAAACGGTGTTACAGCAGTGAAAGTGAAAAACAATGTTACCGGAGAAGAAAAAGACATTCCGGCTACAGGTTTCTTCGTTGCAATCGGCCACAAACCAAATACAGATGTTTTCAAGGATTACATCAACCTGGATGAAACCGGGTACATCAAATATGAAAAACCCGGGACTTCATTGACCAATGTTCCGGGAGTATTTGTAGCAGGAGATGCTGCTGACAAGAACTACCGCCAGGCAATCACTGCAGCGGGAACAGGTTGTATGGCCGCTTTGGATGCAGAGCGTTATTTGTCCAGTTTAGAGCATTAACTTTCCGTCAAGGCTGAAAGCCACGACGATATGATATACAAAAAGCCCGCGATCTCCATCGCGGGCTTTTTTGAAACAACGTTTTGTTTCTGATCTTTACTCTACTTAGGTTATCTAACTAACTTTGCCTTGTTACAGCTTCTTTTATAATTCAAAATGTAAAATTCAAAAACGTTTTTTACATTATTACTTCGTCTTCGATAGCTTCGCTATCTCTTATCCTTGATCACAGCACTGCCGGTTGTGTTCGCATCCACGCGGATTGACTTGGAGCCGGAAGCAACTTTGTAATAAGTATTACTCGCTCCGGAACCATCTGCTTTTAAACTTTCAGAAATGGAAAGTTCTGCATGTCCGGCACCGCTATTGGTTACTTTGGCGTTTTTAATGGATAAGTCCATCATATTTACCTGAGCCGCTCCCGAGATATCCAGATCAGCATTTTCACAAGATCCTTCGATTACGACATTGCTTGCACCTGAAAATTCCGCTTTTAATTTCGTCGCTTTCAAATTTAAGTTCGCGTTACTCGCCCCATCCATTTCCAAAGACAAAGTACCTAATCCGAATTGATGCATGGTCATCAAACTGGTAGCTCCGCTCAAATGCAGCTGTTCCAAATCCTGGATGCTCACTTTAATCACCACTTTTTCCTTTCGGCTCTTCTTATCCGGGGCATTCTTCAAATAAAGTGTCCCATTCTGAATTTCCACTTCAACCAAATCTTTGGCGCTTTCCGGCTCTATTTGAACACTGCACGATTTACCCTGAGATAACTCCACGTACAATGCACCCGCAAGATGTACTTTTGTAAACGAACCGGTTACATCCGGTTTCCTATATAACGGCACTCCTTGTGGATTGTCCGGTTTGATTGTTTTCAAAGGAATAAGAGCTCCCAAATCTTCAGGCAAATCGGGGTTTTCGGAATTGGATTCTCTGATAGGTTCTTCCAATATGGGAGACTCTGTATCTTTGGGTTCTTCAATCTTTTCCTCTTTTAGAGCCTTAGCAGGGACAGAATAAGAAATCACTTCCTTCTTTTCAGGTTTCTCCTTTACTTCCGGCTGATTGAAGACCAGTGCAACTCCCAATGAAGCCGTACCGGTTATTGTTACTAATGTAGTCCACATAATCAAAGGTTTTTTAATAAGTATTAATTTCAATGTTGCTAAGAGTCCAACTGTTGCAGCAGTAGCTACCGCAGCATCAATCCATTGATCTACTTCGGAAATTGAAGTTTGAGCCGACTCATTCCGAATCTCATCAAACAAACCGTTCAGTTTATCTTCTGTCATAACTCGCACTTTTTTGTTCCACATCTATTTTCTCGGTCATTAATTCCAAGAGTTTTTTTCTACTTCTGACCAATCGCTGTTTCACCGCATCTTCGGAAGATTGTTGTAAATCTGCTATTTCCCTGATTGAAAACCCCGAAATCTCGAAGAGGATAATACTCTCTTTTTGTAAGTCAGGCAGACAGGCAATCGCTTCATACAGCAAATTAATTTCCAAAAGCTTATCCGTCCGATCACTTTCCACCGAATAATTGTATGCTTGTGAATGGTCAGATAAACGTTCCGTACTGATTTTCCGGTTTTCATTCGCTAACAAACGGATGGCGATTCCGAAGAGAAAATGTAAAAACGCTCCATCATTTTTCAGAGATTCAAATCGTTCATAGGCGACTACCAACGCATCATGCATCAAATCCTTGAAATTGAAATTCCCATATGCCCTCACTTTGCAGAACTTTTCAAACCTGACATGTACAGGTTCATACAGTTCCATAAAACGTTTCTTTTTCGCGGTCGCCATGCTGCTAAATTGGTCTCTTGATAAAGTTAGTGTAAGGAGATTCAGAAAAGTGACATGGAATTGAAAATAATTTTAAAAGAAGTGTAAAAGATTGTAAGTAATTTTGCTAATTACCTAATAAACAATTAATTAAAATATACATTCAGCAAATTAGCAAAATTACTCACTGGTATGTGAATTAATTATCCAGTAACTGATTTTCCATGATTCGATCCCTTACATTAGTTATATTGTTCATTTCCCGCTTAAAGCCAATAAAATAAAATAAGTAGATAAATGAGGCAAACAACATGTAAACTGCATAGAAAAACGATGTATAACGGGAATAATACATCATCGTAGAAACTGCTTCCGGTGATTTGGAATAAAATATAACAAGAAAGCTTACCGCAGAAATAATAAACGCGAGCACATTCAGAATCCAGATCACAATGATCAGCCTGTCATATTTCTTATAGCTTCTTCCTGTGTGATCAAGTAAGATCCGATTTAATTTCCGCCATATAATGAATCCCAAAACATAATTTACAACGGGTATAAAACTCAAAAGAACAGTCCAAAAGCGATACCCGTTCCCTAGGTAATTCCTTTTTATGTACCGATTACAAAAGATTATAAATAGAAATAAGACAAAGTATGCAGAGGCATTCATCAAATCATGAATTTTTGCTTCGATACCCATTGCAGAAACATAAAACTGCAAATTAGTGGACGCTTGTGCATAACTCAAAAACAAGTAGATATATCCATTCCAAATAACCTCTAATAGATTTATTCCAATAAACAGGATATAAAATACGATTTGAATGTTGCTGGTTACGCGGATACCCTTCATAGAATTTACCCACTATTTTCTTTGGGCGAAACAAAAATACTATTTCAGGTATATTTCATTACAAAACAACTGTTACTTTCTGCAGATCGTTGAATTAATATTTTATAAATTCGTTCCTATGCGAATTCTGCAAACCTATTTTGAGCCTGCAACCGACCTTCCAACCTGGCTGGTCTGCTTGCTGTTTGGAGTTCCATTCTTTGGCGGAATATTATTTTATGCTTACAAAACCCGTCATGCACGTTCGTGGCGTAAGGGAATTTTTCCTCAAACTCTCAAACCTACAGAGGACAATTACCTGGAAGCATACCTGGCACTGGGAGCAAAACTGATTCTCCTTAATTACCAGGAATCAAAGGAAAAGGTGCAGTTTATCAACAACTACTTCAATCGCTATTTTACAAAAGCGAATTACAATTTTGGAGATTCGCTTTTATTCTCACTTCAATACCCAATCCGCACCCAAACGATTACCGATTGGATGAAATTGCACTTGAAAGATGAAGGAACACGCTCACAAGTCATCTATTTCCTCACCGGATTGGCATTGATCAACGGAAAAGTAAGTTCATCCGAATTGAATTTCTTAAAACAGATCAACCAAGATTTGGGATTGGATCCGGATAACCTGACGAAGATCATCGCCATTTATGCCGCTTATAATGAACATCGGAAACAAACTGAGGAAAAAAGACCTTCGTCCAAAAAGAAAACAGCTTATGCTTATGAGATTCTGGGAATTCAAAAAGGAGCTTCACAGGAGGAAATCAAGAAAGCCTACCGGAAACTGGTCAAAATCCACCATCCGGACAATTTTGCAACCGGAACCGAATCTCAGCAAAAAATGGCTTCAGAGAAGTTTGTAGAGATCCAGAATGCATATGAACAACTTTTGAATTGAAAATTGAGAATGCAAAAATTGAAAAGGAAGAGATACCCAAAACTTTTTAATTCTCCATTTTACATTTTCAATTATCGGACTGTTTTCTCAAGCATCGGTACAAAACTGAAGTTCCCGAACACCTCTTCTTTGTATTCCGTATCTGAAATCTTGGTGATTCGATGCATTTCCTGGGAATCCAGATCTCCAACAGGAATCACCATCATCCCTCCTATTTTCAATTGTTTGACCAATTTCTCTGGAATGAACGGAGCTCCACATGTCACCAGTATCTTGTCAAATGGCGCGTATGTTTCCTTTCCTTCATATCCATCACCGAAAAACAGTTTCGGCGTAAAACGGAAGTGATCAATAATTTTCTTGGCTTTGATATGCAATTCTTTCTGACGTTCAATGGAGAACACTTTCATTCCCATCGAACACAAAATACACGTTTGAAAACCGGAACCTGTACCGATTTCCAGTACCTTCTCCCCTTTTTTCAACTCCAGGATGGAAGTTTGGAAAGCGACCGTATACGGATGGGAAATCGTTTGACCCGCCCCGATCTGGAAAGCCACATTCGAATAAGCTTGTTGCTCAAATACCAGGTCCAGGAAGAAATGTCGCGGAATCGCATCAAAAGCGGTCAATACCCGTTCATCGCTTATTCCTTTTTGACGCAACTGATCAATCAACTGCTTTCTCATTCCTTTGTGCTTGTAAGTATCTTGCATCTGGCAAAAGTAATTTAGAAATCGCTCATTCTTTCAGTTTGTTCAAGAAAGTTTCTACAGTGAATTGTGTATATTTGGAACGCTAATAAACGAAAAAACATGGCAATTGATTCAAAAGAATTGGAATTCAATAAGAACGATGATGAAATGAGGCTAAAGATTTCCCGAATGGAGTCTGAATTAACCACTATTATGAAAGGTGGCGGTGAAAAACGCATCGCCGCACTTCATGAAAAAGGAAAAATGACAGCCCGTGAGCGAATCGATATGCTACTTGATGCGAACACTCCACGTTTCGAAGTCGGAGCTTTTGCCGGAATGGGAATGTACAAGGAACACGGTGGCTGCCCCTCTGCCGGTGTTGTCATGGTCATTGGTAAAGTTTCCGGAAAACAATGCATTGTTGTTGCAAACGATGCTACTGTGAAAGCCGGTGCATGGTTCCCGATAACCGCCAAGAAAAACCTGCGAGCCCAGGAAATTGCAATGGAAAACAAACTGCCTATCATCTACCTGGTGGATTCTGCAGGTGTTTATCTTCCGATGCAGGATGAAATTTTCCCCGATAAGGAACACTTCGGGCGCATTTTCAGAAATAATGCAGTAATGAGTTCCATGGGAATCACACAGATTGCAGCTGTAATGGGAAGTTGTGTTGCCGGTGGCGCTTACCTTCCGATCATGTCGGACGAATCATTGATCGTTGACAAAACGGGAACGATTTTCCTAGCAGGTTCTTACCTTGTAAAAGCGGCAATCGGAGAAAATATCGATAACGAAACTCTGGGTGGAGCAACTACTCATACAGAAATTTCAGGTGTTTGTGATTATAAAGTGGCAAATGACGAAGAATGCCTGATGACCATTCGTAAAATGATGGGACAAATCGGAGCATCAGAATCTGCCGGTTTTGACCGCATAGAATCCATCGCTCCTAAAAACGAAGCAAAGAAAGTATACGGAATCCTTCCATCGGAAAGACATAAACCTTACAATGTACATGATATCCTGGATTGTATTTTTGACGAAGGTAGTTTGACAGAATATAAAAGTGATTACGGAAAAACAATCGTCTGTGCCTATGCACGATTAGACGGTTGGAGTGTTGGAATTGTTGCAAATCAGCGCGAATTATCCAAAAATGCGAAAGGTGAAATGCAATTCGGGGGAGTTATCTACAATGATTCGGCAGATAAGGCTGCACGTTTCATCATGAATTGCAACCAGAAAAATATTCCTTTGATCTTCTTCCAGGATGTTTCCGGATTCATGGTCGGTTCCAAATCGGAACATGCCGGGATTATCAAGGACGGAGCAAAAATGGTGAATGCCATGGCAAATTCAGTCGTTCCGAAATTTACCGTAGTTGTTGGAAACTCTTATGGAGCTGGAAACTATGCAATGTGTGGAAAAGCTTATGATCCACGACTGATTGTCGGTTGGCCGACTGCAGAAGTTGCGGTAATGAGTGGCGCTGCTGCTGCAAAAACATTGCTGCAAATTGAGGTGGCTTCTTTGAAATCCCGAGGTGAGGAAATCACACCGGAAAGAGAATCGGAACTTTACAATACGATCAAATCGCGTTACGATGAACAAATTTCACCGTATTACGCAGCTTCCCGTTTGTGGTTGGATGCAATTATCGATCCGGCTAAAACACGGGAATTCTTATCCGTCGGAATTGAAATGGCAAGTCATAAAAAAGCTGAAAAACCTTATAACGTTGGAGTAATCCAAACGTAATTATGAATTATCAATGTCAAAATTATCAAGAAATACAACCTTGATAATTGATAATTATTCAATTAATAATTTAAATAGCATGCATTTAAACTGGGAATTTAAACCTTACAAAGAACTGACACTGAATGAGTTTCACGACATCATTGCATTGAGACTGAAAGCGTTTGTAGTAGAACAGAATTGTTCCTACCTGGATTTGGATGGAAAAGATAAAAAAGCGTATCATTTACTGTTACGTGACGGAAAAGGTGATGTAATTGCTACTGCCCGTATCCTTCATCCCGGTATTTCTTACCCGGAGGTTGCAATCGGCCGTGTGGTTCTTACTTCGGAATGTCGTGGAAACGGCGTTGGAATCGAGTTGATGGAGAAATGTATTCAATTCGTCCAGGAAGAATTTGGCAATGTTCCGATTCGCATTTCTGCTCAAAAACACTTGGAAAAATTCTATAATAAATCCGGATTTGTATCTACAGGTAAAGAATACTATGAAGATGAAATCCCACATGTTGAAATGCTTTTAAACCCGGAAAATAATGGTTAATAAAATTCTCCCACTGGCAGTTGTTGCAACTTCATTGATTGCCTGTCAGCCAAAAACAGTTGTTGAAGCACCGGAAAAAATGGTTGCCTCCACTCCTGAATCCGTATCGAAACCTACAACGATTGATGTCTCTTATATGGATTTATCCGTAAAACCTCAAGATGATTTCTTTCAATTCGCAAACGGAACCTGGTGCAAAAACAATCCTGTTCCAAATACAGAATCCCGCTGGGGAAGTTTCAATGAATTGGATAAAAGAAACAAGGCTACGCTGAAAGAAATTCTGCAAACAGCTGCAAGCTCGAAAACAAAATCATCCGGAAGCCAGGACCAATTGTTAGGAGATTACTTCACATCCTACACAGACATGACGGTTCGAAATGCTACCGGTGTGAAACCTTTGAAGGATCGTTTAGCGAAGATCGCAGAGATCAAATCGAAAGATGAATTCGTAAATGTGATCGCTCAGCAACATCAGTTAGGTATCGAATCTGTTTTCGGATTTGGTGTCGGACAGGATTTGAAAGATGTTGATAAGAATGTCATTTATTTGGGACAAGCCGGAATCGGTTTACCAAATCGCGATTACTATTTCCAGGAAAATAAACAGGCTATTCGCGATGGATATATCCTGCACATTCAGAAATCATTCCAATTACTGGGTGATTCGGAAGATGCAGCTAAAAAGAAAGCCAGTGACATTTTCAACTTCGAGAAAGAATTGGCAGGTGCCATGATGACTCCCGCTGAATCACGTTTGCCGGAAAAAACCTACAACAAAATGTCATTCGATGAGGTAGTGAAAGCAATGCCGAAATTTGATTTCGAAGCGTATGTTGCCAAAATCGGATGCGAACACTTTGATTCACTGATTGTTGGACAGCCTGACTTTTTGAAACAAGTGAACACGATGATGGATAAAGTTTCTTTCCAATCCTGGAATAACTATTTGTCATGGTGTACAATTAATGCATATGCCGGGAAATTGGATGAAACCTGGGTGAAACACAATTTTGATTTCTACAGCGGTGTTTTGAGCGGTACAAGCAATATGAAACCGATTGATGAGCGTTGTATCGAAGAAATCACGGGTTCCACTTTAGCTGAACTACTTGGAAAAGCGTTTGTTGAGAAAAATTTCTCCGTGAATGCCAAAAATCGCGTGAATACAATGGTCGACAATCTATTGGCAAGTTTCAGAATGCGTATCCAAGGTTTGGATTGGATGTCCGACAATACCAAAAAGGAAGCTCTTGCGAAACTGAATGCGATCGGAAGAAAATTAGGTTTCCCGGATGAATGGAAAAGCTACAAAGGATTAATGATCAGCCCGGTTGATTATGTTGCAAATATTGACAATTGCCGCAGTTTCTCCTTTAAAGAGAATTTGGAAAAATTGAACAAACCTGTCAATCGCAAGGAATGGGAAATGCCTGCACATTTAGTGAATGCATATTACCACCCGCTTTTGAATGAGATTGCTTTCCCGGCAGGAATCATGCAACCTCCTTTCTTCGATGAAAAAGCTGAAGACGCTGTAAATTATGGAAGAATCGGAATGGTAATTGGCCACGAGTTCACTCACGGGTTTGATGACAACGGTTCCAAATTCGCAGCTGATGGAAGCTACAACGACTGGTGGCAAGATACAGACAAGCAAAAATTTGTTTCCAAAACAGAGATCTTGGGGAAAACATTCAGCTCGTTCTGCCCTATTTCAGACAATTGTGTGAATCCGGAATTGACTATGGGAGAAAACATCGCAGATTTGGGAGGATTAACGATGGCGTATTATGCTTATACCATGACAGATGATTTCAAAAAGAATGTCGTGATCGACGGATATACTCCGGCTCAACGTTTCTTTATTTCCTATGCTCAATTGTGGAAGATCAACTACACGGAAGCGGAATTGAAAAAGAGAATCGCTACGGATCCACATTCACCGGGAATGTATCGGGTGAACGGACCGTTGATGAATTGTCCTGAGTTCTTCGCGGCATTCAATGTGAAACCGGGAGATAAAATGAGAAATTCAGACGAAAAGGTTGCTAAGATCTGGTAATTCGAACAAGATAATTTGGAGAGCATCATTCAGAAATGGGTGATGCTTTTTTATTTACCACTAAGAGCACGAGGAACACGAGGCTATTAGTTGTGTGTTTATAAAATTCACTGAGTATTATAAACCTTTCTTCATGTACTTTGTGCGTCTTGTAGCAAATAAAAAAGGTCCGTTTAAGGACCCTTCTTTTCTAGTTTAAATTCAAAAGCACTTTTTTGCGCTTTAATTTCTTTACTTCCAATGATTTGCTGTAGTTCAGTATCTGACTGATAACAGCTGCGGATGGATTCGCAATCTCAGTAACTTCCTGTGTTTGCATGTTTGTCAAGTATTTGTTTACCATAGGCTTATTAAAGGGCGTTTTTTCTTCTAACGTATTTAATTCCAGTTTATTTTATAACAGTGAAAAACTTTTTCTGAAAAATTTGAAACAGTCAACAAATGTGTTCGAAACACCAATTTAAATCAGATCCAAAAGCAAATTAGCAAAATTACTGACAGCAATTCTCATTTTTATTTCCCCCTTTTCAATTTTCACTTTTCAATTATAAGTATGTTTGTTTCAAATCACTTTTTATGGTAGTAGAAATTAAATACATTTTAATCGGAGTAGCTTTACTCCTGCTCATTTTCAGCTTTGTAACAGTTCAACAGGGGACAATAGCTGTGGTGACCATGTTCGGTAAATACCGGAGAATCATGAAGCCGGGACTAAATATCCGAATCCCTTTCTTCGAGCGTTTGAATGTGCGTGTATCCATTCAGAACCGTGCAATTGAAATGGAATTCCAGGCGATTACACAAGACCAGGCAAACGTCTATTTCAAAGCCATGTTGGTTTATTCTGTTTTGAATGCAGAAGAAGAGACAATCAAAAACGTAGCCTTCAAGTTCGTTGATCAAAGAAGTTTCATTCAAGCCTTGATCCGCACCATTGAAGGTTCGGTCCGTGGATTTGTTGCAACGAAAAAACAGGCGGAAATCTTATTGTTACGCGGTGAAATTGTTGCCGATGTGAAAGAAAGCCTGGATCATACTTTGGAAACGTGGGGATTCCATTTGATCGACTTGCAGTTGAACGACATTACGTTTGATGCGGAGATCACCACTTCCATGGCGAAGGTCGTTGCTTCAAACAATTTGAAAGCTGCTGCTGAAAATGAAGGTCAGGCATTATTGATCACCAAGACAAAAGCTGCTGAAGCAGAAGGAAATGCGATCAAAATTGCTGCGCAAGCCGAAAAAGAAGCTGCTCAATTAAAAGGTCAGGGTATTGCTTTGTTCCGCGAGGAAGTTGCGCAAGGTATGACAGAAGCCGCTGAGAAAATGAAAGCTGCAGACTTGGATACTTCCTTAATCCTGTTCTCCATGTGGACAGAAGCGGTGAAAGAATTCGCAGAAAAAGGAAAAGGAAATGTCATCTTCCTGGATGGATCCGTTGATGGAATGGAAAAAACTGTGAAACAGATGATGGCAAATGATATGATGAAAAAATAAAAAATTATGTAGGGACGGGATGCTTCACGTCCCTACATAATTTAAATTAATAACTTCCCCACCAACGTCTCAGGAACCATTCTGCCGAAAGCAATGCAATAATCAACGCAAAGATCCACTTCCAATCAATCAGTTCCTGGTAACCTGTGTCTTCATATTGGATTGTCGTGATGTCTCCACGGGTTTTGATCTCCTGAATCAATGCTTTGTACTGATCCAATGTCATGTAAGAACCATTCGATTGAACAGCCAATTGGTTCAATGTCGCGAAATTGGCACGTGTATCCTGGTCTTCCAATGAAATTTCATCCACAGCAAACGAACCTGCTTTCGTATATTTCTTTCCATTGTTGTCTGCAACCACTTTCCAGTCGTAGGTTCCGGATTGCAGCTGACCTACATTCAATTGATAGAAATTTGCTGTCGGGGAGAATAACTGTTTGAATCCTTTTGAACCTCGTTTGGTGATTGTCATTTCAACAGACGGAGTCGTAATCAATTCCATCGCTTCATTGTAAAACTCAGCTTTAAAGATGATGTCCTCGATCGTATTGAATCGTTTGGGCAATGTCACCCGCAAAGGTTCCCGATTCTGTTTCACTGAAATATATTGTGTCAGCTTTTGGACAAATTCCTCAAAACCGACTGTCGTTTTCTTCTGCATGAACTCCTTCATTCTCCAGCGCCATAGGCCTTCGCCCAAGATGAAGCCGATCTTTGATTTCTGGGTTTGTGAAACCGCAATCAATGGATCCTCCTTAGCGATGTTCCCGATTCGTTGGTTCAATACAACCACACTATTCGATGGTAGTTTGTATGTTCCGAATTTGGTTCTCAAAGGAGTCAAAACAGGAACAATGGAAGTGAAATCTGCAGATAAACCAAACGAGTTGAATCCTTTAGCTACTGAAGGATATACATCTTCATACTGATTTCCATTCGGAGCTTTCATAGCCAAACCATAGGTTTGAAGTAAACTCGTGGTGACGTTCGGACCTAAAATCATCAGTACCGGAATTCCTTTATCTTGCAATTGCTTGAACAAGGCGGCATTCGGACGTAAACCATTCTCATACCAAACCACAAAATCAGGAGTTTTCGTTCCTAACGAATAATTTGTAATCAATTCAGAAGATATCACCGCTTCCTGGTCCAACTCAAAAACAGAACGCAGTGCTGCAATATCCGGATGTGGTGCACTTGCCAATAAAAGAATGTTACTCTTTGAGTCAATCACCTCTACAAAACAAGTCTGTTTGTTGTTGTCTATAGTGAACTCACCTCCTATTTGCTGCACGGAAACTGTGAAACGCTGATACCCTTTGTTTTTTGCCAGGATCGTAAACAAGAACTCCTTCTGATCCAGGTTTGAATTACTTACAACCGCTTTCTGTGACTGGATAACCTTTCCATTCTGAAGTAAATTAACCTGATAAGATCCGGGAGGGACACGCTGAAAATCCACCAATGCCTGGATTGGAAATTCATTGTTCAGAAAAGCGACTTCATTGGAATTCACCGAACGGACAACAATGTCCCGTTTTAAAGTCGTATCACCAACCGCCAAAGAAAAAACAGGAGTCAATTCAATGCGTTCCGCTTCATACATCGGATGTACACCTTGATTATAATTCCCGTCTGAAATCAATACCACCGCACCGATATTCCGATTGAAAAAACGGTCTTTGATCTGTTTGAAACCTGCTGCCAGGTCACTTGACTTATCTGTCAGTGAGAGTTTATCCAAATCGCGGACATTCGTTCCAACCGCCAATTCCAGGTATTCATATCCATCACCCAGTGCTTTTGGCAATTCCTGACGGAAGTTTCCGATCTGCTTTTTCACCTGGTTACTGTCCTTGTAATTCAACATCGAAGACGATGAATCGACCAGGGTTATGATCAAGGGTTTCTCAGGTCTATATGTAACAGTTTCCCATACCAATCCCAGCAACAACAATCCAATAAGGAAAAGACTTAGTGTTCTCAGTGAGAACAGCACGCGTAATTGGTTCCTTCCCCAAACCGATTTTTGTTCGGTCCTGAAATAATAATAAAACGAGAAGCCTACGGCAAGTACTGATATAGGAAGCAACCACCATAAAGAATGATCGGAAAAATAATTCATGCAACGAAAATACGCTTTTTACTTTTTCGTATTCGTTAAAGTGTACGAAATTCCGATCCCCAATACCGATTTAAATTGCGTTCTCGGTCCGATTTTCCCCTTCGAATCGCGAATTTTGATATCATCATCATAAATCAGGTTCCATTGAAGCGATGCCTGAAACCATTTATTCACCTTGAAAGTGAAGATATTTTCAAAATTCACGTCGATATTTTGCGGATTATGCGCATAATTACTGAACAATTCCAAACGCGTTTTCAATTCGATATTCTTGAACAATTCCTTTTGGAATCGCAATCTGAAATAAGCCCCGATCTCATTTCTGAAACGCAAACCACGTGTCAACACATTGCCACTGGTATCTAATTCTGCAGCCTGAACACCAAATGCGCCCGCATCAGCCAATCGTTGGTCATTGACAAACGTCATTTTGGATGCAATCGGAGACAAATACACATTGAAATAATCTACTGGAGCATATTCCACCCCCAAAGAGAAATTAGCATATCCCGGAGCCATGAAACGCGAAATGGGAATCGAATCATTCGGAAAACTGAAACCGTCCAGGAATTGCGTTCTGAATCCACCAATTGCTGTTGCAAACCAATGTTGTTTGAATTCATAACCGAGCGATGTCGCCAAATCAATCCGATCATCTGTTTTTTGAAGTCCCGCAACTTTTCCTGCAGAATCCGTGTAGTACATTCCTCCCAAAGCAAGTTTCACATCATTTGACCACTTAATTCTACGATGCTGGTAAGTTGCAGAAAAATCAACAAAACCCATTACCGCTACGTTATTCCTACCACCAGCTGCCCAATTTACAAATGCTGCCTGAGAACCATTCAAACCAAACAAACTGATATATGTCCATCTCTTAGGCATCAATGAATCATGAAGCGCATCCAGTTTTTTAATATCATCGCGGAGTTTTTCCGCATCTGTTTGAGAAAAAGCAAGCGAACTTGTCAGTAATATCAAGAGGAGAATGATGGTTTTCATAAGAAATTTGGTTTTTTAATTCTACAAACTTAGTTAAATCATAAATTAAATTAACAAAACCTTTTGCAGAAAGCCCTTAACAAATGAAATTAACGAAGAAAAAATGAGTAAATTCGTCATCGAAATTTAAAATTGCTATGTCGAAAGAAGTATACATTATTGCTGCGGTCCGCACGCCAATTGGAGCGTTTATGGGAGGTCTATCCACTATTCCCGCTACTCAGTTAGGATCAACTGCTATTAAAGGAGCATTGGACAGATCAGGATTGAAACCTGAGTTGATCGATGAAGTTTTCATGGGAAATGTACTCCAAGCCGGTGTTGGACAAGCTCCTGCCCGTCAGGCTGCTTTAGGCGCTGGTTTACCAAATACAGTTCCTTGTACAACTGTCAACAAGGTTTGTGCTTCAGGAATGAAAGCGATCATGTTGGGTGCTCAGACAATTTTAGCCGGTGACAATGAGATCATCGTTGCAGGTGGAATGGAAAACATGAGCCAGGCTCCTCATTATCTGGATGGAAGAAACGGTATGAAATTCGGTAACATTACGATGTTGGACGGAATCACAAAAGACGGTTTATTGGATGTATACAGCAAAGTCCCGATGGGAACATGTGCTGAGTTGACAGCTAAAAAATATGGATTCTCTCGTGAAGACCAGGATAATTTCGCTATCACTTCATACAAACGTGCTGCTGCTGCATGGGAATCCGGAAAATTCAATGACGAAATCGTTGGAGTTTCTGTTCCTCAACGCAAAGGCGACCCGATCATGGTAATCGAAGACGAGGAATATAAAAACGTATTTTTAGATAAGATCCCGGCATTGAAACCTGCTTTTGATAAAGAAGGTACTATTACCGCTGCAAATGCTTCCACATTGAACGACGGAGCTTCTGCATTGATCCTGGCTTCCAAAGAAGCTGTTGAAAAACACGGATTGAAACCGATTGCAAAAATCGTAGGTTATGGTGACGCTGCTCACGAACCGGAATTTTTCACGACTGCACCTTCCAAAGCAGTTCCGAAAGCATTGGCAAAAGCTGGTTTGACAACCGATCAGGTTGATTTCTGGGAATTGAACCAGGCATTTTCAGTTGTCGGATTGGCAAATACAAAAATCCTGGGATTAGATCCTGCGAAAGTGGACGTAAACGGTGGTGCGGTAGCTTTGGGTCACCCACTAGGAAACTCCGGGTCTCGTGTCATTGTAACTTTGCTCCACGTGTTGAAACAAAACGGTGGAAAGATCGGTGGTGCAGCAATCTGTAACGGAGGCGGTGGTGCTTCTGCGATGATTATTGAGAATATCTAAGATTCACAACAAAAACATATCAGAATGCCATTCCTTTTTGGGGTGGCATTTTTTTATTCCTGGTATCGATCCTCACTTTTCACCACGAATGACACTAGGCACACCTTGTTTAGAATCACAAAATATCTTCGTGCTCTTTGTGTTATTTTGTGGCTTTTATAACGGCATTCTTTTTGTTTTAAACCTTTCTGAATTTTGATGATCTTATACAGAGCACACTCATATTAAATTCAAAACTATGAAAGCAAAACGCATTATCTTAAGTACCTTCCTTTATGGAGCCTTATCGCTAACCATGCTTACAATTGAAACACCGGAAGGTATTTCTGCAGAAAAAACGGCCATTTCGTCATTTTCAACAGGATCGTCGGAGTTATTTTACGCACAGGCAGTTCCGGGAGAACGCAGACGTGTCAGAAGACGCACGCGAAGAAGAGTAAACAGACGTCATGATAGAAGAGAAAATGCAGTGAATTTCTCCATGAATTTCACCAAGACCTACATCGCATAATATTATTTCCCACGGACGAGCACTGAAGGTATCACGGAAATTTAAGATCAGAGTAAATTTTATTTTGAAAAACACTTCTGTGTACATCTGTGTTCCTCTGTGGGAAAACAAAAAAGCACCGCCAATCGACGATGCTTTCACTTCTTATCCGTTCGGATTAAGCCTGTACTCCTAAGTTTTCAGCAACTGCCGTAGAAATTGCAGATTTTTCAAAACGCAATTTAGTACCTTCAGAATTGATCAAAACTGTTGTATCTGTAATTTCAAGGATTTTACCGTGAATTCCACCAATGGTAACAACTTTATCACCTTGCTTCAAATTCTCACGAAACGATTTAAGCTCTTTTTGTTTTTTCTGTTGCGGACGAATTAAAAAGAAGTAAAACACCACTAACATCAACACGAGCATTATAATTTGCATAACTCTATTTTTTATTTAACTATTACTAAACTAAGGTTCAAGCGTTAAAAAAGTTCAATTGATTTAAACTGTCCAACATTTTGAACGTTTGAACATTTTTACTTGATAATATTTGCCTCTATTACCACTTTGGTATTTGGAGGTGTCGTATTCGACAAAATGGTCACACTTCGTGTTACCGGACCTTCTGAAAAAGCCTCTGTCTTAACATCTGCTTTCACAAATCCTTTTTCTCCCGGAGCGATCGGGTCCTTACTCCAATCTGCAACTGTGCAAGAACAAGATCCTGAAACATCAGACAATACCAATGGGTACTCCCCGGTATTCTCCACTACAAAATTAGCGTGAATTATTTCACCTCTTGCAATTTTTCCTGCATTAAAAACGCTGGCAATCTTCATAGTGGTCTTATACCCGACAATCTCCGCAGGAGAATCAGATCCACAAGCCGTTAAAAACGACAAAGCCAAGCCTAAAAACACGATTTTTCTCATAACATTAATCCATTAAACCTCTTCCGAGTTTAGAAATTTTACCATCTTTTACTAATCTATCAACGGCCTTATCCAGGATTCCGTTGATAAATCCATGACTTTTAGGAGTTGAATAGAATTTCGAGATCTCAATATATTCGTTCAAAGTCACCTTTTTAGGAATATTCTTGAATACCTGAAGCTCTGTAATTGCCATTTTCAAAAGGAGAATATCCATTTTGGCAATTCGCTCTAATTCCCAGTTATCAGTCAGTTCATCAATCAACTTTAAATTTTCGGAGTCCATCGAAATGGTCTTGCGAAGTAAAGTACGGAGGAATTCCTGTTCATCCTCTTTGTCCTTATACAAAGGCATCGCTACAAACTTCTCACCTTCTTCCATTGCCTTGATTGATTTGACAGCCATTTGACAAGCCAAATCGATATCATCCAGCCAATGGATGCTTTTCTCTTCAAAGAAGTGATAAATCAACGGTGAATTTGCAATTTCAGCCTTGAACAGGTTGATCATGAAGTTCTTATCTTCCTCAAAACCTGTCGATTCGCTATTCATATGAGCAAACCAGGTCTCCCCTTCTTTCATTTGAATAAAGATCTTGCGGAACATTTCATGGTGTTCGTCACCAATCCAGTTTACAGAACGATCTTCAGAAGCCTCGCGAAGCGAGTAACTGTCCTGCAAAGTCTGAATGATAGCTGAATCCACAAATCTTCTGTTTGGATTCAGATCTTCATCTGTCGGACGAATTTTCTTTTTATTTTCTTCAATACGATGTTCTGCAATATCTTTCAATTCACCGAAACTCAGCAATAAATAAAGATACAGATCATAAATGCGATCCACTGCCTGTATCAATTCGTTTTCGGTTTTCTTGATGCTCTCCTCGTCTCCTTGGAAATAAGCATAAAGGGCTTGCAAAACTTTAATTCGTAAATGTCTTCTATTCAGCATTATAAACTACTCTCCTAACTTTTATAGTGGTAATTTCACTTTACCGATTGATTCGATACGCTCTTCGGCGATCTTGTTTGCAATTTGATAGGTCGGAACACCTTCAGCACTTGAACGGGAAACGATATTTCCGATTGTCGAATAGATCTCTTCCGCTTTTGCCATGGACCATTGTGGGGACAAACCTGCAACTTCGGAATAACAATTGATCACACCACCTGCATTCAATGCGAAATCCGGTGCGTAGATTATTCCTTTGTCTTTCACCAATTGACCGTGAACTTTTTCATTTGCCAATTGATTGTTTGCCGCTCCGGCAATAATTGAACACTTCAAACGATTGATCGTGTCATCATTTACAGTAGCACCCAAAGCACATGGAGCATAAATATCCATCGGGACGTCATAAATTTCGTCTAGTCCGACAACTTTTACTCCGTATTGGTCCGAAACTCTTTTCAAAGTATCCTGGTGAATATCCGTAATGGTTACTTCAGCACCTTCAGAAACCAGGTGTTTCACCAAATACTCTCCAACATGGCCAACTCCCTGAACAGCCACTTTTTTGCCTGCCAAAGAATCAGAACCGAATTGCTGGCTAGCGCAAGCTTTCATTCCCATGTAAACTCCATAAGCAGTTACAGGAGAAGGATCACCGCTTTTCCCTGGCAAACCAACCACGTGATTTGTTTCCATGGAAACCCAAACCATGTCTACAGGTGAAATACCCACATCCTCAGCAGTAATGTATTTTCCAGCCAATGAGTTTACGAACTTCCCGAAACGACGGAATAAAGCTTCGGATTTCATAGAGCGCGAATCTCCGATTATCACTGCTTTTCCACCACCTAAATTCAATCCTGAAATTGAATTTTTGTAAGTCATACCTCTTGAAAGACGCAACACATCATTCAAAGCTTCCATTTCATTGTTGTACATCCACATGCGTGTTCCTCCCAAAGCAGGTCCAAGAACGGTGTTATGTACAGCAATAATTGCCTTTAAACCGGTTGCAGTATCGTTACAGAATAACAACTGCTCATGGTTATACATACTCATTTGAGAAATAACGGGGTTTTCAGCCAGATTTAAATCTTTGACTTCTTTTACTTCAAACATACGCGACTTTTAATCTTTATTTCAATGCGAATGGCTAATTTTGTAATTCGAACAAAATCGCATTAGCGCTCGCAAAAATAGGAAATTTATCGAATGAAGTCTCTAAGCTATTTAAACAAATATTTCTTCAAATACCGTTGGCGATTCCTCCTTGGTATCCTCTGTATTATTATTGGCAACTACTTCGGCGCCCGGATTCCTGTAATAATAGGAGAATCCATGGATATTTTAAAAGGAGATAAACCGCTCAGTGCAGGACAAACGCTTTTCTGGGCCGTTCTCGGACTTGCAGGACTAGCCATTCTTTTTAACATAATTAAGGGATTTTTCCTGTTTCTGACCCGTCAGACACTGATTGTTATGTCACGCTACATTGAGTTTGACCTGAAAAATGAGATCTTTGAGAAATATCAGCAATTGGACTACAGTTTTTACAAAAGCCAATCCACAGGTGATTTGATGAACCGTATCTCGGAAGATGTTTCCCAGGTTCGTCAGTACTTGGGACCGGGTATCATGTACACCATCAACCTCGTTGCGCTTTTACCTTTCAGCCTGTATCAGATGTTGAAAATCAATACGGAATTGGCTCTTTATGCGCTTGCCCCCCTTCCCGTAATGGCTGTTTTGATTTACCTGGTTTCCACACGCATGAACAAACTGAGCAAGGAAGTTCAACAAGAACAATCCCGCTTAAGCACTCTAAGCCAGGAAACATTCTCGGGAATCCGCGTAATTAAGGCCTATATCCAGGAAAAACATGCCAAGCAGAATTTCGCTTCCAGTTCAGGAACCTACCTGAAGAAAACCATGCGCCTGGTTCGAACCAATGCCTTGTTCATGCCAACTATTTCACTTTTGATCGGAACAAGTACACTGTTGAGTATATACATGGGTGGACTTCTTACATATGATAAGACAATTGCCCCGGGTGACATCGTCGCAACTATCCTACTCATCTACAGTTTGACCTGGCCCTTTGCCAGTATCGGCTGGGTAACGAGCATTAACCAACGTGCAGCAGCTTCACAGGAGCGCATCAATGAATTCCTGAAAACGGAACCCGCAATTAAAAATCAATCAGCTGCCCCTTTGGAATTATTCAGTGAAATCCAGTTCAAAGACATGTCTTTCCGTTACAGACCGGAGTTACCGGATGTGTTATCCAACATCAATTTCACATTGAAACGCGGTGAAACACTGGGGATTATTGGAAAAACAGGTTCCGGAAAATCAACTCTCCTGCAACTGATCGTACGTCAACTGGATCCGAGTGCAGGCGAGATAACTTATAACTCCAAAAGACTTTCAACAATCAATTTGAAAGAGTACAGAAAGCATATTTCAGTTGTTCCGCAAGATGTATTCCTGTTCTCGGATACGATTTACAACAACATTACATTTGGAGCATTGGACTTGGAAACAACCACTCAGGCAGAAGTGATTGAGGCCAGTAAAAACGCACACGTACTGCACAATATAGAAGCTTTTCCCGATAAATTCGAAACCTTACTGGGTGAACGAGGTGTAAATCTTTCCGGCGGACAGAAACAGCGTGTAAGTATCGCCCGTGCATTGATCCGCAAACCCGATATTTTACTTCTGGACGATTGTCTCTCGGCAGTCGATACAGAAACAGAAGAAATCATTCTTGGGAATCTGAAACGTCTGAACCAGGAAAATCAGACAACTTCCGTCATTGTAAGTCATCGTATTTCTAGTCTTAGAAATGCAGATTACATCCTGGTTCTTGAAAACGGTCAAATTGTAGAAGAAGGGAAACCTGGTGATCTATTGCAAACTTCCGGGCATTATCGCGAATTGCATGACAAGCAATTAATGGAAGAACCGAAGATTTTCGAAGACTAACGGGGAATTATCAATTATGTAATTATCAAGAGAGCTTAATTATCAAAAATATAAGAACTCGGATTCTTGATAATTTCTACATTGATAATTGATAATTACCTGATACTATTTCTGTTTCTGGTATTCCGTCTCTTTCTCCGGGTGAAGCAGCATGTAATGTTCGAGCTTGTCCTTGATGAATGTGATCAATTCAATATCCGTTGCGGTTTTCAGGAAATTCTCGTCCATAGACATAAAGCGGATGAAATCAATAAAATCATCGTTGCTTAGTTTAATGATATCATAAGAAACGTAGAGTTTCAAAAGCTCCTGAACCACTTCTTCTTTTGAATCTTCGTATTCCTTCTTCGCAACCAAGGCTTTGGATTGCTCCCTTTTGGAGAAACGTTGATATAATGCGGTTATCGGACTTTGGAAAGCTTCTATTCCTGTAATTGTCCGTGTCTCTCTCAAGGCTAAAGCAGCGCGCTCTTCCTTGATCTCCTGAAGTGATTTCAACGGCTTAATGACCACTTCATCAATCTGACGGGCTTTTCGTTCAACAACCACATATACTTCATAGTGACAGGAAGAATCTCCAATCACCCGAAACCCATAACGCTCATAACCTTTGACTGACAAGATGATCGAATCATTGTTACTCACGTAAACCCCGAACGTTCCGTCAGGTTGACCAAAAACACCTTTTCCTGTGGAAGTGTTTACAACCATCAAATTCAGGAATGTATGCTTATTCAGGGTATCTTCCACTTTTCCCTTCAACCAAACTTTTGTACACGGTTGAGCAAAAGCGCTTCCAGATAAGACCAATAAGATTAGAACAATCAGTTTCATAGGGCGAAAATATGACTTTTTTTGAGGCTTTTGTTGCCATTAACTAATATTTAGATTTTTCAATAGTTCAAAATAATCACTTCATTTGAACACTTGAACATTTTTGAACAATATAGAAACATCACCGGAATGTAAATTTAGCTTTCAAGACTATCTCGACACGAATACAAATGTAATATTCAACAATTCACTTTTGTAACTGTTAATTTTTCGAAAGAAATCCAATTTTCAAAAACGCTTTTCAAAAGTTCGTAAATTTGCACCATGAAAAGAGTGGTTGTCGGTTTGTCAGGCGGTGTAGATTCCAGTGTTACAGCATATCTACTTCAACAGGAAGGATATGAGGTTATCGGGCTATTCATGCGCAACTGGCATGATGAAACCGTAACACTCTCCAATGACTGTCCATGGATTGATGATAGCAACGATGCACTTCTGGTAGCAGAACATCTTGGAATCCCATTCCAGGTATTGGATCTCAGCAAAGAATACAAGGAACGCATCGTAGACTATATGTTTGCAGAATACGAAGCCGGAAGAACACCCAACCCGGACGTTCTCTGCAATCGTGAAATCAAGTTTGATGTGTTTTTAAAAGCAGCCATGGAACTCGGAGCAGATTACGTTGCCACAGGTCATTATTGCCGAAAAAACACCACAGAAGACGGTATTCACCACTTATTGGCAGGACTTGATCCAAACAAGGATCAATCCTACTTCCTTTGCCAATTGTCCCAGGAACAACTTTCAAAGGCACTCTTCCCTATTGGAAACCTCCAAAAATCGGAAGTAAGAGCGATTGCAAAAGAGATTGGCCTGGTTACTGCAGAAAAGAAAGACTCGCAGGGATTATGCTTTGTAGGGAAAATTTCACTACCCGAATTTCTTCAACAAAAACTTCAGGTTAAACATGGTAAAATAATAGAAATAAACGAATTAGACAGTCAATTTACAGACTACTCTAACATCCCTGTTGACTTAAATCACGTGGTAGATCTAAGCAAGGAATTCATTTATTCCCCAGCCATGGGGGCAGAAGTTGAAAAACACATCGGCGCGCATTATTACACCATCGGACAACGAAAAGGGCTTCACATCGGCGGAAGACCTAATCCTTCCTTCGTAATCGGCATAGACACGGAAACAAACACAGTGTATTCAGGTCAAAAGGACGATCACCCGGGATTAAACAAATGGGCTTTAAAAATCGAGACAAACGAAATGCATTGGATCAATCCCCTATTCCAATTGAATATCGGAGATATAAAAGAGTTTGATATCCGGATCAGATACCGTCAACCGCTTCAAAAAGGCACATTAACACGTCTGGAAGACGGATTTTATATTCTATTCGATAAAAAGCAGCGCGGAATCACTCCCGGGCAATTTACAGCTCTTTACATGGAAGACGAATTGATCGGTTCAGGAATCATTTCTCATTAGGAAGAAAAACATCAAAAGTGAAATCAGCATAAAAGACCAAGGTCTTAACAATCCTCTTTTCCGAAACCGCACTTCCTTCCGGTAATTTTGAAGCTGTAATCACATCACCATTTCTTGACTTATCCGTTCCAGAGTCAATCTCAGGCATTTCATCCGTTTCTTTCTTTGATTGCCTGCCCGTAAACAGCCATTCAGCCGAGACACGCGGAAATGCAATCAACAATTTCTCTACAAAATCAAAACTAGGTTTGTTCCTTCCACTAAGCACATGACTCACATTCGACCTCTGCACACCGATCCTGTCAGCAAAGGAGCCCGCATTCAATTTATGTGAATCCATAATCATCCGTAAGCGATCTTTCACCTCCATGATACAAATGTATCATTTAATATTTACAATTCTACCGTGAAATATTTTCACATTTGTAACAAAACGAAACAAAAAAAAGTCCTCCGAAATTTCGAAGGACTCATAAAAATATTTTAAATCAATCAGTTTGAACTATATCCAAAGAAAAGCATGCTATTTGTAACCTGTGGCATATTTGGTCCAAATGTAACCAAATCCATTAATCTAGCAACTTCTACAATACTCAAGTTACTGTTTTTTCCCATTGCTTTATGGCGCTCTAATTTTGTTTTCGCCAAGCTTACTGCGTTATTAATCATTGTGCTTTCCATATTATATAAAACTTAAATGCGATTCCGTTTTGACCCATTTACGCCACAGCTTCCCATTTGGTTACAAATCCAATCAAAAAAAATGAAAAAAAATGAAATTTTATTTAATTACCGATTCCGATAACAGAATTTAACAAGTTGAAAAACAGCTATTTATTTAGCAAGCACATTTGTAAAAAAATAATCGGAAATCAATTCGAAATAAGCTCTTCGTAAGCATCCTGAATCTCCAGGAACCGTTGAGCATTAACCTCCCGCTCCTCTTCATTCAAGTCCAGATTTCTATCCGGATGATACTCTTTAACCAGTTTCCGGTAGCTTTTCTTGACCTCTTCTTCAGTAGCACCGGAGCCCAAATCCAGGATTGCCAGCGCCATCCTTCTTCTCATTCCAATATTCGCAATACTATGTAGTCGTTCGTTATTTGCAGAAGCACCGAAGACGCGCTTACGGTATTCAATAACCTTTTTCTCGATATAAACAGACTGAACACCAATCAGCTCTCCCAAACGAACCAATGCCGTAAACTCCCGATCAATCATGTCATCGTCTACAAAAACCAGGTTAATCAGGAAATCAATCAATTCCGCCCGCTCCTGGGATCCGTGCATTTTCTGAACCACCCAATTAGCAACACTCCGAACATGAATCGAAGTTTCACCTACCAACTCCAATTCATTGGAGATAATCAAGGAATCAATATTAAATTTTTCATTTATATAAACGACTACAAAAGACTGTTTTTCAAATGATTTGACTGCATTTTTACGCATCATCCATGCAGCAAGCAAAACATAGATTTGAAAAACCAATTGTTCGGTCTTTTTTCCGGATGGTGGTTGAAAACTACGCTTCAAAACCAGTTCCGAGCTAACCTTTCGCTCTCTCACATCCTGTACTTGTCTTTTAGTCAAGATCACAACCAAAAGAATCAAACAAAATCCAAAAACGATTCCAATCACCAACATGTCATGAATTTACAATAGATTCATAAGCCATTTGAATTTCCCGGAATTTTTCGCTCATCGCTTTCTGAACCTCAAGAGATTCATTCATAAAGCGATCCGGATGCGTCAATTTTACCAATCGTCGGTAAGTAGCTTTCACTTCTTCCATTGAGGCACTCATTTCCAGTCCTAAAATTGCATAAAAAGAATCTTTCCTGGAAAAAACCGCCTCTCCGCGGTAGCTTCTTTCATTCTTCTGGGTCAATTTATCCTGGTAAACAGGCTCAAAATCAGAAATTTCCAGGTTCAATTTAACCATCAGCACCAACAAGTAGCGTTGCTCATCATTGTTGATTCCACCATCGTAGAGTGCAATTCCCGCCAAAAAATTGATCAACCTCACTTTCCACACTTTTTTCAGGTTCCGATTCGACCAATCGGCTAGAGAATTGATTCGCACCACATGTCTCATGGAATAAGCATACGACTCCGCTGCATAATAATACTGCTCTTTAAAATTCCGTTTTAAATAACTATCGATATAGGGAAATTTCATGTAGTAATTATCCAGATCCCTTACCACCATGGCACAAGCTGAGGCTATGAATAGCTCATAAATATTCTCCGGAGTCGGAAGAAAATTCCACGGAATAATTCCCTTATCCCATTCGGAATCGGTTTCACCATCTCCATCCGCATCGCCTTTGCTTATCAGGTTTTTGTAAACCACATAACCGATCACCCCCACAAATAATGTGACAACCATGACTCCGGACCAAAAACGTTCTTCAGGCGGCATGGGTGACGAATGTCTATAACCACCTATACCGTAGCGCAAAAGAATGGTATTCAACTCCAACATATCAATAATTCGATTTAGGCATTAGCGGATAAATCAGATGCTCCAGTCCATTCAATTTGATTTCATAGATCAACTCCAATTGCTGACCCAATTTACCTGCAGGAAAACCATTCTGCTTAAACCAAACCAGGTAATTTTCAGGCAAATGAATCAAGTAGCGGTCTTTGTATTTCCCAAAAGGCATTTTGGCTTTTGCCAACGATACTAATTGATGTTCATCCATTCGGTGAATTTAGCTCAAATTAGCCAAATCGAAAAGATATTTCACCCAAATCAGTTATCGAGCAATTTCAGCAATTCCTCGTAATACAGTTGAAGCTCCTGAAATTTCACTTCTAATTCATTACGCTCTTCTGCCGTAGCATCCGGATGACGATCAGGATGATATTTCTTCACCAGTTTACGGTATTTATCCCGCAACAGTTGCTCATGAATTGCTTCACGCGTCACTTCGAAATAATCCAAAGCCTTCACAATCAATGTTTCACGATAATTTTTACTTGGAGAACTTTGCGTTTTGCGCCAACGGTTTTGTTGATCCGTAAAAGCTTCATTGATCCCATCCATCAGCTCTATCCATTCTTTTCGGGCCAAAGAAAAGCTATCGATGATCCGGAAAAGTTCCGATTTTTCCCGCGGAGCCACTATTCCATCCCGGGCAGCCATGTGAATCAAAAAACGCACGACATCCCTTCGCTCCTCTTCCGCATGAAAACGATTCAACCAATTCACAATAGACTCCGAACGATAAACATCATTGTATGACATCTTCAATGACTCATGGAACGAATTACCCTTGGGGTACAGATAAACGATGTACTCTTTCAGGTAAACACATTTTTCCTGGAAACATTCCGGATTGGTACGCAGTACATTCATACTCAACAACACCAATGCATCTATGTGATTATACTGATTGAATTTTGTTTTGAAGCGAAATTCCTTTTTAAACTTGAAATAGGTATATCGGATCAGAAAATAAGCCGGTATAGACATAACAATTACCGTAAGTGAGAAGCCAATTGTTGTCTCAATCAGCCTTTGCCTTTCCGCCTCCAAATCATTTTCCATAATTTTATGCAAATGATCCGCTGAAAGATTCTGCAACAAAGACCAGCTCATATATTTCTTCAGATATTAGTTTGTTTCAATTCATTCAGTTCAGCAAATTTAGCTCAAATTAGCCAAATCAAATACATATTTCGTCCCAAAATCGTTGGTTTCAAGTGTAAAAGTGCCTTCCATTTGCTCCGACATTGCTTGAATGATTTCTGTTCCAAAGGATGCTACCGAATCCTCAACCCACGAACCATTATCGCTATAAACCAAGGTAAAGCGGTTGGATTTCTGCGACTCATTTTCACTCAGACTGATTGAAATCTCAGGATTTTCCTGGCTTTGAAAAGCATGTTTCAAGGAATTAAGCAGGAGTTCATTGATCAGAAGTGCAAGCGGAACGATACTCTTAGACTTCATATCCTCCACTTCAACGTGAATCCCGAAAGTCGGCTTTTTGGAAATGGAGTAACTCATCAACAAACTGTCCACCAATGATCTCAAGTATTTTTCCAGATCAAACTTCGATAAGGACCCTGATTGATACATTTTCTCGTGAATGATAGCCATTGCCGTCACCCGATCTATTGCCTCCTGGTATGAACCTCCGTGCTCCTCATCCATATTGTTTGCCTGAAGCCGCAGCAAACTGGTAATGATTTGCAGGTTGTTCTTTACACGATGATGAATTTCACGAAGCATCACTTCCATTTCGGAATTCTGCTTTGAAATGAGCTTATTCTGATTCGAAAGTCTTTGGTTATTCTCTATCAATTCACGGCGCGAATAATTGGTCGTCAAAACATACAGGTTCAAAATATAGGCGATTGCAAAACCAACAATGGAATACTCCAGTATAAAAGTCGTGACATCATTTCCTGAAAATGACTTTACAGAAACAATATTCCCTTCATGCAAATAGATCAGGTAGTAGAATAAAATCACGAAGTGAGCAACCAGGATGGAAATCCCCCATTTCTTTCCCAAAACGAAAAACGTGAAGATGATATTTACTATCATCCACATCGGAGTGAGATAATGCGTTGCTTTCAAAAACAGGAACGCCCCGGAAACAATACAGAAAGTCAAAATGGAGCAAATAGCCCCTACCAAGCGATAATTTTTAGTAACATGAATCACAATCAGACCTACTATGCACATTCCTACAGCAAAGAAATTCGGCATGGCACTAAAATGCTCATTGGAAAGATTGACGACCGTCACCAAGGCCATCAATCCCGCGAAAAAATAGAGTAAGTGTAGTACAAGACGAAATTTCATTTTTTCATGAAATTCCAGCCAATTAGTGTTCAGTTTATCCATCATTTAGATTTCAATAACAAATAAAGCATCTTTTTTCGGATATCTTTTAAATTGAAAACAATGGGACAAAAAAATGACGCCTTTTTGGCGTCACTTTAATTATTTCACTGGAATTTGCTTCAAAACCTCCAATAAGTAATTCCAAAATTTCTGAACCGAAGAAATCTGCACACATTCATCCGGGGAATGCGCTCCCCGAATATTCGGTCCGAAAGAAATCATATCCATTCCCGGGAAATGCTTTCCAAGAATTCCACATTCCAATCCTGCATGACATGCCTTGATATTCGGTTCTGAATTGAATTGCTTACGATACAAATCAGCCATCACCTTTAAAATTGCAGAATCAGCATTCGGTTCCCAACCCGGATATTCTCCACCTTGAACAACCTCTATCCCAACACTTTCAAATGCTGCACGGATGGTATTTGCTACATCTTTCTTTGAAGATTCGACAGAACTACGCTGCAATGACTGAGTTGTAAATTGATCATCTCCAACTGTCACTTTAGCCAAACTGGAAGAAGCCTCCACCAAACCGGCAATCGCAGGACTCATCCTGTAAACTCCATTGTGAACCGCATAAATTGAATTCACAATACGTTCAAAATCAGAATCCTTTACTACCCTATTTAAATCTCCGCTTTCAGAAACCGTCCAGCTTGCATCTTTTTCAATTGTATGATATTCTGCTTCAATTTGAGCAATTATCTGATCAACCGCCTTATGGAATTTTGTTTTTTCATCCTCAGAAACCGCTACAACAGCCGTACTTTCTCTTGGAATAGCATTTCTTAGGCTTCCACCATCCAAACTGCACAATTTCAAATCTACCTGAGACTTAACATGTTTGAATAACCGATTCATCCATTTGTTCGCATTCCCTCTCCCCAAATGAATATCCATGCCGGAATGCCCACCAAGCAATCCTCTTAATTTGATTTCAAAACAAACATAGTTGCTGGAAAGATCTTCATAAGTTATTGCTGTCGCTGTATTTGTATCAATCCCACCTGCGCAACCGATTGACAATTCATCATCATCTTCCGTATCCAGGTTCAACAAGATCGTTCCGCTGATATTGGAAGCGTCAACCTGTAAAGCCCCGGTCATTCCTGTCTCTTCATCAATCGTGAAAAGCGCTTCTATTGCAGGATGAGCTATGTCTGTCGATTTCAAAACCGCCATGATCGTAGCAACACCAATACCATTATCAGCTCCAAGCGTTGTTCCATTCGCTTTCACCCAATCACCATCCACCAACATTTCGATTCCTTGCGTATCAAAATCAAAGATGGTATCGGAATTTTTTTGATGAACCATATCCAGATGCGATTGCATCACAATCGTTTGCCTGTTCTCCATTCCTGAAGTCGACGGCTTTTTGATAACCACATTACCAATATGATCCTGAATAGTTTCCAATCCAAGTGACTTTCCAAAATTCATCATGAACTCAATAACACGCTCTTCCTTTTTTGAAGGCCGAGGTACTTCATTCAAATCAGCAAAATGATTCCACAGTGCTTTCGGTTCTAAATTTCTTACCATATTTTCTAGTTGTTAGATATTAGTGATTAGACATTAATGGGTTTTAACTAACCACTAATGACCAACTACTAATCGCTATTTCGAATGTTTACTATTCTGTTTATATACAATTCCTCCACTTTCGTACGCGCCCATGGGGTTTTGCGCAAAAAAGTCAAACTTGATTTGATACTAGGATTACTGATAAAGCAATTAATCGGAATGAGTTTTCCCAATCGCTCGAAACCAAATTCCTCTACCAATTCGGTGACTATCTTTTCCAATGTTACTCCGTGAAGCGGATCCATTTTTTCTTTAATTGAGAATTGAAAATTTAAAATTGAGAAAGGGAATTGTCATTTTAAAGCAAATCCCCCTTTTCAATTCTCCATTATCAATTTTACATTCTAAACCAGTTTTCTATATTTAATTCTCTTCGGCGCTCCGTCTCCTAGGCGCTTGCGCTTGTTTTCTTCGTATTCCGAATAAGAACCTTCAAACCAAACCACTTGAGAATCACCCTCAAAAGCCAGGATATGTGTACAAATACGATCAAGGAACCAACGGTCGTGGGAAATCACTACTGCGCATCCTGCAAAACTTTCAATTCCTTCCTCCAATGCACGCAAGGTATTCACATCGATATCATTCGTAGGCTCATCCAGCAACAATACATTTGCTTCTGTCATTAAGGTCATGGCCAAATGCAAGCGATTTCGCTCTCCTCCGGAAAGCACTCCTACTTTCTTACTTTGATCGGATCCTGCAAAGTTGAACTTAGACAAGTAAGCACGTGCATTGAACTTCTGATTTCCGATTTCAATGAATTCATTTCCACCACCAATCACTTCAAAGACCGTTTTTTCGGGCGAAATGTCTTTATGAGTCTGATCTACATAACCGATTTTCACCGTCTCACCAATGGCAAAAGTTCCTTTATCCGGAGCCAACTCATCCATGATCATTTTGAAAATAGTTGTCTTACCTGCACCATTCGGACCAATGATCCCAACAATTCCGGCCGGAGGTAGTTGGAAATTCAAATCATCATACAACAATTTGTCTCCAAATGCCTTCATGACATGCTCCGCATTGATTACATTGTTTCCTAAACGAGGACCATTCGGAATCGGAATTTCCAGCTTCACTTCTTTATCCTTCATTTCTTCAGACATCATCTTATCGTAATTCTGAATACGTGCTTTGTTTTTAGCATGACGGCCTTTCGGATTCATCCGAACCCATTCCAACTCGCGGGCAAGCATTTTCTGACGTTTCGATTCTGTCTTCTCTTCATCCTTCAATCGGGCTCCTTTTTGCTCCAGCCAGGAAGAATAATTCCCTTTCCACGGAATTCCTTCTCCCCGATCCAATTCCAGGATCCAACCGGCCACGTTATCCAGGAAGTAACGGTCGTGGGTTACTGCAATAACAGTTCCCTGGTATTGTTGCAAATGCTGCTCTAACCAATCAATCGATTCTGCATCCAAGTGGTTGGTTGGCTCATCCAACAATAAAATATCCGGATTTTGCAACAACAAACGACATAAAGCAACACGGCGTTTCTCTCCACCCGAAAGTGTTCCAATCAACTGGTCGTCCGGAGGACAACGCAATGCATCCATTGCACGTTCCAATTTACTGTCCAATTCCCATGCATCAACTGCATCGATCTTATCCTGCACAACTCCCTGACGTGCAATCAATTTATCCATCTTATCCGGATCATTCAGGGTCTCTTCATCCATGAAAGCCGCATTGATCTCTTCGTATTCCTTTAAAATATCTACAACGTCCTGCACACCTTCCATCACCACTTCTTTCACCGTCTTTTTCAAATCCAGATCCGGCTCCTGGGGTAAATATCCGACTGTATAACCCGGTGAAAAGACCACATCGCCCTGAAATGATTTATCCAGACCTGCAATAATCTTCATTACGGTGGACTTACCCGAACCATTCAAACCAATGATTCCGATCTTCGCACCATAGAAAAACGAGAGGTAAATATTTTTAATGATTTGCTTTCCTTGAGGAGTCACTTTGGAAACTCCAACCATGGAAAATATGATTTTTTTATCGTCAGACATATTGAATTTTTAAGGAAAACAAAGATAACATTCTAGGCGAAAAATGGCTAAAAATAAGCGCTGTTAAAATAAAAAAGGGAACCTAAAAATAAGTTCCCTTGTATCTTTCTACTAATAATCAGAATAATCTTCCAAATCCTGTCAATCCTGCAGCAAGGAAAAATAAAATGTAGATCCCGATTAATACAATCGTGTATATCCCCATAAATTTGAACAATGATTTCAAATTCTGAATCGCGAAATCGAATTCACTTTGTTTATTTGTATTCAATCCTTTTTCAGTTGCACCGGCAAAACGAATCAGGTACAAACCGGGAAAAAGCATTACGACAGTCAACACGATGTAAACGAGTGCCATCAGGATAAGCGGAGCAAATCCGGTTGTCATCGCAGTCACCAACATGATTAATGACGCAATGCCCAAAAATCCTGTAAAAATAAACCCGATAATAGCCAGGAATCTAGCCCATTTTGCTGAAGTAATTAAGTTTTGTTTGATTGAATTGGTGATTTTCAGTTTATCGCTATCCAATTCAATGTTTTGATCCAGTGTATCCATATTAATTGTTTGTTTGTTTCTTTTTAATCTAATAAATCCGGGTTATCAGAGAATTTCACACCGCCATCCCCTTTCGGAAGTGAACGAAGTTTATTTTTCATCTCAGCAGCTTTTACCCAATAGATTATCATCATTACGAGGTTTCCCAAACCAATAATTCCTTTGATTGCCTGCACTGGAATTAGTCCAACCACATTCAGGATTGGCATTACCATTCCCAAAGCTTTTAAATAATCACCCGATTGAGGAGCCCCTCTGTATTCAAATTCTCGTTTAAGTGTTTCACTGATCTTCGGATACATGATGAACCCATAAACAATATTAAAGAGTGGAATAAACATCAGCCAAACATTTCCAGGAGGAATCTGACGATTAATCGGATCACATTCTCTCAATAAATCCTGTAAGTTTTTCAGGTAAAATACAACCATAACAACTACTGCAGCAATGATAATGGTCGCGAATATTATAACAATAAATGCCGCTTCTCCGTACATAATGAATAAGTTTAAAATAATTAATCTAATAAATCTGAGCTACTTGAAATCCGAACTCCGTCCAACTTTGGCAATCTTTTCAACATGGTTTTATACTGAGCCATTTTGACCCAAAAAATGATACCGATAACCAGGAAGCCCAATATTGCCAAAATATTCAAGACCGGGATGATAAAACAGCAAATTAAAATCGGAAGAACGATTCCAAGTGATCTTCCATAATCTCCCGGTTGCGGATTATTACGGGAATCAAATTCCTTTTTAAGGCTTTCGGCTATTCTCGGGTAAAGCATAAAAGGATAAATGACCGCACCATAAAAAGGAATGTACAACATCCAGACAAACCCCGGATGAACCAGGCGGTGTTTCGGATCAACCTCCTTCAACAAATCCATCAGGTTTTTAACATAAAACACACTTGCTGTAATGCATCCACCGATAATAAGAAGATATAAGAGGGCGATTAGGATAATCAAACCTGCCATAAGTATAATAGTATTGAATTATTAAGGTCGCTAAAATAGAAATTAAAAATCAGTTGAAACAGGTTTCCGGGACAATTTATTCATTTCTACAGCATACAGAATTACAAAAGCGATTGAGAAGCAATTCCAAAGTAATCCGAAGAAAACCCCCGAACCCAAATTTTTGGTCAGAGCAATCGTCATGTAGATAGAAAATACGACAGGTGGAATTTGCCCCAAACAATAAATCCAAAATCCCCAACGCTTCAATTGGAACATAAAAACTGCTCCGAGAGCACAAAGGACCGGGAAAACGAACCAATCCAAAAAATACCAAGTCCCGGAATACCTGTCTGTATTTGCAAAGGCTTTGGACAAATCCGAATTAAACAAGGAAAGGCCTGAGATTGCCAGTGGAAAACCACAACCTATCCACGTTAGAATGCATACAACCGTAAGCAAGACAGATCTCCTGTTTTTCAACTGAATACCCAAGCTATCTACTGATTCTTCTGTTTTCCAATTTTCCATATTGAAAGGAAATTTTCTCTAAAGTAAAAAATCCCTGATTGTTTCAGTAAAATTATTTTTTTTCATAAAAAAAGCCGGTCCTTTTTTAAGAACCGGCTTAAAAAAAATAATAAAATATTATTCTGCGTTTTTCAAAGCATTGTTCCAATCATCTTGAGTCATATTCTCAAGGTTATTAACGCCTTTATTACGTGCTTCAACTAAAAGTGTTGTAGCAGGAATAGCTAAAGCCATCCATACAGTAGCAGCAAGACCAATAACCAATCCTGCGATAGCTAATCCACGTTTCCCACCAGTTTTTTTCAATTTACCCATTGCCATAGCACATAGGATAACTGAAACAAGGCAAAGAGCAATTGCGATGTAAGTGATTACCATACTACCAGCTGCAATAGCGATGATGTTAAAAGGAATTACGATCCCTACTAAAGATAGGATAAATCCACTAATAGCTTGTCCTTTTCCTTGAACTTGTGTTGTTGCGTCTAAATTTTCTGACATAATTATAAATTTTGAGTTACTCGGCGAAAATAATATCTTTATTTGTAGATTCAGCACGATTGTTAAAAAAAGTGAATATTTTTTTATCAGGTGTTTTAAGTTAACAACCCTCAAAAGTCCCTTATTTATCCGGCTTACATGGCTTAAACCGGACTAAAAAAGTAATTAATCCACTGATGAATAAAAAGGTTGTTAACAATCCGTCTTGCTGAAACCGTGTTTAGATATTAATATTACGTTTGTGTTTCTGTTAAAAAAATCAATTATGAAAAAGTTTTTCCTGTTTTTTGGAGCCTTAATTCTCATTGCCGGCTTCGCTTGCAAAAAGAAAAATTTAAAATACACCATTAAAGGAACTATTCATGATTCATCATTCAACACACCCTTATCCGGGGCAAAGGTTTCGATAGCCATTTCGACAACGTCCAATCCGACAGCTGTTGAAAAAGTGGCTTTAACGACTGATGCAAACGGGAATTATTCCTATGAATTGGACAGAGAAAAAATTCAAAATGTAACCATAACTGTCAGTAAGGACAATTATTTCAGCGAGAGTACTTCGACTACATTAGACAATTTGTCTTTGGATAAAGATAACACCTTCGATTACAACGTTTACGCTAAATCCTGGGCAAAACTTCATTTTGTAAGTGACGGAACAAAAATCATCAAATACTATAAAACCGCAGGAAAAAACGGATGTGCAGAATGTTGTGCGACAGGTGAAATCCAGTTAGATAATATTACCGAATCCAGTTTTTATTGCATCAACAATGGAAATACAACGTATCAGATCTTTTATGATGTTCAGGGAACAACCAACAACGGAACACTGAGTGTAACTACAGTTCCTTTTGATACAACTGAGATCTTAATCAGCTATTAGAAATAAAAAACTAATTGTCCATCTCAGCTTCCGCCTCAATCTCGTCAAATTTCATGCGGATCTCCTGACGCAACTGCCGATTGTATGTTTCCATCAGGTATTTGAAATAATTCGGTGTACTCTTGGCGATACACTTAGTATACAATTTCAATCGGTGCTCGATATGATCCTGAAGCGAATCAACGATCATGATCGCATCATCCAGGTCTTTTGTTTTTCTTACAATTCCCTCGCAGTGATTACTCAAGGATAAGTCAACAGCCAGTTTTCCTTTTTCTCCTTTATCCAGGCATTCGTAATACACATCGCGAATACTGAATTCTTCCAAAAAGTTGGTATCGACCAATTGCTCCATGTGACGTGGAAATTCGAATTCAACCTCAAATTCCAAATCATCATCTTCACTCAAGCGCGATTCAAGGAATCTGTCCGGAAATCTGAATGCATCTTGCCAATTGATATAATCCTGCCATAAACCGAAGCGACGAACGTTATTCCCCAGGTCGATCAGCTTAAAATTTGATTTATTAGGCAAGCGGCGTGATCCACGACCAATCATCTGATGATACAAAGTCAGGGAGCGTGTCGCACGATTCAGGATAATAGTTTCAACGGTCGGTTCATCAAAACCGGTCGTCAAAATTCCAACGGACGTCAAAATGGCATCTTTGGTTGTTTTGAACCAATGCAACACATCTTTTCTATCCTTATCAGAAAAAGTGGAATCCAGGTGCCGGATCTTATACCCTCTTTTCTTGAACGTTTCTTCCACACGCAAAGAAGTCTCAATTCCTGAATTGAATATCAAGGTTTTGTCGCCAACAGCAACTTCTTCATACGCAAACAAGAGTTTCTCCTGCATGAAATAGTTTCCGTACACGGTTTCAGAAGAACTGACTGTAAAATCGCCATTCGTACCGATTTTCAAACCGTGAAGGTTCACATCATAAGTGAAAGTCTCGGCGTCAGACAAATAACCTCCCTGAATCAGGGAAGCGATACTTTCACCGACCAACAGTTTATTGTAATGGTCATTTAAAGGCAAAGCCTTATTCGAACTCAAAGGTGTTGCGGTAACCCCTAAGATATTCGCTCCGGAATAATATTGGAAAATTTTCCTGAAACTATTGTAATGCGCCTCATCGACGATTACCAATCCTACTCCATCAACAAAATTCTCATCTTCCTGCAAACGATTGTTAAGCGTCTCAACCATTGCAATGTAGCATGGATGATGTTCTTCATCAATCAGGTTTTTCACATCACTGGAAATAACCTTATTGGAAATGCCGATTGCATTCAGCTGTTTGGAAGTTTGGACAGATAATTCGATGCGGTGAGTCAGGATCAATACCTTTTTTTGGTAACGTTCAATATAACTCTTTGCTACTTCAGAAAAGATAACGGTTTTCCCTCCTCCTGTCGGAAGTTGGAATAGCAGATTGTAATCGGAACCATTCTTATCCAGTTCATCTATGATTGCATTTACAGTCTTTTCCTGAAATGGATATAATTTCTTTGCTTGAAACAGCTCTTCGTCGATCATTTGTTAAAAAAAGGGGTTACAAAAGTACGGTTCTTTTAAGGATTTCCCAACAGGCAAACTAAATATTCTCATAATTTTATTTAAATGGTTCATTTTTCGTCATCTATGGAAAATCCAATTGGTATTCTAACACGTTTTTTAATCAATTATTATCTCATACACTAAAATCAGTAATTCAAACGTTTTAGTAAATGAGCGAGTATATTGGCATATTAATTGTTTAAGTTTATCAAAATGAGTATCATGAAAACAAAAATGATAAAAGCGAAAAAACAGAGTAGTACAAAGAGCTTTGATAAAGCTTTGATTCACCTGGGAATACATTATCCTGTACAACCCATCGTGATTAAAAAAGCTTAGAAATCAAATCCTCCGCCTCCGCCATTTTCGTTGGAGCGCTTCTCCTCTTTTAAGTCAGTTTTCCCGAACCTATAGCGGATACTGAAAATAACCCTTCTTGTCTCCCATTTGAACCGGGAAGATTGAGATACCGTTGGCTGATCCACCACAAAATTAAACCCTTGCGTATTGAAAATATCCGTCACCCGCAATCCTATTCCCCATTTGCCATCCCATAATGATTTATCCGCAGAAAAATCGATAGAACCTCTTGGATTCATCTTTCCTTGAGCCGTCACAGATGGAGCGCTGTACCTCCCATTGATCTGAAGGGTCAATGTTTTTTTCATCAGGTCCAATGTGGAACTGAACTTCATCCCGAACACAAAACCTTGCCTATTCCAATTGACACTTGGATTATCGTCTTTGAACGTAATGTAATTTCCATTGAATGAAAGCATATTCCGCCAAATCGGGAAAGGCTTGATCTGCATGACAATTTCACCACCTGAGCTTATGGAATTATCAATATTTGCAAACGTTCCGTTTGATGTCCCATTTTCATAAAAGACTTTCACACGCTGGATCACATGACTCGTATAGCGCTGATACAACGCAAAGGTGAAAACGAATTTCTTCGAATTGTAATCCACTCCCAAATCGATGGAATGAATATATTCCGGTCTCAATGCAGGATTTCCGCTACGCAGATTGTATGGATCGGAATAGGACGTGAAGGGATTCAGATTCCCGGAATTCGGACGGTTGATCCTTTTGCTGTACCCTAAGGATAATTCCGTTCCTTTTTTTACTTCATACCGGATCGTTGCTGAAGGGAAGAAATTGAAGTATTCGTTTTTGAAACTCTGGTTCTTTGAAATCAGGTTCGGATTTTGAATACTATATTCCAAACGAATTCCAGCTTGATACTTGAACTTTTTAAACTGACCTCCAATAATTCCATATCCGGAATAAATACTCTCCAGGTACTTGTAATTGTAGTTTGAAATAGTATCAGAGACATAATTTCCTGAAGCATCCTTAGCTTCCGAGGAAGAACGCAAACTCATATTTCTTTGAATCATTTTCAGTCCGCTTTCCGTTCTGATCTTGTATTTCAGCATACGAATAAAATCCAGTGATAGCGTAGTGAAATCATTTGCTTCCCGGCTATACAGATGTTGATCCGTTGAAGGCAGACCACTAGGAAGTTCGTAGGACTGCAGATAAAATCCTTCATCTGAGCCTTTGGAAAGCGATTGATATGCATTCGCATCCAGGGAACCTTTATCCTCCTTGAAGTCCCACTTATATCCCAAAGAAAAATCGATGTTTTGAGAGGTATTCGGATCACTCGAATTTCGTGTCCAGATTCCGGTTGTATCTCCGAAATTGTCATAACGTGTATTGACCTGGTTTCCGATCCGTTTACGATTACCGGCGTTTCCTGCCATACTCCAGGAAAGCGTATTGCGATCCTTCACATAAACATCCATTCCAATCTTGGCCGTATGTGTGATATTCAAATCCCCGCCGTATCGCATCTGGTTCAAACTGACAGTTGTATCGCCATTGGTTTGATTCAGGTCGGAGAAATTGTTCCTGTAACCATCCCGATAAGAATAAGCATAGTTTCCATAAAGATTGAATCGGGTATTTCTCAAATTGAGTCCCAAAGATCCCGTGTATAAATTCCCTGTTCCGGCAGTAGCAGCCACATTTCCATTGATACCACGCTTCACATTTTTCTTCAATACGATATTGATAATCCCCGAAGTTCCGTCCGGATCATATTTTGCAGAAGGGTTTGTTACGATTTCGATTCGTTCGATACTGCTTGCGGGAATTCCTTCCAAAACACTTTTTCCGTTTCCTCCTGACATATTACTTGGTTTCCCGTCAATGAGAACCGTTACATTTCCATCACCACGCAAAGAAATTGCACCGTCCTGATCGATTTCAACAGAAGGAACATTGTTCAGTACATCGGTCACACTTCCGCCCGAAGATGCAATATCATCCCCAACGTTGTAGATTTTCTTATCCAGCCCCAATTGCAAGGGATTTTTGTCTTGTTGAATAACGACTTCGTCCAATTGTGTATTGATACTGACCAAGGCGATATTACCTAATTTCCGCAAGGATTTATCTGCCGACAAGGAAATATTCGGAATGGTTTTACTCTTATAATCCGGATTCGAAACGGAGATGTAATACTTACCGTATTTGACTTCTTCCAAAACGAAAGATCCGTTTTCATCGGTATAAATACCGCTTACAAGCGTAGAATCAATCGAATTATAAACGCGCACCATCGTATATTCCAAAGGAGTTTTCGAAACCGAGTCCAAAACCCGGCCGTCTATAGAACCTGTTCCATTAACTGTTTGGGAAAATGTAAAAAAGCTGGCTAAAAAAAAGAATGTAAAAAGCGTAAAGCGCATAAATAGGGAGAAATAAAAGGCAAAAATACAGGAATTCCCCATGCAGGAAACATCACACTATGGGATTTAACCGCAAAGAATGAAAGAGCGCAAAGATTTACCCTACAAAGTAGACTTAACGTCCTCTGCACCTTTGCGGTAAGAATAAATTACCCCCGGAGCTTATCCAGTAAATTACTCAAAACCTCTGCTTCTTCTTCTGTCAGATTACCGGTAAAATCGAGATCAGATTGTTGATCGTCATCGATTTGCTTCAGGATATTTAACCCGGCTTCTGTAATTGACACATAGACTACCCGGCGGTCCGATTCGCAACGAACGCGTTCCATCAATCCCTTATCAATCAATTTATCCATCAATCGCGTGGTATTTGGAGACTTTTCCACCATCCGTTCTTTCACCGAATTTACACTGATCGCATCTTTGGCTCCGCGAAGGATTCTCAAAATATTGAATTGAGGCATGGACAAATCAAATTTTGCCATGTAATTGTTTTGAATATTACCCAGATAATTCGAGGTATAACGAAGATTTACCACCGCTTTGTGCTTAGAATTCTTAAATTTCGATTGGATGACTTGACCTATTTCCATGTTACAAAATTAATTACCGTGGTATTATTTACAAAATTTATCTCGTTAAATTTTCATATTAATTTTAAGTTAATGATAAAACCAATAACAATTCTCTTTGGTTACATTTCCCTCAAACTCAAATTCTAACCGGTGTTTCCCGGGTAATAAGTGTACAAAATTTTGTTCCATCACGACTTTTCCTTCTTTGGAAGTAAACCAGAAATCCTGCAAAATTGTTTCATTTTCGATATTCAAGACTCCTTTTCCAGACAAAACATCCACTGATTCGATCACAACCTTGGGTTCTATGCCGATAATCGGTTTGCCGGGAAATTGTTCATGTATAAATAACCGTTCACACGATTTTCCCGTCTCATCCTTCCATTTGAATTGGATTGCAAAATCCCCTTTCTTATACATTTTCAACTCTTGTGGAAAAAGCTCGACACTATGCGGATATGCGATTGCCTGCTGACATTTCAAGGTGTCCAGCAACCTTCCTTGAAAATCATAAATCGTTGCTTCAATTTTACACAAGAATCCTGTCGGGATATCTGAAATCAGCACATATTTCTCTTTTCCCAGCGTATCTATGCGAGCTGCGATAGTCACATCCTTGAAATCGTTTTTCACTTCATATTGCAATGCTTTCCACCTGCCATAATAATCGATGCTACTCCAGGTCGGTGCGGGCCAACAATCATTGAATTGCCAATAGAGTGTTCCTGCACATCTTGGAAAGGTAGTCCGATGGGCTACAACTGCTATTCCGACCGCTTTTGCCTGTGTTAACTGAGAAAAATAAACGAATCGCTGAAAATCTGCTGTTTTACCATAAAGCAGATCAGAATGTTTGGCGATCATATTATTCCCGACATAACTTTTCTGACGCAGTTTCATCAAGGGACTATCCAATTTCCAGTCTGCCAGTTTACTGAATGTGGATAAGGTCGCCAACTCCGGGAAAGACTGAAAACCGTATTCCGCATTAAAACGCCCGGATTTCCGTCCAAAATCTTCAATCGGGTCCGTTCCATGCCAAACTCCCCAATAATGCTGGGTTCCATCGTTGTAGAATGCATCATTCCCCCAATTGCTCAAAGGAGAAGTGTGTTCGTAAGGTATTTTGGTATACGTTTTCAAAGTTTGCGGAATCAGTTCCTTGAAGAGTTTCTGATAATACGAATTAATCAGCGACTCATCCTTCTTCGATAAATTGTAATCTTTTTGAAACCCCCAGTTTTTCCAGGCTACATCCACTTCATTATTTCCATTGAAAAGGGTTAACGAAGCATGAGAAGCCAATCGGGGAATCTGTTGGTCTAATTCCGTTCTAACATTTGCCAAGAACTCATCAGTTCCGGGATACATTGCACAGGCAAACATAAAATCCTCCCAAACCATCAATCCTCCTTCATCACAAGCCTCCAAAAATGATTCCCGCGGATAAAATCCGCCTCCCCAAATGCGCACCATGTTGAAATTGCAATCCAGCATGGTCTTGACAGATTTTTTTAACTTCTCATCGGTTATTCGCGCAGGAAAAATATCATCCGGAATGTAGTCTGCCCCTTTGCAAAAAATGGGTCTGTTATTCACTTTTAACTGGAATGAGATCCCCCATTGATCTTTTTCCTGAACCAACTCCACTTTTTTCACTCCAAAACGGACATCCTTTTCCAAAATGACAACACCTTTTTCATTTTGCAAAACCCAGTGATCAGTATATAAATAGGGCTCTCCCTGCCCTCTCGGCCACCACAATTTCGGATTTGAAAGGATTTCCGAGCGTTTCAATTGCTTGTTTTTGCTTTTCACTATTTGCTCTCCGAACAAGTCACTTTTCCAAGTAAAGGATTCCTCACTTTCTTTTGCTAAAACCAAGGTGAATTCAGAAACCGCCTGTTCACTAGTCAACTCCAGTGTATTGGAATAATTAGCAAGTACTTTATTGGCTGAAAAGACATCCACTTTCGCCGGCTCCCAAAAACCCATCGTAAGAATTCTCAGGGACCAGTCCCAACCAAACTGGTATTGCGGCTTTCTGCAATGTGGTGCCACCTTCGTAGTTCCCACGTCATTTGGAGCGGGAAGCGTAACTCCTACTTTCGCCAGGCGTGGTTTCTGATACATGATTGGTGGAGTAAAAACCACTTTTAGCTTATTTTTCCCAAGAACAATCTTGTCTTTTACATCAAAGCGATAGCGGACAAAGGAGTTATTGGTTTCAGCTACAAACTTCCCATTCAAAAAAATGGAAGCGTAGGTATCTAAACTTGGGAAATCCAGTTCTACCAATTGATTGATTTCGGATTCAGTCAGGATAAACTCGGATTCAAGAATCCACTGATAATTTTCAATCCATGCGAATTTATCTTCATTCATTCCAACGAACGGATCCGGAAGTTGTTTTGCTGCAATTAATGCTTCCTGAACAGATCCTTTTTCACCAAACGGAAACCATGTTTTTGATACCGGATGCTGAACTTTCCAAGATAAATTGATTTGCCCCATCACATCAGTAGCCAAAGAAATCAATACGATGAAAAATCCAATCCTTACCATTTTCTATCAAAAGGGGTATCAATCAGTTCGTCTTGAGTGGTTGTTTTCAATGCATAGTTAAATCCGTTGTAAACAGAAAAACCTCCTACTTCCCCTTTGGCATTAATAGCAATGAATGCACACTGTAAACCGGTCATATCCTTATGTTTACGAATCAATCGTTCAACCGTTTCTTTACATGCCTGTTCAGGTGTTTTTCCTTGTCGCATCAACTCAACAACAGTATGTGAACCTGCAATCCGGATAATGGATTCCCCCAAACCGGTTGCAACAGCCCCACCCACTTCCTGATCTATGAAAAGACCCGAACCGATGATAGGAGAATCTCCTAATCGACCCGGAAGTTTGTAAGCCCAACCGGAAGTGGTGCAAGCCCCGCTGATCCTTCCCTGCTCATCGATTGCAAGCAAACCGATGGTATCGTGGTTTTCGTGATTTATTGCGGGCTTTTTAGCTATGGCAGCCTGTTCTTTTTTCCACTTCTCCCATTCCTGTTTTACTTCAGGAAGTGGAGTCTTGATGGTTTCAAAACCATGTTTCAATGCATATTGTTTTGCACCCGCACCCACAATCATCACGTGAGGCGTGTTTTGCATGATGTGTTTAGCAACCGATATCGGATGGGCAATTCCCTCCAGATAACCAACAGAACCACAATTCGATTCCCAATCCATGATGCAAGCATCTAAAGTCACATGTCCTTCACGATCCGGCATTCCACCAATTCCAACACTCCTATTCTTTACGTCGCTTTCCGTTTGTCTGGCACCTGCTTCAACCGCATCCAGGGATGTTCCTCCGGATTTCAACTTTTCCCAACCGGCACGATTTGCCTCCAATCCATGACTCCAGGTCGAAATCATTTTAGCGCCTCCTTTGTAATCAGATAAAACGGGTGTTTCTGCCACATTTTCACTTGCAAAACCCGGTCTTACAATCGATGCAGCTAATCCAACTGCGCCTAATTTCACAAAAGATCTACGTTCCATATCTAGTTATTAGCGATTTCTGAAGCCAACCAATTTTGAAATTCAGCTGCAAATTTTGCATGATCGGCATAATCTTTCGCAAAATTGTGCAACCCATCGTAATTCGGTTGAGCACACATGTATAAGTAATTGTTGTTATCCGGGTTCAGCACTGCTTCCACGACTCCTGTCGGTGGCATTGAGATTGGTCCGGGAGGTAATCCATTGTGTAAATAGGTATTGTAAGGACAGTCCTTATTTCGGTGTTCGTAAGTCAGACGCTGTACACCTTCCAATTGATCGCCCCAACAAAACTTGAACGTCGGATCTGACTGCAACCTCATCCCGGTATTGAGACGATTCAAGTATAGACGGGCGATGATTGGCCATTCAGAAGCATTCTTGGATTGTTCACCATAAACAATAGAAGCCAAAGTCACGGCCTGAGAGGGTGATTTCAATCCGACTTCTTTCAAGCGAGCCATACGTTCCGGAGTCCAGAAGTTTTTAAATTCTTTCGCCATACGTGCCAGGAAAGCCTCCTTATCCGTATCGTAATACATCCTGTAGGAATTCGGCATAAACAAAGCTGGAATCTGTTCGATCGTAAATCCGTATTTATTCAATGTTTCAGAGTCCGTGATATAATCTTCCAATTCTGTACTGTCAACGGCAATACATCCTGAAACTTTCACACACAGATCATGAATTGTTTTGCAGTTATTGAAAGTCACAACAACTTCCACTTCAAAACTTCCGCTTTTTAACGAATTCAATAAATCACGGTAAGAAGTATGAGCCGGAAAAGCATACATTCCCGGTTCTATATTTTCAACAGTCACTTTCTTATAGTTCGCCATGGAAAGGAAAGCATCAGCATCTTTGATTACTCCCGCTTTTTCCAAATCTGCAGCAATTTGTTCCAATGAATGCCTGTTATCGACAATTACACGAACTTCTTTGTCATTTGAAGTCTTTTTCATGTAGATCATCAAAGGTGTCCATCCAAAAACCAGTGCAACACCGATTAACATCACAGCTATCGCTGCAAAAACTACTTTTTTGTTTCTTTTCTTTCCAGACATTTCTGATATAAAATTTCATCCAACCAAACACCTCTTTCGAGATACCATTCTTTTCTCACGCCTACTCTTACAAACCCAGCCTTTTCGAACAGTCCGACACTAGCCAGATTATCACTATGAATCGAACAATGCAGGTTATGCAATGCTAAAATCTGAGAGGCATATTTTTCGAGGAGTACCAATGCTTCAAAAGCAAATCCGTGATTCTTATTGTCTTCATCCGCAATTAAAATCCCAACCGCGGCACGAAGGTGTTTAAAATCCACCTGGTATAAATCAATCGCTCCGATTGGCTCCCGGGTTCCTATCATACAAATCATCATTCTCAACTGCCCATGTGTCCGGATATGCTGAGCCTGATCAATATATTCCAGGATAGAAGAAAATGAAAACGGCACTTCTGTTCCTGTAATCTTCCAATGTTTCGGATTATTTTCCCAAAGCATCAACTTGGTAGCGTCCTCTTTTTCAACAGCACGCAAGAAAACGGATTTGCCGGTTAAACTCATGATTCACTCCATTTAATTGCTTATAAAAGCGTTCAAATGTAACCGAAAAACTGCTTATTTGGAGAAGGACGATTTGAATTCTTTCAACAAGTTACTAAGAACCAGTTCCGAATTCCAAATATCTAATTCCGAATTTATGTTGTGAAATCAACTGCATTGTGATTGATTACGTAATTCCGCAATATTACGTCACTAACTTCAAGTAAAGAATAATAAGTAATTAAGAATCAACTATCTAAATACAGCATCTATAATCATTTCACTTCGTTCAACTGAGAAATTCTTTTCAAAATGTCTTCCATCGAATAATCCGGGATTCCCGTATAGTTCTCAGGTAAATTCAGTCCATTTACCTGAAGCATGAAGTTCTCAGACTGTAAGTATGTTAGCAAATTTGCTAATTGGCTAACTTTATCCAACTGCATTACCTCACGGATTGGTTGCAGGCAAGTGATACCATCCACTGCACGGTCGTATTTCAAGAAAGCACCTGCTACGTCCACCCGGATCACTTCATTAGGAATTTCTACCAAAACCACTGGAACAGCAGATCTCTTTGCTTTTTTCAGCATCGAAGCAGTCAATAAATGTTCCGATTTTCGATAAGTCAGACTAAAATAGTCTTTCCCGATTGAGATACCGATATGCGGAGGAATCTTATCTGCATTCCAAATCCAGATAACCGTTTTTTGAAGAAGTTGTTCAGGAAGCCCCTCGTGAATCGATTCAAAATCAAATTTAGACATTCACTCTTCCTTTAAAAACAGACACAGCGGGACCAATCAACCAAATATCGGTGAAACGGGAACCTGTTCTGGTAAATTTTACCGAAAGATCTCCGCCCTGGGACTTGACTTTATACTCAAAACCTCCCGCAATATTGTTTTTTTCACCTAAAGCAAGTGCTGCTGCCGTAACCCCGGTTCCACAGCTCAACGTTTCATCTTCCACCCCACGTTCGTAAGTCCTGATCTCAAATGAATGTTCGTCCAACTGGTGAATCGCATTGACATTGATTCCTTCCTGTTTGTATTTATCCGAATAACGGATCTGTTTTCCGTATGCAACAATATCAAAATCTGCTACGTTTTCCGTGAAATGAACAAAATGCGGAGAGCCTGTATTCAGGACAAACTCCTTTTGGGTCGTATCAATTCCAGACACATCATTCATTTTTAGAAAGACCAACCCATCCTTTTTGACAGCTTCGTGCATCCCATCTATCGCCATGAACGAAACAGAATCGCTTGTAACTCCCAATTCGTGTGCAAAAGCAACCGAACAGCGCGCGCCGTTTCCACAAAAGCTTTTAGATCCATCCGAATTGTAGTAATCCACTTCAAAATCAGTTCCCGGAAGCGAATTGATCTTGATCAAACCGTCAGCACCTATTCCGAATCTGCGATCACACAACTTTTGAATCGTTGAAATTGACAAATCATCCAACTCTCCCGAACGATTGTCAATCAGAATGAAATCATTGCCGGTTCCCTGGTATTTTACAAACGGTAAATTCATATATCCTTTGCTATGATTGAGTTACAAGTACATTTGGCTTAACAATCTTTAACAGCACAAAAGTAACAATCATCAAACGAATACTGTTATAATTGCGTAGAAATTTAGCGTAAACTAATTTAATATCATGAACAACTCATTAAAATACCTAGGACTAGGAATTGCTGGTGGAATGATTCCGTTCGCCTTCGGTTTCCTATTATCCCACAATTACGAAACACCTTTATCGGAACAGGTAATTGATGGGAATCGAATTGCAAAAACCGTTTCATACAATGGAATGCCTCCTGAAGCAGTTTCTTTTGTTGAAGCCTCTGAAAACACAATCAACTCTGTCGTTCACGTCACGACAAAAGTAGTCCGGACACAGGTTCAACGTGATCCATTTTATGAATTCTTTTACGGACCAGGAACCGGGGGACGTGAATACAAACAATATGGAAGTGGATCAGGTTCCGGTGTAATTGTTTCAAGCGAAGGATACATCGTTACAAATAACCACGTAATCCAAGACGCTTCTGAAATTGAGGTCATTCTGAATGACAACTCCAAATACACTGCAACGGTTATCGGAACAGATCCATCGACCGATATTGCCGTATTGAAGATCGATGCCCCGGATTTAAAACCGATTGCAATCGGTAACAGTGACGATTTGCTTATCGGAGAATGGGTGTTGGCTGTTGGTAATCCATTCAACCTTACATCGACGGTTACTGCCGGAATTGTAAGCGCGAAAGCCAGAAACATCAACTTATTGTCCGACCGAACAAATAGTACAAACGTTCCGATTGAATCATTCATCCAAACCGATGCTGCAGTGAATCCGGGAAATTCCGGTGGAGCTTTAGTGAATACAAAAGGAGAATTAATCGGAATCAATACAGCAATTGCATCCCAGACAGGTTCGTATTCAGGTTATAGTTTTGCAGTACCGGTAAACCTGGTGAATAAAGTGATGCGTGATATCATCGATTTCGGAATTGTCCAAAGAGCTTATTTAGGAGTTCAGATCGCTGACATCAACCAGGAGATCAAAGTGAAAAACAACCTTCCTTCAACTCGGGGAGTTTTTGTTTCTTCCGTTACAGAAGACGGTGGAGCAGACAAGGCCGGAGTGAAGAAAAACTGGGTAATCCTGAAAGTAGGTTCAAGAGAAGTCAATTCCGTTGCTTCACTACAGGAAGAAATCGGAAAACGCAGACCGGGAGACAAAGTAAACCTGACTTTGCGCACTGAAGATGGAACTGAAGTGATCAAAGAAATCCTCTTGCGTTCTGCCGAGGGTGAAACTGCTTTGAAATCGAAAGAAGAGATGAGCAAAACTGCGGCTCTTGGCGGAACCTTTGCAGAATTAACCGCAAAAGAAAAGAAAGAGTTGAATATCAGCTACGGAGTGAAAGTAAAAACCTTGGAGCCCGGCAAGTTGAAATCAAGCGGGTTAACCGAAGGAGATATCGTTACCAAGATCAATCAGACTCAGATTGAGTCGGTGGAGCAACTCACCCGATTATTGAATTCCACCAAAGGAGGGATTCTCCTGGAGATTGTTTCAGAAAGTGGAAAGAAAGAGTACGTAGGATTCGGTTTATAACCGAAACAGTTCAAGTGTTAAAACGGCTCAAAAAGTTCAAGCAAAAAAAAGGTTTTTGATTTTTTTAACTCATTGAACCTTTTGAACTTTCGGCACAAAAGCGCCGTAATTCAAGGTAGTATATTAAAAAAACGTTAAGGCATGGTTTTTGAGAGATGAAAATCTCCCAAAAATCTGCCTTTTTTATTTGGAAATCACTTGTATTTCGTCGTAACTTTGCAGCCAGATTTTCATTAATCGTTATAAACAACGGAGTTCATTACATGAGACAACTTAAGATTACAAAATCGATTACCAATCGTGAGAGCCAGTCGTTAGACAAGTATCTTCAAGACATTGGTAAAGAAGAGCTAATCACCGCCGAAGAAGAAGTAGAATTGGCGCGTAAAATCAAACAAGGCGATCAAAGAGCATTAGAGAAGTTAACTCGTGCAAATTTACGTTTCGTCGTGTCTGTAGCAAAACAGTATCAAAATCAAGGATTGACATTACCCGATCTGATCAATGAAGGGAATTTAGGTTTGATCAAAGCTGCACAGAAATTTGATGAGACGCGTGGATTTAAATTCATCTCTTATGCTGTATGGTGGATTCGTCAATCTATCTTACAAGCTTTGGCTGAACAAGCACGTATTGTGCGTTTACCATTAAACCAGGTTGGTTCATTAAACAAGATCAACAAGGCATTTTCAAGATTGGAACAAGAATTCGAAAGACCTCCTTCAGCAGAAGAATTAGCAGAGGCTTTGGAAGTTCCAGAGGATAAAATCAAAGAAAGCTTAAATGTTTCCGGACGTCACGTATCTATGGATGCTCCTCTTTCTTCTTCTGAAGACGGTGGTACATTGATGGATGTTATGGCAAACACGGATTCACCAAAAGCTGACCATGCATTGATGGCTGAGTCTCTTCAGAGAGAGATTGAGCGCTCATTAAGCACTTTAACAGACAAAGAACGTGAAATCATCCGTTTATTCTTCGGAATCGGAATGAACCACGGCTTAACACTGGAAGAGATCGGTGCCAAGTTCAATCTGACACGTGAGCGTGTTCGACAGATCAAGGAGAAGGCAATCAGACGCCTTCGGCACACCTCTCGAAATAAGTTATTGAAAGCATATTTAGGATAATAATAAAAAGACTGTCTGCTAACGCGGGCGGTCTTTTTTGCTTTATACAAATGCTATCTCGTTGAAAATAATAAACATAAATAAATACACCCGTTAGATGGAAGCTGCATTAGGCTATGAAAAAGAATTAAACATGCACGTTCAGAAAGAACGCGCTGCTGTAAAATTGTCAAGTCACGTTGGTGAGTTACTTTACGACAAGGGAATTGAATTGGTTTTGTTCCGTAATCACCTTACAGACATCACTATTTCTGAAATCCTAAACTTGCATGAATATGCAAAAAATGTAGTAAAGAAACCTATCGACATTGAAACAACAGCTGCTTTGGCTGAAGAGTTGTCAAAAATGGACTTAGCTCCTGCTAAGATCGATATAGGCAAGTTATCCAGCGAATGGATCGCTGAAGGAAGTGCATTCGATTCAAAAGCAGCTTTCCTTGGTGCTAAATTGGGTAAATTCTCCAGTGCTTCCGGTTCTGTTGAACCAAGAGATGTTGTTTTGTACGGTTTCGGTCGTATCGGTCGTTTGGCTGCGCGTGAGTTGATTAAACAAGCCGGTAAAGGTCAGCAATTGCGTTTACGTGCAATCGTTACTCGTGGTGCAACTGATAAAGACATTGTTAAACGAGCTGCTTTATTGCGTTCTGATTCTGTTCACGGTGCTTTCAGAGGAAGTGTTGTGGAAGATTTGGAAAATAAAGCTTTAATCATCAACGGACAGATCGTTCATATGATCGATGCTTCTGCTCCTGAAGAAGTGGATTATACGAAATATGGAATCAGCAATGCATTGGTTATTGACAACACGGGAGTTTATACCAACCGTGAGGCTTTATCCAAGCACATGGCAGCAAAAGGAGTTTCCAAAGTTCTATTGACAGCTCCCGGAAAAGAAGTTCCAAACGTTGTATACGGGATCAACCAGGGAACACTGGATGTAGAAAACGAAACGATTTACTCTGCGGCTTCCTGTACAACAAATGCAATTTCCCCGATCCTGAAAGTGGTGAACGATGCATTTGGAATTGTTAAAGGGCATATCGAAACGGTTCACGCTTACACCAATGACCAAAACTTGTTGGATAACATGCACAAATCTTCACGTAGAGGCCGTTCTGCTGCTATCAACATGGTAATCACATCAACAGGAGCCGGAGCAGCTGTAACGAAAGTTATTCCTGACCTGAAAGATAAATTGACTGCAAATGCGGTTCGCGTACCTACACCAAACGGTTCATTGGCAATCCTTTCATTGGAATTGAAAAAAGGAACAACGATCGAGGATGTAAATAACGTGGTTAGAACTGCTTCTTTGGAAGGAGACTTGGTGAACCAGATCTTCTACTCATACGATCCGGAATTGGTTTCCAGTGATATCATCGGGAACACATGTTGTTCGGTATATGATTCTCATGCAACCATCGTTTCTTTGGACGGAAAGAATGTCGTTCTTTACACTTGGTATGACAATGAGTTCGGATACACGAAACAAGTGATCCGCCTGGCGAAACACATTACAAAAGTTCAGCGTTTGATTTATTATTAATCAAATTCAAATATTCAAAAAACTGTAGGCACGCGAAGCATCACGTGCCTATTGTTTTTTATCCATTATTGAATAACCGTATGGAAATTCAATTCAATATCCGTTTCGCCAGGATCGCACTGACCATTTTTCACTCCCGGCTGATGGCGCAATCGAATGGTTGAGGTTCCGGTCGAAGCAACTCCAACCGACCAGCGGCTCAGAATTCCGATCGGAAGGTTATTTACATCCGCATCCGTGCGAAGAATTGAAATATTCAGGCCACTTGTCAAATCAAAACAGAACAAATGGTCCACACCTTCTTCCTCCACTTCCATCGTTATATCCTGAGTTGGAATAGCACTTTCATTCAACAAGGTAATCGATGCATTGTATGTGGCATTTGCAACCAAACGAATCGTATCAAAAACAGTCGGATTGTTTCCTCCCGGACCATCAATATCCACAAATCGCGCTTCCACATTCGGCAATACACCGGCTGTATCTGTAAAAACGATCTTGAAAGTGGTTATCAGTTCCTGTTCATTCGGATTCGTGGGATTTTCCACTTCTTTTTTCTTCTCTTTTTTACATGCTACAAGCGCTACACTCAGTACGCTTAAAATCATCATTACTTTTTTCATTGCTTTTAGTTTTTTTTAATCCCAGCATTTAACGTCCGGACTCTTTTTTAATAATTGAAAATGGAACCAGTACTTTAATTGTCCAGTTCCGTCCTAACTCATCTGTGAAATACCGGAATCTGTTAATGTAATCCCGATAACTTAAATTGGTCAGATTGGAACACGCAAGAACAACCTGCAAACTTTCTCCACTGTTCATTTTCTTGCTGATTCCTGCTTGTGCACTCAATAAATCATAGCCTTTTGGAGGACTTACATAATCTGAATTTGGTACATATCTTTTTTGTTTGAAGACATCCAACAATTCGAGTTCAACAAAGCAATTCAGTTTATTTCCGGTTCGAATCGTCGAAAAACGTACCCGTTGCGTAATCCGGTTGGACGGCATTCCATATAAATACTGATTACTCCTCAAATCCGTTCCCAAAAGGAAATTCCCCTGGAATTGGTACGAAACATATTTACCAATCGGAATTTCCACTCTTCCATTCAAACCTGTAATCTGGACATTGGACTGCACATAGCGGAATACCGGGAATGCTCCGATAATTGTAAGCATCGGAGGAAGTGATGGCTGAAGATTGATATACCCGTCAAAATAGTTGTAGAAAACGGATAGATCCACTTTCGCGATGTGGGATTTGTACTGAACACCTAATTGCGAGTTGTAGACAATCTCTTTCTTCAACTGCGCATCGCCAATTTCTATGGAAGCTGCACCATGATGCAATCCATTACTATACAACTCATTGATGGAAGCTGGCCGCCAAGCGGTTCCGAGATTCAGGCGTACGATCCAATGATGCCCCAAAAGTCGTGACACACCTGCAGAAGCACTTGGATTTTGAAATTGTTTGATTGGTTTTGTCAGGATGTTATCGTCATATACAAACACCTGCAATTTGGAATAATCGTATCGGGCTCCAAAATCGAACAACCATTTCTCATTCTCGTAAGTACCTAGATAATAACCTCCAAACTGCAGTTTCTTAAAGTTTGGAATGAAGAACCTTCCTGAGTAAGCATTGCTTTGCTCCAAACCGGAAACACCGAAAATACTTTTGAACCGGTTAGAATGCCTGATTTCCGTTTTCAGCTCCAGTGAATTTGTCCAGAGATTCAACTCGAATGCAGGCAGATTCAATGCTGCGATGCTGTCATTATATACTTTATGCAAATCGTATTCCTGTCTCAAGTTGAACTGATAGCCATAAACCAGGCTTGTTTTGATTTTCTTGTTCCAGTTGTAAGCCAGGTGGATCTTGCTCAGATCATGCTGCACCAATTGTTTCGGATTCTCCAATCGATAGGTAAACGAACCTGTATCTTTCGGGGTCGAGGCAGCGAAGGCGGCGTTCAAATCGGATAAATTCCCAATATGGGAACCTGTGAATATTCCCAGGTTGGTTGAATATTTCGTATAAAATATATCCATTTCAAACTTTTCGCCTTTGTAACCCAGCGCGGCACTGTAGCTGTATTCATTGGAAGCCGTATTCTTGATCCAATAATCCGGTGCTTTCTGTGTCCCGTTGATCCTTCCTGTTCCATGTACGCGATATGCCCATCTTTTAGATTTGGTGAATGATCCGGCGATCAGACCGGAAACTCCTCCGCCACGTCCGTTGCTATTCCCATTCAGCTTGATCCAACCGGCAGTATTCTTCTGATAACGCAATTCATCCGGAGAAACCAAAATGACTCCACCAATTGCATCTGTTCCATATTGTAAACCGGACGCACCTTGGATCACTGTCAGGTTACCCGCCAAATTCGGGTCAATCTCAGGAGCATGTTCACTTCCCCACTGCTGCCCTTCCTGTCGGATTCCATTATTCACAATCACCAAACGGTTACTATGCATTCCGTTGATGACCGGTTTTACAATTGAAGATCCGGTATTCAAACTTGTTACGCCTGGAAAACGGATCAATTGTTCACCCAAGGTATTTCCTTTTATCTGGGTGATATCATTTGTTTTCAATGTCATTTTCTCCTGTGACTCCCTTGGGAAATGATACGCTTCGATGAGTAATTCATCCAACTCAACCTGGTGGGTTTCCACCTTGAAGACAATCAACTCAACCTTTGGAACTGTAATTTCCAGGTCCATCGGTTCACAACCAAAATGAGGAACACAGCGCAGGACAATGGTTCCTGCACATAAGTTCGTGAATTGAAAAACGCCTGCGGAATCTGTTTGCGTTACATTCGTTTGAATGGAAACCCGCGCAAATGGAATCAGCTGGTTCGTATGAATATCACGCACTTCACCGCGGATGGAATAGGCACAATCCTGCGAATATGCCAAGATGGAGCAGCAAAGGAATGCTCCAAATAAATAAATTTTCATGAAAACTGAATGATGTTAACTAAACTAGAAAGTGTTCAGCATCAAAATATGCCGATTTAGAATAAATCACATTCAAAGGGGGACCTCGAAGCGACAAATGTGTCTCTTTCACCGGTAATTCAAAACAAATATGATCGATGAACAGAAAATCAAATAAGGATTTCCAACTTAATTCGACACCGGTTGCTTCATGAAAAAGAAGAGGAATTTGCAGATCGCAAAAAGCACATTTCTCAATGCCTTGTTTAAATACCAATCCGTCCGTATGACGGCCTGAATGGCTTGTTTTGTGTTTATGAGCATAGGAATGCCAGTTGTTTATAGGAACCAAAAAGCCTAAAAAACCAACCAGTAAAATGGAAGAAAGAATCCGCACCATTAATTTACTCATGAAGCAAATGTAAGCTAAATGCAATTAGATTGCAATAAGGACGGTAAATTATTTTATAAAACACTTAGGGGCGCGATTAATCGCGCCCCTAAAAATTTCCATTAATAATCTGCTAACGTAGATTCGGAATTAAAAGCAATGCTTTTTTTATTTCTTCAATCCATTTTGTTTCAGGCATTTCATCACCTTCTTATCATGTCTTGCACGTTCTTCAGGTGTTGTATTCGGAGTAGTCAACATTTCCTTGCATTTATTGTCCACATATTCCCAACGAGCCATCAGTTTTTCTTCTTGCTTCGGAGTCATCCCTCCTTTCTCAAACGCATCGTTGATTGAATCATTTGCAACCACGCAGGTACAAAAATCCCATTGTTCTCCGTATTTCTTTACAATTTTTTCGTGATTCTCCTTCAATTCCACCGAAACAGCTTTCTTTTCAGTTGCCGTATCTTTTAAAACGGTTGTCAAATCGTCGGTTTTTACAACTGTGTCGGCATTTTTTTCTACTTGGCAATCGGTACATTCTTCATTGGAACCGCAAGAAATGACAAGTAAACTAAGGAATAAGAATTGAAAATATACTCTTTTTTTCATAAGGTTGAGTTACAGGCAAATATAGAAATAATGTCATGAAAGACAAGTTTAAACCAGTAACTCAAATTGACATATCAAGCACTCAGAGCTAATATTCAGGAAAAGGAATCAAAACGATAGTATACTTGTAGGAGTTGTTTTTGGGTTTCAGGATGATTTTCTTTCGGGATAGTTTGACAATCTCAAAAACCAGGTCTCTTTTACCTCCTGAAAAGCCGAGTTCTTTTTTCGACGCATCCAACCAAAACGTTTTTCTGATTCCTTTCTTTGTCCCCAAGGTTTTCAGCCGATGGAAATAGGCATTCCGTGATTCGTGAAAAACAATGATTTCCTTGTATTCGATCTGAAGTGGTGTAAAATCCTTCTTTCCGTCCAATTGCTTGTCGACTAACCAAACCTTCGAAGAATTGTCATGAAGTAAAATATAATGATCGATCGGTTCAATACTTGTATTACCGCAAGCTCCCAAAAGAAAAATCAGAAATAAGCTTCCAATAGCTATCGGAATATTAATCAATTGAACCTGTCTTAAACTTTTCAATTCTCAATTTTACATTTTCACTTAGAAAATCATATCATTCTGATCCAGTATCTTTTTGATCTCGACTCCCATCGAATCGATGAATTCGGCTCTTATCTTTCTTGGAACATCCTCATCGATCACCTCACAATTCACGTAATTATACTTTCCATCTTTCCATCTGAACAAGCAATTGTAATAAGTGATGTTTCCATTGATATTATCCGGAAAGCGGATCAACAGGTCATTGTAACCTGTAGGTGATTTTCTTTCTTCAATTAAGTTCCCGTTGAAACCATTCAATTTCACCAGGACATCATTTTCTCTTTCGAAAATCAACAATCTTCTCAATGGAAAACCATTCACTCCCGATTTTATCAATAGTTTGAATCCATCTTTCAATGGGGTTTGGTCATTCAATTTAAAAAACCGAAAGAAATTAGGACTACAGGTCGGGTGCTCCGGGTCATCATCTGAAGTTGCCTTCGGATCACAGAGATGCAATTCCTTCAACAATTCCACCTCCACTTTTGACTTAAATACATTCTCATTGAAGTTTGTACTGATTGTTTGATCAACCACTTTCTCCTTTTCCGCCAAATGTCTCGGCTCAATTGTGATCGAATCGTCCGCCTCATCATCACAAGATGCCAGGAAAAGGAAAACAGGAAGAACAATTAAGAATCTTGATTTCATGAGAACTTTACTAATTAATGAAAGATAGTGGATGAAGTTACAAATGCTTCTGAAAAACGCGTATTGTCAACTCCGGTCTCAATTCCCTTTTCCTTAAACCAGTCAAGCATTTTTTCTGTAGGCATATTTCCCGTCAATTCATCCTTTGCCATCGGGCAACCACCATAACCTTTAATAGCGCCTTCAAAATAACGGCAACCAGCCGTATAAGCAGCCTCTGTCAATTGGACAGCATTTTCAGATAAAGTATGTAAATGTGCGCTGATTTGAATATTTGAAAACTCTGTTGAAATCGTCGAAAATACCTGATTCACCAACTTAGGGGTCGCGATACCGATGGTATCTGCCAAAGAAAGGCGCGAAACCTCGAACAATTGCGTTAATCGCTCTGCCCACGTTACAATCAGGTCCGGAGACCACGCATCTCCATAGGGATTTCCGAACCCCATCGAAAGATAAAGCATCAATTCCTTATTCTCTTTGTGACAGATATTAGCGATTGCTTCTACCCTTCTCAAAGATTCTTCAATAGTAGCATTGGTATTTCTCAATTGAAACGTTTCCGAAATGCTAAAGGGATAGGCTAAAAAGTGAATCCGCTCAAATTTAGCGGCATCTTCCGCTCCTCTTTCGTTGGGGATAACAGCCAGCAATTTGGTTTCACTGTCATCCAGCCCTTCTAAAACAGTTGCAGTATCCCGCATTTGAGGAGTTGCCTTCGGTGAAACGAAACTTCCAAAATCCAAGGTGTCAAAGCCACATTTCAATAGGTAATTCAAATAATTGATCTTATCAGAAGTTTCAATCCAATCTTTGATTCCTTGCATAGCATCTCTTGGACACTCAGTAATAAAAACGCGATTATCCATGTGCAATTTTCTTTCTTTCTTTTAGAACCGCTTTGTTAATTCGCTTCACTAAAGCAGGCCCTTCATAAATAAATCCTGAATAAACTTGAACCAAACTGGCACCGGCAGATAATTTTTCAATTGCGTCTTCTGCAGAATAAATTCCCCCGACACCAATGATCGGGAATGTTCCATTAGACTTTTGAAACAAATAACTGATTACTTCAGTCGCTCGTTTTTTCAAAGGTTTTCCTGAAACTCCTCCTGCACCAGTAGATTCGATTATGCTGCTTGAAGTTACTAAATTTCCGCGTTCAATAGTTGTATTTGTAGCAATTACTCCTGCAATTTTTGTTTCTCCGACAATCTCCACTATGTCATCCAATTGGGAATCAGTCAAATCCGGAGCTATTTTTAGAAAGATCGGTTTGGAAGAATTTATTTTAATTCGTTCATCCATCAAAGTCTGAAGCAGGTTAGTAAGTGGCTCCTTATCCTGAAGCTCACGTAGATTCGGTGTATTGGGTGAAGATACATTGACCACAAAATAATCAACGTAAGGCTCCAACGCGTGATAACATTTCAAATAATCGGAAGTTGCCTCTTCATTCGGTGTTACCTTATTCTTACCGATATTTCCGCCAATGATGCAAGCAGGATTCAGTTTCTTTAATCGCTCAACAATCACATCCGCCCCATCATTATTGAATCCCATCCGATTGATAATTGCCTTGTCCTCCAATAAGCGGAATAAGCGTGGCTTGGGATTACCCTCCTGACCAACCGGTGTTACCGTTCCTATTTCCACAAAACCAAAACCACATGCTGCAAGCTCATTAATGCGTAAGGCATTCTTATCAAACCCCGCGGCCAATCCAACCGGATTGGGGAATTTGATCCCGGCAACAGTTGTTTCTAACAGAGGATTACGGATACAATAAATGGATTTCCAAATGGGCTTTACAAAAGGTACTTTGAGCCAAAAGCCAAGTAATCTAAAGGTAAAATAATGAACTTTTTCGGGGTCAAACTTAAAGAGAAACCATCTCAACAAAGGGTACATTCGATTAATTTGTACCAAAGGTAGAAACACAAAACGAGGTTGTCAATAGACAACCTCGTTTTGTTAAAAGAATTTTAAAAATCTTATTAGAACTTAGCTTTGTAATGACGTTTTCCAAACTTCATTGGTCCGCTTCGGGTTCCGGCTTTATACGTAATATTTCTTGTCACCATGATATTCACGTAAAGGAAAGCATCTTTTTGCTTATCACCTCGTTGACTACCTGGATTAAATGCGGTTGGCGTATTTGAAGGGTTTGACAGGATTGCAGCTTGTGCTCCATAACTGGCCCCGATAATTGCCGGATCGTAATAGACACCATGCACATCATCAATGTAATCGGAGAAAGTTTTAACATACGTTGCTTCCAATCCAATTCTCCACATGCGGTTGATTCCCATTCTAAAACCAACTCCCAAAGGAACAGTCGCGGTGACGCGCTTATAATTAGCCGGACCACCAGGAAGACCTTGACCTTCAGTATGCAAATCATGTAAACCTACCCATCCGCCTTGATACATTGCTTTCGGGTTATAATACATTGCACCGATACCTGCAATCAGATATAGCTGCTCATTGTGATCCGTAAATCCTCTCAATCCAGGAATATTGTATCTGCGCCCGATTTTCTCATTTGCCAATACAATGATTTCAAATCGTTGACTTAGCATTACAAAGAACGAACGGAAATTCAAATTTCGCATATTTCGGAATTGCTCTGTAGTCAACGCATCATTACCACGTAAAAAACCAAGGTTGACCATGGTAGAAGTCGCGTAATATGGATGAAAGCGGTATCTGAAAGAGGCAGAACCACCGAAATGGGTTGAATTAAAATCGATGTCTTTCAAACTATAATCGGTACCAATTTGATTCGCCCCTCCTAAGTCTCCTAGAAAACTGGTAGCACCAAGACCGATTGAAATTTCCTTTTTGTTCATTGCCCAATTTCGCTGTGTGTTGAAATTTGAACTTTGCGCAATAGAAATTGTTGAAACTATAGATAAAATAGTTAGAGTTATGTACTTCATTCTAAAAATTTATGTTGTAGTAGATTCCACGCTGCTAAATTAATGATTTTAAACAACAGCTGACTAAAAATTTTGTTGCTTTTTTTTAAATGGGTATTGTTGATGAACAAGTAGCAGGTTTAATTGAATGAATTTTCACAAAAGCGAAAAAAAACATAAAAAAAACATCGAATTGAGGAATGAAAATAGTTATTTACAGATAGGTATCTACCTAATAAATATCCTATTAGCTTTTCCGCACACATGAAATGTTCTCATCTTCCAAATACTTTATCATTTAACTCTGGAAAAGGATTTATAGGTAATGTTTCGGGTCAGCATGATATTTACGTAAAAGAAAGCATCTTTTTGTTTACCTCCTCTTTGGCTTCCGGGATTAAATGCTTCCGGTGTTGTTGAAGGGTTTGACAGGTATGCCGCATTTGGACCGTATGTTGCCCCGATAATCGCAGGATCGTAATATTCACCACTCACATCATCTATGTAGTCTGAAAATGTTTTGACATAAGTAACCTCCAATCCAATTCTCCATAAACGACTGATCCCCATTCTAAAACCGATCCCCACAGGAATTGTAGCCGTAACCCGCTTGTATTCCGCCGGACCGCCGGAAAGACCTTGTCCTTCCGTATGTTTGTCATGTAATGTAACCCAACTGCCCTGGTACATAGCTTTCGGATTGTAGTACATCGCTCCTATTCCTCCGATCAGGTATAATTGTTCATTGTGATCTATAACTCCTTTTGATCCGCGACCAACCCGCTCATTAGTCAATACGATAATCTCAAATCGCTGACTTACCATCGTGAAAAACGAACGAAAGCTCAAGTTTCGTCTATTCCGGATCGGTTCGGCTGTGAGAGCATCACTACCTCTTAGCATGCCCACATTGACCATGGTGGAAGTTGCAAAATGAGGAAGAAAACGATACCGATAAGATATTGAACCGCCGATATGCGTTGAATTAACATCAATATCTCTCAAACTATAATAAGTTCCGATTTGATCGGCACCTCCAAGGTCTCCTAAAAAACCGGTGGCACCAAGACCGATTGAGATTTCTTCCTTATTCATCGCCCAATTTTTCTGGGTATTTAAATTTGAACGTTGTGCAAAAGAAACTGTGGAAACCGCTGACCAGATTATTAAAGTCGCGAACTGTATTCTACATAAGAGTGTTCTAGTGGATTCCATGACAATAAGTTACCACTTTAAATAAACCTTTCCAAAAAAAGATCATTTTTTCTTTGGAAACCGTCATGGAACAAATAACTGTTTTATGGAACTTTTTTTCGCTTGCTCGAAGAAAACAAATAAAAGGCCTTCCAACAAGTGAAAGACCTTTCTATTTTTAAGCGGCATATCTTCCTAAGAAATGCTCTCTTAGTTTCTCCAATGCTCTAAACGTTTTCACTTTTGCATTGTTTTCGGTAATACCGATTGATTCTCCGATTTCTTTAAAACTCAATTGTTCGAAAAATCGCATTTCAATTAACTTCAATTGTTCTTCTTTCAACTTCTGCATTGCTGCCAAAAGCAAAGATTGGTTGTGTTCCAATTCTTGGTTATCAAAGAATAGCGTATCAAAAGTTGGAATCTGAACATTCTCCATTGAAACTGTTCTGTTTGATTGCATCTCCCGATAACTCTGGTACAATTCACTTTTAGCTATTCGATAAAGCCAAGAGCCGAAAGGTACTCCGCGGTCTTCATACTTCGATAAGTTCTTAATCGCCTTGATAAAAACCTGAGAAGCAACATCGTGTGCCAGCTCGGGGTCTTCCATCCGCTGTTTCAGATAACGAAGTATTGAATCATAATACTTGCGGTACAAAGGTTCAAATCTTGCCGGATCTGCCTTTGCTTGCATCACCCATACTTGCTCCTCCTGGAGTAGTTCCGATGATTGGTGGAAATAGACATTAATTGCCATGGTATATTTGGATTTTGGGTTTGCATGTTTCTTGCATTTGGGTATAACTAATATAACGGGATATTTTTCAATTTATTATCAAATAGAAGATTATCAATCGATTTTTTAACAGTTTTTCGACGAATAAGACAATTAGTCCTATCAATTAAGTAGAATTCTAAATTAATTCACGGTGGATGTGTCCACAAGCGTCTTCAGAAACAACTCCAATTGATTGATTTCTAAGTCACTTAACTTAAATGGTTTGATTATAACGGATTTATTGGGAAATTGGGCACCACCTTTCGAATAATGCAAAATCACCTCTTTCAGGGTTTTCAAGCTGCCATCATGCATGTATGGAGCCGTTAATGAGACGTTCCGCAAACTTGGAATCTTGAATGCACCTTTCTCTTTCTCCAATCCGTTTATACGATACCTCCCCTGGTCCGTCCCATAATCCGGATAAAGTCCGTTACTCACCACTTGGTAGTTGGTGAAATTGGCACCCGAATGGCATTTGGTACAATAAAGCTTTTCCGAGAACAGTTTCCATCCGGCAATCTCATTGGCGTTCAGGATTCCATTTGCACCTGACTTGTATTGATCGAACTTGCTGTTCTGACTTATTAACGAGCGTTCATAAGTACTGAGTGCGCGGGTGATCACATAAGCATCCAGTTCCCTGTCGAATACGGACTTTGCCAAGTGTTTGTAATTTGAATCCTTTGAAAGTTTTTGAAGAACCTCTTTCATGGAACTTCCCATTTCCAAGTGATCCTGGATAGGAACAAGTACTTGTTGTTCCAGGGTTTTCACTTCCCCATCATACATGTAGCTTTTAAAGTAGGCGCTGTTCAGGAGACTTGGTGAATTTCGCATGGCGATTCGTCTGCCTGCTCCCCTGCTTTTCGACAAACCATCCGTGAAAGCTTTTTGAGGTTGATGACAACTTGCACAAGATACTTCATTATTCTTTGAAAGCCGTTTATCGAAGAATAGCAGTTTCCCAAAAGCCTTTTTTTCCGGGGAATCCGGGTTATCATCAGGAAATGGAATTTTACCTAAAACCAAAGTTTCCCGGTTCTTAACGGTACACATTGTTCCTATCAGTATGAATAGAAACAGAAATAAAACAGTTCCTTTATTGAAAATCATGACTCATTGAAATCTAATTTACTTGATTTCAATCAATTCCGCTACTTTTTGTGAACAATGTAAAGGATCTCGTTTTTGGAAAGTCTGAAACGTTCGATTTCTTCGTCGGATATCGGGTTATTTGCAAATGCAATCTCCACTTCAAAACCTGCTTTTCTCAACCAATCAGGATAATCCATTCCAAAAAGACGTACATGGTCCTTTTGCCAAAAATGTTTTTCGCGGTCTTCAGGAGATGTGATGCTCCAATCCTCGTAAGTCACTTCCCTATTCGTATCCTGTGGTACCTGCATGATTCCCCAGGCACCCGGAGCCATTACACGATACAATTCCTTCATGCATTTCAGTGCATCATCCACATGTTCCATGACGTGATTACAAAAAACCACATCAAAACGATTGTCTTCCAAAGGAATCTGGTGCAAATCAAAATGAAGATCAGCTATCGGGGAAACCAAATCGCCTGTCAGGTATTGGATGTTTTTCTGATTCTTGAATTTCTTATGGAAACACTGTTCCGGAGCAATATGTAATACCTTCAGGCTACCAGCAGAAAAGAAATTGCTTTCCCTTTTCAGATAAAGCCACATCAGGCGATGCCTTTCCAAAGTAAGGTCGTACGGACAAAGTACATTCTCACGATGCGAGACTTCAGATCCATAGGACAAAAACTTTCTAAATTTCCGTTCACATACCGGACACTCTACCTTATCCCCTTTGTAAATAATAGGGGCGAAAAGCTTAAACACATAGCTTAAACGTATTAAAAGAGGCCGCGGTAATTTATTCAGAAGAAACTTATATGCTTTTTTCATGAAAACAAAGTTAATAATCTACTGCAACCGACCCACAATCTTAAAAGACTTCTTTTAAATTTGTAGTATGAAGAATTTTCTCAGATTACTCTCATTGTTCTCATTTACTCCATTTATCGTGAATTCACAAAACCAATCAGTTATTCCAGTTGCCAAGGAAATTCCAAAAGAATTGATCAAACACAATCATGTTCGTACAGATCCTTATTTCTGGATGAATGAGCGCGATTCAAAACCGGTCCTGGATTACATTGCAGAGGAAAACAACTACTCAAAGGCTTTCTTTGACAAAAAAGAAGGGTTGATCAACACTTTCCTGAGAGAATTCGACAACCGAATTAATCCGGAAGAAACGAGTGCACCGTTTGAAATCCAGGGAAAAACCTATCAGTGGCGCCAGATAAAGGATCAGGATTACCGGGAACTCATCCTGATTGAAAATCAGAAGGAAACAGTGTTTTTTGATGAAAACGCTCTTGCAAAGGGTCATGAATATTATTCATTGGGTGATTTTTCCATCTCCCCCAACAATGAACTGGTGGCATTTTCACAAGATAAAATCGGTCGACGCAATTATGCAATTTCATTCCGGGAGAATAAATCGGGAAAAATCCTGAAAGAACAAATCCCGAATACCGATGGAAGTATCCTTTGGGCAAACGACAATAAAACGGTCTTTTATGTCAAGAAAGATCCAACCACCCTGCGGGAGTTTCAAATCTACCGACACGTCTTGGGAACCGGTAGCGCCAAAGACGAACTGATCTTCGAAGAGAAAGATGAACGTTTTGCGGTTTATATCACCAAAACACTCGATAAGCAATTTATCCTGATTCACTCCGTGAGCAGTACCAGTTCGGAAACATGGCTGATTGCCGCTGATAAGCCGGCAGAAAAAGCAATTTGTTTCCTGAAACGGGAAAAGGACCATTTATATGAAATCGCACACCACGAGACGGGATTTTATATGCTTACCAATAAAAACAGCCCGAACAGGAAATTGGTATTTTCCAAATCCATTCCAAACTCCGTAGAAAGCTGTGAAACTTTAATTGCTCATGACAACGCGGTTTATTTGGACGAAATGGAAGTTTTCAAAAGTTTCCTCGTAGTTCAATCCAGAAAAATGGGAAGAACAGAGATTTCAGTCGGGAGTCTGCAGGCCACCAACTTTTCCAACATCTCCATGCCGGAAGAGGTTTACGAACTGGGCTTAAGTTTTAATGAAAATTATGAATCAAAGGTGGTCAACTATCATTACACCTCTTTGACCAGCCCCAGTTCTATTTACAAATACGATATCGAAACTAAAACAACCCGGTTATTTTTCCAGAAAACCCTGATCGATCAAAATTTCCATTCCGAAAACTATATTTCAACACGGGTTTGGGCTACGGCGAATGACGGTCAAAAAATTCCAATTTCCATCGTTTACAGAAAAGGGATTGATTTGAAGAAAGCACCATTACTACTTTACGGTTACGGAAGTTATGGAGTTACGATTCCTGCTGCTTTTTCAGCAACACGTTTAAGTTTACTGGACAGAGGTTTTGTTTTTGCCATTGCACATATCCGTGGAGGGAAATTCCTGGGCGAGAATTGGTACCAGGATGGAAAATTGAATCATAAACGAAATACCTTTACCGATTTCATCAATGCTGCCGAATGGATGGCTATGAAGGGTTATTGCGACCCGAATTCCATTTATGCTCAAGGTGGAAGTGCGGGAGGTTTATTGATGGGATCTGTAACCAATATGGCTCCTTACCTGTTTAAAGGTGTGATAGCACAAGTCCCGTTCGTAGATGTCGTTTCCACCATGCTGGATGAAAGTATTCCTTTGACTGTCGGGGAATATGAAGAATGGGGAAATCCAAATGAAGAAGACGCTTATTGGTACATGCTCAGTTATTCTCCTTACGACCACGTGAGAAAAATAGATTACCCGGCAATGCTGATCACGACTGGATATCACGATTCACAGGTTCAATATTGGGAACCTCTAAAATGGGTGGCGAAATTGAGAAAAAACAACACCGGTAACGCACCGATCTTATTCGATTGTACAATGAGCGCAGGACACGGTGGTGGTTCAGGAAGATCGACTGAAAGACTGGAAGTTGCAAAAGAATTCGCATTTTTGTGCGAGATACAAGGGATTAATGAGTAGGATTTTTATTCTCATATTATTTTTTAGTGTTTTTACATCTTTGACTTACTGTCAGAATCTGGATGTAGATTCGTTACCATATCAGAAATACCGGACAAGACTGGTATTGTATTCGGATTTCGGTTGGAGTACTGCCCCGATGTCCATTTCCTATCCATTCAGCCAGGGAATAAAAAATGTCAAATTCCGGAATAATTTCAATCCGGTCCTGGGTTTCGGATTCTCTTACAAATGGCTTTCATTGCGTTTTGGAGTGACCTTACCCAACTCTGTCCGCTCCAAAAACAAATTCGGAAAAACAAAGTACTACGATTTGGGGTTTGATTTTAGCTACAAGAACATGTATTTTGATGTGGACTGGCATCAGTATCAAGGATATGCAATGAAAAAAGCACATGAATGGAATGATACGATCAGTCCGGATGAACCGAATCTGATCCGGGAGGACATCATCGCTGCAAGTTTTTCAATCAATGCCTGGCAATTTTTCAAGAATGAATTCAAAATGTCTGCTTTCAAAGGAAAAACAGCTTCCTACCAAAGAGACGTAAGGACATTCTATTTAAAATACACCACCAATTACTACGGGATTTCTTCCGCACAACCTATTCTTCCCATAGAATTGCAGGATACTGCTGAAAGCAAGACTTCATCCAATGTGATCGGTTCGTTTGATGCCGGCGTAGTTCCCGGTTATGCGTATGTAAGACGATGGCGGATGTTCCAAATTGGAATCATGGGTGGATTGGGATTGGTGCTTCAGTCCAAATTGTACACTTTTGAAGGCACCACCCGTAGCTTCCTGGGGCTTGCACCTCGTGTAGATCTCAAAATAATCGGTGGAATCAACAAACCGCGCTATTTCATCATGTTCATTACGGACTTTGACAACAAATCCATCGCATTCAACGATTTCTCCTACAAACAAACCTATTACAACCTGAGACTGGTGGGGGGAATACGTTTGAACGTGACTAAGAAAAAGGAACAGCGTGAAGCTGAAGAGAAAAAAAAGGCATCACCTAATTAAAGTGCATGAAACTTTCAATTTAGCACCGCTTGCTTATCCAATCCAATCAAAAAATCTTCTAATTTTTCAATTGTCACGTGTTCCATAACAACAATCTTGAACCACAATGGATTCTTGTGATCATTTGGAACCAATCCGAATTGAAGTGCTAAAGCAGGACTGATCTGACAGGCATGCATCGTAATGATATTTGATAAAGGCGAACGGAAGTAACGGATTCCTCGTTTATCAAGCTCCTTTGCCAACCAGGTTGTACGGCGTTCCAAAGTTGAACATTTCTCAAACCATTCATACTTACCGTAAGCAGCGAAAATTAACCAGATCGCAATCGCATTTGCCCCGGAGCGACTTCCGGAAATCGTGCAATCTGCCCCGTTAACATAGGATGCCGCATCTGTTTGTGCGTACTTCATCCAGTTCTTCCGAATCAGGAACACACCGGTTCCATAGGGAGCTTGTAACATCTTATGTGCATCCATTGTAAATGAATTGATATCCGGATGTTGGAAATTAATCGTGTTGGATTCATTTATTATCGGGGCATAAAAACCACCATAAGCCGCATCAACATGAACCTTGAACTCAAAACCTTCTTTTTTCATCAGCTCGACATACAGATCCACACTATCAATTGAACCGAACATAGTTGTCATCATATTACTCACAACCACGATATATTTCACTCCGTTTTCTTTCAGGGCGGCCAATATCTGTTCCGCTGCAAATTGATTGATTTTGCGCGTTTCCTTTTCTACAGGCAATAAAATACATTTGATCTGGAAAATATTTCCGGCTTTTTGCATGCTGTAATGGCTGTCTTCACTGCAAACAATTGCAATTTCCGACAAGGATGCCTGATACTCCTGAATGAAAAAGTTCCGATAGATCCAAACAGCCTGAAGATTCGCTTCTGTTCCCCCGGTCGCTACATATCCATCCGTTGAATCGGGTGATGCACGCAAAATATTTTCGGAACAAATGCAAATCACTTCGCGCTCCAGATCGTGTGTTCCTTCAAAGTAAGACTCTGAATCGCCTAAAGTATGGCAACCGATGTGATTGGGATTTTGAACCAATGTAGAAAGATAAGGTGCTTCGCGAACAAAACTCATCTCTTCCGAAAACACTTTCGAATCCAGTTGCGTTCCCGGAATCCCAAGTATTGAGCCGTTACGGTAATTGACATTGGTTTTTAACGCATCAAAGACACGTTGTCTAATTTCAGATTCCGATTTCCGTTTCCATTCCATACAGCTGTTTTCTGTAAAGTTTGGACAAAAAACAGGGTTGAAAAATGATTAAGATCAGCTTGTTGAGTTCTTAACTTTATTGATTGAGAATGAAATTTTTCAGCGGTAATTTCCAGCTGTTTTTAAATTCACCTGCATTGCTGATCGTGTTGTTAAAAACAATTGTATCAGCGGGAAGATTTGACAGATCGTTATAGTTTACGTAAGCAAACTGACCATCAGACAGGGTAAGCATTTTCAAACGGTTGAAAAATGAAACCTGTAATTCTTTCTCCAATTGTTTGATAAAACGAACAGAAGTATCAATCGAACAACCGGAAGCATTGTGAGCACTTTCGTCGACAGCAAGGATCAAGTGTGCATTATTCATCACTTCTCCATAAGCCTTCAATTTGGTTCCGTGAGCCGCCCATTCTTCCAAAAACGGATTCAATTGCTCATTGATCCATTGCACTTCCGTATCTGTTAATAAGCGATCTGCCTGATAAGACCAAACTTTTGCCTGGTCATCCAATGTATTGAAAGGAATCATAATTCAGCTGCGTTTGCAATCAATTCTGCGACATCCAGTACCTGGATCTCATTTTCCTTGTTGAAGTTTTTCACTCCATCCGTCATCATCGTATTACAGAAAGGACAACCGGTAGCAATAATGCTTGCCTGAGTCTCTAATGCATCCTCAGTACGCTCCACATTCACTTCCTTGTTTCCTTTTTCAGCTTCCTTGAACATCTGAGCACCACCGGCACCACAGCACAAACCGTTTGTCTTGCAACGTTTCATTTCCACCAATTCTGCATCCAACTTTTCAATCAGTACTCGCGGCGCTTCGTACACATCATTACCTCTACCAAGGTAACACGGATCGTGGAACGTGATTTTCTTTCCTTTGAAAACACCTCCTTCTTTCAAGGTCAATTTTCCGGAGTTGATCAGATCCTGGATCAATTGTGTATGATGGATGACTTCGTATTTTCCACCCAATTCCGGGTATTCGTTTTTCAACGTATTGAAACAATGCGGGCAAGCAGTAACAATTTTCTTCACTTCATATCCATCCAAAACCTGGATATTCATCATGGCTTGCATTTGGAAAGTAAATTCGTTTCCTGCACGTTTTGCCGGATCCCCGGTACATGATTCTTCTGCGCCCAGCACGGCGAAGTTCACTTTACATTCATTCAAAATGCGAACCAATGCTTTTGTGATCTTTTTAGCTCTGTCATCAAAACTACCTGAACAACCAACCCAAAACAGGATATCCGGGGTTTGTCCCTGCGCCATCATTTCGGCCATTGTCGGTACATGTATCGTGCTCATAATCTTTTCTATTATTGTTCAAAAGCTTGAAATGCTCCGAGAGTTCAATTCATGAATTCTCACAAGGATTACATTTCACTTTTAACGTATCACTTTTACTTTTTGATCAATCTTCATGAATCCAATTTCCTCTGTCTGCCGGAGAAAATTGCCAAGGGGCTCCATTGTTTTCGATATTTGTCAGCATTCCTGTCAACTCGGTAGGCATTTTGGATTCTTCCATCACCAAATACCTTCTCAAATCAACAATAATAGCCAATGGGTCAATATTTACGGGGCATTCCTGAACGCAAGCATTACAGGATGTACATGCCCAAACTTCTTCTTCCGTAATGTAATCACCTAACAATGATTTCCCATCTTCGTAATCTTTTCCGTTCTTGCGTTTACCCTCGCCTACTTCCACCATGCGATCACGTGTATCCATCATGATTTTTCGCGGAGAAAGTTTCTTACCGGTAATATTCGCCGGACAAGACGATGTACAACGTCCACACTCCGTACAAGTGTAAGCATCCATCAGGTTCTTCCAGGTCAGATCTGTTACATCCTTCGCACCAAAACGCTGCGGAGCACCTTCAGGCGCCGGAGCTGCAAATGGATCTGCTGAAGGATCCAGCATAAGTTTTACCTCATTGGTAACAGCCTCCATATTGGTGAACTTCCCTTTTTTCTCCAGGTTGGAATACCAGGTATTCGGAAATGCCAGTAAAATGTGGAAGTGTTTTGAATAGGGTAAGTAATTCAGGAATGCCAGTACCATGAACCAATGTCCCCACCACCCGATTCGCTCCAGGATATGCAAGGTTTCCACGCTGAATCCGCCGAAGATATGTGGGCCAATCCAGGATGAAATGGTAAAACCGAAAGAACCGGCTTCATGGGATGCATGTGAAGCTCCTTTCAAATACAAGGCTTCGTCAGCGCCGTTCATTGTGAAGATGCAGCATACCAGGATAAGCTCCATACAAAGGATCAGGTTCGCATCAAATGTAGGGAAACCTTTCATTTCAGGTTTTCTGAAACGAGCCAGTTTCAAGATATTTCTTCTGGATAAGAAAGCTATCGTTGCAATCAAAGCTGCAACAGAAAGCACCTCAATAATTGAGACTGCAAGTGTGTACAAACCTCCCAAAGAAGACATAAAAGCACGATGAGAACCTGTGATCCCATCGTAAATGATCTCGATCAACTCGACTTGCGTAATCACAAAAGCAACATAGATCCCCAAATGCAGCAAAGCAGGAATCGGTCTGGCAAACATTTTTTTCTGACCAAGTGCAACCAAAGCCATTGTTTTCCAGCGTTCACCCGGTTTATCTTTTCGATTCACATCTCTCCCAAGAAGAATATTTGAACGAATTTTCAGGATGTTCACTCCGAACCACCCAAATCCGCCAAGCAGAAGTACACTAAAAATAATTGCAGCAATCATAAATTGTTTTTATTAATCCGGGATTGAATCTAACAAGTTACGTAATTTTTTCTCGTCGCCGGTCGTAATCGGAACACCTTTTGTTTTTGCTCCGAAAACAGAGAAATGAATATATCTTTCCGGATGTTTTTCCAGGTCCTGAACCAAATTCTGAAGGCTCTTGTTGGTCTGAACCAATTCCGCATACAATTTCTCGTCTTTCAACAATTTACCCAATGTTCCGTTCCCTGCTTCAATTGAAGCAAAAGTGGCGTTCAACTTCTCGATCGTGGCATTTGCATTGGTAATGACCTTTTTGAAATCTGCGGATACCAGATCCTCTGAAATTTTCTCAAAATTCCCCAATAACTTGGTCACTTTCTCATTCGAAGCTTTCAGGTTGCCTGTGATCGATTCCACATTGTTCATGATTCTGCTCAGTTTCACTTTTTCAGTGGCAACCAATCCTTCTACGTCGTTTGCAATATTTCCGAACTTCTTAAAGGTGAATTTCAATTCCACCAAGGATTCCCTGATTTCAGAAGTAGCTGTAGTATCCCAGAAACCTTTCAAAGAAGTGATGGTCTTATCCACATTCACAACGAGTGCGGAGACTTTTTGCAATACCGGATTTGCATATGACTTCAATTGTCCGAACATATCCAATTGCACGCGACCATGAATGGCATCTTTTTCAGTAAAATATCCTTGTGAAAGATCGTCGCCCATGAACAACAATAATCCCTTATTCAACAAATCTACAGAACCGGTTTCCAGCACGGAAGATTTCGGAATTTTCAGATCGTTGTCATTAATCGTGAATTTCATACGTACCTTAGAAGTAGAATCTCCTCCCGGATTATAGTCTACGGAAATAACCTTTCCAACGATCACCCCGTTTACGTATACTGAAGTTGATGCAGTGACGCCACCCGCATTTGGGAAATAGGCCGTGTATTGAGCGTCTCCTCCAAAAAATGAATAGCCTTTCAAAAAATTAATACCGGTTACAAGCAAACCTATAGCTGCAATGGCTATCAGACCTGCTTTAATTTCTTTTTTGATTTTCAAAACTTTTTATTTTTCTGCTAATTTAATAGCTTTTTCCAAACTAATACGCTCTCCATTTTGAAAAGCAACAACAAAAGCATTGGGAAATTCCTTTTGTCTTAGCTCGTTTTTATAGGTATTCGCAGCATTAAAGTCACCTATAAATTCTCCAATCGTATACTTATACAATCTATCCTGCTGATATTCAAATACTTCATATTTTTTGAACCGGCTTGAATTCGCTGCAATCTTTGATTCTGACGTTTCGATCTGCACCCTGAAAACAACCTTGTCTTTCAATTCCTTTTTTTCAACAACAGGATCATCTATCACTTCCTGGTTACCTCTTGTTTTATAATCCACTCCCTCCAGATCTGCCTTGTATTTCTCAAAAGCAATAAACATGGCCCCGGCCATTTTTTTCTGTCCGGAGGAATCTGCTAAAAATTTCTCTTCGTCCCGATTCGTGAGGAACCCGGTTTCTATCAATACACTCGGCATGGTTGTTTTATAGAGCACCAGGAATCCTGCTTGTTTCACCCCGCGGTCAAAACGACCAATTGATTTGAATTCATTCTGCAATTTATCTGCAAAAAGGATCGACTGGTCCAAGAATACAGACAATTGCAATTGCCGCGCGATTATAGCGTCCGGGGACATATCGAAATCCTTGTATTTTTCTCCCTTATCCGCTTCCAGGTAAATCGTACTGTTCTCGCGATCTGCAATTTTTGCCTGTGCTTCCGTTTTATGAAGTCCCAGCACATAAGTTTCCGTTCCAGATGCAGTTGCTGAGGCCGAATTCGCATGAATACAGATAAAAAGATCTGCATTTGCCTTGTTGGCGATTTTAGCGCGGTCATCCAATTCCACAAAAACATCCTTGTCCCGTGTGAAAACCACCTTTATTTCAGGATAACCTTCCTTGATTTTTCGTCCGAGCTCCAAAGCCATTGCCAGACAGACATGCTTCTCGTGAGCAGACGAACCGTGGCAACCAGGATCTTTTCCTCCATGACCTGCATCAATTACAATGGTCTTGATTGTTCCAGGCTCTTTACTTGCAACAGGTTGTTTTTTTGATTGAAATCCAAAAAGCATCGCGAACGGAATAGCTATTGCTACCCATCTCACCCATTTTAAACTGTTTTCTAACCGGTTCATGTTGTATATATCAATTCCACAATAAAAGTAACTCCTTACATCGAGCAATCTTCAGACCAAAATGGAAACTTATCTATAGTGTAATGTTGAAAAGCGAGCCGAAATCTTAAAAAAGCCATTTCTAGCACGACTTTTGTTAACATGCATTCTTTTTAGAATTGTGAAGTTATGATTATCCCATTTTTTAGATTAATCAAACCATGGTAATTTCGTAGCTTTGCAACCGTTAATGCAAATATTGGAAACAAAAAAAGGCTTCTTCTTTATTCTTTCTGTTGCAATTAGAACTTGTTTCTACTTGCTCATTTGTATTTGCACCTCTTTCGCTTTCGGTCAGGAAAAAAAAACAGACAGCACCAAAGTGCGCAAAATCTATATCAACGACACCGATTTTAATTCTATCATTACCTATTCAGCGCGGGATTCCATTTATTCCGACCTGAAAAAGAAGCAGGTTCATCTCTATGGTGAGGCCAAACTGAATTATGAGGGCGTGGACATGTCTGCCGAATATTTGCTTATCGACCTCAATAAAAACGAAGTGTTGGCAACTTTCGTGTTGGATTCACTTGGACGAAAAGTCGGGAAACCGCTCTTTGTCGACAATGGCGACACCCTGAAGGCTGCATCGATCCGGTACAACTTCGAAACGAAGAAAGGATACATCCAGGAAGCCGCGATCAAACAGGACGATTATTACCTGACAATGGAGAAAGCGAAAAGACAACCGAATGAGGATGTCCATTTCATCCACGGAAAATTCACTACTTGTAACCTGGAAGAGCCTCACTATCATTTCGGGCTTTCAAAGGCGGTGATGATTCCGGATAAACGGATCGTTTCAGGGCCGATCAATTTGTGGGTCATGGGAGTTCCAACTCCTCTCGGACTTCCTTTCGCCATGATTCCTTTGAAAAAGAAGAAGGATCGTCAAAGCGGGTTTATCATGCCTCAATATTCCCTGATTTCTGCTTATGGAATGGGATTGCAGGATTTAGGATACTATATCCCGATTTCGGAACGATTCCAGACAATTGCCTATGTTACCGGATTCACCCGTGGAAGTTTCGGATTCAGAAATTACTCTGAATACGCAACCAAATATAAGTACAGCGGAAACTTCGACCTGGGATATACGCGTTTCCGATACGGTTACCCGGATTCTACTGTTTTCAGCACGACAACCATCCGATGGACGCATAACCAGGATCCGAAATTGAATCCGAACTGGTCATTTACAGCAAATGTGAATTACAACTCCAACTCGACCAATAAACAGACCCTAAACCAACAAAACAATCCGCAGTACTTCAACAACACGTTAAACTCGGACATCAAATTAGGAAAGCGGTTCGGAGCATTACCTATTTCTGCAGATTTAAAATTGAGCCTGAGACAAAACTCAGCTACAAAGATCATTGATCTGACCTCTCCTATTTTCAACTTTCAGACCACTAACCGGATCTTTCCGTTCAAGCGTGTGAACAAAGTGGTTGGTTTCAGTTATGCCAATGAAATTCAAAACCGCTCTTCGTTCAAAGACCGTTATCTGAAAAATGGAAACTTCGACAGTATCGGTCATAATTTCAGGAATGGAATTACACAAAATTTCAATGTACAGGCTACTTTCAGCATTCTCAAAAACACCATCCGGATCACCCCTTCTGCAACTTATAAGCAGATTTACAATTTCCAATCGATTGAAAAAACAGTAGATACCGTTACAAACCTCGCAATAGTTGATACCGTTGGAAAAGGCGGATTCAGTCATTCATTCAATTCAAGTGTTTCGCTGACGAGTAATTTATATTCTTATTATCGTTTCGTCGGCAAACGGAAAACACTGCTTCGTCATGTCATGACACCAACTGTTTCATTCAATTACGCGCCTACCATCCAGCAAGGAATTACCAGTTACCTGGATACCAATCAAAGGGAAATCAAATACAGCAGATTCGAACGAAGCCTGTATTCAGAATCCCAGACGCAATCTTCCGGAAGGGTTGTATTCGGTTTGAACAACACCTTTGAAATCAAACAAAAAAGCGAAAAAGATACCATTACCGGATTCAAGAAAACACGACTGATCGACAATTTCTTTTTGAGTACGGATTACGATATCTTCAAGGATTCCATGAACTGGGGAGATTTGAACATGCGTATGGTCATCAATCCGAATGAGTTTATCAACCTGACGATTACAGCTAATCATAGTTGGTACGGATGGGACACGCTGGGAAGAATCAAAAAGGAGTACGCTTTTAAAACCAACCAGGGAATCGGCCGGATCAAATCGGCTTCATTTGCCACTTCCCTGATCCTAACGACCAAAAAGAGTCGCGACCGTTTACAAAAGATTTCAAATACGATGTCGAACGTTTGGAACCCCGAGTATCAACAATGGATTATCAATCCGAACCAAATGGTTTATTTTGAGATTCCCTGGAAATTGACGGTCGATCACATTTTTTCCATCAACCTGAACGGAGACATTAACACTTACCGAAACAAGCATTATTTACCGACCAATACAGTTACGTTAAGCGGAGATGTGAACCTGACTCCGAACTGGAAAGTCGGAGCTCGGATGATGTATGACATTGAACAAAAAGCAATTAGCAATTTCAACATCAATCTCTATCGGAATATTCACTGTTGGAACGTGGTTTTCAACTGGACTCCTATCGGAACAAATAAAAGCTTCACTGTTGGTATCAAAGGAAATGCGTCCATTTTGCAAAATGCAAACATCAATATCCGTAAACCACCTATTGTTCTCAACTAACCATTAAAAATAGGTTCGAATTTCGTTTTTCAACTAAAAAATTGTTTGTACTTTACGTTCAAACAAAACAAACTACTTTGATTCCATTACAAATCAATAAGCAACCAAGTCCGACGAAAGGTGATTTACTTCTTTCAGAACCTTTTCTGATGGACAGCAACTTTTCACGTGTGGTGATTCTTCTGTGCGAACACAATGAGGAGGGAAGTTTCGGATTGATCCTGAATAACACGCTTGAAATTGAACTTAATTCTGTTGTGACCGATTTTCCTGAAGCAAAAATACCTGTCGGATTCGGAGGCCCTGTAGAGCGCAACCAGCTTTTTTATATGCATCAGAACAAGGAAATCAGCGGGTGCACCCAAATAGGTGAAAACCTCTATCTTGGCGGAGACTATCCCGAAATCAAAAGGCGAATCTCAAACGACGAAATGACACCTTCCAATCTCCGCTTTTTCATCGGATATACGGGATGGAGCAAAGGACAATTACAGGATGAAATCGATGAATTGAGCTGGATTGTCATGAAAGCCCCAAAAAATCTCAATATCTTTAATGCATTCGACGACGATCTATGGCGTGAACTGATTTCACAATTGGGAGGAAAATACAAACTGATGGCTGATTATCCGGTAAATCCCGCAGACAACTAAGAGAGAAAAATCTTATCTTTGAAACAAGTTCAAAACAGGTTCAAAAGGTCCAAGAGTTGAAAAGGTTCAAAAAACATTGAATTCCTTTGAAATATTGAACTATTGAACTTTTTGGACGGTTTAACTTTTTGAACATTACAAGATGAGTGCCCCGCTAGCAGAACGTATGCGCCCCAATGAATTGTCGGAATACATCGGACAAAGGCATTTGCTGGAAGAAAACGGGGCTTTGAAGAAGGCAATTCAATCAAAGATCCTTCCTTCCATTATCTTTTGGGGACCTCCGGGAGTTGGAAAAACCACTTTGGCAAACTTACTGGCAAAACAACTGAATCGGCCCTTCTATACCCTTTCGGCAATTTCTTCCGGGGTCAAGGATGTTCGGGAAATTATCCAGAAAGCAGAAAGCCAGGGAATGTTCCAATCCAACGGAGCAGTTCTGTTCATTGACGAGATTCACCGGTTTTCAAAGTCACAGCAGGATTCCTTACTGGGTGCTGTAGAAAAAGGAACAATCACCCTGATTGGTGCAACAACTGAAAATCCTTCCTTCGAGGTTATTTCGGCATTGCTTTCACGTTGCCAGGTTTATACACTCGAAAGCCACACGCTGGAAGACCTGTTGGAACTGATCAATCGTGCAATCAAGCAGGATGTCCTTCTTTCCAAACGAAAAATAGAATTAAAAGAATACAAATCGCTAATTGCAGTTGCCGGCGGAGATGCACGAAAAATGCTGAATCTGCTGGAAATGGTCGTAAACACCTTCTCTCCCGGTGAAACAGCCGTCATCACGGATGAATTGGTGAATCAGTTGGCACAGCAACGCGTGCGCTATGATAAAGACGGGGAACAACATTACGATATCATTTCTGCGTTTATCAAATCCATTCGCGGAAGCGACCCCGATGCGGCCGTTTACTGGTTGGCACGTATGATCGAAGGCGGTGAAGACCCAAAATTCATTGCCCGGAGATTGCTGATTTCTGCAGCTGAAGACATTGGCCTCGCAAATCCTACTGCATTGATCATGGCAAACAATACGTTCCAGGCTATCCAGGTGATCGGTTGGCCCGAAGCACGTATCATCCTGTCGCAATGTGCCATTTACCTGGCTACTTCGCCAAAAGGAAATGCAGCTTACCTGGCAATTGACGAAGCGATTGCAACCGTCAAGCAGGATCCGAATGCTCCTGTTCCGCTTCATTTGAGAAATGCCCCGACCAAACTGATGAAGGATTTGGGTTATGGAGCCGAATACCAATATGCACACGATTTTCCCGGAAACTTTGTTTCGCAACAATATCTACCCGATTCATTAAAGAACCGCACCTTTTTCCATGCCGGAAGCAGCGCACGCGAACAGGAAATAAACAAACAGTTACAAACGCTTTGGCCAAATAAATTCAAAAAATGAGTCGAGTTGCCTATTACCTGTTTGTATTCCCACTGTCCAAGCTTCCACTTTGGATAACGTATCGTTTCTCCGACTTGTTTTTCCTTTTATTGATTACTGTCTTTCCTTACCGAAGAAAGGTAATCGAAGGGAATATTGCACGTTCATTTCCGCATTTGAGCAAACGCGGGCAACGAAAGATCAAGCGTTCATTCTACCGATATTTTGCCGACATGCTACTGGAAGGTGTCAAAAACCTGGGAATTTCAGAGAAAGAACTTCAAAGACGTTTTGTTATCAAGAATCCGGAACTCATGGAGGAATTGTACGAGCTGCAAAAAAGTGTACTACTGGTTTCAGCACACTACATGAATTGGGAATGGATGATTACCGGTCAGGATCTGTACTTCCCGCATAAAGCGATCGGAATCGGTATGCCACTAACCAGCGGATATTGGGATGATAAGATCAACACGCTGCGTTCGCGCTTTGGAATGAAGGTCATTCATGCAAAAATTGTCAAAGAAACCTTCAATTCTTACGTGGAAAAAGGTATTCCGACCGCTACACTGGTGTTGAGCGATCAAAGTCCGGCAGACTCGCTCAAATGCTACTGGATGAGTTTTCTGAATCAGACCACCGGAATTATTTTTGGCGCTGAACAATTGGCAAACACCTATGATCAGGCGGTTGTCTTCTATCTACCCAAGAAAATCAAACGCGGTTATTACGAAGTGGAATTGCAACTCCTGACCGCTGAACCGAGAACATTGCCTTGGGGTGAGATTACGGAAACCCACGCACGTTTGCTTGAAAATCGTATCTTAGAAGAGCCGGGGCCTTGGTTATGGTCCCATAAACGTTGGAAAAGAACAGTTCCAGACAATATTCCGAAACTAAAAGAAGAACAACGTGAAAAATTTAATATGCTCTTTCGGTCTCATATTCCTGAGTAATATCGGGATTTCACAAAAAGTGGCCTCGATAGATACCATCCGTTTTTCGGCAGATAGTTCCTACTCGCGAATCGTGGTGCGTTATAAAAAAGAGGTGCTTTTATTCGGAACTTCGAAAACGGGAGTCATTGCAGTGAATGAAAAGCAAAAAAGCAGTAAACAGGTTATTCCTCCTACCAAGGGTGGAGAGTTTCGGGACATCTCAATTGATAAAGACACGATTTATGCAATTGTTTCAGGTGATATTGGGATTGTTTACAAAGGAAACATGGAATCCATCACTCCTATTTTCAATCAAAACGGGATTTTCCTGGACGACATTTCGATCTTTAAAAGTCATCTCATTATTTTGGGTGATCCGGTAGACGGAAAGTTCTTCCTGCACAAGAAAGAACCTGAATCAATTACTTTCAGCGAATTAGATCAAAGTGTTAAAAATGAGCACAATGAAGGTTGTTATGCCGCAAGCGGAACTTGCGCCCAATATTTGAATCCGGATACCTATTTTTTTGTTTCCGGAGGAGATACATCCGCCCGTTTTCATTACCTGGATCTTTGGTCGAAAAGAACTCTGACAACTAAACTTCCAATGAAAAAAGGGGAAGGATGCGGTCCTTTTTCCCTTTTCTTTTGGGATCCGATGAATGGCGCTATTGTTGGCGGTGACTACCGAAAAAGCAACGAAGCAATCCAAAATGCCTGTTTTACAACCGATGGAGGAAAAAACTGGACCGTTTCTGAAACATGTCCCAATGGTTACCGCTCTTGTGTTACCGGGAACAAAAAAATACTCTTCTCTTGTGGAACAAGTGGAATTGATTATTCTAAGGACGGTGGAAAAAACTGGAAATTCCTCATGAAAGGGAATTTTTGCGTGTTGTTGCTGGAAAAGAAAATCTTATATGCAACAACAAATAAAGGATACTGTTTGAAATTGAAAATAAAATAAATTGCAGGGACGTGAAGCATCCCGTCCCCATATTTTTTTTATTTTATTTTATTGCTGCAACCGCAGCCAACAACTTTTCTTTGCTTTGTTTCCCGACCAATTTTCGAACCAGCTTCCCTTCACTGTTCACAAAAAGTAAGGTCGGGTAAGCAGAAACAGAATACGCTTTTGAGATCATCGGTCCATCGGTATCTTCTTCCGCATCTATTTTCAGATTGATGAATTTCTTATTGAAGACCTTCCCCACTTCCCCATCAGTAAAGGTGGTTTTTGCCATTTCCTTGCATGGTCCGCACCAACTCGTATGTACATCAATAAATATCAGCTTTCCCGAAGCCTTTGCCTCAAGTACAGCGTCCCGAAAAGTCATTTTCGAGAATTTGATCCCGGAATTCCGGACACTTGTCAATTCTTTCGCATCCGAATGATTTTCCAACAGACAGAAAGAAGAAATAACGAACGAAAGTCCAATTAAAAGCAATGCACCAAATTTCATATGTGTGTTTTTACGAGTCATAATCTTTGCTTAAATTTAGCAATTATAATTGCGAATGCCGAATTGTGATTTGTAAATCAGCATAAGCACTCAATTTTTGTTCCAAAACTTCACTTTTTGCATTTTGCATTTTTAATTTTGAATTCAAAAAATGGCTTTTGAAGTAACTTATACCGATTGTTCAGAAGAAACACAAGCCGAAATTCGAACGATCATCGAATTATGGAACCGGAATTCTCCTATTTATCACGTAAAAACAAGTGGCTCAACCGGAACCCCAAAATCGATTGTACTTACCAGGGAACAATTGGAAGCTTCAGCAAAACGCAGCAATTCCTTTTTCGGGCTGGATGAAAATTCACGGGTCCTGTTGCCATTATCACCTCACACCATCGGTGGAAAAATGATGATCATTCGCGCATTGACAGGGAATTATTCCGTTGAAATCAGGGAACCAAGTGCAAATCCGATAAGCAGATTGACTCCCGGCTCACATTATTCCTTCATTTCATTGGTTCCTTACCAGGTAAAACGCATCCTGGAAGAAACACCGGAAAATTTGAACCGGTTTGATTGCATACTGCTTGGCGGAATGGGGCTTTCTGAAGAATTGGAACAGGTACTTACTTCTCTCGGTTCAAGAGTTTATATCGGCTTCGGGATGACGGAAACTGTTTCACACATTGCGTTGCGCGAAATGGGAAACCCGGTTTATACGGCATTGGAAGGCGTCGGATTGGAAGTTTCCCAAGCCGGTTTGCTTATTTCAGATTCCAAACTGGGAATTGAACGGATGCAGACGAGCGATGTGGTTCAACTTCTTGATCCGAAACATTTCACATGGCTTGGAAGAGCCGATTTCGTTATCAATAGCGGCGGGATCAAAATTCATCCCGAGAAATTGGAGCAGGCAATTGATGAATTCATGGAAACACCCTTCATTATTGGTGGAATTCCCGATGAAAAATTGGGTGAAACCTGCATACTGATAGTTGAAAAACTACTTCCGGAAGAAAAATTCAAACAGGTTCAAACGGTGATCCGGGAAAAATTCGGTAAATATGCCGCACCCAAACAACAAGTGCTTTCTTCCATTCTGACAACTGAAAATGGGAAGATCCGCAGGAAAGACACTTTAAATACACTTTTGCCATGACCCGGGCCGAATGCTTTCGTTTATTAGGACTTCCTTCCGATTCAAGTGAAGCGGATATCCGAAAGCAATATAAAAAAATGGCCTTGCGCCTTCATCCGGATGTAAACCCCGATCCTTTGGCTCATGAAGCCTTTATCCGATTAACAAAAGCCGTCGAAATCATCCTGAATCCCGATTACAAGGAAGAATCTGTTTTGAGAACTTCCAGGAAATCCGGGAAAGAGTCCGAAGAGGAGCGCCTGGAACGGATGCGTGTTGCAAAAATGCGCTTCGAGCAGCAAAAAAAACGACAGGAGATCGATAACAACCAATACTTCCTTTCCCTCACAAGCGGGATGCGCTGGAGTATCTACAAAACCATCATGCGCTTTTCATTGATGCTTGCTTTGGCTATGGCAACAGAATACTTCCTGCCCTTCCACTATGAAAAAGATGTGCTGACCGGTTCTTCCAAATCGCTCAACAACGGAATTATCAAGAGTAATATCACACGGATCGAACTGGAAAACAATGGAAAGTATTTTGTACAGAATAATTCCTATGCCTGGAAAAGAGCTTACCCGGAGGTGATTTTAGAAACAACCTGGTTCTTGCACACTCCTGTGAAAATGATCACTTCGGACGATTTTGTACGCTACCGAACGGTCTTTGATTTTCATGTGGGAAGTATCCGTTTTTTACTGATCCTGCTTTTCCTGATCCCGCTTTACCCCTACTTAAGACGACGAAAAACACTTTCGTTCGTCTTCCTGTACCATCTTTCCTTTTGGGGAGTCGGAATCGTTGCTTTGTACATCCTGTTCACACATGAACGGATCATTCACTTATTGAGTTTCGGATTCTTGTAGGCTTATCGCTTCATCGCGCGGGCCATATCACGCTTGTCGTCCTTCTCTTTGAGATCATGACGTTTATCGTGCAGTTTCTTACCGACACCGGTCGCCAATTCGAGTTTCAACCAGCCTTTTTCAGACAGGAACAACTTCAAGGGAACAATGGTATTTCCTTTCGTCTTGACCCATTTTTCAAGCTTTTTGATCTCTTTCTTGTTGAGCAATAATTTGCGGTCGGAGCGTGCGGTATGATTGTAGAATGAGCCGTTTTCGTAAGGTGAAACATGCATATTCCGTATAAAAACCTGCCCGTTATCCACGATACAGTAGGCTTCCAGAATACTCGCCTTGCCGTTCCGGATACTTTTGATCTCCGTACCGGACAACACCATTCCCGCGGTAAAAACTTCATCTAACTGAAATTCAAACCGGGCACGTTTATTCTTGATATTTACTTCGTTCTTAGACATGTTCCACTTGCGGGGCATTTTGTTTTCCCCACTCTTTTAACCCACGATAAAAATAATAAATCGTAACGATCATTAAAATATGACTGAGGTCGTCCTTATTCAACCACCGGTGAATGTTTATTTTGAAACCAAAGATAAATGCAGAAGGAGTCAAAATCAACACCGCAATGATCATATTCTTTAAAAATGCCACTTTATCCGAACGTTTCATCAGGATGTATGCATAAACACCTGTGTAACCGATATACGTCACAATTGCATCCAAAGCCACGAAAATAAATTTGTTCGTAAGGATCGAAGCACAGCAAAGTACCACACATTTGATCCATATGACTTGGAAAGCGATCTTTTTCGGTCTCGAAACACCTGTCAGATGCAACATTCCCATTGCTGCAAATGCATTCGCAATGCAACCCATAATCCAACACGGGTATTTCCCCGGAAAACCTGCGTACTGAAAGAACAGGTGCCCCAACCCTCCGAATACGGTCGAGATTCCAAAAGTCAGGTAAAACAAACGCCAGTAGAAATTGGCTTCATTCTTAAATTTCCCTAATCGATTGAATGCATAAAAACAAAAACTTGCAATGATCCAATTGAAAAGGAGTGCCATCGGCTCTTGAAGGTGTAAACCTAAAAAATCAAATTCTATTAATTCCACAGTGCGAAAGTACTGCTTCAAGCAGGAAAACACAAGTACTCCGGTCAATGAAATCCTAAAAATTTCAGGAATTTGTCTCAGGCACACAGAAACAACCTAAAATCCGTACTTTTGAAGGGATGAATATCCCCTCAAAATATGTGGAAGAAGCAGTGGAGCAATTCAGTTCCTTACCCGGCATTGGAAAAAGGACGGCGCTGCGTTTGGTACTCAATCTGCTGAAGCGTAATCCGGAAGAACTGGAACGCTTTGGAGATGTGCTTCAACAACTTAAAACACATGTTCAGAGTTGTTCTTCTTGCGGGAATATTTCAGACACTCCCATCTGCTCCATTTGCTCCAATGAAAAACGCAATCACCGGTTGATTTGTGTGGTGGAAGATATCCGCGATGTGATGGCAATTGAAAGCACAGGAACGTACCAGGGAATTTACCACGTGCTGGGAGGAATTATTTCACCTATGGACGGAATCGGGCCGAATGATCTATTCATCCAACCTTTGGTCGACAAATGCATTTCCGGATCAGTCGATGAAATTATTTTGGCTTTAAGTCCAACGATGGAAGGAGACACTACCAACTTCTTCCTATACAAGAAAGTACATGCTTCCAATGTCCGGATCACCACTCTTTCACGAGGAATTGCAGTTGGTTCGGAAATCCAGTATGCAGATGAGATCACACTTTCGCGGTCCATTCAACAGCGTATTCCTTTTCAATCTTAAATTTCACTGCTCTCTTCCATTCTTACGGTAAAAAATCCCTTGCACAAGATCAGATAAATAGTATATTTGGATATACTTCAAACTAAGAACTATGTTAAAGGAATTCAAGGCGTTCATCATGCGCGGAAACGTCGTCGATTTGGCCGTAGCAGTTATTTTAGGAGCGGCATTCGGTGCAATTGTCACTTCATTGGTAACGGATATCATTACTCCATTGATCCTAAAACCTGTGATGACAGCATTAGATGTACACAAATTGGAAGAGATCAAAACTGACGGAGGCGTGTTGTATGGTAAATTCATCGCTTCGGTCATTAATTTCCTGGTTGTTTCCTTCTGTATTTTCTTAATTGTTAAAGGAATGAACAGGGCAATGAACTTGCGCAAGAAAAAGGAGGACGAAACCCCTGCTCCACCAGCTGAACCATCCAATGAAGAGAAGCTTTTAACAGAGATCAGAGACCTTTTGAAAAACAAGTAAATCCGTAATAAAACTGCATTCATTAAAACCTTGGGAGCTACCAATAACTAATTGGTTTGATAGAAATCTCATTCAAAGTTTTGTGGATTTGAAAATTTATATATCTTCGTTCGAAACAAATGTCCCACAAGGGGCAACAAAAGAGAATATTTAAATACCGATGACAAGTATTTTTGTGGCAAAACTCGATTTCAACACTACAGAAGAACAGTTGAAATCCCTTTTTGAAGAACACGGTCGTGTAAACCGTGTCACCATTGCAAAAGACCGCGAGACGGGCAAACCACGAGGTTTTGCTTTTGTCGAAATGGCTGATGAATCAGAAGCTGACAGGGCTATTGAAGCTTTAGACGACTTTGCAATCAATGGACGGAATATCGCCGTCAAGAAAGCAGATGATCGTGCTTCAGGAGGAAAACCATCAGGCGATAACAATCGTTCGGGTGACAGACCTGCTTTCCGAAGTGACCGGCCGAGAGATGACAGAGGTTCTGGGGGCGATTCAAAACCGGATTATAAAAAACCGGATGATAATCGTGTCAGTAAACCTGCTTTTAGTGATCCGGATGATATTATTCCTGCAAAAGTTGAACGTAAAAAGGAAAAAGATCCGCGTTCTGCCGGTGTAAGTAAAGATGCTCCGAAGAAACCCAAAATGGAAGCTTACCGCAAAAGTGGTAAAGACAATCAATTCCTGAACGATGATGATTTGTCTGATGAAGAATTGGACTTATTCGGAAGAAACGGAGAAGATGAGGACGAAGAAGAAGATTATCGTAAATACCTTGTAAACAGCGACGAGGATTCTGATGAAGACTACGACGATGACGACGAATGGGAAGACGATGAAGACGACGACGACGACGAATAAAAAATAAGATTGAATCCTTTCGCTCAGGCGGAGGGATTTTTTTTGCACTCAACTTTTTGCCGGTCATCTTATTTCCCGATTATTCTCCTTTCCTGCAACGGATCACTTCGGACCTTTCGGGTTTTAATCCGATGGGGATTTCAAATTCCTTCAACAGATCAATAACAACCTCTTCTCTCCTGCTTTTTCCCTTGGTGCACGGTGAACACAAGGAGAAACCCGGCTTTCCGGATGATCAACCGCCAAGCGCCACAGATTGCCTCGTCCTAAACTTATCAAATTCGCATCCGATGCAGCCTGATAATGCAGGTCAAAGAAGTAATCACTTAAGAAGGATTCAAAATCGTCTGCCGCCCCATTGTATAACTTTCTGAGTTCGTCCCGTATTTCCGGGATGAGGACTTTCTGCCTGGCTTGTGAATTCGGCAATATTTCACTGGACTCGCCAAAGTAAGTACATAAATAAGTATCTGTCGGTATCGGGGAACGATCCACGTGGAAGGAATAAACGTCGGTTGGGAAGAACGAATCGTCTCTGTCATAGGATTCGATCACGTTCAGTACCGGTGATGCGCCATGAGCTTTCAAAAGCTCCAAATCATTCAAAAGTATTTCACGGGCAAGTTGTCCCTGTTCACTTAGTTCCAGTGCCAAAAGCTCTTCCGGTTCAATTACCGTCAGTTTTCCGTCCAATTCTATCTTTTCGACAATCTCGGAAAAATCTCCTGCCAGTTCACGGTTCCAGCAAATCGCATTTATTTCCCCTGAATATGGAGTAGAAATAAGATCTTGAAAATTTGAAACGTGCTGAATTTGCTGCTCAATTGGAGATAAAGTGCTCATAGCGGCAATTTAAGTATAAAATCAATTGGTAGCGGCAATTCGGTGTTTTCCCTGATAAAATCGTTATGCATTTTCTTTTTTAGGGAGAAGAATGGAACGGAAAATGATTCAATTTTACACGTACTTTTGCAGTATGTCCAAACAGAAAAATACGTCGAACAAAAAACTCCATTCCAAATTATTGGCCCAAAAGAAAAATAAGGAGAAAGCAGCCAAAGAGCTGCATAAACTGCGGATCAGGGAATTGGCACAATTGGCCAACAAACAGAAAGAAAAAGAATCTTGATGGTTATGGACAACTTTCCTAACTTTACTGAATCCAAAAACGATTAAACCAGGTACATGCCGCTCTCCACAAGATTCCATCAATTAGTACTCTGTTTTTTACTGCTTCCATCATTTTGGGGATATTCTCAACAATCAGAAATTGATTCCTTAAAAGGCTTGCTTCGGGACAAGACAATTCATGATACTACCCGTTTGTCAATCATCAATTCCATTTTAGGATCTGTGAAGGCTGGAGATTCAATGAGCGTTCATTACAATTCGATCGTTGGAAAAATTGTATTTAAAAACCTCAAAAAGAAAAATTTAAGCTCGAAACTGAGAGATACCTACGAAACCTATGCCGCTTACTGGTATTGCGATAAAGCATCGGAAATTTTCTCTGCCAAAAACGGCCAGCAGGTGTTGAATTATTATGATAAAGCCATCAGCTTATTCAAAAAGTTAGGGATGGAGGAAGAACGTTGGATTACGGTAACAAACAAAGGCAATATCCTGCGAAAAATGAATGCGCCAAAAGCAGCGATCGGCTGTTACTTCCAATCTTTAAAACACTTGGAAGCCAACGGAGATATCATTGGAGTAGCTGCTACCAATTCTTCGATAGGCCAGGTTTATGACGATCAGGGCAACTATTCACAGGCAATCAACCAATACCGAAAAGCACTGACTACTTACTGCACAATTAGAAAGAAAACACAGCAGGATCTTTTTGAAATGGCGGTTGTTCTTCATAATATCGGTTTTGCCTATTACAACAAAGAAAACTATATAGAAGCCAAGAATTATTATTTCCAATCACTTAAGATCGCTGAGGAAAATGCCTTTTTTAATCACGCCGCTTTCGATGCGAACAAAATCGGGGATATTTACCTTGACCAAAAAAACTACGACGCAGCATTAAAATTGTTTGAGAAGGGATTGGTTTATGCCAGGGATGATCGCTCTACAACCAGTTTGCTGCTTAGCATAGGCGAATTGTATATCGAAAAAGGTGACTTGAAAAAAGCACTTTCCTATTCAAATAAAGGACTGAAAAGGGCTTTGGAATCGCACGATTCGGGAATGCTGCAAAGAAGTTATGACAATTTATATCGGCTGTACAAAGTCATGAATAGACCTGCCGAAGCTTTGAAAATGTATGAGTTGTATATCCGGGAAAAGAATATATTCAACGAAGAAGAGGCTAAAAATACCTTAGAGCAACAGGAATTGAAATACCAATTCGAAAAAAAAGAACTGTTGAACCGGATCAGGCACGAAAAGAAAGTTGCTTCCTTGAGAATTGCAAATGAGCAAAAGACGGCCCGTAAGGATAAAGTACTTTACCTCTTAATTGGTCTTGCAGTTATCCTGCTAATCAGCTTCCTGGGCGTATATTATTATTTCAGGCAAAAGAATATACGCAGTATTCATAAAAATACCGAACTAAAACAAAAACTGCTGCTTACACAAATGAATCCGCATTTCATTTTTAATTCGGTAGATACTATTCAAAGTCTCATTTACAATAAACAGGATAAAGAAGCAATCAGTTATTTGACAAAATTTTCCAAACTCACCCGGCAGATACTTGAGTACTCCAATGAGAATTATATCTTGTTAAGTGAAGAGCTGACGATGCTTGAAAATTACCTCGGTATCCAGAAACTCCTTTACAACAACAATTTTAATTTTACTATTGCTGTCGGAGAAAATATTGATCCTGAATTTATTCTCGTTCCCCCGATGCTTACGCAGCCTTTCATTGAAAATGCGATAAAGCACGGATTGAGTAATAAACTGGAAGGAGGGTTAATTCACATTCAGTATGTTATGATAAACGATCAACTCTGCTTCCAGGTAACAGACAATGGTACGGGGCTTACAACCAATCAACTGTCCCAAAAATCGTTAGCAACACAAATTACCAGGGAACGACTTGTACACCTAAGAGAAAAAGGAGATTCAACGATCCATATTTTGAATATCACCGATGCTTCAAATTCCATCTTGGGAGTTAAAACAAGTTTCGAAATTCCATTCATTTACAACCAATGATCAGAGCCATTATAATTGACGATATCGATGCTATCCGACAGAAAAATACTGCCGTCATAAAAGAATATTGCCCCAATGTGGCCATTATTGCCGAAGCCGACAGTGTGAAGTCGGGTGAGGAAGTTATACGAAAATACTTGCCTGATCTGGTTTTCTTGGATGTTGAAATGGCAGATGGAACCGGATTTGACTTGCTCCGGAATCTAATGCCGATAGATTTCAAGGTTATTTTTATTACAGCACACCAGGAATTTGCAATCAAGGCATTTCGCTTCAGTGCAATTGATTTTTTGTTAAAACCCATTGACCCCGACGATTTGATCGAGGCTGTCAAGAAAGCTGAAGAAACTCTCAATAAGGACATGCTGGAACTACAATTTAACACCTTGTTTTCCAACATTCAACGTCCGAAAAATAATCAAAAGCTCATTTTAAAAACTGCTGAAAAGATTTATTCAGTGAATGTTCAGGATATTATCCGCTGTGAATCGGAAAAGAACTATTCCACTTTTCACCTTTTGAACGGACAAAAACTGGTTGTATCCACCACTTTAAAAGAGTATGAACTGATGCTGATTCCAATGGGATTCTTCAGAAGCCATCAATCGCACCTGATCAACATGTCTTATTTTGATCATTATTTAAAAGGAGACAACAATACCATCGTAATGAAGGACCAGGCTGAGATTCCACTCGCAATCCGTAAAAAAGACGAGTTTTTAAAATTATTAGCGACACTCTGAAACAAATTTCCTCCATCTCTTAACGAACTTCCGGATAATAACAGCGAATACTCATTTGTAAAAATCGGGCCTGTTAACTGCTTTACTTTTGTCCTGAAATTGGGTGAAAGGGATTCTCTATGGAATCCGAAAACACATCAATCAGGTTGTGAAACAGTTAAATTTAAAAGTTTAAAAAATGAAAAAACAAGCACTCTTCCTTGTCCTGGCACTATTGATTACCTTTCAGATAAAGTCACAATGCTGGATTTCTGTGACATCAAAATTCAGTACGAGTTACGGAATTAAATCAGACGGAACACTTTGGGCATGGGGATACAGTTCTTATGGGCAAATTGGTGACGGAACAACAAATGAACAAACGAGCCCAATCCAGATTGGTACAGACACTGATTGGACTTTTATTTCTTCGGGTTTTGAATTTGTGGTTGCCAAAAAATCGAATGGAACCTATTGGGGCTGGGGTCGCAACGATCACGGTGCCTTGGGTGACGGAACGATAATAGATAAAGCCGTCCCTACACTTCTTGGAAATTTCAATTACACTAGTTTTGTAACCGGTGGAAACCACTGCCTTGCCATAAAACCGGATGGTACTTTATGGGCATGGGGTTTTAATTCATATGGCCAATTAGGCGATGGAACTACCAATCAAAGACTCAATCCTATTCAAATTGGTTCGGCAACTAACTGGGCATCTGTTTATAGTGGAGATAACTTCTCCTTCGGCATTAAGACAGATGGAACATTATGGGCCTGGGGAGCGAATCAAAGCGGGAAATTGGGGAATGGGAATACCACTCAACAACTCACACCGATTCAGATTGGAACAGCTACTGATTGGGCATCTGTTTCCGCTAATTACGCGTCTGCATTCGGGCGTAAGACAAACGGAACACTTTGGGCATGGGGATTTGATATCTACGGTCAATTCGGAAACGGAACGCCAACCAGTTCATTGGTTCCGGTGCAATCAGGTACGGCGACAGATTGGGCGGATGTTTCGTCAGGAATGTCGCATACATTAGCATTAAAGACCAATGGCTCATTGTGGGTCTGGGGTAATAATTCAAGTGGTCAGTTAGGAGATGGAACTTCGACAGACCATTCGACACCTGTTCAAATAGGAACAGCAACCAACTGGACAAAAATAGTCTCCGGTAGTAATCACTCCATGGTTTTGAATTCAGATCATGTGCTAATGGTCGCAGGATACAACGTCCACGGTCAAGTTGGAAATGGAACCTTCACGGATGTCAACTCATTCACAAGTCTTTCCGGTTCGGCAGTGATCCCTCAATTTACAGCAATTGCCCCGGTTTGCGCCGGAGCTTCGGTAACACTTCCGCCCACATCCACAAATGGAATTGCAGGAAGCTGGTCGCCACCTTTTAACAGTACCGCATCTGAAACGTATACATTTACACCAACTACCGGGTGCGCAACCACCACCACTCTACCGATTACTATCAACCAGGTTCCTGTTATTCTTTCGTCAGCACCGGCAACGCGATGTGGCACAGGAACTGTTGTACTTGGAGCCTCTGCAAACGCGGGCGTATTGAATTGGTACGATCAACCGGCTGCAGGAACACTTTTGGGAACCGGAACTTCGTTTACAACTCCCGGGATCAGTTCTTCAACGACTTATTATGTAGAAGCTGTAAATGGAAGTTGTACATCTGCACGTACGGCTGTGACAGCTTCAGTAACAACAACAGCGACTCCCTCAGCCAATTCAAATCAGGTGTTTTGTAATGAGGGAATCTTAGGCGATATTTCCATTACAGGAACATCCATCAACTGGTATGATGCAAGTTCTGCCGGAAATCTTTTACCAATCGGCACCCCCCTTGTGAACGGAGCAGTTTATTATGCTTCTCAAACTGTTGCAGCTTGTGAAAGTGGTCGAATCGCAGTAACTGTGGCTATCAATACAACTCCTGCTCCTTCCGGAACCGCAAATCAAAACTTTTGTCAGGCAGCAACCATTGGAGATTTGGTTGTGACAGGTACGGATATTAATTGGTATGACATGGCCGCTGCAGGAACTGTTCTGCCAACAAATACGCCAATCGTTACAGGAACGATCTATTATGCGAGTCAGACCCAAAATAGTTGTGAGAGCTCTGTAAGACTGGCAGTGACAGCCATCGTGACAACTGTTCCAGCACCTGGTGGAAGCAGCGTTCAGGATTTTTGTTCAGGAGCTGCAATTAGTGACCTGGTTGTTGCAGGAACCGATGTTACCTGGTATAATGCAGCTACCGCGGGAACTATTCTGCCCGCAAACACCTTGTTAATAGCAGGAACCGTATACTATGCAAGTCAGACAGTGACAAATTGTGAGAGTTCCGTGAGATTGGCCGTAACCGCTACATTGGACGCTTGCCTGGGGATTTACGATCATTCGTTGGAAAACTTAATAATCTATCCGAATCCGGCAACGAACCAATTAACAATTAGTTCACCGATGATCATTCAACAGATCGAAATAAGCACGTCAGCAGGACAAATCGTAGACCATCAAGTAATCAATTCCAGCGAGAATGATCTGGATATCTCTTCATTCAAACCCGGTGTTTATCTTTTAGAGATAAGAACAAACGAGGGAATCAAAACAATCCGGTTCGTTAAAAATTAATAGTTCACTCATTAACCAAAAAGCCCGGAATCGTCCGGGCTTTTTGGTTTCATTATATGGTTTTCTTCAAACCTCTGTGGCAATCTCTTTGTTATTTCTAGACCATTCACTCCAGGAACCGACATATAGTTTTGGAATATCAAGTCCCGCGTATGCAATAGCTAATAATGTATGACAAGCAGTAACTCCCGAGCCACAATGAACAATAATACTTTCCGCATTTTTATCCTGAAATATTTCCTGATATTTCTGTTTCAGTTCATTCGGTTGTAAAAAAAGATCGTTTTCATCCAGATTTGTAGAAAAGGGAATATTGATTGCACCCGGAATATGGCCTGCAATAAGGTCAATAGTTTCTGTTTCACCTCTGTAACGTTCCTGGTCCCTAACGTCAATTACCAAATAATCAGTATTGGTAGAAACCTTCTCTACTTCAAGAATATCACTTAAAGGGAGGCGCCAATTTTCAATTTTATAACCTTCTGTGCTTTCTACTTTTTCAATTTCATTGCTAACAGGAAAACCGATTTTTTCGGCTTCCTTAAATCCACCGTTCAAAACTTGTACTTTTTGGTGTCCGATTGATTTTAGCATCCACCAAAATCTGGCAGCAGCATTTGCCCCGCTTCTATCGTCATAAATGACTACATGGCTTTTTCTGGTAATACCAAGTTCATTCACTATTTCACCAAATTTTTCAATGGTTGGTAACGGATGCCGGCCACCATTTGATAAATCGTCTTTTATGTCTGCTAATTGAGTATTTAAATCGACAAACAGTGCCCCTTTTAAATGTTTTTGGTGATAGTTTATCTTTGCATTTTTACTATTGGAAGCATCAATTAAAAGGATGTTTCTTATCTGATGCAATTCCAAAAGTTCTTTTGCTTGTATTATTGGCGATAACTCCATTATTGTTGGTTTGTCTATCCTTCAATACTACACAAAAATCCATAACGCAATGGTTTCTGACCAAGAAAGAATCAACTGTTTTAATCATTCTTAAACAACCGATATTTCTAATTTACGGCACTCTGAAACAAATTTCCTTCATCCAATAACGAATTTCCGCAAGAATCTGACGAATTTTCATTCTTAAACAAGAGGTTTCAGAATAGGTTAATTTTGGAAAATAAACAATCCAAAAATGAAAAAAACAATTTTGAGCCTCCTATTTATTAGCACGTTCTTACAACTCTATTCGCAAGGACTTTCGGGGGTGTTAGAAGGTGGAATGAACAAAAAGTCCTTTAATAAGGCTTTAGATAAGATTGAAGAGAAGTCAACCCGCTCATTTTATAAAATTGGCAATTTCAATTACATAGGAACAGACATTGGAAGTGATGGTTATGAAGTTTTTGACAACAATGTTTATGCTGATGTAGCGAAAAACGGGGATGATTTAACCCTAATGATTTATAAGGGCAATTCGTCTTCAAAAAATTTTCCAATCTGCAAGTATTATCATGGATATGATGCCGGAAATTTGAAAGACACCAAATACAGAAAGTTGGATGGGGATGTATACGCCTTAGTTGCAGATCTTGACAGATTAGGTAATCAAACTGATTTCATCCTTTACTCTGAAACCAAAGGACTCTATTTCCATTTATTGTATTATGATAGCGACCAGGGAAAAAAAATGGGAGGTGGTTTTTATAAAAAAACCAAAGATGAGAAAATTGCCTCTACGGATCTGGAAGAGGAGAAAAATGGATTTAAAAGCTATCGTGAGATATATGAAAAGGCTGTTGTAGCTTACAATAATAAGCAAAGACAAGTGGCAATTAAAACTATCATGGATAAGCCGGACGAGGGTGTTGCGTCCGACTTTCAGAAACAAAATAAAGGCAAAGTATTATTCGGGAATAAAGTAACCGAAGAAAATAAATCCATGGCGACCTCCTACAAATCAAAATTCACACTGGATGAAAAGATCAGCTGCAGCTTTTTCGTGGATAAAGGATTAAACAAGTACATCGACACAAGTGCAAGTACCATTAAAGAAAACCTGAATGAAAAGAATGAGAGCAAATTTGAAATCAAAGTCACGATTGATAATGCAAAATCAGGAAACAATGTCATTTACATTAAAAATGCTTCCGCTACTGCTAAAACGAGTGGTGTTTTTGATTTGGTGGTTCGAAATGCTACCATCGGAAATAACTACTGGTTAAAGTCTCTGTTTCCTGAAAAGATCGAAGATAAAGAGCATACCGTGAAGGTTGAAGTGATGACCGAGGGAACAAACACTGTAATTGCTTCAGGAACATACAACTACACTCCAAAAAAAGGAGCCAAAGTACCTAATGGATTTGCCTGCAGTCCCGGAATGGAAATCAAAAACACCTCTATTCTGGCATTAAAACCCAGATTAAAAGAAATAGCCGCTTACGGTATTGCACTGTATAATAAAAAAGAAGGACGTAATTATTCCTTTGTTAACCTAACAATCGTAAGTGAATGGAATACTACGGTTGATGAATATGGTTTCATTAATACCTTTTTATATGTCTCCCTTCATTGTAAAGACTCAAAAGGAAACTCTTTTTTATTTACAGATAAATTTGACAGCAACGATAAATCAGATATGGGGTATTTTGAGGCTTTATCACAAAGAGATTTTAACGTAAACATTTGTGATGAATAACTAAAATCAACCTGCATGGAATCATGACTTACAGAAGATTTTAGCCCCTTCTTGGTCTTTCGCACTAACGTTTGCCGTTATTTCGTCTTCACATTGGGGAAAAACAGAATGAGAATGAAGTACAAAAAGATAGGGCATCCCTTAAGGATGCCTTTTTCTTTTTTCGTGGTGGAGAAGGGTGAACTCAAATGGAACTGGGAATGATACTTAATCAAACCCAAATGAGATACTATTTCTATAATTCTTCGTTTCCTAAATTATTCTTTCAATTTGTCTTATTATTCCATTGATCCTTCTGACCATTTGCCTTGCATTAGTCAAAGAAATTTGATTTTTTGGGGTTTTGTAAATGGCACCATTAATTTCAGGATATAAATATTTATTGCGCATGCTATTAATTGTCATTGCTATAGCTGCAATCGCTTCGCGATTAACATGGTGATCATGTCTGCAATTGGTCACGAATGAATTTAATTTACGCGCATGACTTAAGGGAACATTATGACCATAATGAGAGTTGTAAGCACCAGCAATACATTCAAAAGCATGATAACTTTTGAAACCAATGACTTCTTGGTAATTAATTCCATAATTAATATGCTGCTCACAACTGTCAATAAATCGTTGTGCTACCTCCAAATATGCTTCATCTTCGTTCATATAATAGTATTCCGTTTCTAAGTTTATTAGAGTATTCCCTAGTGTTTTGCATTAGTTGCTTTTTGGGGACTGAAATTATATTGGGCAAAACCCCCATCTCTAGATAAAACTCTGCAAATGCTTGTGAGACTTTAAATGTGGGGTTAAAGTAAGTTGTAAATGTGCCAATTACATAAACATCAAAAGATGGTTTTTTGTCGAATTTATATATTCTTAAATTTTGATTAAGGACTTTCAGAACAATATAATCTATTGTATTCTCTTTAAGAGGTTTTTTTCCTTGAGTAATTAATTCAAACAGCCACTTAAATGGTTCTATTCCCTGTTCTTGACAATTGTGTATAGAAATTGTATTTCCTAACACGAGTTCTTCATATGTTATTTTTTCTGTTGCCATTCAATCAATACTCATAAAAGATTTGGATTTCAAACTTGACACTTTATCTACCAATCAACATCAGAATTGTCTGTCTGTCTCCTAAATTCAAATGAACCAAATAATGGATCATCTGGTGGCAATTGCCAATAATTACCAGTAATAAGATTAGAGCCATGCATAATACCTTCTGCATACCCATTAATATGTTTGTCTAACTTAGTTATTTCATATCTATAAGCAATCTTATTATCAGATATAAAATCGCCCCACGCTGTTTCCCATTGATAAGGAATATCAAGCTTTTTTGATGCGATAATTGCTCCGGAGCTATCTTTGACTTCCTCCCACCTTCTTTCACCAGTTAGTTTCCATTGAAGTCCATTATCAGTTGTTATTATTTCTATACGACATACTCCACCATGATTTTTTGGAAGGGATTTACACCTATACTTATAGTCACCTACAATTTGAGAGTATCTGTTCAATTGTTCTGCAGTAACAGTATTTGGTGTTCCCTCAGGAACAACTTTTACATATTGATCAATAAATGGTAATGATATTTTCTGACCATTTAATCGTAACCAAAAAACGATTGATGTCATCATAAAAAACAATAGAGCCACTAAAATCGCGAAGTCCTTTGGCTGTTTTTTAATGAAGGCAATTATGTTTCTAGCTATTTGCATTTTATTTGTTATTAGTATCCAACTTAAATTGAATAACAATACACATTACACAAACAACCAAAATGAGATCTAGATCAATTGAAGGAAAACTTTTCCAGTGAATAGCGCATTGTCATTTTACGTTCCAATACTAATAAAAAAAAATGAAATAGAATAAAAAGCATTGATTTTTAATTAATTACACATCCCTTTGTAAAATCATTTCAAATCAGGATCTCAATGTTAGCTTCGAGTTGGGATTCCACACTCATTCTCGCTCTGCAAAAAGAAAAAAGCACGGAAAAGTGTGAGTGTGAGTCCTATATTCTCAACACTGCCAGGGTTGCGCTCTAGCCAGATGAGCTAATCAATACATCAATGACATTTGAAATAACTGAAAGGTTCCTGACAGCTCTCGCAGGTGTAAAGTGCCTGACAGGGTGTTGCTCCGAATCGGCTGATGACTTTCGTTTGTTTACTGCCGCAATGCGGACAAACCACCGGTGCATTGTGCGCAACGGGAGGCGAAATCCCTGTTTGAAGCAGTTTGGTTTTGGTTTCTTCCGACAGCCAATCTGTGGTCCATACAGGGTAAAGTTGCATTTCAATCTCTACATCGGGATAACCACCGGCTTTCAATTGTTCACGAATCAAATCCACGAATAACTGTTTGGCAGGACAACCGGTATAGGTTGGCGTAATAATTACTTTCAAATGTCCTTCCGTTTCTTCAACACGGCGTACCACACCCAATTCCACGAGATTGATTGTGGGAATTTCAGGATCAGGAACCTGGCGCAACAGTTCCATAATGTGCGCTATTGTCGAAGAACTTACCATGTGGCATCCGGGCAAGCGCGTGGCAAAAATTGCATTTCACTGAGCAAATGCCCTAAATATTCGGTATGGAACCCTTCACGGCTGTCACGTAAATGGGTCGGTTTTAATTCCGGTTCTTGAATACCTGCATGGTGCAATGTATCCCTGACCTCTGCCTCCCACTCCACTCTCAATTCACCTGTATCCAGAATGTATTTCAAATCTACATCATCAAATGCAAACAATTCGGGAACAAACCGAAACAACCTGTCGACGGCAAACTGCAAACGGCGATTGCTTTCTTCCGTCCCTATTCCCAAGCGCAACATCCAGTCTTTCGACCGTTCAAGGCTGTAGCGAATTTCCTTCAATACCTTTTCAGAAAGTCCGGCAAGTTTACTGTTCTCGCTTTGCAACAAGCGGGTAAATACGCCTTTTACATATACGTCGTGCAGGTATTGCCGTGCAATAACCCATGCAAAATCGGTATTCGGCTGTTCCACCAACTTGTAACAGAAAAACTCCCTTTCATTTCTGCGGTACGCGTAATCGTCGGCGGTCAGCATTTTTCCTTCTGTTTCCGCCAGGAGTTTGTATAGTTCCTCTGCCCTGCCGAGCAGATCCAACCCTGAATTCGACAGTGCAATGTCTTCTTCCAGAAAAGGTCCGCGACTGCACATTTCACAGAGACGTTGTGCGAGAATTAATTCCGTATCTGCCAAACGCACCAGGAAACGGGCAAAATCTGTATTGATTGAAATGTCCATAAATTCGTTCTTATTAAATATTTTTCACCTCTGCCGGAATCTGATAGAAAGTCGGATGACGGTATATCTTGTCTTCTTGCGGATCGAAATATGCTTCTGCATCTTCCATTGGGACAGAAACGATATCTGATGCACGAACTACCCATAATTCACGGCCTTCTCCCCGTCGGCAATATGCATCGCGCGCATTCTGCACCGCCATTTTCTTGTCGTACCCATGCACGCTTCCGGCATGTTTGAATGCGAGCCCTGATTTTTTCTGGATAAATACTTCCCAGATGTTATCTCCAGTTTCCATAATTTTAGATTAGTTATAATGAACTAGTTACCGTTTCTGTCTTTTGTGCATAAGCTGCAGCAGCTTCCCGCACCCATTTATTTTCCTGATGTACATTCCGGTGATGATCCAACCGGTCGGTATTACACGGACCGTAACCATTGATCACATCGTGGAATTCGTTCCAATCCAACGGACTGTGTTCGTAACTACCCGTTGTTTCGTTCAGCCGGCAATTCGGATCCGGAACAGTGAGTCCCAAAAATTCGACCTGTGGCACTGTTTTATCAATGAATTTCTGCCGCAAGTGGTCGTTGGATTCGCGTTTGATTTTCCATTTCATGGCGTTGCCGGTATGAGCGGAATCCGTGTCATGCGGTCCAAACATCATGAGGGCCGGGAACCAAAAACGATTCACTGCATCCTGTGCCATTTCACGTTGTTCTTTTGTTCCGCGAGCCATGTGTATCATGATTTCGTATCCTTGCCGTTGATGGAAACTTTCTTCCATACAAATTCGTACCATCGCCCGCGAATAAGGCCCGTAAGAGGTTTTCTGCAAGGACACCTGGTTTACGATTGCCGCACCATCGACCAACCAGCCGATTGCCCCGATGTCGGCCCAGTTCAGCGTCGGATAATTAAACACGCTGGAATACCGTGCCTTTCCTTCGTGAAGGTGATCGATCAATTCCTCGCGAGATACATTGAGCGTTTCGGCAACACTATAAAGATACAATCCATGTCCACCTTCATCCTGGATCTTGGCAAGTAAAACTTGTTTGGAACGCAGGGACGGTGCTCTTAACAACCAGTTTCCTTCCGGCTGCATACCAATCACTTCGGAATGGGCATGTTGTGAAACCTGGCGTATCAGGTGATTCCGGTATTCATCGGGCATCCAATCGCGTGGTTCCACTTTCAGATCCTGTTCTATCAATGTATTAAAGGCTTCTTCGTGTTTTTCCATAGTACCTGTTATTGGAATCTGTTTATCCGGAATGATCCATACAGATTCAAATTGAATGCAGCAAGAATACTGTCTTCTACAGAAGGAAAAAATGACAGTTATCAGAGAAAAAACTGATTTTTATCAAAAAAAGGAAAGTGATACGGCTTAGTGTGCGCGAGAAAAGAAGATTGGAAAATTAATGCTCAATCAAAGGTAATAGTCTTGAATCTTCTAATGCAGCTGTTCGGTGTCCTATGCCTTTCATATAATCCTGGTCTGACTCAAACGCAAGAAAACTATTCACATTCTTTTGTCTGATTAACAACACCGCGCCCCACTGTTCGTCAGCTGGCCCGATTAAGAAACCTCCGCCTTTTCCCATAAACAAAATTTCTCCTCCTGATTTTGTCAGAAAAGGAAGAGTATGTTCCATGTAAAGTTGATAAGCTTGTTCGCCAGTAATTGGTTCATTCGGATTAAGGTAAGGCGCTAGAGAATAGTCCGCAATTTCACGAAAGCGAAGCAAGTTGAGCATAACAACACTTCCCTGGATTTGTCTCATCACAAAATTTCGTCCGGCTTCTTGTGTCGGCATTAAATATTTTTCTTTCATATTATTCATCGTTTTGTCAAAATTTCACGGTCATTAGGGTTGCGCATACCTTGCATATATACACAACAATTAACTATTTACAGCCAATTAAATTGGCTTTTTACTGAATTTCAACTTATAAGGATTGAAAACATGCCAGGTTGATGAAAGCTATTTATGTTTTCGTTGTTTCACTACTTTACCGTCTACTTTCACCGTTGTAGTGAACATGCCATTTTCTCTGACATCCATGATTTCTTTTCGTCCTTTTCTTTTTCGTTTAATGGTATATGATTCATGGTGATTCAATCTCAACTCGTAGGTACAAATCCCCGCTTTATTGTACTTCAACGTTACATACTGATGGTTAATATCGTCTGCAAGAGAATAGCTCTTTAACTCACCATTTGGAAAGAACCACGAACTATTGTAATACTTATTTCTCAACGAATCTTCACGGAACAGGTTGTATTCGACCCATTCAACTTTCCCTTTGTTATAAGTGACCCTGCGCGAACCATTAAACACAGAATCGTTGAGTTTCGGAAAACGGAATCCCGTATAAATGATTTCGTTTTTTCTGAAATAATAGACTTTCCCTTCCGTAAGACCACAATTGTATTCGGCTAAAATGCTGTAATAATAGTCAGAAGAATCAGCCTTATTCCATTTTTTATCGAAATACTCTACCCACAATCCATCTTGCTCAAGCACCATTTGCGAGGTATCAAAACCCGGGTTCAGCGCAAGATCTGTTGCAGCAATTGAAGGCTGGCCGTTGGGATACACATACCTCCAAATATTTGTTGTTATTAATTTTCCTTTCCGATAGAATCGTTCTTTATAATCGAAAGATGTATCAATGTCTTTTAGTAGTTGCTGTCCGAAAATGGAAAAGATCAAAGATGAAAAAATTAGGGTTATAAAGGTTTTCATAGCTACAAATATCGAATAATTTAGAAAATCACAAAATGGAACCGGTAACGTTTTTCGCCAAGGTGCCAGAAAACGAATATATTCCCAATTTCCACAGATATAAAACAAAAGACACCTAATATATATTACACCATTTTTTCTCAACCTCGACTTCATTAATCAGTTATTTTTGTAAGGAACGAAAGCGTAACAAGTTTATATCATTAATAAAAAGCAATATGAAAAAAGTAATCGCAGTTATAGTGCTATTGGGAAGTGCAGTATGTGCCAAAGCTCAAACCATCGAGTCCGGGAGCCATAGCACCACCGGGTATATTAAAAGTGACGGAACTGTTGAAAACAGTAGCCATTCTACCATTGGTTATATCAAAAGCGATGGTACAATAGAGGACAAAAGTCATAACACAATCGGCTACATTAAAAGTAGTGGCACAATCGAAAACAGAAGTCATTCTACTGTGGGTTATGTGAAAAGTGACGGAACTGTTGAGAATAGCAGTCATTCTACTTTAGGGTACATTAAAAACGATGGCACGGTTGAAAATTCGAGCCACAGTACCTTAGGCTATGCCAGGGGAATCAAGAAGGAATGGGCTGCAGTGGCTTATTTTTTCTTTAAGTTTTAGAAAAGACGAGATATTGAATAAAAAGGGAGCCTCGACGATAAGTCGGGGCTTTTTAGCGGAGAAGAGTTAGCGGAAATAGAACCGGAAACATTCCACGATGACTTATGCCTGAAAATTAGGAAATTACAAGAGAATTAATCATTTTTGACAATAATCCATATACACTATTCATGGCAAGCTCAAAAATCATTTTAACCACTGACGATTTCGGAGTAGACGACTCCATCGACAATGGCATCATACAATTGGTCAATTTCCGCATCGTTCACTCAGTAGAAATCCTGGTAAACAAAGGCGAAAACGGTGCAGAAAGCATCCGTCGGACGGAATTACTGCTCGACAGTGCAGAAGGTACCAATCCGGAATTGGAACTTGGTGTGCATCTTACGATTACTTCAGGTAAACCGGTCAGCAATGCCAATTTATCCGAAATACTCTTCGACGGACATTTTATCTCCGCCAAAAACACCAATAGCGCTGCAGACAAGGCCGCCATTTACACAGAATTAAAAGCTCAAATTGAAATTCTGAAAAGCAACGACCGTATTTGGAAAAAGGTGACTCATTTAACCAACCACCATGATGCCTTGTGGTTTTTCCCGAAATACACCGAAGCATATATCCAGGTAGCACAAGAATACGGTCTGCCAATCAGAAATCCACGCGTCATGCCTACCTGGAGTGCTTTATTGTACTACAAGTATATCGGTCCGCGCAATGCCAGTGAAGAAGATCTAAACCAATCCAAGAGAGCTTACGATTTTCGTCAATTGGGACAATTTGAAACCCGAGATTTAGAGTACCGGTCAACTCATTACCTGGATAGCTCCCACTATTCACTTTGGCGCACTATTATTGATTCCAATCCATACAAAACAGATGAATTTATTGCACAACGCCAGGAAAGATTAAGAGAATTATTCAAAAAGGTCCGTGAAACCCATGATGAACTCGGCGTAGCTCAAATGGTAGAAGTTTTGCTTCATGTACGGGAAGGATCGGTGAAAGATTCAAAAGTAAAACTCCCTAAAAATAAAAGAAACCAAGCTTTTGATAAATTTGACCTGGAACATTACAACGGGATTTCAACGACTTATTTTGACGGCCGGGCAATAGAATACTATTCTCTTTTGTGGGAAAACACAGACGGCTCACTATCCCGGCTCTTCACCGATAACCAAATCGAAAGAGGCCGCTGGAGCGACTGTATCGAGCAAAAATTAAGCAAGCCTTAATATTCGTAAAGAAACACAACGCTTTTGGAGTAAACCGGAATTAAACTGCTTTAAATTTCAGGAAAGTCATTGAAATTGGCGCTTGCAGAAGATTTGGCAACGACTCTTATTCGTTCTGCGTATTCTTGTTGACGGTTTTAATTTTCCGAAGTCTGGTACCTGTCCATTGATAGTAGATTACTTCTAAAAAACCAATTTTTGTTGCTTCCGTGCCATCTGCGTTGTATTGTTGCTTCACTCCTTCTTCATCTTTTTCGATTGGTTCTATTGTTTTATTCTCTACAATCACCAATTGTTCAATTGGAATACCACAATTTACAGGATACTCGTAAAATTCCGGCTTACCGGTAGTTTCATCTACTGAGATGATCCCATTTTTTGCCAGGACGACCTTTTTTCCATTGGTAAGTGTGACCGGAAGATAAACGGTGCATAAATCCGAATAACCACCATCTCCTGAGCCGATTGCTAAAATTAAACGCGACAACTTCTTCCCATTATCCACAATAAAATGATCTCCCGTTACTCCAATTTCGTTGTAACAACTATAACTAATGTAGAAGAGAGCATCCGAGTTTTTGAGTGCTGAATTATGTATGATCTCCACGTTATAATCCTTTCCGAGAATACTATCCCTGTAAGTATCTACGATCTCTTTATTATCATTTACTTTCACGATTTTCAGAGTACTATTTGCACAGCTCGTTCCGTCGGAAGTTCCGTATTTCGTGATCCCAAAAAGGTAGGTAGAATAATCAAGTCCTGAAAAAATGGCATGTATAAATAAATCGGACTTTTTTACATATCCAGATTTTCCTTTTGGCGAACATATCAGAAAAAAATCAGGGTATTCGGCCAGGATATTTACGGCTGTATTGAATTTCAATGTATCTATAATTTTTGCTTTTGGCTCCATTGAACCATACAAATAGGTTTTTTTGCCAAAAGTTCCGGGAGCAAAATTTGACCAACTATCACCATATCGGTAAGCAGTGGGTACACACTCCATCTTTGAAGGATCAAATTCCACGGATTTGGTTTCATTTGGCTTTGTAACAAGTGAATCCGTATTATTTACTTCGTGTTGTTTCGTTTTTTGTTCCGAGCTGTCCGTGCAGCTAAAGGCTGCAGAACCAATTATCACTAATGAGTAGACCAGGTGTTTCATGAAAATCTCATACTACTTTTGATAATTATTCTTTTGTTTAAACAGATCGTTCACTTCTTCAAGTTGGAATTCAATGTCCTGTTTTCTGGCAACTTGAATTTGAAACGATTTTAAATCATCCTTTTCAGAACCCGGAACAGATAAAATCTTGATTGTAAATTGTTTCCATTTTTCAACAGCATCTTTATCTTTAAATATTGTTTCAGCAATATAACCTGTACTATCGGATTTAGTCGAATCTGATACAATGCTATATTTTAAGTTTTCAAACAAATCATTTAAATATACTGTTTGAGATTGTTCGTCCAATTTTTTGATTTTGTTTAAACTTAAAGATTCCAATAATGAATAGCTTCTTTCATAATCTCCTTTAACGAAGTAATTTTTAGATAATAGCTGCGTTAGTTCAATTTCTTCACTCGTATTGTTAAATAAATTTTCTGTTAAAAGTACTGATGCATAGTTTAAAGAAGTGTCGGAAATAGCATTTGTCATCATTGATTTCAAATCTTTTAATCCATTCTTTTTTAGCCAATCTGTGGACTCGACTCTTATATTAGTTATTGTGCCTTCATAATAACGGATTGGCTTTTGACCAAGTGGCACGATATAATTGCTAGGTTTATTAACAACTATTTGAATTTCAACAATGCTATCTTTGGGTTGTTTAGGAATTAAAGCACTAATCCTGGCAAAACTTGTATTGTCTGGTCTTAAGCTGGTCCTGTAAGTATTATTGATAAATATTTTTGCCTCAATATCTCTTGATTTTACATAAGGTTTAATGTCAAGAGATACTTGTATGTTGTGATTCCCACTCTGTGCTTGAACGCTACCAAAAACAAGAAACACAAGGATTAAAAGGAGTTGATCATTTAATTTCATTTGATTAATCTTTAATTAGTTTGATTTCATTTAAATAATTAAACACGGATATTTCACCGAAGGTGTTAACATCAAAGTGATCACCCGAATCATTTCTCACCTCAATTTTAGTTATTTTTTCAAGCTCATTTATTTTAAACATAACGATGTAGGTTCCATTTTGCTTTGATTTAAAAATAATTTGTCTACCGTCGTTAAAATAAATATTGAAGTCAGCATCTGTAGTTTTTCCTTTTGAATCAAGTACTTTTCCATCAATGACGACATAATCCTTAAAAACTTTCAAAAGGCCAAACGCAGTTGTTAAAGAGCAGAAAATAAGTATATAAATAATGAATTGAACAATCACAATTCCCTTCTTCATGCCTTTTTTAACGGATTCTTTAAAGTAAATGTAGAATGAAAAGTACAAAATGGTCAGGATACAAGCACCAACGAGAAAATAGATCCAGTTGGGCAGTTGAATTAACTGATATGGATTCACATAGAAGCTATAGGCGAAAATACCCATAGCAAAAAGTGAGGCGAAAAAATTAAAAATACTAGAGGTTTTAATGCCAGGTTGTTCAAAGTGAATATCTAATTTACGTAACTCACTTATCCAGGGAAAAGCACCCACACCAAATAATTTGATTAAGTCTGTCCAGTCCATCGTATTTTGTTGTTTACATGCAAAAAAATAACCGCCCCAATCAATTAAAATCAGTTTTCATGTTGAATCTCAACTCCGTTTAGATTTTTTAGATCAGTGAATAGTTACTATTAGTAAATGAATGTTTCAATATTAATAAAAAAAATAAAACACTTTGATTTTCAGCCGAATAAATGTTTTGAAACAAATTTACAAACGATACTTTCAGAAAGAAAGGGTGTTTTCACCGTATTTGAACAGAGATTTTTCCCATAACAGTCTTCTGAAAATATGAAAGTTGCATAAAATCAAGGTTTACAGAAAATCCTCCTCGGTTCTTCTCGAATTGTCGGGACAAGCTCTTCAAAGGAGGAGATAGAATTCCAGCTTCGAAACGGGATTTTCCTCATTCTCGTTCTCATTTTCGCTTACAAAAAGGAAGAGCCACAAGGAATGAGAAGCAGAACGAGTCCCGATAACTATCGGGAGAAGTACAAATGTTTATTAGAATTACTAATTCAATTTAGCACTGAACACGCCATTTTGCCAAACCGCTGTTAATCTCAGCTTTTATTAATTAGTTTCAATGTGTTTTTGTCGAAGTTCTCTGTCTATTTTTTTTACTAACTCCTTTTCAAATACATCGGTCAAGTATTTTAACCTTTTATTATCAATACCTCCATTTTCTTCACTACCTCCTTTGCCAAATTCATCATATGCATAAGAAATGAAAATTTCTGAAGTGTTTTCTTTATTCCAATCTTCTTCATCGCCATAAAAACGAAAAGTGTATTTATTTTCACCTTTGGCTGTTTTTATTTTTATTGTCGTATAAGTCTTAACATAATCTTCATTAATTGTCGTATCAAAATCACCATTTTCCTTAACAGAAATGGTATAACTTTGTTCATCGATAACTTTGGTGATTTTTGAATTCTTATCTATGACTGAGTTAATTGCGTTTTCTAAATCATCTTTTGAAGTTGGATAACTATATCCTTTTAATGAACCATGAGTTCCGGCTTCCATTATGCAACTTGTTAATATAGCTAGGATTGAAAAAATTAATACTTTAAGTTTCATTTTGGTCTATTTTAATTGGGCATAACTTGTATATACATAACAATTAACTGCTTACAACCAATTAAAACAAGTTTTTGCACTGAAATTCAATCTGTAATGGAACTTCAGTAAATAGTGTCTCGTCACATTATTGGTCAATACTACCAAAAAAATCTGAAATACAATGTTTCTTGTGGTTGTAACTTGACCTTGATTGTTTTTTGTGTCCTCAATTGAATATTCAGAAAAACCGTCAGTCAAAGCGTATTCTTGTAAAAGGTAGTATTCTGAATTTTCTAAAAAATTTTGTTCACACAAACCTTGACAATTGCCCCAAATGTAGTTACGAATACACTCCTCTTTTTGGAAATACATTTTATGTTCTCTCATAATTTCATCATTATCAAGGAATGCTTCCTATTCAGGACATTCAAACGATTCTACAATGTTATTTTTATAACTTCCCATATTTTATCCTAATTAATTCTGATATCTAAAACCTAGAACCAACATAATTGAGCCCAAAATCTGAAAGGCTAAGAAAAAGATCGATGCAATTTTCTTCTTAAAGCTCATCTTTTCCATCCATTCAGCTTTTAATTTTCGATTTTCGGGAATTTTTGCATCTGCTAATTGCACGAAAGCATATAGTGTATTTAAGTCGTTTACTTGTTGAATATTTGCTAACAACTCATTTGTATTCTCAACAAACTTTTTCACGTCTTTTTCGCTTCCTAACAATTCAACATTAGTTGAAATAATTTTACCCATTCTGTATTTTTCGGCAGCTGCCTTAATAAAACTAGGTTGATAAAGTTGCTTTGTTATACTATCCTGGCTTTGTAATCCAAGATATAAATTTTGATATTCTAATGAGGTTCTTGTCATTTCTGTAAAGTCCCTATTGGCTTGGTCAAATTGTTTTATTTCTTCGTCCCAAGAATTATAAAGAAACATTTGTATAGTGAATGACAAGAAAAGGAAAAGACTACCAAAAACATTCAGTTTTTTGGATATTGTTGGTTTACTCTTTGTCCAGTCAATTTTTATCATTTTTTTCATCTGTATTTGTCGTTTTAAATGAATTATAACTTGTATATATACACAAAAACTAACTACTTACAACCAATTAAAATCGGTTTTTGAACTGAGATTCAATCTGTAATGGAATGGAGTATCAGCAAATAGTTTTCGTCACGTTTGTTCATCAATACTAATCAAAAAAATCTGAAATACAACACCTTTCGAGCAAAAGGGAATCGAACCGCTATCAATTTCAGGAAACCGAATGAAATCACTACTTGCGAGTAATTTGACTTTTACCATCCTCCTCGGTCCTCCTTCAAAGGAGAAAGCTCGGTATCAACTTCGAACCGGGATTCTTCCTCATTCTCGTTCTCATTTTCACTCTGAAAAAGAAAGAGCCAGAAAGAATGAGAAGCAGAATGAGAATGAAGAACAAAAAGAAAGCCCCGACGATAAATGTCGAGGCTCTTTCTTTTTGTGGAGTCGGAGGGGTTCGAACCCTCGTCCAAACAATGGTTCCGAATGTCTTCTACATGCTTATTTTTTGATTGGTTTTCGAGCTGGATTCGGACAAAAACACCCAAGATCCAACCTTAGCTTCTGTGATCTCACACCTTGCGCGAAGCTCGCTCAGTGCCAGATTTTCTAAAATGATTCCCCTTGGCCTGCTGATCGAAAATCAGAATCGTGCAGAGGAGAAACTTGTCCGTGTACTAAACTTCCACTGGATTAAGCCGAATTTACCTAGTAAATTAAGCAGCAAGTGCGTATGACGTATTGTCAATTATGGTTCGCAGCAAGATATTTAAGAGCTTCACTACAACGCTCTGCATGCTTCCCACCGAAATCTCGATCGCTGTCAAATCCAATGTCGACCCCAGTTGTAACACACAAATTTAAGAAAAAATCGCGACCATGAGCGACTCCTTATGTTTTGTTAACTCAATTTCAGTTTTTTTTTGCTACTATTGAATCCGGACGAAAAGCTGAAAATCACACCAAATACGAACAAATAATATGAAAAGGATCGCAACACTCTTGGTATTAACTCTTTCCACGATCGTGGCTTTTGCACAGAAAGGTAAAACCGTGCAGTCAACCTCAGCCAAACCCTTTGTTTTGGGCGCGATTGAAGAAATGCAATCAAAAGAACTGGGAGAGAAAAGAACGTTGAATATCTACCTCCCGGAAGGTTACAATCCAAGCGACTCGATCAAGTATCCGGTAATTTACCTCCTGGACGGTTCAGCAGATGAAGATTTTATCCACGTAGCCGGACTTGTCCAGTTCTATAGTTTTGAATGGATCAATCAGCTCCCGAAATCAATCCTGGTTGGTATTGCAAATGTTGACAGAAGACGAGATTTTACATTCGCCACGGAGTTTAAAGCAACAATCCCTACTCCAACAGCCGGACATTCCGACAAATTCATTTCCTTCATTGAAAAAGAACTGCAGCCTTTTATTGAATCAAACTATCGAACGAATACGGATAAAACCATCATCGGGCAATCATTGGGCGGACTGCTTGCCACGGAAATACTTCTGAAAAAACCGGTTCTTTTCAACAAATACATCATTATCAGCCCGAGCTTGTGGTGGGGAAATGGTTCGCTGCTGGAGGAAAACTCCCCCATTCTATCTGAGAATTTCACGCAGCAAACGAATGTCTATATTGCCGTCGGAAAAGAAGGATTAACGCCTACCGAACCTGCACGTGTCATGGAAGTCGACGCCAATTTACTGGCAGACAAACTGAAAGGGACGAAAAGCAAAAGTCTGACGGTATTCTTCGACTATTTACCTTTGGCAAATCACGCCACGATTATGCACCAGGCCGTTATGAATTCATTTAATTTCTTGTACCCGGTTACTCCGAATTGAAACGGAAAATTAATTGAGAACAGGTATCTGCTGAAAGAATGACAATAAAAGTTTACAAACCCACTCACCCACTTCTGAAAAAACACATTGAATGCTTTTATATACTTGAGCAAACGCCGGAAGAAAAACCCGCTACTTATTTCACTTTTCCGAGTATTTATACCATTGTTAGCATCAGCGAACAAACTGAAACCTTGGAAACAGAAAACAAAATAACCGTCAAACACTGCCAATCCAATGCGATTGAAACAAACCTGGTGAGCAACTTCAACGAGCCTGTCTTTGTGGAATATGAGGGTAAAATCAACGAGATCACAACCTACTTCAAACCTCTCGGACTAAATGCATTTATAAGAAAGGATTTGCAGTATTATTCTGAAGGGAATTTTGCTGATTTTAGTCCACATGATGATTACAAGGATGTCATGGCATCTATTCTGTCACTAAAGAACCGGGATGAACGAATTGAAAAAATAGAAAGCTATTGGATCTCCAAATTGAAAGCGTTTGAAAATCCGTTGTTGGAAAATGTGCTCGCCGAAATGATGGATTCAAATAACATCAGTCAATCCATGACGAAATTGTCTCTGAAAACCGGTCGATCCCGAACAACCATAAACACCCATTTTGAGAAACATATTTGTAAAACACCTTCGCAATTAAAAAAGATAATCCGGTTCAGGGCTGCTATTCAAAGCCATCTTGAAAACGGGAATGAAGGCAATTTATCGTACAACCTGGATTACTTTGACCAGTCTCATATGATCCGGGATTTTAAAAAACTAACCGGTTTTACTCCTAAAGCGTTTTTTTCCAGGATAGCAACACTTGAAAATGGACAAATAAAATGGATCTTTGTTTAAGGGGTTTACAAAAATACAATTCCATCCTATTATTAAGTGATAACATTGCAGCTCAATTCTATTCTTAAAAAATGATGAAGCTGAGCTTAATAATAATGCTATTCCCTATTTCAATTTTCGGGCAAAAAAAGATCGCAACCAATCTTGCAAACTACATGCAGGCGCAAGTGGAAGTCAACCATTTCAGCGGAACTGTCCTGGTTACTCAAAACGGCTCGGTTTTATTGAAAAAAGCATATGGTTTGGCGGATTACGAATGGGATGTCAAAAACACGGTAGATACTAAATTCCAGCTGGCTTCGGTAACAAAACAATTTACAGCTGCGTCCATTCTTTTATTGGTTGAAAGAGGAAAGTTGTCACTCGATGACCATCTGGGTAATTTTTTTCCGGATTTCCCAAAAGCCGATAGTGTTACGATTCACATGCTATTATCTCATTCTTCCGGACTTGGATTAGGCTTTAAAGAATTGGCATTAAGTACCATCAGCGCTGATTCCGCCTATTCTGAAATAAAAAAAATACCTTACGAATTTTCACCCGGGACCAAAACCGCCTATAGCAATATCGGCTATTACTTATTGCGTCGGATTATAGAACAAGTTTCAGGTGAAACGTACGCAGTTTTTTTAAGCAAAAATATCTTTGAAAAGGTTGGGATGAAGAATTCAGGCGTCAGCAATAATGATTCCATAGTCTTAAACAAAGCAAAGGCCTATTGCAGAACTGAAAAAGGATTTATTCACAATCCTTACATCAATTGGGCGGTCAACCTGGGCCACGACGGCGTTTATTCCACGGTTGAAGATCTGGCTTTATGGGATCAAGCTCTTTACGGAACTACGATCTTATCAGCAGAAATGAAAAAACGGATGTTTACTTCCTACAGTGCCGAAAATTGGGGATATGGATTTATAATCAACCCTTTTTATAATCACGGACATCAACTAATTGCACACGATGGCGGTTTTTTCGGTACAATGACTTCCTTTAACCGGTTTACGGATGACCAGCTTTTTGTAACGGTCCTTTCCAATAACGAATCTGAATCGTATATCATTGCATACGGACTTTCTGCAATCGCTTTTCAGAAAGATGTGGAACTTCCTTACAAACATTCTCAAATTAAAACAGATTCTGCCACATACGATAAATACGTGGGAAAGTATGGGGAAATTGAGATCCTGAAAATCGATGGAAAGCTGTATTATAATCATATAGAAATGGAACTTCTTCCTGAATCTAAAACAAAATTTTTCAGGGCCGATAACAATGAACGGACCATCGAATTTGTCCCGGATGAATTTGGAATCTATAATTCCATCATCCGAACAAAAGGCGGAGTCAAAGAAGTGATCAAGAGAAGTGTCCGATAAAAAAGAGAAACTGCTCTAATAATCTCATATGAAATAATTTACTCTTTCAATCGTTCAGATTCTATCTTTACTTCACAATCATTGGAACGATGAAATCAATTCTTATTTTCCTATTGTTTTTTTACGTCTTTGATTCAACCGGACAATGTGCAGGAAATATCGTGGTAAATGGCTCATTTAACAGCCAGGAGGGTGAAGCAGTTACCGCTCCAGGTTGGACAGCAAATTCTACTCCGGACGTTAATAACGCTTTAGGTCCGCTAAACTCTACAGTCGGATACACCTGGATCGGAACTCCCATCTCTTCTTTAGATGGAGGAACCTGGCAGAACTTGTACAGTCCCTATGAAAAAATAGAACAGGCTTTGACCGTTACACCAGGTGAATCCTATACTTTGGAATTTGAATATGCTGCTCAAGGAATCGTTTTAACTGTAAACGGTTCAATCATCGCCGATCCGGTTGCTGTTAATATTTACATCGATAATGCACTCGTAGCTGCAACTCCGCTTGATGTAACGCAATATACATGGGAACATTATTCGTATACTTTCATAGCCAACAGCAGTCCGGTAATCCTTAAGTTAGGTCCTTCTGATTTCTCCTATATAGCAATTGACGGGGTTTGTGTACCTGGATCAGCTTCAGACATAAATCCCCCGACTTTTATTGACCAGTTGGAAATGCCCAATATTTTCACTCCTGACAATGATGGAATCAATGATTTTTTCTACCCAAAGGAACTAACGGATATACACCAGGCATCTCTTAAAATAGTAAATCGTTGGGGAAACGTCGTCTTCGAAACGGATGATGCCACCATCGGATGGGATGGTAAAATAAATGGTGAAAATTGCTCGGAAGGAGTTTATTTTTGGATTCTAAATTATTCAGACACTAAAAATTTGCCTATGCACGGTTTTTTGCAATTGATCCGATAAAAAATCTGATGTCCCAAAGCGTTGCTTTAAAATAGATCCTCGTTTTTTTGATCATTATTCATTTTGATTAATTATTAATCTTTAAAATCCTAAATAATAATCATATCTTTGCTTTAACCTTATCTTGTTAAAGCAATGCCGGACAATTTACCTTATAAAAACGGGCGCGGCGCCCAGATCAATCCGCACAATCGCTTCTTTTCACAGGAAAAGGGAGATGATTTTGATGATATTGATCCTTCGGAAGAACCCGAGTTGAAAACCAAATTCATCGAGATCCATCCCAAAACAATCGTAAACAAACTGACAAGTTCGGACGTCGGTATGTATTATTCCCTGAATCCTTACCAGGGCTGCGAACACGGCTGCACGTATTGCTACGCCAGGCCGACACACGAATATTGGGGCTACAGCGCGGGAACGGATTTCGAACGCGTGATCCTGGTCAAGAAGAATGCTCCCGAATTATTGGAGGAAGCGTTGAATAAAAAATCTTGGAAAGTTCAGACTATCTCCATTGCAGGAAATACGGATTGCTATCAACCTTGTGAACGGGAATACCAAATCACGCGGAGATTACTGGAAATCATGCTAAAATACCGGCATCCAGTTGGGATCATCACTAAAAATGCCTTGATTACCCGCGATATCGACATCCTGGAAGAACTGGCTAAATTGAACCTGGTTGCTGTGAATATCAGTCTCACCAGCCTGAAGGAAGAATTGCGAAGAAAATTGGAACCGCGAACTGCAACCAGTCATAAGAAATTGGCGACGATCGAACTTCTTTCACAACACGGAATTCCGGTAAATGTATTGATGGCCCCGATTATCCCGGCTTTGAATGATGATGAAATCTTTTCGATTGCAGAAGCAGTTTCAAAACGTGGAGCCTTAAGTTTGTACCACCAGATTGTGCGGCTTAACGGACCGAATGGAGAAATATTCACCGATTGGGTAACGAAGAATTATCCCGACCGTGCCGAAAAAGTCCTGAATCAGATCCGGGATTTGCACGGAGGAAAACTGAGTGACAGCCGTCCCGGGACACGAATGAAAGGAGAAGGTGTCTATGCCTTGAATATCCAGCGACAGGTGCAACTGGCAAGGAAACGTTTTCTTCCCGCAACTCCTTTTCCACGACTCAGAACCGATCTGTTCACCATTCCGGATACGAGCGGACAAATAAAACTGTTCTAGAAAACAAAAAGGAACCCGCAGTGGATTCCTTTCAATAAAATTTATCTCTATCAGATTTTAAGCATCCAGCAAATCTGCTGTTGCCAATTCTTCTTTTTTGGTTGGGATGGCTCCCGTACCGTATTCCTTGCGGATAAAATTTGCAACCGCATCACGAACCTTCACCTGTTTTGGCTTCATGGAGGTAAGAAACACAATGAACGGAATAAACACCCCCAAAAGCACAATAGACAGAGCAAACAACATTTGACCTCCCATTGTTGGAAACGCTTCGGTTAAACGGACGAATCCCTTTTTTTCACCAAGGATTTGTGCTCCTGCAATCTTCCCTTCTCCAATAATCAAAACCTTTGGCCCTCGGAATTTCACTTGGTATTCCGGGAATGCGGCTTCCAATTGAGGTTTTAATTCAGCTAAAGTATACGGTCTTTCAACATTTACTTTCATAGTAATGAGTTTTAGTTTGAGGACCTAAAATAACACCTTTTTTTAAATCGGCATATGCTTTTTCCTCAACAGCAATTCTGAATGCGTATTATAGTTATTTGAACAACGGTTCAGGACAGAACAAAGCTCTTGCACAAAAGTGTGAAATCCCAATTCACAATTGCGATTCGTAATTCCCAGTTCGTAATTTCCTATCTTTAACCTATATTTCTAAAACTATGAATCGTTCTGCTGCCCTCCTTGGTTTTCGTTTGTTCCTGCTTTTCTGTGCGGGTTTGTTCAATACGGCAATCGCTCAAACGTCATTTCCATACGATACCCGGAGTGATAGTATTTCGATTGAGCATTACAACGTTCATTTGGATTTACGTGATTTCAGTACGTTTATTTTGAAAGGGCATACGGAAATTTCGATAGAACCTTTGGTGAACAACATCACAGAAATCAAACTGGATTTAATGGGACCGAGTGTTGATAGTGTTCGCGATGCAAATGGAAATTTGCTTTCATTCACTGCGGCTCCACTTGGTTTCAAAGTCAATTTGGGCGGATCTTTCAATATCGGAGATTCCACTTCAATCGAAGTTTTCTATCACGGAACTACCGTTCAGGACCCAACTTTCGGCGGTTTTTACTTCAATTCCGCTTATGCTTACAATGTAGGAGTTTCACTGGATGATATTCCTCATAATTATGGTAAAACCTGGTTTCCTTGCTTTGATAATTTCATTACGAGATCCACTTACGACCTGTTTGTGACTACGCTTCCGGCACACGATGCTGCTTGTGGAGGAGTTTTTCAATCAACTGTCATCAACCCGGACCTGTCGGAAACACATCACTGGAAAGTGTATCAGACGATTCCCTCCTACCTGATTTCAGTAGCGGTTTCGAATTATGTTTTTGTCAGCGATACATTCACCAATTATCAGAACAATCCTGTTCCGGTGAAACTGGCTGCACATGCTTCGGATACAACCCACATGAAAAGCTCCTTTGCGAACCTGGAAAATGCATTTGATATTTTCGAGAGCAAATTCGGACCTTACCGTTGGGATCGCGTGGGTTATGTTTTGGTCCCGATGACTGCCGGTGCGATGGAACATGCCATGAACATTGCTTATCCTCAGGTTATTGCTGACGGGAGTTTAGCCTATCAGTCGATCATGGCACACGAATTATCCCATCACTGGTGGGGAGACCTGGTAACATGCAGAACTGCTGAAGATATGTGGATCAACGAAGGAAGCGCCGCGTATTGCGAATATATCTTCAAAGAGAATCTGACCAACCGGGCCGCTTATGAAACAGCTGTAAGAAACGAACACAAAGGCTTACTACAGACTTGTCATATCGATGACGGCGGTTATTGGCCACTTTCAGGAGTTCCGCAAGCGCATACTTATGGTAATACGACGTACCTGAAAGGCGCTGATGCCATTCACACGCTTAGAGGTTATTTGGGAGATTCCCTTTTCTTCAATGGCCTGTCTGAATTATTGGAGCAGAACCAGTTTTCGGATATCGATGCGATTGAATACCGGGACGACTTAAGTTCAATCACCGGGATGAACCTGGACAATTTCTTCGCGGATTGGATTTTCCAGGGAGGCTGGCCACATATTTCAATCGATTCATTATCGGTTGTACAGAACGGAATTTTATATGATGTAACGGTTCATTTGAAACAAAAATTGGTTGGAAGAACCAATTACAGCAACCAGGTTCCTGTGACGCTAACTTTACGTGACGACAGCTGGAATATCTATGAAACAACCATCCATTCTTCCGGAATGAACAATACCGTAACGGTAACGGTTCCCTTTCCTCCTTCCCTGGGTTATCTGAACAGGGACGAATTGATCTCGCATGCAGTTACCGCTACCTATTCAACCTTTACTACAACCGGAACAAAAAGTTTGACGCATTCCAATATGACCCTGCAAATCCAAAATATCACCGATTCCGCTTTCGTAGTGGTTGAACACAATTGGGCAGCTCCGGATCCGATTGTCCATTGGGAATTGGCGAACGTAATTTCTCCGCAACGTTACTGGCGCATTGACGGAATCTGGAATTCCGGGTTCAATACGAATGCAACGTTCCGTTATAGCGGGCAAACAACGGGTGGAAATGCTTACCTCGATCATTTATTGATCACCGGAAGCGAAGACAGCCTCATTTTGCTTTACCGCCCGAACCGTTCAGTTGACTGGATTGAGTTCCCAACTTATACAAAAAGCTTTGGAAATGTGAATGATAAGACCGGATCATTGAATGCAACGAATATCCAAAAAGGAGAATACGCGTTTGGTTTGAAAGGACAGAACCTGGCATTGAATAAATTGGAGAAAAATGCAGACGTGATCCTATATCCGAATCCGGCTACTCATTTTGTAACGGTTGAGACAGCAATCATTTCAGATCGCATTATTGTAAGTGATGTAATGGGAAAATTGGTGGATCAGCACCTGAAACCAGGGACAAAAACGGATTTCAACACTGCATCCTGGAAGAAAGGAACTTACTGGATTACAGGATACAACCAGGATAAACAAGTATTCCATAAATTATTGGTGGTGCAATAAACCCGTCGTCAAATCAATCTTCGCAATTAGTAATAAAAAACCGAACATGAAACAAATCTGCTTTCTTCTTTTCTTTTTAACCGTCTTATCTGGCAATCCGTTATTCGCTCAGAACAAAGAAAACATTATCCAGGACATTCAGGTTCAAACTGATTTTGTAGAAAACGGAGTAAAAGGAATCCGTATTTCCGTAACCTGCAATTATGGCGTACTTCGAAAAAAATATGACAGCGACAGTTTACTGGCACAGGCCTTAAATACAGCGCGATTCTCCTATTCATTGGTCATTTTTCAGGATAGTAACCAAGTAAAACAGGCCTTCGGATACCAAAGTGCATTCGGAAAAAGTGATTTCGTGGAATTGAAACTCAAATGCAATCCGCAATCCGAGTCTGAAATCACTCCTATATTCATCCCTTATGCCGCTTTGAAATTGAAGGAAGGAAAACAAAGCCTGACAATTTCAGCAGATCTGACCGGAAAAGATGGATTCAATGCCACTTACAGGCAAAATACCCGTTCTTCCGTTTTCACTTTCGATAAACCGATCACCAAAATCTTTGAATGTTCATTGGATTCATTGGTGGTAAAACCATTCGACAACAACGGTCAGGCGTGGGATCACGAATTATTCGGAACGGATGCTCCCGATTTGGATTTCTCTATTAAAATGGGAGATTTGGAAGTGGGAAATATTCATAAAGGAAACAACTATTTCATTTCTTTCCCCACAAAACCGCGCGTATTTCGTTTCCTGGTTTCCGAGAATGACGAAGTGACCATTTTCCTGACGGATATCGATGATGCTTTCCATGACCCGATTGCAAGTTGGCGTTTTAACACCACCAACATGAAAGAAGGAATGGTTTACGAGCAAAAAGAGGCCAAACAAAACATGAAATCCTTCAGTTTCAAGTGCAAAGTCGGGAAAATCAAAGATCAAAAAGAAGTTGGTCCAAAAAAGTAAATCATAATAAACCGGTTGACCTGAAGTTTTCCGGGTATTTTGCTATTGACTAAATACCGAATTCGTAATTCGTTCCGTCAACCGACGGACGTAATTCGTAATTATACAATTATCTTAGCTGTTCATACTAAAACGACAACATGTCTTCAATGTCAAAACTATTCCTGGTACTTCTACTCACTTTCCAATCCCTTCATTCCTTTTCCCAAAACAAAGTTGCCATAATCGGTGGTGGAATGGCAGGAGTTTCGGGGGCGCAATTCATTTCGGAATTTGACCCGAAAGCAGAAATCATCCTCTATGAGAAAGAAGCCAAATTGGGCGGGAATGCACAAACCATATCGGTGAAAAACAAGCAGGGAACATTGGTAAATGTAGATGCAGGCCCCCAATATTTTATCGAAGGGCCATGGAATGATTACATTGCTTTTCTGACAAAAACACTTGGATCGGATCCATACAAAAGCGAAACCCTGGATGCGAGTTTGCTGATCCAACAGGAAAAAGAACAAAAACCGGTCCTGGTTTCTCCACTGGGAATGAAACTACGGGGAGAGAAATTGGGGAAACTCCTGAAGTTTAAACGATTCAACAAGGAAGCTTACGACATTTATAAACACCCGGATCAATGGAAAGGAATTACCGTTGAAACCTGGGTAAAAGGCTTGAAATTTGAAGAATCCTATAAAAAGGAGATCATCTACCCTTTCCTGGCTGCATCGCTTGGAACAAGTGTTTCTGGAATCAAGACGACTTCGGCTGTTGATATTGTGAAACTTTTCGCTTTCAGAAAACCCAAAGCCTCCAATCAATTCAAAGTCATGACTGACGGAATGGGAACCTTGATTCAGCGGGTCGGTGAAAAGATGAACTCTGACCGCGTCACCATCAAATGCAATTCACCTGTAATTCGGGTGGTCCGGTCAAAAGAAAAATGGTTGGTGACTCACTTAAATAACGGTATCGAACAAACTGAATTGGTAGACTTTGTAATCTTCGCAACCCACGCAGACCAAACTGCTAAACTCATCAAATCGGAACCCGGTTTGACTGAAGTATGCGAAAGTTTGAAGTACCTCACCTATTTTGAAGCGAGAATTGCATTACACACCGATTCCAGCTTTGTAAACACTGAAAAACCTTCCTTTCTGAACATCATCACAACCGATTCCAACGAATTGGTTTCAAGTACCATGAATCTGAGTATGATCTCGGACCGCCTGGATGGAATTTATAAAAGCTGGGCAAGCACCGAAGCGATCGAACAATTGAAAAAATCGGGAAAACTCCTCCATGTAACCAGTTTTTGGCATCCATTGATCACCACCGATTTTATCACCCAATTGGGAATTCTTCGCCAGCAAGTAGACCAATTCCCTTCCCTTTACTTATCCGGAGGTTGGTCGGAAGGATTGGAAACTCAGAACAGTGCAGTTATTTCGGGAAAACATGCAGCTGAGAAATACAAAGCTTTTGTAGGAAAATAACATTCACCACTTTTACCGAACGTAATTCCGCAATATTACGTCCAACAAAAAACCGCCTGCTTTCAAGGAAAACAGACGGTTAATAATTCTATATCGTTGTTACGAGTAAATAGTCTTGCATTTTTCTATTGCAATTTATTCACGTGTCCGATGTACTTCTCATTCTTGTTTTTCAATCCGTCTTTCACATCGATTGTCCAGGTGTAAGTTCCATCCTTAACGAATTCACCATGATAAGTTCCATCCCATCCGAATTCAGGATCATGGGATTCGAAGACCACTTCACCCCAACGATTATAAATCATCAGGTTGTAATCTTCAATCAACCGGTCTTTTGAGAAAATAGGTTTGAATTGATTATTGAATTCATCCCCATCCGGCGTAAAAGTATTCGGAACCCAAACCAGGAAATCTCCATAGAACTTGATCGGTCTGCAAATCGAGTCAGAACATCCGAACTCGGAAGTAACAATCAAGCAAACATTTACTGTTTCATCCGGATGAACTCCGTAGAACGTATGTGATGGATCCTCACTTGTGGAAGTTCCGTAAGCTGTTCCGAAAGTCCAGTCAAAGGTGCTTCCTCCGTAAGACAGGTTTGTAAACTGAACCGTATTCTCCAATTCTGTTGGCAATTGAGGCGAGTAAGTATAGTTTGCAACCGGATTGTCGTAAACACATACTGCTGAACTGAAGTTTCCTGTCACCGGACAACCATCTGTCGTATTCGCTGTAAATGTGACATCATAACATCCCGGATTTGTAAATGTCGCATTCAAACTTCCGCAACCATTGAATGTCTGTCCATCAGAGAAAGTCCAGGTACAATTTTGAAGGTTTGTAATTGCCAAATCATTGGAAAAATTGATGGTCAAAGGGCTACATCCGTTTTGGGCATCCGTAACAAACTGAGCTGTCGGAACAGAATAGAAATCAACCTGAACGTTTGTATCAACCGTAACACAAACGTCCGAAACACTTACACTGTAAAGTGTTGGAGCTATCGGTGTCACAGTTACCTGGTTCAAAGTGTCATTTGGAGAAGTACTCCATTGGTATGAATAAGTCGGAGCTCCATCTGTCACATTCACTTGTAGAACGATATTACTTCCACCACAAATCGATGTATCACCGGTCATATTGAATGCCAGGATAGGCAACATAGTCAAGTTAACAGAATTTGGTGCCGCTGTTGTACAACCATTTTGATCAGCAACAGAAACCGTATACGTCCCAGGTGTCAATTGAATTACATCTTGCGTTTGTCCCACAAATCCATTGCTCCACGTATACGTGTATGGCGCTGTTCCTCCAAATGCAATTGCATAAAGTGGAATCGTATCTCCTGTACACATCAAACTATCCACTGTTGAAAATAACTGAACCGGAAGGGGCTGATCGATTTGAACAGAACTCACTGCAACACAACCCGCAGCATTTGTTGCTTTTATCTGATAAGCTTGTGCACATAAGGATCCCAGTGTATTTGAAGGGCCAAATGTTGCTCCGTTATCAAAACTGTAAGAAACAGCTCCGGGCGCATATATGGTAGCATTCCCATCACAGAAAGTATTACAAGATACGTTTGTATGACCAACCGAATCAATTACAAATTCCGCAGGATCTGTAATTACATATGTCGTATCGAAAGAACAGTTATTTGCATCCGTAATTTTTAAGATATAAGTTCCGTCACATAAATTGGAGTTTGTAGCAGAACCTCCCGACACTCCATCCCAATAGTAGGCGTAATTGAGTGTTCCTCCGGTAGCGTTTGCAACTGCGGAACCGTTGCAGGATGCGAAACAAGTCGGATTAGTTAAATTCAATGTTGCTGTTAACAAACCGGGTTGTGTCAATGTCTGAGTACCTGTAGCAATACAGTTATTCGTATCACGGACAACTAAATTGTAATTGCCGGCCGCTAACACCTGAGCAGTATTTGCAAAGACGAAAGTACCTCCGTTATCATATGAATATTGGTAAGGAGCTGTACCACCAAGAACTGTAACATCAATGGATCCTGAACTGTTCTGGAAACAAGTAAGATTCGTCCCGATTGAAGTGAATGTCAATGTATCCGGTTGATCGATTGTTATGCTTAATGTATCCGTACATGCATTCACATCGGAAATAACCACATCATATGTTCCTGCACACAATCCGTTAAAGATACTATCCGATTGGGTCACTCCATTTATCTCAAAAGTCAATGCTCCGGTTCCACCCGTTCCGGTAACATGTGCACTCGCATCACAAATACTATAACAAGTAGGTTCAGTAATATACACTCCCGAAATTACCGGTGAAGCCATGTTAAGAATAGTCACAATGGAGTCAACACTACATCCGTTTGCATCCTCTGCTTCCAACGGATAATCATTCGCAAGCAATCCTGTAAATACATTGCCTGGTGTGAAAGTCGTTCCGTTATCGATACTGTAATTGTAAGGCATTGTTCCTCCTGCCAGACTCATATCAATCTGGCCATTTGCATTTCCACAAGTGGACGGAGTAAGTGTTACGGTTAAGGCAACTCCAGCAGGTGAACCGATCATTGAATTTGCGGTATCCGAACAGTTATTATAATCCGTTATGATCAGGTCATAAGTCCCCGCACATAAGTTATTGAACAATCCGTTCACATTGAAGATGATTCCACCGTCAACACTGAACATATAATTTGGCGTTCCACCGTTTCCATTTCCGGTAATGGTACCATCACATGCATTATTACAAAGCACATTCGTTGCAACAGCTCCTGCCACCAGTGGAGTTGGTTCTGTCAGTGTAATTGTTGTGTCCTGAAGACAGCCTGCCTGATCCATTACAACCACATTGTAAGTCTGAGCCGTCAGACTGACGAATGAGCTCGAAGCCACAAAGTTTGCTCCATTGTCAATCGAATACTGAAATCCGCCGTTCCCTCCAGTCGCACCCAATTGAATGAATCCGGTGCTGTTTTGGAAACAAGTTAAATCTACTTTATTGTTTGAAATTTCAATTGGAAGTGTTTGATCAATATCAACATGTCCAACCTCCATACAGCCATTGTTGTCCATTACCATCAGGTCATATCCACCGACCGGCAAATTTGAATAAAGCGTTGGGATATCGAACGTCCCTCCGGCATCGATACTATATGAATAAGGCGCTGTTCCTCCTAAGGTATTTGTAAATTCAATCGCACCCGTTGAACCTCCGTTACACGCAACATTGGTTACGATCGGATCAAAAGTGATCGGATCCGGCTGATTCAGATTCAATGGAATAGTAAACACACAGAATCCACCATCGTATATTGTCACAATGTGACTTCCCTCATCTAAAGTTCCGAAAAAACCGCTGGATTGGGTAATCCCGGAATTATCCAATTCAAATGTAATTGGATTTGCCCCGTTCACATTTGTCACCTCCACAGTTCCATCAGATGAGCCAAAGCACAACGGGTCTGATTGCGTAATCAAAATACCATCCATTTCAACGTCGTTCACACCAAAAAAGACATGCTGCTGGCATCCGATATTATCTACAGCAACGACATCGTAAGCACCCGCAAATAAATTTGGGAAATCACCCGATGCTTGCAACGGACCTCCATTCAATGAATAATTAAAACCAGGATTCGGACCGGTTGCAGTTACCACCAATTCCCCGTTGTTGAATCCACAATTGGACTCTGTCATGGAGATTGTATCGATTTGAATTGCGGGAGGATCCACTAAAACCGGATTCACTTCAATGTTACAACCATGGGAATCCGTAATTTCTACGTCTTGGGTACCTGCACAAACATTCAAAATTACATTTGAAGTTTGAGTAGTACCGCCATTTAAACTGTAAGAATAAGAAGGTGTACCACCTGAAGGAGTAACAGTTACAGTACCGTCACATGAACCATTACAAATCGGGTTCGTTGTAACGAATGTAGCAGATAACGGTGCAGGTTGTGTAATTGTAACCGTTGAGTTAGTCAAACATCCTTTCGAATCTCTTACAACCAGATCAACGTTACCTGCACATAGGTTCGTGATCGGATTCGCCAATGTGAAAGTCAGTCCATTATCATGAGAGAAATCATATGGTGCAGTTCCTCCGGCCGGAGTTATTTGGATTTGTGCATCACAAACACCATTACAAGATGCATTGGTAATTGCTGTTGTATAAGTAAGCTGTGTAGGTTGAACAATTATAACCGGAACCGTTGCGATACAACCATTTGCATCTGTTACGGATGCAGTGTAGGATCCTGCAGCCAAATTGTTAAATAAATTGGATGCCTGGTTCGTTGGTCCGGGTGACAATGAATAAGTATAAGGTGAAGTTCCACCTGTAATTCCAATAATAACAGAACCATTAAATCCACCAAAACAACTCACCGGTTGCTGACTTAAAATAGAAGCCGTTGGAGTAACTGTTGAATTTACCGTAACCGATAAGTTATTTGTACATCCATTCGCATCTGTAACAATCACATTATAAACTCCCGGAGCCAAATTTGTAAATGTTCCGGAAGCATGGCTCACAGCACCTACCGTATACGTATAAGAAGCTGTTCCACCCGAAGCGCTTACCGTCAATGAACCGTTATTGGCACCACAAGTTGCAGAAACGGTGGAAACCAATGACAAATTAAGCGGTGTGGGTTCGGTAATCGTAGTATTTGCAGTAATCGTACAGCCATTTGCATCTGTCACCAAAACCGAATAAGCTCCGTCACATAAAGCACTGTAGTTATTGGACGCCTGATTTGTGGCTCCATTTAAACTGTATTGATAAGCGGGTGTACCGCCCGAAGCGTTTACTGTTATCGTACCGTTGCATAAGTTGTTACAAGTAGCATTTGTTTTCACTATTGCCGCTACCAAAGGAGTCGGAGCTGTAAGAGTTGTATTTGCAGTTGCAATACATGTATTTGCATCCGTAACGGTTACGGAATAATTCCCCACACACAATCCGGAAAGATTTGGAGTTGTTGCTCCGTTGCTCCATAAATAGGAATATGGTGCTGTAGTATTTGTAGTGAAATTCAATGTAATTGTCCCGTTACAAGGTGTGGCGCACGATAAATTGGTTCCAACCAAAGTAACAACCGGATTCGGATTAACTACAACCGCAACTAAAAAAGTATCAGCACAGCCTCCGGGTGTTGTATAAATTACTTGATAATTTCCCGTATGAGTCAATGCCGCACTTGCAATTGTCGGATTTGCTGCTGTGGAAGTATATCCATTTGGACCGGTCCATGCAAATGTCCCTCCAGGCGTTGAAACAACCGATGTGAAATTAATTGCATTTCCGACACAAACAGGAGTATTTACAGTTGCAGTAATGTCAGTAACAGTATAAGTTATAAATGTACTCGGAATAGTTCCTGTTTCACCGGTTCCACCATTTGTGGCACCATTTTCAACAAATTCAGTCAATGAAGTTGATAGGGTAGTCCCGCTTACTCCACCTGCAATATTTTGAGTCGGAGCTCCGGAAGTTATCGCAATGTAACCTCCACCGCCTCCACCGCCCGGACCTTCACTTTCGGATCCAAGAGGACCTTGATCTCCTCCTTTTCCACCTACAGCATTCAATGACAGTGAATTGGCAACCGCTCCTTTAATGATAACAGTTCCACCACCACCACCACCGGCAGGAGCATCATTTGCCGCACCATTACCGCTTGCAATTTGATTGACAGCCGCTCCACCTTCAGCACGGATGCTTCCTGAACCGGTCACATTAGGAGCAATCAGATAAACAATTCCACCTCCACTTCCTCCGGGAGCATTTGAGCCGTTATTCGAGTCTCCGGCTCCACCACCTCCACCGAAAAAAATACGTGTTTGCGGTGCAATTGTCAAAGGTCTTCCACCATATCCACCAATGGGATCTCGTTGATCACCTCCCCAGCTTGCTGCACTAGGAGCAAGCACTAAAGCATTCTGGTTACTTGAAGCATAAGAATATCCTCCACGACCACCACCTGACGAAGTTGTCAGTACATTTCCATTTGCAATCACATAAGGATCCAATAACCATGCAGCTGTTCCCGGACAAGCCGTACACATGGTACCTTGACCATTCCAGGCTGTTCCATTTGATCCGTTTGCGCCACCACCGCCACCTGCATTGTGACCATTTCCACCGCCACCACCGTTTGCAGGTGCCCCGCGATTATAAGCTCCCGTAGGATATTCAATACCAAAACCGGCAATACTTTCTCCTTTTTCAGCTCCATCATTCGAACTCGCAGAAACATAAGCAGTCACGATTCCTGCCCCGGCAGTACTTGTATTCTGTTCCGTAGCACCCGGTCTGAATCCGGCAGAATTAGCCTGGATCATTCCGTTCACGGTAATCGTCCCCATACAATGTATTGCAACAACACCTCCCCTTCTGAAAGCTCCTCCGTCCTGCCAGATCATAGGAACAATGGATGCTCCTGCATTAACAGTTAATGTAGTATAGGATGGTACCTTAATTAATTGGATTCGTCCGGCAGCCTGATAACTATTTGCTAAAGGATTCTGAAGAGTCACCGTGTTACCACTATAAGCAGATACATAATTGAATTCATAAAGACCTGAGCTATTATAAGCCGTAACAGCCCCGTAAGTATCAGCATTTCCTGTATTGATTGTAGCCCCTTGTGCCTGGTAAATCATCACCATATCACCACATTCCCAATTACAGTTATTTCCCCCTGAATTGTTTACAGTAACCGAATTGGATCCTGCAGTTACGTTATTTGTAACAGGACTGTAACAATTCACGACAGTATTTAATGCCGTAATCGTTACTGCTCCATTCTTTCCGGGTTGTCCAAATGCAAAACATGTGGACAGAAAGAGAACGATGGAGAGTGCAAAACGAATATATCCCATATCCGGGTTTGCTGGTAGTTTTTTCGTTTTCATCGCAGTGTTATTAGTTATTTTAATGACGTTATAATGATTTAGTTAGACTAAAGCCAGTGAACATTTCATGGTTTTGTTTTTTCATTTTGACACTTGTAATGAATATTAACAATTAAGAATCCAATTAATTTTTGCAAAATTGGATAGAATTATTTAATTTATAATGTAGTTCATAAACACTTGAAAATTGTAAACTGTTAATTATCAATAATTTAATGCGAATTATGTGATATATCAATTAATAAAACTATGCTTACATTGGAATTTTAACATTCCTAGATTTTATTTTACATTTATATTCACACCAATAAATTGCAAAGTTAATTAATTAACGAATAGGATTTCAATATTCATTTTAACATATTAACAATTTAACGGTTTACTAAAATCAATATGAATTTTTCAATTTGAACAAGATAAAACTTAATATAGCCTTATCAAATAAAGGATTCACCATTCAAAACAATCTTTATCCCAACCTTTGAAGAATCGTTTTAGTCAGATAATCAGATAATTAAGTAAAAGTAAGAAGCACCTCTGAAATGAATTTTAGGATTACAAGAATTTAACATCATTATAAATTCAATAGTTTTCGTTACTGAAAATCATTGATTTGATTGCTAGAAATTTTCCCTGCAACTCTTTGTAAATAAAAGTAATAGTTGTATCTTTGCACCCGTTTTCGTTGGGAAACACTGTGAAGTTTCGTTCGCAGTTTATTATTCATTTCTTTCAGGAAATACGAAACAGCCTGAAATACAAGTAGAAAAAGCCAAATGGCAAAACAAATTAGCGCGCAGGGATCTGCGGATTTTGATTGGGACGCATTAGCGTTAGACGGGTACACTTTAGCACAACGTTCAGAACTTTCTGACGTGTATGAGAAAACCCTGACTTCAATTAACGAGAAAGAAGTTATTGAAGGAACTGTTATCGCAGTCTCTAAAAAAGAAGTAATCATTAATGTTGGTTACAAATCTGAAGGAGTTGTTCCTGCTTCAGAATTTCGTTACAATGCTGAATTGAAAGCTGGTGATGTAGTAGATGTATTCGTTGAGTGTCAGGAAGACAAGAGTGGCCAATTGGTTATTTCTCACCGTACAGCTCGTATGCACAAAGCATGGATTCGCGTAAATGATGTATTGCGTTCAGGTGAAGTAATCACCGGTTTCGTAAAATGTCGTACAAAAGGTGGTTTGATCGTAGACGTATTTGGAATTGAAGCATTCTTGCCAGGTTCTCAAATCGACGTTAAACCTATCCGTGATTACGATGTATACGTTGGTAAAAACATGGAATTCAAAGTTGTTAAGATTAACCAGGAGTTCAGAAACGTAGTTGTTTCTCACAAAGCGTTGATCGAAGCGGAATTGGAAGAACAAAAGAAACAAATCATCTCTGGCCTGGAGAAAGGACAAGTATTGGAAGGTACTGTGAAAAACATTACTTCTTATGGTGTGTTCATCGACTTAGGTGGAGTGGATGGATTAATTCACATTACAGATTTATCTTGGGGACGTGTTAACCACCCGGAGGAAATCGTTGAATTAGACCAAAAATTGAACGTAGTAATCTTAGACTTCGATGACGATAAAAAACGTATCGCTTTAGGTTTAAAACAATTACAACCACATCCATGGGATGCTTTAGATGCTAACTTAGCTGTTGGTGATAAAGTTTCAGGTAAAGTTGTTGTTTTAGCTGATTACGGTGCATTCGTTGAAATCGCTGCAGGAGTTGAAGGATTGATCCACGTTTCTGAAATGAGCTGGTCTCAACATTTACGTTCTGCTCAAGACTTCATGCAAGTTGGTGATACAGTTGAGGCTGTTATCCTGACATTGGATCGTGAAGAGCGTAAAATGTCTTTAGGTATTAAACAATTGATGCCGGATCCATGGTCTGCAATCGAAGCTAAATATGCTGTTGGAACTAAGCATCATGCAAAAGTTCGCAACTTCACTAACTTCGGTGTATTCGTTGAATTGGAAGAAGGTGTTGACGGATTGATCCACATTTCTGATCTTTCTTGGCAGAAGAAAATCAAGCACCCATCTGAATTCTGTAAGGTAGGTGACGAAATGGAAGTGGTTGTATTGGAAATCGATCGTGAAAACCGTCGTATTTCTTTAGGACACAAACAATTGGAAGAAAATCCATGGGATGTGTTTGAAACTATCTTCGGAGAAGGTTCAGTTCACCAAGGTACGATTATCGAAACAAAAGATAAAGCTGGTATCGTAGCACTTCCTTACGGTGTTGAGGGAATTTGTCCTTCGAAACATTTACGTAAAGAAGACGGAACAAATGCAAAAGTTGAAGAAACGCTTGATTTCAAAGTGATCGAATTCAACAAAGAGTCTAAGAAAATTGTTGTTTCTCACACTCGTACATTTGAAGACGGAACAGATGAGAAAACGACTTCAAAACCTGCAGCTGGTAAAAAAGGCGCAACAGGTGGAGCCGGTTCTTCTACATCTCAAGCTGTTAAAGCAAACAACTCAAGTAATGAGAAATCAACTTTGGGTGATTTGGATGCTTTGGCTGCATTGAAAGAAAAAATGGAAGGCGGAGAGTAATCTCAATCTTTTAGAATAATTGAATCCCGTCTTGGTTTAACTGAGACGGGATTTTTTTTTATCTTTGACAAATAATTAAAAAACAAAAGATTCCACTTTTTTGAATCGCTTAAATCAAAATTCTATGAAATTAAATCTACGTTCAAAATTAGTAATGACTTGTACCTTGCTTTCCTTAAGCTCGTTTTCTCAAGTCCAGCTAAACTCAACCGAATTCCTTTCTTTTGGAAGTACCTATGTTCTAAAAGGAATTTCAAATCTCTCAGTGATTGATACAAATATCCAAGGATCAAATGTCACTTGGGATTTCTCAGCACTTACTCCCAACAGCACTATCCTGAATGTTTCTGTTGTTGATCCTGCCACTACTCCGAATGGAGGCTTTATTTCAAATACGAACTATGCCTTCAAGGAAACTCCCACGGTTGCTTATCGTTATTTTAACCTGACGCCAACAAAAATGGAACGTGTTGGTTCTTATAGCGGTTCTACATTAAAGACTTATTCAGACCCGCAGATCGAATATGTTTTTCCAATGCAACTCAACTCGACGAACATGGATACCTGGATGAATTCGAGTTCATCAACCGGAGGAACTTATGAACTGAATTGCATCGGTTCCGGAACCCTTATTTTACCTAACGGTTCGCATGAAGCGATTCTTACACGCGTGCAAGTGATTGAAGGCTTCAACACCATTGATGCTTATTATTGGTACGACGGAAGCAATGGAAGTATCCTTGCATATGTTATCAACCCCGGAATTTTTAATGGTTATTTGGGAAGCTATCAATCCAGTCTGATTCTATCCACTGCCGGAAATGAGGAATTTGAAGTTATTTCAAATGCAATTTACCAAAATCCGGTTCAAGAATCTTTGAATATGAGCGTTCAAAATTACACCGGTGGAGATTTGGTTTATACAATTGTTGACTTGAGTGGAAAGTTAATTGGATCCGGAAAAGCCCAAAATGAATCGGATGACACAGCAATTATCAACACCAATGTTTCCGATTTATCCAAAGGAGTATATATCGTGAACATTCAATCTGAAAATAATTCAGGAAGCAAAATCATTCGCTTTACCAAGGAATAACTGGTGATCACACTATTTTAAGGACTGCAATTTGTAGTCCTTTTTTTATTTTCTTAGTACTTTGTATTGCATAGTACTAATTTATACATATATTTGTGTCATAAATAGTACTTGTTATGAATGTAGAAAATACTCAGGCCCAAATGCGAAAAGGAATCCTTGAGTTCTGTATTCTCAGTATCCTGAACAGTAAGGAAGCTTATCCTTCCGAAATTCTGGACCAGCTGAAACAGGCAAAGCTAATTGTGGTCGAAGGAACTTTATACCCACTTTTAACGCGCTTGAAGAATATCGAACTCCTCACCTATCGCTGGGAAGAATCCACTTCCGGACCGCCCAGAAAATATTACTCCATTACGGAAGGAGGAAAAAACACATTAGAAGCTTTACAAATCACATGGAATGAGCTTCAACACGCCGTAGAAACATTAACTGCTAAAAAGAACTGATCATGAAAAAAACACTTTCAATACATTTAGGTCGTCAATTGTTTGTCATCGAAGAAGATGCATACGACCGTTTACAAGCTTATCTGAAGAAATTAGAGACTTCACTGGCAAACGAATCAGGAATTACTGAAATTGTAGAAGATATTGAGATGCGCTTTGCAGAGTTATTGACTCAATATCTAGGCGAAACACGCCAGGTTGTTACCATTGCAGATATCCAAAAAGCAATTTCTTCTTTGGGAGAACCGGAAGAAATAACGGAAGAAGCGGAACAACCGAAACAAACCCAAACAAATCCCCAGGATTCAAACGGTCAGAAACGCATGTATCGCGACATGGACAATGCCATGCTTGGTGGTCTTGCTTCAGGGCTTGCATCTTACCTGAGTATTGATCCGGTACTTGTCCGTATCATCTTTGTTATCTTCGGATTCATGGGATTCGGAGTCCCGCTTTATATCATCCTTTGGATAATCGTTCCAAGCGCAAAGACTCCTTCCGAGCGTTTACAGATGAAAGGGAAGCCTGTCAATATCGATACCCTAAAGGAAGAATTTGAAAAAACAGCGAGTCGCCTAAAAGACGACACCATCAATGCTGCGAATAAATTCAGAACGAACAACCAGCACCTGACTAATCAGGCAACAAGTGTTCTCCGGTTTATCGGAAAGATCATTGGCGTCGGTTTTATCGCCGGAGCCTTGATATGGCTGATCATATTCTCCTTGATTGTAAGCGGAATAATTGACGTGGTACCAATGACAGGCGACCAGGAATTCGCTTCATTGTATGAATTTCTACAACTCGTTTCCCCGGTAAACAAATCATTTTCATTGATTTGGATGGGAATTCTTTTGGTAGGATTTGCAGGTCCTTTACTTTCAATCGCTATCGGTGCACGATTACTTTTGGGTAAAGTGAACAAGTATTTCAAGTGGAATTTCATCCTACTTCCTTCAATCATTTTCATTGGAATTGTACTGGGAATTATCGGATCAATCAATTCTGCAAGAGATTATGAGGTATATGCCAGATCTCCAATTCAAACTATCGCCATTGAAGCCGATGAACTAAAACTGGAGGAACTTCCCTTAATCGTTAATAACGCCAAAATAGAAAGCAGCGGTGGAATCGATTTTATCTCTATCCGGAACGGACAGATCATGGAACACGGAATAAACATCCAGTACAAGGAATCCAGAGATACCTTATTCCATATATCTCAAAAATTCAGAGCTCATGGTATTGACTTGGCGAGTGCACAAAAGAGAGCAGTGCATGTCAGACACCAACTTAAAGTGGAAGACAATAAAATACTGGTCAGTCCTTACTACAGTTTCCCTGCAAAAGATGGTTTACGTAACCAGGAAGTTGAAGTTGTCATTGAAGTCCCAAGAGGAAAAAAACTCTTCATCAATAATCAGGAGGTCCTGGTTGATGGACAGGAATACGAAGGTGTAATGTATACCAATGAGCCTTTTCGAGCTTACGAGAAAGAATAAGAATCAATACCAACCCAACATAAGTAAAGTAAGCAAAGTAAGCGGTATTCAGGTAAAACTGGATATCGCTTTTGCTTTTCTTCAGATGGTGGTTCAATATGAAAAAGGGTTTAATATTAAAATAATAATATTTTGAAAATCAATTATTTAACTACAAATCTGTTCGCTAAATAGCGAACAAGCGAAGATTAAAATTCGGAAATTTATTTCCCAAAGCAACTTCCTTCTTTTGCGGTAAAATATTGGCTCATTACTCTTCAAACCCTTCTAAACTTGGCTAAGAATCATTATATTTGTGCAACTTTAAAGGAAAGCTATGGCATCACAAACACCCCAGGAAGAATTGATCGCAGTCGACTTTAATACATTCAGATCTGAAGTATTGAAAGACTTTCGTTTGGCTAGTATTTCAAGAGAAACCTCGCTTTTAGGACGAAAAGAAGTTCTTACCGGAAAAGCTAAGTTTGGTATTTTCGGCGATGGAAAGGAATTGGCACAAATTGCATTGGCAAAACAATTCAAGGACGGTGATTTCAGATCAGGATATTATCGCGATCAAACCCTGATGATGGCCATAGACCAATTGAATGTTCGGGAATATTTCTCCGGTTTATTCGGTCATACAAACGAAGTGATCGAACCGCAATCTGCCGGACGTCAAATGGGCGGGCATTTCTCTACCCGGAATTTGGACGAGAACGGAAACTGGAAAAACCTGACACAACAAAAGAACTCATCAGCTGACATCTCTCCTACTGCCGGGCAAATGCCTCGTTTATTAGGATTGGCACAAGCTTCAAAAGTATACAGAGAGCATCCGACATTGAAAGATTTGGAAGCTTTCAAAAAATTCTCGAATGGAGGAAATGAAGTCGCGTTCGGAACAATCGGCGATGCTTCTACTTCCGAAGGACCATTTTGGGAAACCATTAATGCTGCAGGAGTTCTGCAAGTTCCGATGGTCATGTCTGTTTGGGACGATGGATACGGAATTTCCGTTCCTAGAGAACACCAAACAACCAAAGGAAGTATTTCCCAAGCCTTAAGTGGAATGCAGCGTACTGCCGATTCTCCCGGATATGAAATTTTCGAAACAAAGGGCTGGGATTATGCACACTTATGCGAAACGTATGAAAAAGCGGTTGAATTGGCTCGAAATGAGCATATTCCTGTATTGGTCCATGTAAAAGAAGTGAATCAGCCGCAAGGACACTCCACTTCCGGATCTCACGAGCGCTACAAAGATGCAGCACGTTTACAGTGGGAACATGACTTTGATTGTATCAACAAATTCAAAGAATGGATCCTGGACTTCGATGCGGACGGTCAAAAATTGGCAACAGAAGAAGAACTTGCTCAAATCTCAAAAGAATCAAAGGACTTTGTGAACGAGCAAAAGAAAGAAGCTTGGAGTCTTTTCACGCAAGATCTGAAACAAGACTTGGATCGTGCTGTAGCTGTTTTGGAAACCTTGGCGAATGAAAGCTCAAACGGAATCTTCATTAAACGCGAAATCGAAGCACTTCAAAAAACAATGAACCCGATCCGGAAGGACGTATTCAATACCGTTCGAAAAGTATTGCGTTTGGTTCGTGACGAAAATACCGCTTCAAGAACAGCCTTGATAGCGTGGTTGAAACAGGAGACAGAAAACAATGCTGATCGTTATAGCAGTTACCTATATTCCGGTTCTGAAAACAGCGCCTTAAAGGTGAAAGCAGTTGCTCCTTCCTATGATGGAAGCGGCCATATGGAAGATGGACGGATTATCTTACGCGACAATTTCAAAGCAATCTTTGAAAATCATCCGGAAGCCTTGATTTTTGGTGAAGACGCCGGAAAAATTGGCGGAGTGAACCAATCTCTGGAAGGACTTCAGGAACAATTCGGAACCTTGCGTGTTTCAGATGTCGGGATCCGCGAATGTACCATCATCGGTCAGGGAATCGGAATGGCGATGCGGGGCTTGCGTCCGATTGCAGAAATTCAATACCTGGATTATTTGCTTTATGGAATCCAGATTATGTCGGATGACTTGGCAACAGTACAATATAGAACAAAAGGCGGACAAAAAGCACCGTTGATTGTTTCCACTCGCGGACACCGGTTGGAGGGAATCTGGCACAGTGGTTCACCAATGGGAATGATTATTAATTCCATCCGCGGAGTACATGTGTGTGTTCCAAGAAATATGACAAAAGCAGCAGGTTTCTACAATACCCTGATGCAGGCAGATGAACCGGCTTTGGTCATTGAACCATTAAACGGATACCGCATTAAGGAAGAGATGCCGACAAACATCGGAAGCTTCACTACTCCATTGGGAATTCCTGAAATCGTAACAGAAGGAACCGATTTAACACTCGTTTCTTACGGATCGACTTTCAACTTGTGTGAAGTAGCCGCAAAATCATTGACAGAACTGGGAATTTCAGTTGAATTGATCGATGCACAAACTTTACTTCCGTTCGATATCAACGGAATGGTGGCTGAATCCTTGAAGAAAACAAATCGTTTGATGATTGTGGACGAAGATGTCAGTTCAGGTGCAACTGCGTTCCTGTTGGATCAAATCCTGGTGAAACAAGGCGGATATGCTCATTTGGATTCTGCTCCTGTAACCTTAAGTGCGAAAGATCACCGACCGGCTTATGGAACAGACGGAGATTATTTCTCCAAACCAAGTATTGACGATATCGTTGAAACTGCTTATTCTATCATGAATGAAGCAGATCCGACAGCTTTCCCTTCAATTTACTGATGACCATTTGAAACGGACTGCGGGCATATTGAGTATTGTTTTTGTAATAGCTTTGCTTTGGAAAGATATTGCAGCATTCTCATGGAACGTCTGGTTTTACAGGAACCAGGTTGAACTCGCAGCAAAATATTGTGTCAATAAGAAAAAACCGATGCTTCATTGCGACGGTAAATGTTATTTGGCAAAACAGTTAAAGAAATTGGAACAGGAGGAAAAGAAAAATCAACCTGTTCCAAAAATGCCTTTGAAATTGAAGGAAAACGTTTGGAATTCGGATTTTCAGGTAATTACTGCTTTCGAAGCAAATACTATCGAAACTCTTTCAGAAAAAACAATCGCTTTCTTTTACCAAAACACCAAACTGAATTCCTTTTCAGATTCTGTTTTCCATCCACCCACTCTCGGATAATCTTTTTTGACTTATTCTAATGGATAAATATACTTCACACAGATCTCGCCGATTACGCAGAGTTTCCGTAACAAGTATATATTCACATACTTTGCTATGCATTATAAGTCGTTCACACAGTTTTTGTATTGGAATTACGCATTTCATCTGCGTCCGTCTGCGTAATCTGCGGGCAAAAAATAACGTATTTTTCCAGTACACATAAAGAAATTAGTTAATTACAGAACCATGAAAAAAAGCCTTCTCTTTTTCGTGTGTCTTGTTGTGTCCCATATTGCAATTTCCTGCGATGTTTGCGGATGCGGAGCTTTTAATTCCACACATGGTTTGGGAACATTAGCGCAAGGCAACAGGACGAGCATTGGGTTGAATTATCAATACCGACTGTATAAAAGTGCGCACCCGGAAGTTTTCGGGAACGGAATCGAACACAGCACGGATTATTTTCAACGATTGGATGTGTTGGGACAGTTGCGTCTTTCCAAAAGATGGCAATTACAACTTTCCCTTCCCATCAGTTTCAACAAGCATATCGCAGATGATACCACTTCTCAGAGAAACGGATTGGGTGATCCGACCTTAATGGTGAACTTTTTCCTTTTCAACAAACAGGATAGTGTAAGATCACAACTGTTCCGTTGGATTATAGGTGCCGGAGTAAAAAGTCCGGTCGGGAAGTTTACTCATCCAAGCGATATCGACTTGTATCTCTATCCCGGAACCGGTACGTTTGATGCCGTATTTCAGAATTCATTCTTTTTCCAAAAAAAGAAATGGAGTTTGTTGCAGTCATCGCAGTATATTCTTCGTGGGGAAAACAAGTATAAATACATTCCCGGATCCATATTCAGTGCGAGCCTTTTTGGACAGTACAAATTCAGGACTTGGGGAGTTTATGCAGGAACACAATATTCCTGGAGTGGTGTTGATTATCTCAACCGGAAAGCAATTTCCAGTTCCCCCACTCAAGGCCGTGTCCTGACGGGAATTATCGGAGCATCGGTTCAATTCAATTCCTGGGTGATCCAGGGTAATTATCACATTCCGATTGCCCAAAATTTAGGAGATGGAAACTCCCATCAAAAAACCGCATTCAGTATTTCACTTAATTATTTTTTCAATTAGATATGAAAGCATTTTTTATAACAGCAATCTTAGTAAGCAGTATCAGTCTGTCTGCTTGTAAAAAAGATAAATCGACCGATGATTCAACAGAAACAGAAGATCATCCGACTGCGGTCATTACCATCACATCTCCTAACGAGAATGATACCATACAAGGGAATTTTACAGTAACCGGAACAATTGTAGGATCCGCAAACCTACACGGTTACCAGGTAACAGTGACCAATGCATTGAATGATTCAATTGTTTACCAAAATGATATCGATGACCATGTAGCGGATTTCACCATCAACCAATCCGTCACAAATCCTTACACAGCCTTCACTCCATTAAAACTGGAAGTGATTGCTGCTTTGGATCATGAAGGGCATATCACAACAAAAACGGTGCATTTTATGGTACATTAATGATTGTTGGTTGAAAATAATGTAGGGGCGCGATGTATCGCGCCCCTACTGTTTCAACACATTCCATCCAAAATCTTTATTTTTGTTCACCATGACAAAAAAAGAAAAAGCCCGGTACGTGATCGACGAATTGGAAAAATTGTACCCCGAAACTCCGGTTCCACTGGATCACTGGGACGCATATACTTTACTCATAGCCGTTTTACTTTCGGCACAATGCACCGACGTACGGGTAAACACAATCACGCCAATTTTATTCAAACGTGCTTCACGTCCACAGGATATGATCAAATTGTCTGTGGAAGAAATCAGGGATATCATCAAACCCTGTGGACTTTCTCCGCGGAAATCACAGGCAATCTACGATTTGTCTCACATGATCATTGATTTACATGGAGGTGAAGTTCCGGCTTCTTTTGAAGAATTGGAAAAAATGCCTGGCGTGGGACACAAAACGGCTTCCGTTGTCATGTCGCAAGCATTTGGAGTTCCTGCTTTTCCTGTTGACACACACATCCATCGTTTGATGACCCGTTGGGGGTTAACCAGTGGAAAAAACGTAGAAGAAACCGAAGCTGATGCAAAGAAACTGTTTCCACGCGAGTTGTGGAATAAACTGCACCTGCAAATCATTTTCTACGGAAGAAGCCACTCTCCTGCCCGCTCTCCGAAACGTGAGATCGATTATATCACTGCACACATCGGAACGAAGAAAGCTTTGGAGGAGCTAAAGTAAAATCGAATCATGCGCTCACAAAGCTTCCGGGAACTTATATCCGCCTACAAGGAAATTGCCAGGGACATGGATCAATCTGATTTAAACGAACGAACCAATTTCCTGGAAGAGCTTCCCTTTTCGCTCATCATTGAAGGTGAATACAGTGAATTCGAAAATTTGGAAAAATGGATCCTGCAATATCTTCCACAAATCAATTATGAACGGATATACTATGGAAAAACAGACTATGATTTCGGCTTTGTGGAATACTTCCTATCGGATGAAAATTCCCTTCAATTGCTGGAACAAGCTGTTCCTTTAATTTTCACAACGTATCCACTGGCACTTATTCCTCATACAATTTTAAGGAGTGATGGTTGCGGAATTGATATCCGATACGATCCATCAATGACCGATGCCATTGTTTATTGAGTTTCCCGATCAGAACTTGATAATCGCCATCTTTTCCAGGTTTTTCTTGGGATTTTTAAAACGTGCAATGTGTTGATTATTCAATTCATCATAGAAAACAAAGGGTTCAGGCTCACACCACCAGGTATTCTCCGGATAAATCTGGAGCAATGATTTCACTTCGCCATTCTCCAAGTCAATCTTTCTAAAATAAAGATTGATGTTCGTTCCATCTGTCGCAGTGGAAAAGGGATAAAAGGAATAGATTCCTGCCCTGCAATTCTCGTTGTACTCCCTGCTGTAAAAATAGAGATTCGAACCGTCGATATGATGAGAGAAATAGTTGTACAATCGATGTTCATCATACACCATCAGTTTCTTCCACAGGATTTTGCCTTCGGTTGAAACCATAAAGAGCAACTTGCTGTTCAACAGTTGTGGAGAATCGTCTTCTACCTGGTCGGAAATAAAAAAAACATCTCCATTCGGCATCATTTGATAGCAATCATTGTGAGATAAAACTTCGAATGAATGGTCTTCGCTTTCGTCCAGTTTCAATTTTGTCAAATATTCCCTATTGTCATTCGAAATCAACTCTGCGTATTCGAACCATTCCAATTTTGAATCGAGGATTCTTCCACTTGCACTCCAACGAAGAAAGTAAAATCCGGATTTTTTCTTTTGAGGAAAGCCTTCTCCAAATCGCTTTGTCACGATGGTATTACATGTGATATTCTTCTTTGAATCCAGTGTGAAATACGTGGAACCGATTTCAAAATCCCATTCAGGAACATCCAATTCAACGGATAAAACATTTCCTGACCTTTTGTCAATCTGAAGCAGTTCAATTTTTGAAAACAAATAACGGTTATCGAGCTTTCCATCTTCCTTGACAAACAAAGGCAGAAACAGGTTTCCATCCTCATCCACATTCCATTCATTCATGAATTTATTTGATCGATAATCATATTCGGCAAAATCTAAAGACCATTTCAAGTCCAGATCGGAATCAAATCGATAAATGATTCTTGGGATCACTTTTTTATGAGATAATTTGGGCTGATAGACTCTGTCAGGATTCACCGCCGGATCCGTGTCACCCAAACAAAACGAAAAACCAGAGTCATCGGATTTACAAAACTTCAAGTTCAGATAAGCATGCGGGAGTTCCTTTTGACTCACGATTTTCAGTGTTTCAATATCCCGCTTCACCAGAATATTTCTTCTGCCTTTTTCAAGCGATACATTTTTTTCGCTGGCAACATAATGGATTTCATACAAGAACTGCCCTTGAACAAAAGCTTTCAATAACCAGCCTTCCGATTTGTGAGGTAACTCCGGGCTCAAAAGGAATTCTTGACGCATCGCAGGTTGAACAGCCGTATCCACAACGAAAATTCCCGACAACGACGTAGAGGATACGATTTTGGTTTTCCAGATTCCTAAGATAAATTTCCCCGATTCCGGATAATCTTCCGTAATACGGATGGTTTGTCCGAATGAATTTCCAACAAGATAAATGGATGTCAAAAGGCAGCTTAAATACTTTTTCACAGGTCGATTTTGGTTTTCAAAGTTAACTGGAAATTCTTTTCAATTGCAAATTTCCTGTTTCTTAATAGTTGATCAGTAACAAACGCTCCAACTTATTCGAAGGAGAGGAATATCGCACAACTATTTTTTTATCCTGATTAAAAATAACACCTTGGGGATGAAATTTCTCCGAAGGATTTGCAATCAGTGGTTGATTGGAAATCTCTTGCCCATTCTCCAGGTCAACAACCCGGTCAGCCAATAATACCGTTTTTCCATTAACCATCGATCGGATGAATTTGAAATCATATTTTCCTTTTTCATAAGAGGCAATAAATTCCCGGATCAGGAAATGTAATTTGTTGTCATCGATAAAGAAATCTCCACTCCAATAAAGTTCGTTGTCATTCAAAGGAATCAATTTGGTCCAAAGCACATCCCCATCCGGAGATAAGAGATAAACCAGTTTGCTTCCCTGCAACGGTGCCACCACCCCCATCAATGTATGGGAAATATACAATACGTTCCCGTTCCCAAGGAACTTTACATGACTCGTCGTAACGTTGTAATTGGTTCGGCTAAAACCCTCTTTTTCAGTCTTAAAACGATAATACTCAGCATACTTTTTCAGGTTTTCATCTGTGAATTCTCTGAGAGAAAAAGCATGATTCCTTGCTGTAATAATCCCTCCGTCATCATTCCATCTGAAATAGGCATACCCAATTCCCAGGTATATTTTTTTTGGTGGCGGTGCTTTCACCGATTCGGAAGTCAGGAATAACCCGATCAACTCACGGTCTTCATTGTGGTAGTTAAACCGGGCATATTTGACATAAATACTTTCCGGAACCTTGGGTTTGATCAGTTTTTGCGTTCCCGATTTATCCGTAATAATCAAAAACAGCTCAGATTTTGAGACAGGTATCGAATCCTGGAAATGAATCGTTGTATTCTTGTTAACAGACAATGACATGATCAGGTTCAACCGATTATCAACCTCGATATTATTCAACCGGATGTTTTTGTCTGAAAACGATTCGAATCCTTTTTTCCAGACAACTTCCAAATTCAAATTGATGCGATAGAGATTGATCGATGAAAGTAAATAAAATCCTTCCGGATCACTTTCGTCAAAATTCACCTCCCATTCATCCAATTCCAACGAACCTAAAACTTCCTGTAAGTTAGAAAGCACCCGTTTGATAATTCCGATACCAATAGTTCGATCTTTGTCTTTTATTACATGTAATTCATAAATGAAATCACCTTGTAAAAACAAGCGATTAAACGAAACACCGGTTCCTTTTGTAAATTTAGGTTGAGACAGCAACAATTGCTTCTTCTCCGGATTCGCAGGATCCATAATCCCATATTCCAGGGTAGTCAAATCCGGAATGGCTGTGTGATTTTTTTTGTATGAAATCACTTTTTCATCGCTAACACCAATAAATTTTCCGGATGTTTCGGGGAACTCTTCCGTGAATTCCAATTCCTGTGAGAAACACGTCGTGACCTGAAGAAAAAGAAATAGTAAGGTAGCTCCCAAATAAGCCTGTTTCATCTGATGACTTTTGATAAAAGTAATTGAAAATAGGAATAATTCATTCGAGCAAGCTTTAAATGAACAAAAAAATTCCAAGCTCTCAAGTAGCTTGGAATTCGTCAGTTTATTAATCTATTCAACAGATTAGTAGTTGATTGTTAAAAATCGTTCCCGATTTTTAACCGTATAAGAATACCGAACTATTATTTTTTTGTCTTTATTGTAAATCACTGCTGTTGGATAAAATTTCTCAGACGGATTTGCTATCAATGGTTTATTTGAGATTTCTTTACCCGTTTCCAGATCGATTATCCGTTCGGCCATCAGAACGGTTTTACCGGTAAGAGGTGTATGTGAATTGACTGGTGTAAAAACATATCCTCCAGTTTCATACTCCTTGGAATAATCCATAATCAGCACATGTAATTTAGCATCTTCGATATAAAAGTCACCATTTTTATACATCACATCGCTATTTAGTGGAATCATTTTTGTCCAAAGCAACTTTCCTTCCGGTGAAAGCATGAAAATCAATTTACTTCCTTCCAATTCTCCCAAAAACCCGATCAAAGCGTGAGATATATAAAGTACATTACCGTTATCTAAAAATCGAATGTGGCTTGTGTAACCCAAGCCCAATTGTTTGAAATCATATTTTTCAGTCTTAAACTTGGCGGATTCTGCATATTTTTTCATATCATCGTCAACAAACTCCTGGAACGAAAAGTTGTGATTGTCCGTAACAATAATTTCACCTTCATTATTCCATTTGATATACAAATAACCGATTCCGACATTGGATTCCTTACTAGTCAAAAACAATCCTTCCAATTCCTTTTTCTTATCGTTGTAGTTGAATCGCGCATATTTCGAATAAACGCTTTGAGGAATTTCGGGGCTGATGACATGTGGTTCTCCTGTTAGATCCGTGATGATAAATAGCAGAGACGATTTAGCAGGAGGTGTCGACCCGAAAAATTTAACTTTCACGTTTTCTTTAATCGCCACAGACATCAAAACATTCAAATTATCATCCACTTCGATATTATTCAATACCACATTATAATCTTCAAACATCTCATATTTTTTTGTCCAGATCAAGTTCAGATCCAAGTCAATCCGATACAAATTCATTTTTGAGAAAAAATAAAATCCATCCTCATCACTTTTAGCAAAGCTTGCATCGAAATCATTCAGCTCAAGAACTTTACCTACTTGATTTAGGGTTGCCAGTTCACGTTTGACGATACCAACAGCAACTACACTGTTGTAATCATGAATCTGATGAATCTCATAAATAAAATCACCTTGAACAAACATCCGGTCGAATACCACTTGTGTACGTTTGCTGAATTCGGGTTTCGATTTAAAAATGGTTTTTTTCTCTTCCGGGTTTGCGGTGTTTACGACAATGTATTCAACCAATTTGGAATTGGTCATAAGATTGACATCTTCCTTGTAATAGATCATTTTATCATTGCTCGCTCCAACAAAAACTTCGCGCACTTCAGGTAATTCTGCAGAGAAATTGGGTTCTTGTGCTAAACTTAGGTTATTGACACCTGAAAAAAGGAATGCCAAAAGAATAAAATAGGTGATTTTCATTTTGATAATTTTGACAAAAGTAATCCAAAAATCAGATTACCTTGTCTCAACATCTTTTTTTGTCAAGTTTAAAGAAAAAAGTGAACCCTTATTCACACTGCTTTTGGTTAGTATGTAATCTTCAACTATTTGTCTTAGATATTCATTTAATGACGTTAAATAATCGTCCAAAAGGTTCAAACTTTTTAAATTGGTACTTTGTTACAGGTATAGGTAAAACTATATTACGTGAAGAACAGTTTTTAGTGCATTTTTAAGTCAATTATTATTGACAAAATAAGTCAAACTCGAATAATACGAGTTCCCTTCCTTATCTGCGAATTATAATTCCTTATCTTTAATCCAGTCTTACAAATTTCAATCACATGTCATTTCAAGCCTATTTAGATAATATCAAAGCGAAAACAGGAAAGCTTCCCGAAGAGTTCCAAAAATTGGCGCAGGAAAAAGGCTTTATAAAAGACGGTGAATTATTAGCCGAAGTAAAAGCCGGTCAGATCGTTGCATGGTTGAAAGAGGAATTTGACTTGGGCCATGGTCATGCAATGGCAATTTATGCATATTTTAAAGGGAAAAGATCATGAGCGAAACGAAAAATATTCGAATCACCAATAAGCAATCTGCAGAAACCATTGCAATCGGGGCTTCCGCTTACAATATCTTGTTGGGCAGCCAACATTCGGAAGGACAATTAGCAATCATTGAAATGCTTGTTCCTCCCAATGCGGGGCCAATTCCTCACGAACACAAAGGATTCCAGGAATGTTTCTATATACTGGAAGGCGAAGTGGAAATGCGAACCAAGGAGAATCGGATCCTGGCAAAACAAGGAGATTTGGTTCATATTCCCCTGGACGGCCCTGTTCACTGTTTCAAAAACATCACTTCGGTAAATGCGCGACTTTTATGTATTGTTGCTCCGTCAGGGTTGGATTCGTTTTTTGAGGAAGCCGGTCGGAAAATTCCTGCCGGAACGTTACCGGAACCGACCCCGCCTACTCCGGAACAAATCGCTTTGGCAAACCGGACAGCGGAAAAATACGGACAGAAGCTTTACCCGAAGGATTATTTGGATGATTAATCTGATATTATCTTTGAATGTCACTGCCTCAAATTGAAATAATGAAAAAAATAATCCCTCTGATGTTTCTACTCTTGTTTTCTTGCAAAAAAGAGGACTGTTCATCGAAAGCAGAGGTTCTCGATCCCAAAGATACTACGGTTGTGATAGGCTGGCCTGTTGTACTAAACACGGAATATTTCAGTGCTACTTTTACAAACGAATGGAGTGGGCCAAATAACTGGAAAGCAACTACAACAAATGGAATAGCAAGTCAACAACTAACTGCCCAAGCAAACTTTTCAGACGCCGGCGACTATTTGGTCGAAAGTTATTCTCACAATAAATGTCTGAAATATCAAAAAACAATCCGGGTTCATGTTATTGATCCTCCGCATGCTCCATGTACCATGAGTGAAAATACGATTAATATTAGTTCACCGGTCGCTTATCAAATTACGTACACGCAAGTAACATCCTATATTTCAAACAATCAATTTGTTATAAATGCGTCAAATGGAAATCAAACCATTACTTTTAATTTTCAAGGTACTCAAGAACCCAAACCTGGCATTCATCTCGAACATAATGTACAAATGATAACTCAACTTGGAGTTTACTTGCTCGATTCAGGTCAGTTTTACGTTCAAAAAATAAACAACCAATTGGTTATTTCTTTTTGCGATGCCATATTTTATAGTCCCGATGATATCCAAACAGATGTGTTGGTTTCAGGAGAAGTAACCATCCCATAATTATTCTTGTAAATGAAATCAATAGTGAGAATCGCATTAGTATTCATCTCCATTCTTTTATTTGAGGGGAACTGTAAGGCCGATTCCATTCCAAACAAAATGCATCTTTCCTTGCAATTATCACCACTTGCCTTAATTGATTTTTACAATGGCTCAAGTTATCGTTTGGGAAGTCAGTTAATTATTACTAAGAACATCGCAATCAGTGCAGATTGTGGCGGATACTTTAAGAACTTTAACTATTTAAAGAACAATAAGGGATTTTATGGCTTACTGGCATTTAAATACAGATTACCTAACTCACCACAATCTTGGATTTCCCTGAGTTATTCATACAAACAACAATCGTTCGATTATCACGATTCCTTTTTGCAAGATCCTGAGACGCCCATAGTTGTACACGTCCAGAAATACGTGAATTGCATCAACCTCAATTACGAAACGAATGCTATTCTATTAAGAAAATCCTATATCAATTTTTTCGCAGGAGTGGGAATTCGTTTCAGAAATGTCCACTCGTTCCAAACAAAACACGAATTTGACGAACTCAAAAACGGCGGAGATTCCCAAACACTGTATTTTGTATTGATCCCGGGGAAAGATACCTGGTTTAATCTAAATGCAGGTCTGCGATTGGGCTTCTATCTTTTTTAATGCATGATCCGTAATACAATAAAAATCAATTCTTTAAACACTTTCCACTCGCTGGGTAGTGTCCTGCAGATTCAGGCTTAATCTCACAATGCTGTCTTCCTCAGCAATCAAATCATGTGGAACATGCCCTTCCAGCGCTATCATCATCCCTCTTTTCAAAAGGATCCGTTCCTGTTCTACTCCGAAATCAATCGTTCCTTCCAAAACTTGCACGATAATCGGGTAAGGAGCCTGGTGCTCCTTCATCTCCTGCCCTTTGCGGAAAACAAGGCGAATTTCCTTGGCATAGAGCGTTTTGATCATTACTTTAATGGCTGGTTTCGTGTATTCTTCATACTGAAGATCATCGTAAAAAGATACTAGTTGTCTCATTCGTTACTTTATTATTGTTCAATTCAACATTCCGGATCCCAACTGATTGAATAAAATGGTCCCGGACCAAATCAGGAAAGTTACCTTGGCCAGTTCAAATGCTACGTAATAAAAATGCAGGTTCGAACGCGGCACGGTATCTCCTTTTATATGCAATTCCGCACGCCCATCCAAAGCAGGTAATAACCAAATGGTCTGCAAAATGAGGAGAAGCAAAGGTGTAAAATAACAGATGCTTCCTGTCAAAGCCAGTTTTTGCTCAAAAAGAAAGTAACAGCTCACCAGTATCAATGCAAAGAACCATTCCACCTTGTTGAGCGCATTGAAAACCAATCGGCCGATACCGAGCCCCAAAGGACGCGTTATTCCCGGTGCGCGAAATTTAAGCCACGCTTCCATAAAACTTATCGCACAAACAAAACCGGTCCAAAGAAAGGTGCCCCCGATTGCCAGGAAATAAACTGTCATTTTCATACCATCCGTGTTTGATACTATTGTTAACTAATCCGGAGCAAAAATAGGGATTAATTTATTTCGGACAAAAATATCCGAAATAAATTTATAAGTCAAATCCTCCGGTGTGGTATCTTTAGCCAACAAGAGACAAAAGCACAGCTGTTGATCTTTCATTTTTATTCTTTGACAAGATGATTTCAGTACTGGTAACATACCGCATAAAGCCGGAATTCGCAGAACAGAACAAGGCGAATACTCAGCATTTTTAACCGATTTCGAACAGTTGGACGGATCGAAATTCAACTATTCCGTATGCGTAAAAGAAGACGGTGTTTCTTTCATTCATTATTCCCATTATTCGGATGAACAAATGCAAAACGAGTTATTGAATGTACCCTCATTCAAAGCTTTCCAGGAAATGCGCGATGCCAGCTGATTAAACAATTCGCATAAACTAGAAGTACTTCAATCTATAGACTCAAAGGGAAATCTGTGATAAATTGTCCACTCAAAAAAGCATAAAGCTCACAAGGGATAAAACATTTCCAAAAGAATTAAGAAGTAGATCTCTTTTAGAAAAAGATACCATTCAAAAGGAAATAGCACCCAACTTTTCAATGTTTTTCTTTGAATTTCTATATCTGAGAATATATTGTTCGGTTTCGGAATTAAAGAACACAAAAGGAACAGGAAGAAAAGTCTTTTCCTTTTCAGGATACAAAAATTGAATTGACTCTAAATTTCCATTTTCAAGATCAAATACTCTCAACATTAAATCCGTTGTAACACCATTAACATCATCTTTAACATCCCTGAATGAATATTGTTCATTTGTTAGACTTGATCGGAATTCTGTTGAAAAAATAGAGAGTCTTGAACCGGATACAAAACATGAAATATGGTTGTATATATAATTGTTGTCATGAACCAAGAATTTTTTCCACAAAACCTCTCCTGTACTAGAAACCATGAGTAGTATTTTGCTATTCAATATTTTTTTTCGGGTTAATGCCATTTTATCTGAAATATATAAACGGTCACCATTATTCATTAAATGGTAACTTTCTTCATTGGATACGACTTCAAATACATCAGTCTCATTCCATTTCAGATTCAATTTATTCAAATACTCCCTATTTTCATCCGAAACAAAATCATTATAAAGAAACCATTCTGTTTTTGTTTTCAAAACAGTTCCCTTACTGTTCCATTCAACAAAATAATAACCAGATGTTTTCTTGACTGCCCCACGATCTTCAACATACTTGATTAGAATCATTAAACTATTAGCACACCCTGTTTTTCTATTATAATTAAAATTGCCCGACTCAATATACCCATCAAACTTTGGTGCTTCTAATTTTAATAGTGTTTCTTTCCCTGTAATATCCAAAACGATTAAATCAACTAGTTCTTGATTTTTAGATTCATCATCCTTCCTGAACAATGGAATCATCACGTTTCCATCGTTATCAATACTTAGTTCATTAAGAAAGGCATTCTCTCTTATTCCATATTTTGAAAAATTAAAATCCCAGATTTGCTCCAATTCAAAATCAAAACGAAAAAGCTCTTGGGGGATCATAAATTTCGCAGGAAAATTCATTGAGTTAGTAAAACTTTCTTGATCTGTTGTGCAAAACGTAACAAAGAAACCTTCTTCATCTATTTTTACCATCTTTAATTTCGAATACCCAATAGGTAAATCCTTTTGTGTGATGATTTCAAAAGTTTCTATATCTCGCTTTACCAGTATGTTTCTGGGCACGGGTATTGTTTTACCTTTCTGAATAAGATCATTTATGTAATAAATTTCATAGATAGCATTCTCGTGAACAAACAATTTCAACAATTCTCCAAGTGATTTCGTTGAGAGTTGCGGATTTAATTCCATTACTTTTCGAGATAGGGGTTTTGACAATGTATCTAAAATACAAATCCGATTATTCCCATAATAAGAAATGACATTACTCTTCCAAATGCCCAAAATGAATTTTTCGGATTGAGGAAAATCTCCCGTAATTTCAACTTTTTGCCCGAAAAGAGTATTGAAAAACAAAAAAGAAAACAAAGAAAAAATCAGATATTTAGGCATCGGTTCTATTTATGTATCAAAAATAAATAAAAAACCCTGGATTTGAAATGAATCCATAATGCCTAAAGAAAAGTATCAAACGGTTCGCATAGTAATCTGCTTACTTTTCGAATTTTCAAAAACCTAAACCAGAAATCATTTAAGCGCTTTCTTCAGCGCTTCCGGGTCCAACTGCTTTTCCCAGCGAGCTACAACAATCGTTGCAACGGCGTTCCCGATCAGGTTGGTCAAAGCACGGCATTCCGACATGAATTTATCCACACCGTAAATGATGGCAATTCCTTCCACCGGAATATCCGGGACAACTGCCAATGTTGCTGCAAGCGTAATAAAACCTGCACCTGTTACTCCTGCTGCCCCCTTGGAACTCAACATCGCAACCAAAAGAAGTGTGATCTGCTGGGTCCAGGTCAATTCCACATTACAGGCCTGCGCAATAAACAAAGCCGCCAAAGTCATGTAAATGTTCGTACCATCCAAGTTGAAAGAATAGCCTGTAGGAACTACCAACCCGACCACCTGGCTGGAACAGCCGGCATTTTCCATTTTCGTCATTAATCCGGGCATTGCCGGTTCGGAAGAACTTGTTCCGAATACCAAAAACAATTCGTCTTTCAGATAACGAAGCAATTTAAAAATGTTGAATCCATTATATCGACCTACTAAACCAAGTACAACGATCACGAAGAATGCAGAGGTCAAATAGAAGGTTCCAACCAATTTCCCCAAGTCCCATAGTACCTGGATCCCGAAATTCCCAACAGTAAACGCCATTGCTCCGAAAGCGCCAAGTGGGGCCAATTTCATCAGGATGGACATTATTTTGAAAATCGGGTTGGTCATGACTTTCAAAAAGTCTATAACCGGTTGACTTTTATCCGCAGTGAACGCCAATCCCAATCCAAAAAGAATCGCTACAAACAATACCTGAAGAATACTTTCTCCTGTTAAAGCACCAAGAAACGTTTTCGGGATAATATCCAGCATGAATTTCGAAAACGAATGTTCGTCTTTCTTTTCAACCGGTTTGGCAGTTGCAAGCTCTTTTACTGCTTTTTCAGGAGAGTTGGCGGCCTTACTTGTTACGGTTTCTAACTTCTGCGAATCTACTGTTTCCGCTTCGTGTTTATAGGATTCGATATACGTATCTATTTTACTGGTATCCAATTTTTTAGGATCGATGTTCATTCCCTTACCCGGTTGAATCAAGTGACTGGAAATTAAACCGATAATAAGTGCAAGGGTTGAAAATGATATAAAATATAGCAATGCTTTACCGGCAACCTTACCTACCTTTTTCATGTCGTTCATCCCCGCAATTCCCAAACTGACTGTAAGGAAAATCAATGGAGCGATCATCATTTTCACCAGGTTGATGAATCCATCACCAAGCGGTTTCATATCTATTCCCCAATCGCGGTTGAAATACCCGAGCAGAACTCCTGCAACAATTGCAACAATTACTTGAAAATACAAAGCTTTATACCATGGTTTCGGTTTCGCAGGTTTCGCGTTCAGATCTATTTCCATCAGGAATTTATTTTTAGAGGATAATTTCGTTGAAGATATTAATTATTGATTAATTGGAGTCGTTTATTCCTCCACGAAATCCAAATCCCGATTATGCGTTTCTGAGATACTCCATGTACTGTAAATTCCTATTGCAAAGCAGATGAATCCAACAATTCCGGCAGAAACAAGTGCTGTTAATCCGGAACCCATCAACGATTCAAAACCAATTGTCATTAAAATCACTGTCCCGCGGACCATATTCGGGATGGTTGTCGCTGCTGTAGAGCGAATATTGGTTCCGAACTGCTCTGCTCCTATCGTTACGAACATGGCCCAATAACCTGTTCCGAAGCCAAACCAACAACACATGAAATAGTACATCGAAGTGGTATGAATCGTTCCTGAGAGAATCCATAACACACTGATCAAGGTGAATGCCATCATTAATAAAATGGATTTTTTGCGGGATTTCAACCAATGGCTTAAAAATCCACTGAAAATATCTCCTATCGAAATCCCGATATATCCCCACATGATTGCATCACCCGGACTGATTCCTCCTTTTATTCCCAGCGCTTCGCCGAAAACGTTCCCGAACATGGCTAAAATCCCAATACAGAACCAAGTCGGAAGCCCGATGCCTATACAGCGCAAATACCTCCAGAAACGGTCCCAATTCGTGAAAAACATCAGGAAGTTTCCGCGACTGACCACCGTTTTCTTCGTTTCATTGAAAATTCCCGACTCCAACACCCCGATTCTAAGCAAGAGCAAACCTATTCCCATTCCTCCTCCAATGAAATAGGCGATATTCCATTCAGGGGTCATTTTTACCGTCAGGTTTGCAACCACTGCTCCCGACAACCCGATTCCAGCCACCAACGAAGTTCCCAATGCACGCAGTTCTTTGGGTAAAACCTCGGAAACTAAAGTGATTCCCGCTCCCAATTCCCCAGCCAACCCAATTCCTGCAATGAAACGCAAAGCAACATAAGTATAAGTCAGGTTTTCTTTGTCGTTCGGGAAATACGGTAAAAATCCGCACATGATATTCGCTAATGAATAAAGAACGATCGAACCGAAAAGGACAGATAAACGGCCTTTTTTGTCTCCCAGGATTCCCCACAAGATTCCTCCAAGCAATAAGCCACCCATTTGCCAATTGACAATCATTGTACCCACATGAGTCACCTCTGTCTCATTGAATCCAAGTCCTTGCAAACTCGGAACCCGGACAATTCCAAAAAGAAGTAAATCGTAAATATCTACGAAGTAACCCAGCGCTGCCACGATCACGGGTAAAGACCATAAAGGCTTATAATATGCTATTTTTTCCAAAGTAGTTTTTGTTTGAAAGTCGAAGATAGCAATAATTGAAAATGTAAAATGTAGAATTGAAAAGTTGAATACCGCTTCGACCGGCAAATTGAATGTTCTCTCTTGTCAATTTTCCATTATAAATTTTTCATTCAACTAGGAATTCGTAATTCGTAATTCGTAATTTTGAATAATGAGTCCTGATGAAAAATACATGTTCCGCGCTTTGCAACTAGCTAAATCGGGAGGTGTTTGCGTTGCTCCGAATCCGTTGGTTGGCGCTGTCATTGTGCTCAACAACGAGATCATCGGGGAAGGGTATCATCAAAAATACGGAGAAGCCCATGCAGAAGTCAATGCGGTGAATTCTGTTCAGGATAAATCCTTACTTCGGGAAGCTACGATTTATGTCACACTGGAGCCTTGCTCCCATTTCGGAAAAACTCCGCCCTGTGCAGACCTATTGATCCGGTCCGAATTCAAACGGGTGGTTATTGCCCAAGTCGATCCCTTTTCTGAAGTGGCAGGAAAAGGAATTGAAAAACTGAGGAATGCAGGAATTCCGGTTGATTGCGGAATTCTGGAAAAAGAAGCCCAGGAATTGAATAAGCGCTTCATCACTTTTCATACCAAAAAACGTCCTTTCATTACTCTGAAATGGGCACAAACAGCAAACGGTTTTATCGACCTGGATCGTTCTCAGAAACAAGAAACGGGTATTCATTGGATTTCTCAACCTGAAACCCAGGTAATCACTCACCGAATCAGAAGTACGGAACAGGCCATTTTAGTAGGTTGGCGCACCATCTTGAATGACAATCCTTCCTTGACTACACGTGCTTTCAATGGTCCAAATCCCTTGAGAATTGTGATCGATCCGCAATTGCAGGCTCCCAAAAACGCAACCGTATTCTGCGATGGAATGCAAACTCTTGTTTTGAACCGTTTGGAGGATAAAACAGTCTACGGAACACAATACGTCCAACTAGCGGATATGAACATGGAAACCATCCTCCATACCTTGTTTCAGAAAGGAATCAGTTCGCTTTTAGTTGAAGGTGGAGCCAATACACTCAACCAGTTCATTCAATCCGATCTGTGGGATGAAGCGCTTGTCATTACCGGGAAAAATGAGTTTAAGTCGGGGTTGAAAGCACCGATCCTTTCAAAAAATCCGTTCAAAACCGTTCAATTTGGAAAAGACAGATTGAATTATTTTCAAAATTACTCCTTTTAAAATCACCTAATCCATTGCTAAAACCCCTGGATTTTCTATTTTTAGTTCGCTATAACGGATTTTAATCTAAATAGATCCAACGGCATTCAAATAGAAATGAGATGAAAATTTACCCAATTGAAACCGGCACATTCAAATTAGACGGTGGCGCAATGTTCGGAGTGGTTCCTAAAAGCCTTTGGTCGAAAACAAATCCTGCAGATGAAAACAACCTATGTACCTGGTCCATGCGCTGTTTGCTCATCGAAGATGGAAACCGTTTGATCTTGATTGACACTGGTATTGGCGACAAACAAACTGAAAAATTCTTTTCGCATTACTATCTGGCAGATACACTTACATTGGAACAAAGCTTAAACAAGTTGGGTTTCGGATTAGACCAGATTACCGATGTTTTTCTTTCCCACCTTCACTTTGATCACTGTGGAGGAGCAGTCAAATGGAATTCAGATCGAACGAAACTGGAAACGGTTTTTAAAAATGCTACTTATTGGAGTACTGAAAATCATTGGAAGTGGGCTACAGAGCCAAATATGCGTGAAAAAGCATCTTTTTTGAGTGAGAATATTCTCCCTTTGCAAGAAAGCGGTCAATTAAAAATGGTAGAACGAACCGGAAATTACACCGAATCCATCTTCAATAATTTTGACGTCCTGTTTGTGGATGGTCACACGGAAAGTATGATGATTCCTCACATTCATTATCAAGGCAAAACACTCGTATTTATGGCAGATTTATTACCGAGTACGGGACACATCCCCTTACCTTATGTTATGGGATATGACACACGCCCCTTGATTACATTGGGTGAAAAAGGACTATTTCTTGATAATGCTGCAAACCAGGAATTCGTACTCTTTTTGGAACACGATAGTGTCAATGAATGCTGTATGGTGGAACAGACTGAAAAAGGTGTTCGTTTAAAAGATCGCATGTCTTTTTCGTCCATATTTGGATAAAATTGTAAATTAGAACAAAACTTCACATCATGAACAATTACTTACTACAACTGTTAAAAGAGGTCAAAACACTGATTATACCTGGCTTGGGGGCTTTAACTGTCACCAATGAAAGTACGGGTGAAATCCTTTTTATGCCCTATTTGAAGTTCGATGATGGTACACTTGCAAAGCATATTGCTAGTAAGGAAAATATGGAACTGAATGATGCTTCGAACTTGATCTCCAAGTTTGTACGCGAAGTTACAGCAGAATTGGACAAAGGAAACTCCTATGATATGTACCAATTCGGTCGTTTCGTGAAAGTGGATGGTGAAATTGCTTTTGAAGCATGGTCAGGTAATTCAGGTGAGCAAAAAACTTCTGAGCTTACTGCTGTTCAAGATTCTGGAGCCGAAGATGAAGTTTCCAAACTAGTCGAAACACCTAAAAAAGTAGAAGAGCCGAAAGTTCCTGAACCGCCTAAGGTGGAAAAAGTAATTCCTCCGGTGGTTGAAGAACCGAAAAAAGTAGTCGAAACTCCGGAACTTAAAAAAGAGGAACCAAAGGTTGAAAAAATTGTTCCCCCGATTGTTGAAGAACCAAAAGCAGTTGAGCCGAAGAAAGAAGAACTTAAAGTCGAAGCAAAAATTATTCCTCCGGTTGTTGAGAAAACCGAGGTGAAGGCTCCTGTTGAAAAACAGGTTTCACCGAAAGCCATCACTCCTAAAAAAGAGAAACCGGTCAAAGAGCCCAAAGCTCCGAAAGAAAAAAAGAAAACTTCTGTATTTGCATATATTCTGTGGGGGGTCCTTGTACTGATTCTTGGTTCAGGAACGTTCATTGCAATTAAATTCGACAGTCTCAAAAAGGATTTCCCAATCCTGGCGGATCTGGCAGGAGAAAATGATGATGTTGCAAAAGGCAGTGAAGATGTGAAGCAGTTGGAGGATGAACCGGATGTCAATATTGATTCGGCAACCAAATCCGAACCCATCCCTGAAGATCAGGTTCAAGTAGTCGAAGATCAACTTCCTGAGAAAAAAGTAGTTGAGGACCCGAAAAAAACAGTTACTCCAAAAAAGGAAACTCCCGCTCCGAAACCAACTCCTACTCCTAAACCGACAGTTGCAGTTAAGAAACCTGTTGCAAAACCAAAACCTCAAAGTACTGGTGGAGCAACCTTTGATGGATCCAAGCATTTCCATATCATCGCAGGTTCTTTCGGATCGGAAGCAAATGCCAACAGATTGGCAGGAAAACTTCAATCAAAAGGATTTAACGAAGCTTCTGTAACGATGAATGGCGGAATGTACCGCGTAAGCGTGAAAGGATTCGGCACATTGAATGAAGCAACTGCGGAAGCTGCAAATATTCAGAGTTCCGTTCCCGGAGCTTGGGTGTTGAAAATGTAATTATTGATATCAAAAAATAAAATTGTAGGCCCGTGGCACATCACGTGCCTACATAATTTTCATTTCATCATCCCAATTTCACAACCAAATCAATCAAACGATTCGAGAAACCGGCTTCATTGTCATACCAGCCAACTACTTTGACCATGTTTCCGATCACAGAAGTGAGTTCACTATCAAAAATACATGAATTGGGATCCCCGACAATATCAACAGAAACAATCGGGTCTTCCGTGTAGCGAACGATTCCTTTTAAGTCGGACTCTGAAGCTTTTTTAAATGCTGTATTGATTTGCTCAACCGTTGGTGGATTTTCTTTTACGATCACAGTTAAATCTGTCAATGAACCATCCGGAACGGGAACGCGCATTCCACATCCTCCCATCTTTCCTTCCAATTCAGGAAAAATCCGGGTGATTGCCTTAGCCGCACCTGTTGATGTCGGCACAATACTCACTGCTGCTGCTCTAGCTCTTCTCAGGTCCTTATGCGGACTGTCGTGCAAACGCTGATCTGAAGTATAACTATGGATCGTTGTGATGTAAGCTTCTTCTATGTCACAAAACTCTTTCAGAACCGCTACCAAAGGAGCGGCAGAATTGGTTGTACACGAAGCATTACTGATTATTCTGTGTTCGTCAGTGATCAGATGATCATTGACACCGATTACTACATTAAAAATGTCATCTCCTACTGAAGGTGCGCTCAGAATTACTCTTTTTGCTCCGGCTCTCAAATGTGCTCCTGCCGTTTCTGTCGTTAGAAATAATCCCGTCGATTCGATTACAATATCAACCCCTAAAGCTTTCCATGGAAGTTCTTCCGGATTTTTATGTTGTAAGAATTCAATTTTCTGATTCTGATTAAAGATCAACTGATTTCCCTTAATTTCAAATTCATCGTGCATTCTGCCATGAATGGAATCATACTTCAACAAATGAACAAGTGTTTCTATCGGGGCCAGATCATTGATTGCCACCAATTCTATTTTAGGGTTCATCAAAGCTAATCTGCTAAAATAACGCCCGATTCTTCCAAATCCATTAACTGCTACTCTTATACGTTGTTCCATTTGTCTATTGTGTCAATTTTTAATAATCCGATTTGTTATCGCGTTTGAATATACAAAAATAAAAAAGCCCCGACATTTATCGTCGGGGCTTTTAACATCATTTGTTTTTATTAGTGGAAGACTTGAACAAAGCCTTGTTGCTTTATCTCTTCCCCTGTTAGCAATTTTGCTGTGAAGTTATAGAAGTAAGTTCCCTCAGAGACAACTTCTCCATTTAAGTTTCTTCCATCCCAAGCTGCTCCCGGATCATCATATTCAGTGATCAGGTTACCCCATCTGTTTACAATTGTAATATGGAACTCTTCTACTCCATCATATGAAAGGAAGAATTTATTATTTCCGGATGTTGACGAAAGAACGATAATGTTTGGTGCAGTGATATAACATATCTTACTACCAATTGTCATTGTGGATGAAGATGAATTACATTCATTGGTTGCAGTAACTGTATACACCCCTGGTCCGACGGTAACATTATGTCCAACCTGACCATTACTCCAAACATATGAGTCATTTTGAGGATAAACACCACAAGATGTTGAAATCGTTCCGCCCAAACAAATCACTGTGTCAACAGTAGTCACAAAAGCATAATTAATGAACTCAATATCAGAAGTTACTGAGGTATTACACTGATTATCCGTAAATGTTACCTGGAATGTTCCCGGGATACTTGAAGTAATTGTCGGGTTCATCACGTTCGCATTAGGAATGAAGTGAATATTCGTATCAGCTGTAGACCAAACTCCACCATTTGCTGCAATCGTTCCTGTAGCATTGTAAATAAAGTTACAAGCAGAAGTATCAGGGAAGATCTGTGGCAACAAGAACAAAGTTACCTGAGATGAAGTTGAGTTGTTACAAACATTATCTGTAAATGTAACTGTATACTGCCCACTGGTAGTTGCTGTAATTAGCGGATTTGTTGTTGTATTATTCGGTAAGAAAATAACCTCCGGCGATGCAGCAGACCAATGCCCTCCAGTCGAATATGCCAATGTCCCGGTAACCTGGAAATCATCCCCACAGAGCAAGGTATCATTGAATATCTGAGGATAAGGTGGGAATATGATTGTCGAGGTTATCGTATCGCTACACGCATTATCTATATAGGAGACCGTATATGTTCCAGCGGTGTTCGTAGTAATCAGAGGATTATTATTCGTCGTTGAGCTGAAATTCAATCCATTTGGTGTTGCGCTCCAAACTCCACCAGCAAACGCCTGTGTACCCGTAACTTGAAAAGTCATGTCACAAGCTAGTGTGTCCGGGAAGATAATTGGTAAAGGCAAACTGAAGACATCGAAGGTAGTATCGTATGGACAACCGAAATCATCTACAACGTTATACGTATAGAAACTATGTCCTGCTGCTGTTGTTTGAATAACAACCAATGTATCATTCTGCCCGGAAATGATGTTTGGAGATGGACTCCAGAAACCATCCACATAGTAATTTTGGTAAGTTTCAAAGTTCGGGTATAAAGATGCATCGAAAACGATTCCCCATTGGAAAATATATCCATCATCAATACCTTGGTTATCTTGAACCGTAATAGTCCAGTTCCCATCTAAAGGACAACCGATAAAATCACTGAAATTTCCATCAGGGGTATATGTTCCTGGGATTAATGCAGAAAAACCATATGCATTGATGAACGTATTTCCCAAATTATTACAAACAGTACCAAAATCAGGATTTACAAAGCTAAAACAGTATGTTTCAACAGGAGAACCGGGGGCTCCACCATCTAGATTCGTATCATTACCAAGAAATACTCCTCCTGCACTGCATCCAAAAGGAACTAAATCAGAATTATTAGGTGCTGCAGTAAAATCACTATATGTATTCATTAAAGAAACCATTGTTCCATTTGGACAAGTCAAGGCAATTTCTAAGTCACCAACATAAGAATGCTCAATATCCAAACAAATAGAAGCAATGTCTGATGCCTGAGTTACAGTACCTCCGCCTAAACCAGAAATATTTACAGTTGTTTCATAAACCTGACCATTTCCATCAGGTAGGAATGTTAAACCAGCAAAGCTTCCACCAATAGAGAATTCTCCTCCCGGAACACTAACACCTGCTGTATCCTGTGCAGTTACACCACCAATTAATACATCAGTTGTTCCAATACAAATCGTATCTTCGATCGGCCCTGCTGTAGCAAACGAAGGAAGAATTGAAACACGGACTTTCGCTGTAATCCCCATCAATTGAGGGAATTGATCAGTCATTTTCAAATCAATAAAATATCCCTGACGAGCTGTAGGCACAAACCATATAGAGTCATTGTTAATACCCAATGCTCCTAATCCTGAAATATTCCAATTATAATTAATATTTGTCAAATTCTGCGAATAACCAAAGCCTGTAGACTCTAAAGAATAAGGGAACAAAGGTTTCGCAACAAACAAGATACTATCACCTAAACAAACGTTTACGTAACCTGTATCAATTGGATTAAGTACATTTGAAGGATTACCATTTACAAAAGCTTCTAAATGTGGGTAGTACGGTTGAGCCAAGTTACCACAGGCAACTTTCGCATTCCACCCCGTTCCATCATTTGCACCATCTGTTTTAAATCGCACAGTTAGACACCCACTCGGGTTATTCAAAAAGCTCGCCTGCCAGTTGGCACCAGTAGGATTCACAGCAGAGTTCGTAGCCACTATTAATGGGCTTGATGTATTCGGACCATCATATATATATAAGGTATCTGATGGATGAATATCAAACTCGTATCCAATATTTGTAGCAAACGCTATTGATACTTTTGTTCCTTGAGTCAAATCAGGACAAAAAGTAACCGTGTCATCAAAATTTGGTGTATAATTCCCTGCCATGTCTATGAAGTTTAGACCGCCTAATGCCAATGCTCCACAATCCAATTGATTTGCACCAACATAATCCGCATCCGTCATCTGCATTTGCGAATAAGAAACAGATCCCACAAAGAGAGATCCAATTGCTATCAATAATTTTCTTCTCATTTCTTAGCGGTTTTCATTTCATTATCAAGTATCCAAGTCGATTTAACCACCAACAGATCATTTGTTCCGGTAATGGAAAAATATTGAGTCTTATCGATGATTTTAATCCCCATTGCGGAAGGGTCTACCAATTTTGCCTTTTCACGTGAGATTTCACCATCCGGTGTCAGTTCCTTTCCATCCGGACGAGCAATGACATAGGTTCCTTTAGTAGCGGCATACGACTGCATTTCTTTAGAAACAACCGGTCCCTGCACTGTAGCTGGCTTGTTTGTATCTTTGCTCAAGTTTTGTCCGTAGGATAAACTTGCTCCAAGAAAAACAAATAGGGAGAATATTGTTTTTTTCATGTTTATAGTTTGCGATTTGTAATTCTAGACTCATTTAACAAAAAAAGAGTTGCATGAAGGTTTAAAAGTAGTTAAAAAAAAAAGAAGTGGAAGCAAATATAAACCTTAGATTTGCAATGCCAAATAGGAATAACAATGGAAATTCAACAATTACAAGCAATTGCAACACAAGTACGCAGAGACATCGTTCGTATGGTTTCAGGAGCAAATTCAGGCCACCCGGGAGGATCTTTAGGGTGTTCAGATTTCTTGACTGTACTTTATTTTGAAATGATGAAACACAATCCAGACCACTTTTCAATGGACGGAAAAGATGAGGATCTATTCTTCCTTTCAAACGGTCATATTTCACCTGTTTGGTATTCTGTTTTGGCAAGATCCGGTTACTTCCCTATCGAAGAATTGGCAACTTTCCGTAAACTGAACGCACGGCTTCAAGGGCATCCAAGTACGGATAAAAAAATCCCAGGTGTCCGCATGGCTTCCGGTTCACTTGGTCAGGGGTTATCAAATGCAATTGGAGCAGCACTTACTAAGAAATTGAATCACGATAACCGATTGGTTTACTCACTACATGGTGACGGGGAACTACAAGAAGGCCAGATCTGGGAAGCAGCTTTGTATGCAGCAGCAAATAAAGTGGACAACCTGATTGCTACGATTGATTACAATGGACGTCAGATTGATGGAGATGTGGAAGATGTACTTTCTTTAGGTGACCTGAAAGGAAAGTGGCAAGCTTTTGGATGGGAGGTTCTTGAAATGGATGGACACAACTATCCTGACCTGATTGAAACATTGAATATGGCCAAAAGCATGACTGGAAATAAAAAACCGATCATTATCATCATGAAAACTGAAATGGGTCAGGGAGTTGATTATATGGTTGGTTCTCATAAATGGCACGGTGTTGCTCCAAATGCAGAGCAATTGCAACAGGCCTTGATCCAATTGGAAGAAACATTAGGAGATTATTAATGAGATGTATCGCTGTCATTTGTTGTTTTATCTTTTTGAGCTTCACAAGAGCTCAAGGACAAGAACTGACGCGTATTTTGTTTATCCTCGATGCATCCAACTCCATGAACGCAAATTGGGGTGGACAAACCAGAATTGAAGCAGCAAAAGAATTACTCGTAAAAACGATAGATAGTTTGAATGGGGCTGCAAATCTTCAAATTGCATTGCGTGTTTACGGTCATCAATCTCCCATAACGGCAACGTACCAGGATTGTAATGATACGAAATTGGAAGTTCCGTTCGGACCGGATAATTTCACGAAAGTCCGGAACAAGATCCGTACAATCGTGGCAAAAGGAACCACTCCTATTGCGCGGTCTTTGGAAGCAGCTGCAGGTGATTTCCCGGATACAAATGCACGTAACATTATTATTCTTATAACTGACGGATTGGAGGCTTGTGATAACGACCCCTGTGTCATTGCAAAGAAATTACATGACAAAGGAGTGAAAGTGACCCCTTTCGTCATCGGTTTGGGATTGGACTTATCTTATCTGGATCAATTCAAATGCATCGGTAGTTATTCGGAAGCTGAAACAAAAGAAGCCTTTAACAATGTATTGAAAACAGTCATCTCAAAAGCACTTATCAATACAACGGTCCAGATCAATCTGAATAATATTCATAAAGTTCCGAATGAGACGGATGTAACGATGTTACTTTATAAAGCCGGAACAAAAGAACTGATATACACCTTTGTTCACACGCTGAACCGCCAGGGAAATCCGGATACACTGACAATGGATCCAAGTATGAAGTACGATCTGGTAGTAAATACTATTCCTAAAGTATATAAGAACAATATTTCTATTATAAAGAATATACACAATGTCATTCCGGTTGATTGTCCGCAAGGATTTATTAAATTGCGATTCACGAATGCGACAAGTCCTTACCAGGTTCTTTCACGGGTATATCAGAAAACAGACCAAAAAACGCTCAATACCCAATTGGTCGGGGCAACCGATAAATACATCGTCGGAAAGTATGAAGTGGAAATTCTTAGTCTCCCTCGTATATATCATACTATCGAGGTGACGCAAAGTGCTACTGAAACGATAGATCTACCCGCTCCGGGACAATTCAATTACAATGCCACGAAAATGGTGGCAGCCCAGATTTTTGTCATTCGGGAGAATGGTACACTCGAATGGGTATGCAATCTGGACCAGGTCAATTTGAAAGGGTTGATTTATCTGCAACCCGGGAATTATCGCATAGTTTACAGACAGAAACAACTGAAATCCACTACTTACACTACAGAAAAGAATTTTAAAATACAATCCAATAAAACAACTTCAATTAATTTATAACAATGAAGCAATTTGAAATTTTAGGAAAAAAAGATACCCGATCCGGTTTCGGCGAAGGGCTATTGGAAATAGGGCGCAAAAATCCGGACGTTGTTGCATTATGTGCCGATCTGACCGGATCTCTTAAAATGGATGCCTTTTTAAAAGAATTTCCTGATCGTTTTTTTCAAGCTGGAATTGCGGAAGCGAATATGATTGGAATGGCTGCAGGTATGACAATTGGAGGGAAAATTCCATATACCGGAACTTTCGCCAATTTCTCCACCGGACGCGTTTACGATCAAATCCGTCAATCAGTGGCTTATTCTCAAAAGAATGTAAAAATTTGTGCTTCTCATGCCGGTTTGACTTTAGGAGAAGATGGTGCAACTCACCAAATATTGGAAGATATCGGAATGATGCGTATGTTGCCACATATGACTGTAATAGTTCCTGCTGATTTCAACCAAACAAAACAGGCTACCATGGCAATTGCAGATCATGTTGGTCCGGTTTACTTGCGTTTCGGTAGACCAGTAGTTCCTATCTTCGTGCAACCGGATGCGAAATTCACAATCGGTAAAGCTGATTTATTGATTAAAGGAACAGATGTTACTATCATCGCATGCGGCCATTTGGTATGGAAATCCATTGAAGCGGCGCAGCAATTGGCAGAACAAGGAATCAGTGCAGAAGTAATTAATATGCATACGATTAAACCTCTGGACGAAAAAGCAATCCTAGACTCGATTAGCAAAACGAAATGTGTCGTTACTGCAGAAGAACACATGTTGAATGGAGGTTTAGGTGATGCCGTAGCACAAGTACTTGCCCGTTATTTGCCTTCTCCACAAGAATATGTCGGAGTGAATGACACATTTGGTGAATCGGGAACTCCTGACGAACTGATGGTGAAATATGGCTTGGACACTCCGAATATTGTCGAGGCCGCAAAAAAAGTTTTAAAACGCAAATAAAAATATGAATCAAATCCCCGATGAAAATACTATCATTTCTTATTTTCATCGGGATGATGATTTGGCCTATAAGGCATTCACCTGGATCGTAGATATCAACAGTAAGCGGCTTTACGCTACTATCCGCCGTTGGACCAACAACCATGAAGTCACCAACGACATTATCCAGGAAGTTTTCATCAAAGTATGGAATAACCGAAAGCAATTTCAGGGGAATAGTGCCCTATTCTCCTGGATTTATCGTATTGCATACAATGAAACCGTTCATTTTCTGAAAAAAGAGAACAAGCATAGAAGTATGGATATCGATGAGCCCCTGGTTTCAATTTCACACCATTCGGAACATTTCGGCAAACTAAATTCAGAGGAAATTTCAAAACTACTCTTTGAAGCTATCGAAACATTACCCCAAAAACAACGGATGGTCTTTGAATACAAGTATTTTGAAGATTTGAAGTACGAGGAAATTTCCAAGTTAACCGGCGGTACTGTTGGTGGATTAAAAGCGAATTATTTCCATGCAGTTGGTAAGATTGAAGAATTTTTAAAGGGAAAATTAAACCATTGAACAAACTAATAATCTTAGAGTTATGAACCAGGAAAACAAACATATTATCGATGATTTACAGGTTGCCCCAATTCAAATGCCTTCGGATGCTTATTTCGAAGAGTTGAAGAAAAGTATCCTGAATCAAATCGGAAATAACGGTTTGAAGAAGGAAGAACAACCAAAAATTATTCCCATATACAAGCGCTGGTATGTTTGGGGATCTGCTGCAGCAATTCTTGCGTTTGCCTTTCTTTTATCCTGGAACAATACCCATACTCCTGCTGAATCCGAGTCGATCAATTTATCTTCTGTAAGTAATGAAGAAATCTATGATTATCTCGACGAGAACATCGAAGACCTGGATCAGGAAACCATTGCAGTTCATTTAGGTGATGATGCAATTGCACAAAACGATGATCAGCCATCTGAAAATGAGTCTGTAAAAGCTACTGATAATTTTTCTTCCAAATCCGGTATGTTGGATCATGTGGAAGATCAGGAGATTTTAGATTATCTGAAAGATGAATCAGGAGAATTGGATGAATATTTACTCATCGAAAGTTAAACCCCGACAAATAGCGGGATCTAAAACGAAAAAACATGAAAATGATACAGAAACTAGCATGGATCTTTCTTCCTGTCCTACTTGCATCCAATGCATTTGGCCAGGAAGAAATGAACAAGGAAAAGGAGGATAAGATTGAAGCATTAAAAGTCGGTTTCATTACAAAGGAATTGAGCCTGACTTCAGCAGAAGCAGAAAAATTCTGGCCCGTTTACAATGAAATGGATGGAAAACTGAAGGAAATCCGCCAAAGCAACCGAAAAATAAATCAGGATTTGAGAGAATCGGAAGAAAAAATTTCCAACGATGATGCAAAGAAAAAGCTGAATGCTCTTTTTGAGAACGATCAGAAGGAATTAGACTTGAAAAAAGAGTACAGCGAGAAATTTATTAAGATCATCGGTGAAAAAAGAACCTTAAAACTCTTAAGTTTGGAGCATGAATTCAGACGAGTTCTCCTCGAACGATTGAAAGATCGAAAGGACGGAGGACCTGAACCTGGCGATAGAAGACCTCATGGAAAACCGTAAAGAAGACTTTCTAAAACATTTAGGACAAACAAATCCCTTCCCCTATTTAATTGATGTTGAATCGGCGGAAGGGATTTTCATTTATGATAAATCGGGTAAACGATACACTGACATGATTTCAGGTGTTTCAGTAACCAATATCGGAAATCGCCACCCACAAGTTATCAAGCGCATTAAGGAACAACTGGAAAAGTACCTGCACGTCATGGTTTATGGCGAATTTATACAGGATACTTCGCTGGAAATGGTCCGTTTACTTCGTAAATTCCTGCCCAAGGAACTGGATTGTGTTTATCCGGTAAATTCGGGAACGGAAGCCAATGAAGCGGCATTGAAATTAGTGAAACGTGCTACAGGCCGGACACAATTGATCGCATTCAAAGGTTCCTATCATGGAAATACGCATGGGTCTTTAAGCGTTTCTGCAAACGAGATCAAGAAAACCCCATTCCGGCCACTTTTACCGGATGTCGATTTCATCCGCCTGAATGAATTGGAAGATTTACAGCGAATTACAACCCGTACCGCAGGTGTTATTCTTGAAACAGTCCAGGGAGATGCCGGAGTTCGCAAAGCATCCGATATATTTTTGAAAGCATTGCGCAAGCGTTGCGATGAAGTCGGAGCTTTGTTGATCTTTGACGAAATCCAATGCGGAATGGGACGAACAGGGAAAATGTTCGCATTCGAACACAGTGGAGTGATTCCGGATGTGCTGACCCTTGGAAAAGCCCTTGGTGGTGGTCTGCCGATCGGTGCCTTTATTTCGAGTTATGAAATCATGAACCAGTTAAGTCATTCTCCCATGTTGGGACATATCACCACTTTCGGCGGAAATCCTGTTATCAATGCTGCTGCTTGGGGAACCCTTGAAGTATTTGAATCCGAAATTGATTTCAACGAAGTTGAGCGATTAGGAGCTTTACTTGAAGAATATCTAAATGCCATTGATGAAATCCATGAAATCCGGCGCGAAGGAATGATGTTTGCCTGTGATATGGAAAGCGATGAACGCGTTGCAAAAGTGGTTGAACGCTTGCTGGAATACGGTGTGATCAGTTTCTGGTTTCTTTCCCATCCTTACAGCTTCAGACTTTCCCCACCGTTGAACATTACCGAAGAACAAATCCACGAAGTTGGAAAATTGATCCAACAGGCAGTTGAGGAAACAAAATAATGGAGAATGCAAAATTGACAATTGAAAAGTAAAGATTACACGGTAATTCTTATTTTAGCTTTTCAATTTTACATTTTCAATTTTCAATTAAACCATGGCAAATCGAAGCTACATCTACGCATTAAAAGGAGACCAACACATCAGTCTCGGAGAATTCAATTACTTCATTCCGTATGCTTACCGTATCCTGGCGGCTTATGACAACAAAGTGATTGAATCACATCTTTTTGATAAGGTTGTGGGGATTGAAGCTGATTTCAAAAAGGGAAAAGAAGCACTTTATCTTTTGCTTGACATCCTGGTTTCTACGAATCAAATGAAAGATCACGAGGAATTTGTAGCTGAAGTCAAAAAAACGAAAGAGTTCCTTGATCCGATTGATGCAGACCGAATCCTGTTGGAAAACGGAGAAATCTATGCACTCTATACAAATAAAGAAGGTGCTTATTTGGATGGACCGGGATTAGAACGCGCAAACGAGCATGCGCGCGAGGACTACGAATGGATTGGTGAAGACATCACCAACCTGGCAGAGTTAATGTCATCCCATTTCAAACATCCCTCAGAGCTATTCAAAGTGACTGATGAATCCTTCCTGAGCTTATATCAATGGATTTTGGATCTGAAAGACAACTGGAAAGAAGAATCAGGTATTGATGCTTGGAGATCCATCTTGTATTTCCAATTTCAATCGGAAGAATAATCAAAAAACAATTCGTGATCGGACATACGATTTCCTTCAATTAGGCGTTAAGGAGTCTAAACTGTTCTTGCAATGAAAGGAATCATCCTTGTCCTAAACTTATTTTTTTTCATAGGTGTTCAAGCCCAAACCTGGACATCCGTCAGTTCCATTCCAACAGCAGGCAGAGACGACGGTATTTGTTTTTCGCTGGATGGTTATGGATACATGGTAACCGGATACCTCGGCACTTTTAATGAAAGCAATAAATTGTTCCAATACGATCCGAATACAAATTCCTGGAATGAAAAAGCAACTTTTCCCGGAATTGCCAGGCAATATGCTTGTGTTTTCACACTAAACAACAAAGCTTACATTATCGGTGGATATTCAGAAGCCAGTCAGGCACTGAAAGACGTTTGGGAGTATGACGGTTTTACAAATTCTTGGGCCCAGCTTCATGATTTTCCAGGTTTGGCGCGCTGGCACGCAACAGCACTTCCCATTCAAAATACCGGGTATTTAGGAATGGGAACAACAGCAGATTCGACTTTGGCGGATTTTTGGAAATACAATGCAGACCTGGATTCATGGACACAACTTTCTGATTATCCCGGAGGTCCGAATCGAAGTGTATTGGGTTTCCCGATCTTAAATGAAGGTGTTTTCGGTGAAGGATTCGATATCAATCCCATTTCGTATTCCCAATCCTGGTTTTCTTTTAATCCAACCAGCGGAACGTGGAGTGCCCTTCCCCCTATTCCTGCCGGTTTACGTTCGTATGGAACAGCAATCAGTACCGGTTTCACCGCACTTATTTGCGGAGGAATGGATGAAAACAGTATTTTCCATAACGATTGTTACCTGCTCGATTTCACCAAAAACTGGAAAGCTGTTAATCCGCTCCCAATAAACGGTTTGAAAGGCTCCAAAGGGTTTACATTGAAAGGTCAGTTCTATTTGGGAACCGGTTTGAATGACAATATGACCCGCATTTCCGATTTTTATAAAATGGAATTGCCGGCTGCAACTATTCAGGAGACACTCCTGTTTCCAAATCCAAGCAAAGACTATTTCAACCTGATATCGGAACCAAATGCCAAAGTTTCTGTCTTTTCCGTTGGAGGACAACTTGTTCAAAGCTTAAAAACAAATGATGCGGGTTTCCTTGAAATCAGACAACTTCCAATCGGTCTTTACATTTGTTTGATTGAAGGAAAAAACACTTCGGAAATTAAGAAAATCGCCAAAATCTAACAAGTTCAATCGTTCAAAGGAAAGAAAAGTTCAAGAAATTGAACCTTTTTAACTTTTTGAACCCTTTGAACTTTTTAAACCATTTAAAACCTTTGAACTTTTCCTATCTTTGTTAAGAAATTCACTCCCTATGCGGTTTCAGCCGATTAAGCAATTTAACACCATTCTTCAACAGGAATACCTGGAACCAACCATCAGTTGGTCTATTCGCGTAGTTCTGGCGTTAAATGTTCCCTTGATCGTATTCCCACTTTTCTTTGGTTTTTCATACCACATCATTTGGGCAGCTTTCGGAGCCTACATGCTCACCCTGATCGATTACAGAGGCTCTCATTACAAGAAAATGCTCATCCAATTCGTTGAGGCGATCCTGATCCTGATTGCGGCAATCATCGGAATGAATATCGGAAACTCTGTACTCCTTTCGGTCATCGGAATGCTGATTATTGGTGTTTTTGCAGCATTGATCCGGAATTGGAGTGACTATGGTTCAACCATTGGGGTTGGAGTTGGATTCTTCTATCTCTTCGGAATTTCCAATCCGACTGGTTTCGGGGAATCCCTGGTTTACGGATGGTACATTCTATTGGGTTCCATTTGGGCAATCGCCATTATTTTCATCTCATTTCCATTTTCAGCTTCCAATCCGTTGAGACGCTCATTAGCAACTATCTGGAAGAAAAACACGGAATACCTGGATGCACTGTTGATCAGTTTTTTGGATCCGGAGATTGATAACAATGATATACGGAATATCACAGCAAAAGAAATCGAGATCCGGGCAGCCATTGACAAGTCCATCGAATTATTCAATCGGAGAAAAGAAAACTCCAGATTAAAAGCTGATCATTATGACCAGATGATGGAGATTCGAAAATCCGCGGCCTATTTCGGTGCAAATGCGCGTGTCGTTCACGAAGAATTGGAATCCTTGCGTGGTAATTCCTTCCTACAGACAAACCAGTCCATTTTATACAAAACCATTTCCGCCCTTTCACAAGCTTCGGCCCGACTTTCCATCGTCATTTTTACCTTTCGTGGAGAAGATCTGACCATGGCTAAAATCCGGATCAAGCGCTTTGAAATTGCAGTGGGAATTCTCAAAAAAACACTAAAAAGTCAAGAGTTTGAAGAAGACCAACGAATCATTCTGAAACAATTGGTTGTGAATCTCGAACAATGCCACGACTTGATGAAGAATACGGTTGACCTCGTGAATGAGAAACTGGATTTCAAGCGTAGCAACTATTTCGAGAATTATAAGCTTTCATTCAATCATTTCATAGCCGGTCTGCAACCTCGCGTCATGGTCCAGATCGTGCGTGAAGTGTTCAATATCGATTCGCAGCAATTCAGGTATTCCTTGCGAGTTGGATTAGGGCTTGCACTATCCGTTTTCATTTTCAAGTTCTTCCGGATAGATCACGGACATTGGATCGCATTGACGTTGCTGATCGTCATTCAACCCTATTACGGAGCCACCCGAAAAAAAGGAATTGAACGAATTATAGGGACGGTTGCCGGAATCCTGGTTGGTGGAACGATCATGTTGCTTCCGATCAAACATGAAGCATTTGTCGTCATCCTGATTTTCATCTCGTTCTTTGTAGCTTACTATTTGCGAAATAACTACAAGGTCGGGGTTTTCTTCGTAACCATCATGATGGTGGTGATGATGCAACTTTCCAAACAAGGTTCCTGGGAGCTGATCTGGTGGCGGGTTTTGTCAACCCTGATCGGATCTGTTCTTGCAATCGGTATCAGTTTCGCTTTTTGGCCTATTTGGGAAAAACAACGTTTTCCGGCTTTACTCAACAAATCACTGAATATGAACCTGTTTTACCTGAACCAGGTGTCGCTAAGTTATCAGAATAAACTGCCACCCGGAATAACCTGGCACAGGAGCAGACGTTTGTCGGAAGCCGCAAATAATAATCTTTTTGCCTGTGTACAACGCATGTACGAAGAACCGCAATCCCATCAGCGAGAAATAGACGTCCATTTTGCTAAAGTCGGATCGAATATCCGGATTTCAAGAGAGATCACCAGTCTTGCCTTCAGCCTGGAAAACACTCCCTATTCTGAAGAACTTGCGGATTTACTCAATCAATACATGGCGGAGGCAGAAACTATTTTCTACCAAAACATTCACCGTGAGAAGAATATTCATCTGGAACCAATCAAACAGGTTATCCAAAATCCGGTATTCTCATCTTCCCAGCAAATTCAGTTGATTCAGATCGACCTGGAGAAAATTGTGTTTGAATTGGAAGCACTCAAAGCATTCAGAGGTTAATTCAACTCCTTTATTACTAAATTAGCAGTTGATGAGTTCCAACGAAAACAGAAATACAGAACCTGCATTATGGGTAGAGCGCTTTGCTGATTATCTTTATTCGGTAGCATGTATTCAGGTGAATGATAAAGAACAAGCGAAGGATCTGGTCAGTGAAACTTTCTTATCTGCACTTCAAAACCTGGAAAATTTTCGCGGTGAAAGCTCTGAAAAAACCTGGTTGACGCGCATTTTAAACAATAAGATAATTGATCATTACCGAAAATCCAGCACCGGTTCAAAAAACCTGAAACACTATCTGGAATCATCGGATGAACAATTCTACCAGGCATTTTTTGAACCTTATTACCTTTCCGAATACCATTGGAAAGATAGTACTTCACCCAGTAAAAACGAACAGTTCACAGATTATCTTATTACCAATAATGAATTTCAATTGGCATTGGAATATTGTTTAAACCAATTATCTCCGAAATTGAAACCCATTTTTGTGGCAAAGTTTATTCATGAAGATAACTCTGAAAATATTTGTAAGGAATTTGAGATCAGTTCGTCTAATTATTGGATTATTATCCATCGGGCCAAATTACTGATGCGTGCTTGTCTCGAACACAAATGGTTAAATGAAAGATCGTAGTATTATAACACAATTCAAGTGGAACCTCAATTGCAAAGAGGCTACTTACCTGACTGAATTAAGTAAGGAAGGTAAACTTTCTATGTCCTTACGAATTCGTTTGTGGTATCACCTAAATGTTTGTCCGCCTTGCAAACGATTCAAAAAGCAAACTCTTCTTTTGGCCAAAAAACTGAAAAGTCTTGGAACCATTCCAACCCATTCGTTGGAAAATTCAGAAAAAAAGCGGCTTCAAGAACAAATTGAACAAGCTTTATCTAAAAGAAACAAAGAGTAAATCACTCAAAATAAAATAGTTGTATTTTTTCTTGTAAAAAAATCAATTCTTCTTGTAAGGAATAGGAAACCTTCCCGTCTGTTTCCTTAGACTAAATGAATTGATATGAAAAAAAAACGCAACTATTGGATCCTTTCTATCGGATTATTATTTGCTTCTTCAAGTTTCGGACAACTTCAAAACGGAAGCATTGCTCCTAATTTCACCTTGACTGACATTAATGGAACAACTCATTCACTTTACGATTACCTGGATGCAGGTAAAACCGTTTATATTGATTTTTTCGCCTGTCATTGTCCTTATTGCTGGAATTACCACAACACACATGCGCTGAGCAATTTATACGATACTTATGGTCCAGACACACCTGAAAACAAGGTATTTGTTTTTGCCATTGAATTGGATGCGAATAATGGAACCAATGAATTCTATGGTATCAGTGGAATTACTCAAGGCAATTGGGTAGCCGGAACAAATTATCCGCAAATAAATCCGGAAGGAGCCGCAAGATCATCTATCATTTCGGACTTTTCGGTGAATTATTATCCCTTGATTTATGCCATTTGTCCGGATCGGACAATTACCGAGATTGGAAAAAAAACAACCGCACAATTATATGCTCATGTTGAAACATGTTCCAACTCGCTTGGCTTTTCAGAATCGGAAGAAGTCTTTTCAGTCAATCAAAATGAAAGTAAAATCACCGTTCATTCAACAACCGATTTCAGTGATTCCAATGCTTCAATCGTGTTAACGGATATACAGGGCAAAAAAATCTTTCAGCAACCCTTTTCCGGCATCCAGGACACATTCAATCTCGAATCATTGAACCGGGGAATCTATTTCCTCCAGGTTGTACAACAGTCAAGTATCCTTTTTTCAAAAAAAATTCAATTTTAATTCCATGAAAATTCTTCTATTATCAGCTTTGCTCCTTCTTGGAAACACGGCTATCGCACAATCCTCATCCCGCAAAACCCAATTTAATCTCGAAAATGGATTAGCCATTCAGGGTTATGACCCGGTAAGTTATTTCAATGGCAAACCAACGGTTGGGAAAAAGGATTACAGTTTTACATTCAGGGAAGTTACTTATCGGTTTACAACAGTTGAAAACAAACGTGCATTCGAGAAAAATCCTGAAAAATATGAACCTCAGTATGGCGGCTGGTGCGCCTATGCCATGGGAAGTGATGGAACCAAAGTCGAGATCAATCCAAAAACTTACAAAATTGTTGACGACAAGCTGTATTTGTTTTATGATTTCTATTTCACCAATACATTGAAAGATTGGAATTTGAAAGAAAAAACGCTTAAAGCCAAGGCAGATGTGAACTGGCTTCATTTTTATTCCGGAAAATGATGAAAAAGTATCTTCCATACATAGCAGCCATTATTGCAGCAGCCATCATGGCGCAAACGCTTTATTTTAAGTTTACGGCTCAAGAAGAATCGGTTATTCTATTTACCAAATTGAATATGGAACCGAATGGTCGAATTCTCATCGGGATATTGGAATTGATTGCCTCTATTTTGATCCTGATTCCCAAAACCAGGTTCCCCGGAGCTTTCCTGGGACTGGGACTAATGAGCGGTGCCCTGTTCTTTCACCTCACAATTATTGGAATTGAAAGTAATCATGATGGTGGAATGCTTTTTATACTCGCAGCAATTACCTGGATCTGTTGCTTTTATTTAAGTTTCAAACCAACCATGAAAATTGCTAAATCTATTCTAAAAAAAGGTTCAAGGACTTCCGTTCTAATTGGATTTGGGCTGATTTCTTTCCTTTCTTCCGAAGGATTTGCGCAAGGATGCAGTGATGCCGGTTTTTGTTCTGTCGGAGACTTGAAAAGTGAATCGGTTGACACTTCTGATTACAAGAATAAAATAGGTTTGATCCCTGTAATTGGCATTGGAGAAGATAACACATTCATTTTCACTCCAACTTTGCAATACGATAGGCAATTGAATAAGATTTGGAGCATTCAGACCAAATTCACTGTCAATTATGCAAGTGGAAACTTAGGAAATGCCTTTGGTTTAGGAGATCTGATCCAAAGCTGTTCCTATAATGTTCAGTCAAATAGAAAACTCAAAGTCAGTTTCACTGCCGGTGTTAAAATTCCGCTTAACAACAGCAATCAACAGGCTGCCGGGAAATCCCTTCCGATGACTTATCAAAGCAGTTTGGGAACATTGGATGCAATTGCCGGCCTCGGACTCAGATTCCATCGATTCAAAGCCGCATTTGGATTGCAGGCTCCGATTACGAACCTGTATTCTCAAAACGGAAGGAAAAGTGCCAATGGCTTCCTGAGTAAGGAATGGGATTCCTTGCAAGCAAATCCTTATCCTTCTACCAACGGCTTTATACGAGCGGCTGATGTCCTGTTTAAAATCGAATACAATTGGAAATTAAGTCAAAAAATGACACTCATTCCGGGTTTTTTGTCCATTTACCATTTGGCAAAAGATAAATACCAGGAAACAAAGGGTGACGAAACTTTTCGTTCCATCAAAGGTTCTGAAGGACTAACCGTCAATTTCACCTTAGTCGCTGCTTATCAAATCTCCAAACGCTTAAAAACTTCTCTCACTTTCGGCGTTCCGCTTGTTGTCAGAAACGTTCGTCCGGACGGATTGACAAGACGTTTCGTTCTGGGTCCGGAAATCAGCTATAATTTTTAAACTATGACTACAATTATCTCCAAATTATCTTTTCAACTTCATTCCATTGCTTCTCTTCTGCACGGATTGGAGTCGATCGATTATACCCATCCTATCCAAGAAATGGGAAATGCAACCATCGGACAACATGTCCGGCACACTGTTGAAATTGCTCAGAGCTTGGTAAACGGGTATATCTCGGAAGAAATCAATTACGAGAAACGCAAGCGTGATCTGGAAATTGAGACATCGTTAAAGCATGCGCGTAAAATATGTCTTGAATTGATTTTACTGATTAATCGTTCGGACAAAAAATTGATCCTGGTTGAAGAAAATGAATCCGGCGAGCTACTTCGGATCAAGAGTAATTACAGCAGGGAACTTCATTTTGTCCTGGAGCACACAATCCATCATATGGCACTTATTAAAACAGGACTCAGAATTATCAAGAAAGACATTACTGAAGATCATTTCGGAATGGCCTATTCAACCATTCAATACCGATCAAATTCATCATGTGCACAGTAATTTATATTCCAACTGAAAAAGGAGCATACTTATGTTCTGTTCGTGATGAAAATCCGCTTCGGGAACGAGCCGGTTTCCCGGTTGAGATAACAACTGAAAAATACCGTTTTTGGGCGCCGATTGATCCACTAGCCGGTGGAACATGGTGGACGGTCAATCAAATGGGACATACCATTATTCTATTAAATGGGGCCTTCACGAATCACTTGCCGAACACCAGACTGTATCAGAAAAGCAGGGGATTAATTGTCAAAGAACTGAGCCAGGAAACCAATCTGCAGGAAGCCTGGGATCAAATTGATTTAAGGGATATTGAACCATTTACCCTTATTCTCAAATATGAGAAAGAATTGATTGAATGCAGGTGGAACGGGCAATCGAAATTTTGGAAAAAAATGGATCCGGAACAAGCTCACATTTGGGCTTCAGCAACATTATACCCTCTTGAAGTCAGAAGACAGAGAGAACTTCTATTTTACGATTTCATTTCAAAACCTGTTTCCAAAATAAGCGATATTGAAGATTTTCTCTTTCGACACAGTGAACCAAAAAACGGCTTTATCATGCATCGTTTTGAACAATTGAGGTCCTTATCCGTTTCCCTGTTTGATTTCGATGATGCAAAATCAACCCTTGAAATCTATTATCATGACTTACTGGCTCAGAAAAAGAGCAATCAAATCATTCAACTAAGCGCTCTATGAAAGATTATTGGAATCGAAAAATAATTCGTTTGAGTCATTGGGAATATTGGAATTCAAGTGTCATTTACCTCCCTATTTTTCCATATCTTCTCTTTTTAATGCTTAAAACACGAGACCTGTTCTTTTTCATCTCCGCAAATCCCGGAATTGAAAATGGCGGTTTTACCCTGGAATCAAAGTGGAAAGTCCAGGATCAGATGAAACACAAATATTTTCCGAAAACCGCTCTTATCTCAAAGAGCATTGATTTAGAGCAGCTTACACAAAAAGTCCGCTTTTTTCAATTTCCACTTTATTTAAAACCGGATATCGGTGGAAAAGGACGCGGTGTTGTACAAGTTCATTCACTGAAAGAACTCAATTGGTATCACGAAAACTGTCCTTTGGATTACCTGGTGCAGGAAAAGATCAGTTACCCGAAGGAAATCGGGGTGTTTTTCATCAAAAAACCTCATGAAAACCAGGGATACATTTCCGGAATCGTTGCCAAGAAATACATCCGGATAATTGGAGACGGCATACAGACCATTGAAAAATTATTACGGGAAAATCCGCGCTATTTCTTACAATTGAGTCGGTTAAAAAAAGAAAATGCAGGAAAACTTCAAAAAATCTTAAAAAAAGGGGAAATTGAAATCATCAGTGAAATTGGTAATCATGCCCAAGGTTCCGAATTCACCGATTGTTCAAAACGAATCAATCCACATTTAAACCGGTTGATCAATAAGTTGGCAGACGAACTAGAAGGATTCTATTTTGGTCGGTTTGATATCCGTTTTAATTCGTGGGAAGAATTGGAACGCGGCGAAAATTTTGCGATTATTGAAGTCAACGGATCCGGGAGTGAACCGACACATATTTATGATTCATCACATTCCCTGTTTTTTGCCTGGTCTGAAATCATGCGTCATTGGAAAGCGATGAGCATAATCAGCCAATCTGTAAACCAACAGAAAAGAGGTAAAATCTCTTTCATCGAGGGAGTTAAATTACTTCGGAATCATACCAAAACAATGAAACAATTGGATCACTTTTCCAATGCTATTCAATTAGAAAAAGTATGAAGTTCCTGGAAAAATTCCAACACCCGGGTTTGGTGGGCGGATTCATTAGCCTGATCGGAACCTTGCCATTCGGCGTACTCAACATTTTGGTCTTTACAATCGGAGCCCGGGAATCCGTTCAAGATGCATTGCTTTTCGCCTTTGGTGTCGTTTTATCAGAAATCGTCATTGTGGCTTGTTGTTTAAAGTGGTTCAAGTTGCAATTCAAAAAGACAAATAGCATCCAAATCCTTCAGTATTTAATGGTCGGATTTATCTTTTTTCTGGCTTTTCAACAAATCCAACAAATTGGGATTCCACCCGAACAAAAAACAGATTTTCTAGCTTCCAATTGGCCACGCTTTCTTCTTGGAGTAGGATTAAGTGCGATTAATCCCAGTCAATTCCCTTTTTGGATTACCTGGAATGAAATTCTCACCAACAAAGGAATTCTCCAAACCCGGCGAAATCGAAACGGGTATCTTGCCGGAATCGGTATCGGAACTTTTACCGGATTAAGCTGTTTTATTTTTGCTTCTCAATTGATCCACGACTCTACGGAATTATTGCAATCAAAAACGTATTATCTTTCTGTCGCAGGGATTTTCGCTCTCACCGGAATAATCTTGTTAGTCAAATTAGTGTGTCGTCGATTCAAATCTTCAGGCATCAAATCACAAACATCCTGAGTTTTCGCTCAAAACCGGATTTTATTTAAATCATTCTGAAATGAAATGATGATCGTTCATTATCAGTAGAGGAAATTCGTAAAGCAACCGGGATTGACGATCCCGGAGATGAATAAGTTGTTGAAGGATCTGAAGTAGAGCTTCTACGCGCTCACTTCAGATTGAAAGGTGGGGAAATAATTGTTGCTAGTGGTGATTGGTACGCCACCCCTCTCGGTCTCCCCTCAAGGGGAGAGATTTCTAATCCTTCTCTTGCTATTAAATTGCAGTACTTCTTATCGTTAAGATAGACGGTCCATTCTATCTCCCTCCTTGAGGAGGGACTAAGGGAGGTGGCTAGCGCGGGTTTGGTGCGGACGATGGGCAGTAGGGCTTATGATCCTCAGCCACCCTCCTCAGTCCTCCCTCAAGGGAGGAAGCCATAAAATCCTCTTGTGATTGTTGATTTTTCTACTTAAATTAAAGTATGAAAACATTTAGCCACAATCACTACAACCCCAAACTGAAAGAGTATGCCCGTGAATTACGAACGGAGACTGTTTCCAAAGCAGAAAAGGTGATCTGGAAAGGATTGCTATCCAGGAAACAAACCGGAGAACGCTTTTTGCGTCAACGGCCTATTTATCACTTTATCGTGGATTTCTTTGCCCCGGAGATCGGACTGATTATTGAGATCGATGGGAATTCGCATGTTAACAAGGGAAATTATGACCGCTACCGTGAAGATAAACTGGTGTCGCTGGGTTATACGCTGATCCGTTTTAAAGAAGGTGATGTGATCTGGAATATGGATGTGGTTTCAGAACAGGTGCGGCATGTGATTCATGTTTTGAGAGTGGGGATGCAGGAATGATGATTCTGCCTTCTGCCACCCCTCTCGGTCTCCCCTCAAGGGGAGAAGACTTGAGATCCTCCTTCTTTTAGTACTTCTATTTTCAAATAGGAGGCATATTTGGTCTCCCTCCTTGAAGAGGGAAACAAATCACAAACTGTCTAAAAAATTCAGTAAAACCACATGCAATTTATCCAATTCCTCTTCCGAAATGCAATACGGCGGATTCAGGTACAATACATTTCCCAGCGGACGAATCAAACAGCCTTTTTCAAGGAAAAAATCATATGCTGTATCCCGAATGGAGGAATAATAGTTATTTCCCTCTCCTGTTTCTATTTCAAAGCGAAGGATCGTGCCGCACAAACCAATCTCCTTCACTTTCAGATGGGTTTTTAAAGCCTCGATAAAATAGCGGTGACGCTCTTCGATCCATTCGATGGAATCCCAGGTTTCAGGTTGTTCAAACAAATCGAGGCTTGCATTCGCAACGGCACAGGCCAATGCACTTCCCGTAAAAGAATGCCCATGAAGCAAGGCTTTAGCGGTTTCAGGATGCAGGAATGCATTGTAAATTTCGTCCGTCGCAACCGTTAATCCCAATGGAAGGATTCCACCTGTTAAGCCTTTCGACAAACAAATGATATCCGGCGCATACTGACAAAAATTATGAGCGAATAATTTCCCGGTTCTTCCCCAAGCCGTCATTACTTCATCAAAAATGACCAAGGCATTGTATTTTCGGGCCAAGGATACAAATGCGTCCAACCAGGTAGCATCGTACATGCGCATTCCGGCAGATCCCTGGACCAATGGTTCCACTATGATAGCAGCCACTTCTCCGGACTTCAGGATTTGTTCTGCTTGAATCAAGGATTGACTTCGCGCTTCATCTTTGGGAAAATCAATGAAATCTACATCAAAGAACAAGTGTTCAAAAGGCTTGTTGAAAGCGCCTCGCTGACCGATTGACATGGCACCGAACGTATCACCGTGATAAGCACCATCCAATGCGATGACCCGTTTTTTCGTTTCGCTTTTATTGAACCAATATTGAAAAGCCATTTTTAAGGCCACTTCAACTGCTGTCGATCCATCATCCGAGAAAAACACTTTTTCCAGTTTTTCAGGAAGCAGTGAAGTGATGCGGTCTGCCAATTTAATGGCCTGTGGATGTGTTACCCCTGCAAAAATAACATGATCCAATTGAGAGAATTGTTCTGTTAATGCCTGGGCCAAATACGGATGACCGTGTCCGTGGACATTTACCCACCAGGATGAATTCGCATCAATGTATGTTTTCCCATCCGAATCAATCAACGAAGTGGCTTCTGCCCTTACAATGTGCAAAGGTTCCTTTGCGGTCTGCATTTGTGTGAAAGGATGCCAAATGTGTTTTCGATCTTTTTCTAGGCTTGTTGCTCTATCCATAATTTGGCAGCTTGTTGTATACTTTCTTTTGAAAATTCGGTTAATTCGGGAATCGTGGTGATTTGAAGGTCTGAAAAATGTGCTTTGTAAATTCGTTCCGAAGCTTCATTTTTCTCCCCGTTGACGATTAAGCCGGCAATTGTAATTTCACGCGACATCAGCGCATTCAATGTCAGCAAAGTATGATTAATACTTCCCAAGTAATGTTTCGTAACAACGTAAACAGGGATTTCCCAAAATTGGAACAGGTCGATGTAACACAAACCTTCATCGTTCAAAGGAACCATTACTCCTCCCGCTCCTTCAATGATCGTCTGTTTCGAAAAATGAGGCAGATCGAAATCGTCTTCTGTCAATTCAATTCCATCCAATCGAGCTGATTCATGGGGTGACATGGCATGATTCAACAATACATTTGCCGGCAAAATAGTTGTTTCGGAAGTATTGTTTTTTACAAAATCACTGTCCAAAGCATGTAAATCTCCAGCTTGGACCGGTTTCCAGTAATCCGCCTTCAATGCTTCGCAAAGAACAGCACTCACCACTGTTTTTCCTACTTCCGTCCCGATTCCTGTAACTACAAATGAATTCATCTTCGTTTTCCTTTCGGTATCAAATTTTCTGAATATAAATCTAGGTTGGGATGCTGGTGATTATCCACTTCCCATCAATCAGTCTCACTTCTGCATTGTCGATTCCCCCATCTTTTCTTCCGTCCGGGCCTGTTATTTCAAAATAAACCTTTACCCCAAATTTTCCGTTGCCGTAATCTGTTTTGCTAACCAAATGAAAACTGGTAATCGTCCAGACTTCCTCGTATCGCTTCAATTTACTCTGAAGCCGTTCCGTTCTGTTTTCAGGGAGTGGAACCACTTTTTCCCATTCCTTGTCTTTCCTGATTTGTGAAGCATAAAAGAAGTTCACTATTGATTCCAGGGTATTTTCATAACTTGAAAATGTTGCAGCATTCTTCGTGTCTATTACCGGAGCATGCTCAATCTTCTCCCAAACACGCTCTACAGGTTCTGTTTGAGAAAAAGCAACCCACGAAAAAATCAGAAACGGTATTACCAGCAGTTTTTTCATTCTGAATTCTTTAGAGACAATTTAATGATTTTAGATCAGATTATCTCAATTCTGCTCCCAATTGTTTTTCCAATTCTGCACGGATCGAATTCATGATTCCATCCACCTGGGTATCTTTCAATGTTTGTTCAGCATCCTGGAAAGTGAATGAAACTGCGTAGGATTTCTTGCCTTCAGCCAAATTCTTTCCTTCGTAAACATCGAACAATCCTACTTTTTGAAGGATTTTCTTGTCCACTTTCCTGGCTATCTGCTCAATTTCCGCAAAACGGACTTTCGAATCCAAGAGCAAAGAGAAATCACGCCGAACTTCGAATGTTTTAGGTAATTCCTTGTACTGGACCTTCGCCAATTTCAATGAATCCAATAGTGCATCCCAATCCAGGTCAGCAACAAAAACATCCTGTTTCACTCCGAAATGTTTCTTCACCTTCGGATTTGCCCAGCCTAAAGTTCCCACTACATTTTTCAGAATGCGAATCTGGTAACCATCTGCCAACACTTCCTGATCAGGTAGGTTTTCTTCCTGGATGAAAGCCAACAAACCTAAACGCTCGAAGAGATTTGAAACAATTCCTTTCAAGGTAAACAAAGTAGATTTCTCCAATTTTTGAGCCCAGGATTCGTCCTGTTTATTTCCGGTCATTAAAATCAACAGGCGTTTATTCTCCAAGTAAATATCGTTTTCATAAGAATAAGTCTTCCCAAATTCAAACAAACGCAAATCCGGATTTTGACGGTTCTGGTTGTGAGCAACTGTTTCCATTCCCTGGAACAGCAAACTTTGACGCATCACAGCCAAATCCTGGCTCAACGGATTCAACATCGTTACTGCTTTTGAAACTTGAAATTGAGTTCCACCTAATTTTTCAGCATATTGCGGGCTCGTCAAGGAATTATTCAACATTTCATTGAACCCCATTCCAGCCAATACTTCAGCCAGGTTGACACCCAAACGTTCCAAATCCGGTTTTTCACTCACCACCAGCGAAGTATTCAATTTCTCCGGAAGCGGAATTTGGTTAAAGCCGTAAATGCGCAATACTTCTTCGATCACATCAACCTCACGGTCTACATCGATTCGGTAGTTCGGAACAGAAAGACTTAGCGCCTCTTCTGTTGAAAGACCAAATTCAAAATCTAAAGACTTTAAAATGTTCTGGATCACAGTTGGAGCAATTTCATGTCCCAAAAGCTCATTTATTCGTTTATAACGAAGCGTCACTTGTCTTCTTTGAACCGGATTCGGATACAAATCAACCGCTTCCATTCCTACTTTTCCACCGGCAACTTCCTGGATCAGCTGAACCGCTCTTTCTAAAGCATACGGAACCAAATCCACATCTACGCCACGTTCAAAACGGAAACTTGCATCGGTTGACAAGGTATGTCTTTTTGCTGTTTTACGAATAGAAACCGGCTGGAAATAAGCAGCCTCCAAAAACAGTTCTGTTGTGGAATCTGAAATTCCTGAATGATTTCCACCAAAAACACCCGCAATACACATCGCTTCCTTTTCATTGGCAATAACCAGGTCTTCTTTATCCAACGTCCGCTCCACTCCATCAAGGGTAATCATCTTCTCTCCGGCTTTTGCTGTTCGGACAATCACTTTTCCTTGGACAACTGAAGCATCAAAAGCATGTAAAGGTGTTCCCAATTCGCGCATCACGTAATTCGTTACGTCCACCACGTTATTGATCGGGGATAAACCAACAGCTCTTAATTTATTCTGCAACCAAGCCGGCGAAGCCTTCACTTCAATTCCGCTCAGCGTAATTCCCATATATCTTGGGCAAAGCTCTGCATTTTCAACAGTTACAGAAACAGACAGATCCGTTTCCTTCACCGGTTTTTTCGTTTCTTTCAATTGCAATTTCGCAGTACTTCCTTCATGACAAGCCATGTATGCAAGTACATCACGTGCAACACCAATATGTCCCATTGCGTCAGCCCGGTTTGGTGTCAACCCGATTTCGATCTGGACATCACTTTCCAACTCCAGGTACTCAGCAGCAGGAGTTCCTACTTTTGCATTCGGATCCAAAACTAAAATTCCATCGTGGCCTGTGCCCAAACCTAACTCATCTTCCGCACAAAGCATTCCATATGATTCCACATCGCGGATTTTGGAAACTTTCATTTTCAAAGGCTCATCCGGTTTCGGATATAGAATCGCTCCGACCTGGGCCAGAATGACCTTTTGTCCGACTGCCACATTCGGTGCACCACAAACAACCTGGAGGATTTCCTTTCCGTTATTCACTTTCGTCACTTTCAAGCGGTCTGCATTCGGATGTTGTTCACATTCAATTACTTCAGCAACCACAACACCTTGCAAGCCACCTTTTACGCTTTCGATTGTTTCAAACCCTTCTACCTCAAGACCTGTATCCGTCAAAAGTTGATCTAATTCTTCAGGAGATTTGTGAACCGGTAAAAACTCGTGTAACCAAGCAGAGGAAATTTTCATTGTTGCATTTTTTTGAAGTTCAAATTTAAGAAAAAACAGAGAAAACAAGGACTAATTTGACATAAAAGCGCTAAATTCGTTCACGCTAATATTTAAATGAAATCCCTTACTATACAAATCTTATTTCTACTCGCTGTTTCTGTCACTTGGGGGCAGGAAAATGCCACTATTAGCGGGTACATGAATGAAGAAAGTTCAGGAGAACCGATCATCGGAGGACAAGTATTTGTTCCCAGTCTTCAGAAAGGAGCCTCAACCAACGAATTCGGATTTTATTCCCTGACACTTCCAAAAGGAAACTATCAATTGATTTATCGCGGTGGCGGCTTTCCAAATGACACCTTGGATATCGTCCTAAACAAGGATACTATTATCAAAGCAGAATTGGGCGAATCCGTTGAGATCGAAGAAGTTGAGATCAATGCTAAAAAAAACGACAACGTCAACTCAACCAAAATCGGGCAAATCGAACTGGATATTGATCAGATCAAAAAACTTCCTGCATTTTTAGGAGAAGTTGACGTACTGAAAACCATTCAACTACTTCCCGGAGTTTCTTCCGTAAGTGAAGGTGGACAGGGATTTTATGTTCGTGGTGGTGGTCCGGACCAGAACCTGGTCTTATTGGACAACGCACAAGTATACAATGCTTCACATTTATTCGGGTTCTTCTCCGTTTTCAACTCGGATGCCGTAAAAAGTGTCAATCTGATCAAAGGAAGTATGCCGGCAAGTTACGGAGGCAGGCTTTCATCCGTTCTGGAAGTGAACATGAATGAAGGGAATAATAAGAAATTTAAAGTTACAGGTGGATTAGGGCTCATTTCTTCCCGCTTGACTTTCGAAGGTCCGATTGTGAAAAACAAAGGGTCTTTCATTGTTTCTGCAAGAAGAACATACATTGATCTGTTCATGAAAGCATTTATCAAGAAATCGAGCTCGTTCTACGGATCCAGTTATTTTTTCTACGACCTGAATGCAAAATTGAATTACCGACTGGGACCAAAAGACAAGATCTACCTAAGTGGTTACTACGGGAAAGACCTGTTCAATTTCGGGAATAAAAAAGAGGATTTCAGTGTGAAAATGCCTTGGGGGAACGGAATTGCTGCCTTGAGATGGAATCATCAATTCAACAGCAAATTGTTTATGAATACCACGGCGACACTTACCGACTACCTTTTCAGCTTTGGTTCGGAACAGGATCAATTCAAGTTTGAATTGAAATCCGGAATTCGGGATTACGGCGGAAAAGTTGAATTGTCCTACTTCCCCAATACACGCCATTCGATTAAGACGGGCACGGACTACCTGTTCCACACCTTCACTCCTACCAGTGTTTCCGCTTCGCAGAATGATGTGGTTTTTGACACTGGTTTGGCACAGAAATTATTCAGTCATGAATCCGGGATCTACTTCCAGGATGAAGTCGATATTACTTCCTGGCTTCGCGTCAACGCAGGAATCCGCGTGAGCATGTACCAATTCACAGGTCCGTTCACACGTTATTACAAAGGCGTTACCGGACATACCGATTCAACCAAAACATACAAAAAGGGGGAAATCATCAAATCCTATTTCGGATTTGAGCCGCGTCTCTCCGCCCGATTCCTGTTAAAAGACAAAAGTTCCATCAAAGCAGGATTCACCTACAACAATCAATACGTACATCTGGCAAGTCTGAGTGCCGTTTCTCTTCCGACCGACATCTGGTATCCCAGTACAGATAAAGCACACCCACAAAAAGGCTGGCAGGCAAGTTTGGGATACTTCCGGAATTTCAGCAATAACAAATGGGAAACTTCCGTTGAAGTCTACTACAAGAAAATGCAGAATGTGATTGAATTCAAACAAGGAGCTTTGCCTTCCGACAATGTAAATGACAATACCGACAACTTGCTCGTGTATGGAACGGGCTGGAGTTACGGTGCCGAATTCTTTATCAAGAGAACTTTTGGAAAACTAACCGGTTGGATCGGCTATACACTCGCGAAATCGGATCGTTACTTTCCGGACATCCAAGCAACAAAATATCCTGCAAAATACGACCGGAGACATGATCTGACCTTGGTCGGAACCTATGAATTAAACAAACGCTGGACTTTCGGGTTCTCCTTCATTTATGCCTCCGGAAATACCCTGACCCTGCCTAACAGCTGGTATTTCAACAACCAGGATCTGCTTTTCAATTACGGTCCGAGAAACTCTACAAGAATGGCACCTTATCACCGGTTGGACTTATCTGCGACCTGGTACGACAAACCGACAAAAACGAAAATCGACAAGAAAACAGGAGAAAAGACGGAAATCGCCAAAAAATTCAGACAGAATGTGGCTTTCTCGATCTACAATGTCTACAACCGTGCGAATCCTTACTTTTTGTATATTGATAACAATGGAAGTATCACTTCAAATGATTTCAAAATCTCTGTAAAGCAAGTGTCATTATTTCCAATTTTACCTAGTATCACATGGAATTTCGAATTTTAATAATTTTATTCAGCCTGGCTTTTCTCGCCGGATGTACCAAGGAAGTGAAGATTGATATTCCCGGCTACGAGGAAAAGGTAGTCATCGATGGTCGGATTGAAACCGGAATGCCCCCGATCGTATTGATTTCCAAAACCCAGGATATCTATTCCCCAACTACATTGGATGCTTTTCTTAACAGCTTTCAATCCGGGGCAATTGTAACCGTTTCTGATGGGTCCAACACTGTGGTTCTGGATGAGATCTGTTCAGATAATCTTCCTCCCGGAACTGAAGCAATGGCAGCTGCATTATTCGGGATTCCCGAATCAGAATTGGCAAACTATCACTTGTGTGCCTATTCCAGTTTCAATACTGCAATTTGGGGTCAAGTTGGAAAAACTTATTCCTTGAAAGTGCAATTGAACGGTGAAACATTTACTTCCACAACACAGATTGTAACTCCTACTCCACTTGATTCGGTTTATTGGGTGCAGTATCCCGGGGCAAATCCGGGCTATGGTTATTCCTGGGCAACATTAACTGATCCTCCAGGATATGATGCCTATATGTGGGAAGTGAAACGCATTAACATGGTAAATGGCTTACCTAAGGATCCGGCCTTCAAAGCAACCTTCAGCCCGGCGATAGATGATGAATTCTTCAATGGACAGACCTTCAACTTCTATTATGAGAATCCATTTACCTGGGACGACGAAACCGTTGCAGATGCAGACAAAGGTTATTACAAACAAGGAGATTCCGTAGTGATCAAGTTCTCAAAAATCGATGCTGCCGTGTACGATTTTTTGGAAAAGAAATACATGCAGCTTGGAACAGCAGGAAATCCGTTTGCTTCGCCAACAACAATCCCCACCAATATCCAGGGAGGGGCAATCGGTCTTTGGGCAGGATATTCACCTTCGTTTGACACGCTGTACTGCACACCTTAAATTGAAAATAGAGAATTGATAATTGAAAAGATTTTAGATCTTCCTAGCTAAATTCGATTCAACAGAGCAAATTCAAACTTTTCAATTTTACATTTTCAATTCTCAATTAAAAGATAGATATTAACTTTGCGCTATGAAACAACAAGAAGATTTCATTAACGTACGGAGATTAATCCAGAGTAAGAATCCTCGGTTGATAAAATGGATTCCGGGTTTCATTATCCGTTACCTGGAACGCATTCTGCATCAGAAGGAAATCAATGATTTTTTGAATACACACGACTCAAGAAACCAGGATTTCTGTAAAGAAGTACTGGAAGAAATTGGCGTGACCTATTCCATCAAAGGAATTGAGAACATACCTAAGACCGGAAAATGTGTGATTGTGATGAACCATCCGCTTGGAGGAATGGATGCAATGGCATTGGTTGATGGTTTGAGAGACCACCGGACAGATATCAAATTTATTGTAAACGATTTATTATTGAACCTGGAACCGCTCAAGGACATTTTTGTCGGAATCAATAAACACGGCAAAACGAAAAGTAGTTCCCTACTTCAGGTAAACAGTCTTTTTTCTTCAGATCAATTGGTTTGCGTATTTCCGGCAGGTTTGGTCAGCAGGAAAAAAAACGGGGTTGTTAAGGACCTCGAATGGAAGAAAGCATTTGTAAAACAAGCACGTCTGAATGATCAGCTGATCGTTCCGGTGCATATTGACGGAGAATTGTCGAACTTCTTTTATCGTTTATCGAATTTTCGTACATTTCTTGGAATAAAAGCAAATATTGAAATGTTATATCTGGCAGATGAAATGTTCCGCCAGAAGGGGAAACACATTCAATTTACAGTTGGAGAACCGATTGAAGCTAACACATTAGACACTAAAACCTCAGATGTAGCATGGGCCGAATGGTTCCGGAACTACGTATATACATTGAAACAAAAAGTATGAAACCGATAATACCCGCTGTAGATAAAGAAATCATCAAAAAAGAACTTGCCGAGGTTGGATTGATCCGGACCACGCGAAAAGGAGATAATGAGATTTATTTTGTAAATATCCATACTGCTCCCAATATCGTTCGGGAAATCGGTCGCTTACGTGAAGTGACTTTCCGTTTTGCAGGTGGTGGAACCGGTGAATCTTTGGACCTGGACGAATTCGACACACAAGAAATTTGCTACAATCAATTGATCGTCTGGTCACCTGAAGACGAAGAGATCATTGGTGGTTATCGTTTCATTTTATGTAAAGATGCAATTGATAAAACCGGAGAAATCCATTTGTCTACAACACATTACTTCGACTTCTCAGATCGTTTTATCAAAGATTACATGCCTACAACCTGCGAGTTAGGAAGAAGCTGGGTACAACCCAATTATCAACCTGCGCAGAATCCACGAAAGGGTTTGTTTGCTTTGGATAATATCTGGGACGGACTTGGAGCCTTAACCATCAGTTACCCGAATATCAAATATTTCTTTGGTAAAGTAACCATGTATCCGAACTATAATAAAGAAGCACGGGATTTCCTATTGCATTTTATGCATCATTATTTTCCGGATACTGAAAATCTGATGGTCCCTTATCATCCGTTGAAAACCGAATACAATACTGCGTTTGTTGAAGAACAGCTCAAAGGACTTGATTTCAAAGACGGATTTAAGGTTCTGAATTCCTTTGTGAGGCAACACGGAGAGAATGTTCCACCATTGGTAAACATTTACATGCACCTTTCTCCAACGATGAAAACCTTTGGAACTGCTGTAAATCCGGATTTCGGCAACGTGGAAGAAACCGGAATTCTGGTTACGATTTCAGATGTTTACCAGGATAAGAAAGAAAGACATTTAACTTATTGATATGAATCACGAATTTGAACGCTGTTTTACCAAAGACCTGGATTCCCTGGCAAAGGAAATCGAGCTTTGCGATGAAGAAACACTTTTGTGGCATGTTTTTCCGGGAATCACGAATTCAATTGGAAATCTGACACAGCATCTGATTGGAAACCTGAATCATTTTATCGGGGCAACCTTGGGTGAAACCGGTTATGTAAGAAATCGGGAAGCCGAATTTTCAGAACGCTATTTTACCAAAACAGAGCTGATTTCCGAACTTGGAAAGACTTCCGAAATGCTTGAAAAAGTATTGAGTTCACTCACACCCGAACAGCTCGATAAGACCTTTCCTTACGAACCATTCGGTTATTCCATGACAACGAGTCACATGATTGCAAAATTGACCGGTCATTTAGGATATCACCTGGGACAGATTAATTATTTGAGAAGACTAAAACAGAACTGAAAAATGGAGAATTGAGAATTGAAAAGATTTTAAATCTTCATCGCTAAATTCGATTCAACAGAGCAAATTCAAACTTTTCAATTTTACATTTTCAATTTTCAATTAAATCAGGTAGGTTTCCCCGTCTTCAACCACCCGTACGTTTTCAAAAATCGCGGATGCTTCTTCGAAATGCTTCAGACCGGTCTCGTAGCGCGCACTCAAGTGTCCCAACAACAGCTTCCCTACTTCCGCTTGTTTTGCTACGGTAGCTGCCTGCTCAGCAGTTGAATGAAAGGTTTGCTTCGCCCGCTCCAGCTTATCATTCAGAAATGTCGCTTCATGATATAACACATCCACTTTCCGGATATAATCCACTATTCGTTCATCAAAAATGGTATCAGAACAATAAGCGTAAGATTTGCTTGGTTTCGCTGAATAAGTATATTCATCTGCATGGATTATCTCACCGGATCCGAGCTCCACATCGACTCCCTGCTTCAATTTCGGAATCAGGGTCAATGAAAGTCCAGCTTCTTCAAATCGTTCTGCATTCAGTCTGCGTTCTTTCGGTTTTTCCTTAATCAGGAAACCATTGGTCGGAATCCGGTGACTTAGGGGAAAAGTCCAGATCTCAATCAGTTTGTCTTCAAAAATTAAACGATGTTCTTTTCCATTCAATGAAACGAAATTGAGTTCAAACCCCAATTTGGCTCCACCTACTTCCAATTGCAGACGGATAATTTGTTCCAGTTCTTCCGGACCATAAACAGTTAATCCTTTGTCTCTCCCCAATAAATGTAAGGTACTTAAGAGACCGACTAATCCGAAAAAATGATCTCCGTGAAGATGGGAAATAAGAATGTGATTGATTTTCTGAATGTGAACCTGGTTTCTGCGCAACTGAACTTGTGTTCCCTCTCCGCAATCAATCAAAATATGGCGATCATTGCAGTGCACATATTGAGAAGTAGGATTTCTATTTGAAGTTGGCAATGCAGCACCTGAACCTAATATGGTTACTTCAAAATTCATCCCTCTATATCAAGACTGATTTTGCCTCTGCCAATGTTTCTGAAATATTTAGAACCTTGTCCAATTGAGCTATACGGATCATCTTAGCAACATTTTCCTGCAAACCGCAGAGAATAAACTGCCCATTGGTGTCTTTGCATAAGCGATTTGCTGTCAGTACAGCAGATAAGCCGGATGAATCACAATACCTTGTTTTCGAGAGATCCAAAATAATCGAGTTTACTCCATTCTTGTTCAACAGAAGCAGCTCTCCCTTTAAATCAGGAGCATTTGACGCATCCAATTTTTCAACGGAAGATTGAATGACCGTAAAGTTGGTATCTTGTGCAATAATAAAATTCATGTTGCCACAGTGTTTATCAAATGTAACAAAATATTCTTTCTTAACACCTGAAAATGAAAAGACTTTAGCGTCCGATCTTAGCCGCAAGCAAATAAATAACCGCCATTCTGATTGCAACCCCGTTCTCAACTTGCTGAAGGATAATCGATTGCTTCGAATCAGCAACATCTGAGGTGATCTCTACTCCCCTGTTAATCGGTCCCGGATGCATGACAATAATCTCTTTGTCCAGACTATCCAGGATTTCCTTGTTCAATCCGTATTGCATGGAATATTCTCTCAAACTCGGGAAGTACTGGATATCCTGTCTTTCCAACTGAATGCGGAGCATGTTCGCCACATCACACCATTCCAATGCTCTTCTCAGGTTGTGTTCCACTTTGATTCCCAACATATCGATGTATTTAGGAATCAAGGTTGTCGGTCCGCAAACCATTACTTCAGCACCCAATTTTTGAAGGGCATAAATGTTTGATAAAGCTACCCGTGAATGCAGGATATCTCCGACAATTACCACTTTCTTCCCTTCAACCGAGCCAAGTCTTTCCCGGATTGAGAAGGCGTCCAATAATCCTTGCGTCGGATGTTCGTGTGTTCCATCTCCGGCATTGATCACGCAAGTATCCGTTCTTTCCGAAAGGAATTTTGCAGCTCCCGGATTGGGATGGCGCATCACCACCATATCCACTTTCATGGAGAGAATATTGTTTACCGTATCAATTAGCGTTTCACCTTTCTTTACGGAGGATGAACTGGCTGAAAAATTTACTACATCTGCAGATAACCGTTTTTCAGCTAATTCAAAGGAAAGTCTTGTTCTGGTGGAATTTTCAAAAAAGAGATTGGCAATCGTAATGTCTCGAAGTGAAGGAACTTTTTTGATTGGCCGATTAATAACTTCCTTAAAACTATCCGCAGTTTTAAAGATCAATTCGATATCCTGACGAGTCAAGTCTCGAATTCCAACTAAATGATCAACACTTAAATGCTCCATTATTCGGGTGTATACAATACAATTTTATCTTTTCCTTCACTATCCTTCCATTCCACGGTAACACGCTCTGAATCCAGTGTATCCACGGCTTTTCCAACATAATCCGCCTGGATAGGCAGATCGCGTTGAAATCTTCTGTCAACAAGCACCATCAATTCCACACGCAACGGCCTACCGAATGCCATCAATGCATCGAGTCCGGAGCGGATTGTTCTTCCGGTATAAAGTACATCGTCAATCAGGACAACATTCTTTCCTTCAATCGTAAAGTCAATATTGGTAACGTTTGGTATAAGCGGTTTTTCCCTTCTTCTGAAATCGTCCCGATAGAAAGTGATGTCCAATTGTCCGCAAGTGACTTTTTCCTGTCTAACCTGCTCCAGGATCTGTTTCAACCGTTCAAGCACAAAAATTCCTCTCGGTTGTAAACCGATTAAAACTGTATTTGAGAAATCATCGTGATTTTCGATTAATTGATAAGCAAGACGGTTCATGGTTAATTGAACCTGCTGTTCATCTAAAATGACTTGCTTTTCCATCAAGGCAAATGTAGTAAAAGGATTCGATTTGCCAATCATTTTTATGAATTTAAACGCCTCAGCTAAATCGTTTTAAATACCTTTTATTCTAATTGAACCGATTAAAAATCAATTTTTTACCATTCAATCAATAAAGTGAATATTTTACTCATTTTTTTATTAAATTCTAAAAACTTAGTGTACTTTTGAAGCCAGGTCGAAAAAATTCACATTTTCTATTTTGGAAATTTTAATTTGGGATTTTAGATGTCGGAAGATATTTACTTTTTCATAGGGTTGGTTATTGGTTATAAATTTTGAAACGTAAATCCGGCATCTAGATCCCATTTTTTATCCACCTTTCCGCTTTGTTTTATATCCTTCTTTTGTCAACAATTCAATGATTTTATCTCTAAAAGATCCTTGGATAATTATTTCCCCGTCTTTTGCAGTTCCACCTACTCCGCACTTCGATTTTAACAGTTTACCCAATTCTTTCAAATCTTCATCCGATCCGACAAATCCTTCAACCAAAGTCACTTCTTTTCCTGCACGTTGTTTTTTATCCAATGAAACATACAACAATTGTTTGGATGCTTCCAATATTTCGGGTTCCTCATTCGTTTCAAAATCATAGGAAAAATCCGGATTTGTGGAGTAAACAATATTCACTCTTTCTTTATTCTTTTTACTCATTTGTACTTTTCAATTAATGTTGCTTTAATGTCATCTGTCAATAGATAATGTGGCCGTTTATCCAGTGCAGATTCTATTCCATCAGGAGAGCGGACATCGTAAATAATTACCTTCCGATTCCCCAATGATTTTATCACATCTACGTCTGTAGCTGAAATATCCGCATTTCGAAAAACCACGCCATAAGAATTCCCCGAGTTAGGAGAATTCAAAAATGCTTCCACATTCGTCGCGTTGTAATATGTCAGGTAACTGGTCAGTTCATGTAATACATCAAAAAATCTTCCCGTATTTGAAATGATTGCCAGGTTCCCATTATAAAAATATTCCTGTGCCCCGATCAAAGCTTCATACAACAAAGTAGAATCTACTATTCCTCCAGCACCATCCGATTCTTTCAAATCCAATATCAGGGAAATACCATTCAGGTTCGAAGGTAGATCCGTTAATCGGATCATCCGTTCTTTTTCAAGTGACTTATACCTCAAACCAGATAAGTAGTCATCGTGTTTTTGGGGTATTTTACCGGAACCATCTGATTCCGTGTCCAGTTCCGCATCGTGAAAAAGCCACAGTGTCCCGTCCAAAGATAATTGCACATCGATTTCGATCATTTCAACTTTTTCAAAGCTCAGTGCATACCTGTAAGCTTCCAGGCTGTTGTCATGATAATTACTGCTTGAAATATGCAAACCGGCACAAGCGTGCCCTCCGATTTTCGTAAATGGATATTGATCTTCCCGTTTCTTGCATGAAACCAGAAAAAACAAAACGATGAGCAGGAAACCGTATTTAGAACTCATGGTAATAAGCTATTTCTGCAAAATAATTCCACATAAAAAAATGATTTGATCGTCCGGTATATGCATCGTATTTCCATTCAATCGCCGGTCCGATCCCTCCTGTAATTGCAATCCTGTTTTTTTTTCCAATCAGGAGTCTGCAAGCCCCAAAACTTTCAGTGGTATGGATCATCGGATGTTTCTCTGGGACTTTTGTATTTAAAAGTGAGTAAGACAATCGAATCAAGGGAGCAATCGAAAACCAATCAGTCAATTTGAGTTTGTAGGATAAATCATAACCGATACACGGATTAATCTGTTTTTGAAAAATGGTCTTGTTAATTCCGAAACCGACAAATACCTCATGGGACAGTTTTTTTTTGGTTAACTGGCCGCGAATATGAGAAAAGAAATCCTGGGGATGGTAATTTAAATCGACTCCAACCGAATAGACTGTGGAATCTTGAGCGTTTCCAAAAAAAGGAAGAAACAACAATATCAAAAAAGCAAGCCTTCGAAACATGTTTCAAAAATAAGGAATGCCTTATCGTAAAACTAAAGTTTCGGACACTTTTTACAGTGATATCCTTTTCTTTTATACTTTTTGCAACAATCTTTCTTCTTGTCGCAAGAGCAGTTATTACAAGTGAATAGAGGTAAAATTGTTTGCGCTGTGTAAACTTCTTTTTTAACCATCTTTATTTAGACTAATTCTACACAAAGGTACACTTTGAAAATAAATTACCAAGGATTGTTCAAAAATATTTTAGTTAAAAGATTCGAAGAGATTAAGAGATTACAAGGTTTAAAGGGTTCAAGGAGTTTAAAAAAGTGGTTAGTTTCTAGTTATTAGTGATTAGACTAAAACTATTGAACTATTACGAAAACAACCGGTAAGCCATGCGGAAAACGTGCATGTGGGCATTGACAATATCACGAACATCCTTGCTGTATCCTCCGCCCATACTGCAAACAATCGGAATATTGAGTTTCTTTGCACAATTCAAGACAAATTCATCCCTCAAACGAATTCCGTTTTGTGTAACATTCAATTTCCCCAATTTATCCGATTCCAGGATATCAACTCCACATTGATAGAAGATAAAATCAGGATGAAATGTTTCTAAAACAGAGCTTAATTCTGTCTTCAGGATACTTAAATACTGGGTATCATTCAAAGATGTTTCCAAATGAACATCCTTATCAGACTCTTCTTTGTGCATCGGATAATTAGCTCCACCATGCATACTGAAAGTAAACACTTCTTGGGTATTTTTAAAGATTTCAGCCGTTCCGTTTCCCTGGTGCACATCCAAGTCCACAATCAAAATGCGCTTGAACAGTTTCTGATCCAGAAGCCATTTGGCCGCAATTGCCTGGTCGTTTAACAAACAGAATCCCTCGCCTCTATCCGTAAATGCATGATGAGTTCCGCCTGCAATATTTAATGCTACGCCTCCATCTTTCACCATTTCCGCACACAGACGGGTGCCTTCCATGATTCGAAGCTCGCGTCTGATCAGTTCTTCATTATGAACAAAACCACTAACTCGTTGTTCCCGGGGAGAACATGTCAAGCTCAATAGTTTATTCAGATAGTCTGTTGAATGGACTTGGTTCACAATTTTCAAATCGATCAAAGCAGGTTTCAGAAAATCCGCTTCCTCTAAAATCCCTTCATATTGCAATTGCTGATACAACAAACCATACTTCTCCATTGGAAAGCGGTGTGTACTTGGAACAGAATGAATATAAGAAGGATGATAAGCTACAAAATAGGACATTTTATTGCATTCTGTCTACATCAGTCGAGAGGGTAAATAACATCAACTCATCATTGACCGGGACAAACTGGTAGTTCAATAAACTCTTCGATTTCATTCTCATTGTAATGAAACCAAGTCCTGCACCACCTTTGTCTGAAATCAATCCGTTGTTCAATGTTTCCAAATAGAATGCTTTCACTTCTTCTTCATCCATGGCATTCAGCTTATCCAGGTAGGAAGCTAATTTTTCTTTTTCGGAAATATCAGTGAGGTTACCCAATGCAATTCGGTATGCTTTATCATTGAATGCAACGATAATCAATGCTTGTTGTTCATGATCCCATTTTTTTCCGTGGAGGAGAATGTTCTGTAAACCTTCAATCAATATAGAAAACACACGTTTTACCAACGTTTTCTTGTCACCTGCAGAAATCATGAAATCTTCCGTGCTTAGCGTAAAGCTATTCACCAAATCCTGGTTCAAAGGACCGAAGTGCGCAACCTGAACCGAGTTGAAATGACTATCCTTAACGTCTTGAATCCAAGAGGCCAATATCATTTTGGGTTCTATGTGAAGTGTACCAGGTTGCATCAACTGTTAACAATCAGTAAATATAGCAAAGCAAAAAAGAACAAATCTTAATCAATGAGTAAATGAACATTTCCTTGCCACATTTTACCATCCGCAGTTATTAATTGGTAGAAATAGACACCGTCAACCAGCTTTTCACCGGTAATATCAATTCCTCCCCAATCATTTTTGTAATTATCCGATTCGAATACCAAATTCCCCCAGCGATTCTGAATGATCAGTTTTGAATTTGGCTTCAAATTGGTAATATAGAACTCATCATTCGTATGGTCCCCATTAGCTGTCACAATATTCGGAATGACGATTTCCCCGATAATCTGAAAATCCTTCGTGATCGAGTCAATACATCCGTCAAACGTTTCTACAACCAAAGTCATGCTGTAAGTCGTTTCAATCATTGAATTATAACTTGCAGAAGATCCTGTACCTATTAATCCGACTCCGGCAATGGTCCAGCTATAATTCTGGAATGGGCCACCGGAACTCGCGTCAGTGAAATTGATCACCTCTCCAGGCGATGCAACTACGTTGGAAATTGTAAAGTTCGCATTCGGAGAAGACATGGAGCCAACCGTTATGGCCGAACCGCTCGTGACACATCCGTTACCGTCCGTAATTGTCAAAGTATAAACTCCTGAATTCAGATTGGTAATGTTCAACGTTGTTAAAGGACTACCTGCCCAAGCATACGTGAATGGAGCGTTTCCTGAAACCTGGATACCACTGATTGCCCCATTATTTCCAACACAACTTTCATCGGTAATCACCACATTCGTCTGATCAATCGTTGATGGCGGAACAACTCCCACAAACAAAGTGGTTGTTGCTGTACAACCTCCATTATCCGTAACTGTTAAAGTATAATTACCTGTCGTCAGACCTGCAGCATTGATGGTATTTTGAGCAGGCGTGCTGTTCCAGGAATAAGAATAAGGTACTGTTCCACCGGAAACGGTAAGTCCTGTTATTGAACCTGATCCGACTGCACAATTGTCATTCGAAATAACTGCATTATTGGTATTTATGGTCAGACCGGATGTACTTGGTACGTTAAACGTTGCCTGAACGGAGCAGTTTTGATCATCCGTCACTGTAATGGTATAATTTCCTGCTGCCAAATTTGCATTACTTATAGTCGTCGGACCATTTGACCAAGAAATAACCGGATTAATTCCACCAACAACCTGAATTCCGGTAATGATTCCCGTATTCCCCGTACATCCTGTCGGCGTAATAAGTACCGAACTTTGATTCAAACTTAAAGGAACAACAGCATTAACGGTAAAAGGCCCTCCATTAGCTGTACAACCGAAACCGTCCGTTACTATTACACTGTAGTTCCCTGGAGATAAACCGGTTTGATTCAACGTTGGGCTCACAACACCATTCCAGGTATATGTCAATCCTGTTCCTGTAGCTGTCAATCCTGAAATCGTTCCATCATTTAGCGCACATGTTTCATTTGTTACCTGAACAGAAGCTGTATTCAAAGTTGGTCCTGCAATCGAATTTACCGTAAACGGGCCTGCATTTGCGATACAACCCAAGTTATCCGTAACTTGTATGCTATAATTTCCAGCAGGAATATTGGAAAGGTTCAAGGTGTTATATGCGCCTGAATTCCAGGAATACGTATAAGCCGTTTGTCCGCCTGAAACGGAAAGTCCGGAAATTGCTCCGTTTGACTGCCCGCAATGTGCATCCGTAATGACAATTGAAGTAGAGTTGATTACCGGGGCTGTTGATGCTCCGATTGCAACCGGACCATAACTTGAAGTACAGCTGCTTGCATCTGTTACAACCAAAGTATAGTTTCCTGATGCCAATCCTGTATGATCTAGTGTTGGCGAACTTACTCCATTCCATTGATAAGTCAACCCGGTTCCGGTAGCCGTAATTCCTGTAATACTTCCATTATTTAAGCCACAGGTAGTTCCTGTAATCACGACATTCGTTGAATTAATGGCAGGGCCGGGTGATAAACCTACATTGAAAGGTCCCGCGACTGTGGTACAACCAAATGCATCAGATACTGCCAATCCATAAGTTCCTCCTGGAATATTCGTATGATCCAAAGAAGGACTTGCAACCAAATTCCAGTTATAGGTAAGGGTTCCTGCTCCACTTGCAGTAATTCCTGTGATTGCGCCGTCGTTACCGGCACAGGTTTCATTCGTAATTACAACGTTTGTAGTATTGATAACCGGAGCTGCAATATCATTTACAGTAAATGGTCCGGCTGTTACGATACAACCAAGATTATCCGTAACCGTCAAAGTATAGTTTCCCGCCGGGATTGAAGCAAGGTTTAATGTACTGTAAGCTCCCGCATTCCAGGAATAAGTATATGCTGTTTGTCCACCTGAAACTGTAAGTCCTGAAATAGCTCCGTTTGATTGACCGCAATGTGCATGAGTAATCGCTACTGAAGCAGAATTGATTACCGGTGCACTTGAAGCTCCGATTGCAATCGGTCCATAAGTTGCAGTACAGCCAACGCCGTTTGTAACTATCAAAGTATAATTTCCTGATGCCAAACCGGTCTTATCCAAGGTCGGAGAACTTACCCCATTCCATTGATAGGTTAAACCTGTTCCTGTTGCAGTAATCCCGGTAATACTTCCATTATTCCCGCCACAAGTCGTTCCGGTTACAACCATATTTGTTGTATTAATCGTTGGCCCCGGATTTTGCGGAACATTGATCGGTCCTAAAGAAGCCGTACATCCATTATTATCAGTAACAACCAAATTGTAATTTCCCGTATTCAGCCCTGTTATATCCAATGTTGAATAGGCACCTGTATTCCAATTGTACGTCAAGCCGGTTCCTGTTGCAGTAATCCCGGTAATTGAACCACCACCACCTAAACAAGAAGCATTCGTAATAACCATATTGGTTGAATTGATAGTTGGTCCACCTGAAGTTCCAATAACATAAGGGCCTGATGTGGCTGTACATCCGATTCCATCGGTAACAATCACAGTATAAGATCCGGCAGAAGCTCCTGTTAAGTTCATAGACGGTGTAGTAACCCCATTCCACGTAATTACCGGTGTTGGTGCTCCACCCGAAGTTGTCAATCCGGTGATTGAACCACCGGCAGAACAAGTCGCATTTGTCACCACAGCTGTTCCGGAAATAGTTGGCCCACCTACTGTAACAGTAACTGGAACCCGGAATGTTCCACCGGGACAAAACCCGACATAATAAGTGGTTGTAGCAGTTACAACCGGAGTTGTAAACGTCAAGCCTGTTCCAACAGAAGTGTTCCCTGTATAGGTCGTATACCACGTAATATTTGCATTTGTAATCGGACTAGGCAAAGTACCCTGAACTGTAACTGACAAATTCGCTGTACTTCCTGAACAAACGGAAGCATTATTAGCAATCAGGTTATAATATGCTTGAGGCAATGAACTTGTTCCTGCTGCCCCGCCAGTTGCTCCGTTCGGAGGAAAATTGGCTACGATATTGGTTAATCCAACGACTGTAACGGTCCCTCCATTTCCAGGAGTCACTGTTTGGATTGGAGTTCCTGATGTGAATGCAATCATACCGCCTCCACCGCCTCCACCGGGACCATCTGCTTCAGCACCTGAAGCAAAACCACCATAAGACAGCGCATTATTCCCTCCTGTTCCGCCATTAGCATTTAAGGTAATTGTGTTCGGAATTGCAACTCCATTTGATATGACGATTGCTCCACCACCACCGGCACCGCCGGCTCCATCAACACCTAATTTCGTATTGGAAAAAGCTCCTGGATTTGGAGTGCCCGTTGGATTTGAATTTTGCCCATCCGCACCGTTGGCTTCAATGATACCAGTTCCGGTAATACTTCCATAAGATTGAAGGAAAATGATACCACCACCTTTTCCACCACTTCCTCCCTGGTTTTGATCCATTTCACCGGCACCACCACCACCTCCCATGTATGCACGGGCTGGATCATATACCAATGGATGACCACCAAGACCGCCTTCATTTCTCCTAAAATCTCCTGACCATGCAGTATTATTTGGTCCAAGTGTTGATTCATTCTGATCACTCAATGCACCGGAGTAACCTCCACGACCTCCACCCGAACTTGGTGTAGTCGCCATTCCAGCAAGTTCCAAATTCCAAAATCCATTATAACCGGCAGTTGGCACACCATAACCATAATAAGTTCCAGTTCCGATATTGGAACCTCCGCCTCCTCCGGCATTTTTGTAGTTTCCACCACCACCGCCATTGGCAGGAGCCCCCAACCCATAACGTGAATAAAGAGCCGTATATTCTACTGCTGCTGAACCACCTATCCCTTCTCCTTTTTCAGAACCTTCACCTGCAGCGGTTGCTTTATATCCTGGTTTACCGATTTGAGCAGCTGATCCTGCAGGACCACCAGTTGTATTATCTGTTGCTCCACCTCTGAATCCGTAACCCGACGCACTAATTTTTGAATTTGTTCCAAAAGTTGTTGTTCCATTGACTTCCAATGCAACGATTCCGCCAATTGTGCCACCCCAGGTTACCGGGATAATGGATGTATTTGCATTCAAGGTTAAATTTCCGATTCTTGGTACACGAACAACCTGTACATGCCCAGAAGAAGTATACGAATTTTTTAAAGCACATCGTACATTAATGGTCGTTGCATTGGGAACAGAAAGCACTTCCGCATATTCGTATCTACCTGCATTGTAATAATTTGTAACTCCACCCCATTCTGCATGATAAAGATTATCATTCCCGGCAACGGCCGCTTCGTTTGAAATGGTGTAATTGGCTCCCCAACCTGAAGGGCCTGCTGCATAAGTACTAATATCCATATCAACTCCCTGCATCTGAATAATCAGGATCAAATCACCTGCAGCTAAACCGGCAGTAAAATACGTATTCGTAAGTCCGCTTGCTGCTACTGAAACAGAAGTACCTCCTGCGGCGACATCTGCAGTCACATTGGTATACGCGTTCAGCACCGTATTCGCAGCAGTTACGGTATAATTACCATCTTTAGCTTTTTGACTAAATACGAAATTGCAAACAAATAGTAGTAAAATGGAGAGAAGAATAGGCCTCATGCTATAAATTGAATAAAAACAAGTTCTATAAAGAGACGCCAAATTATACAAAAGGTTGTAATTTTTGTTATATTTTTTTAGATATTTCCTGCATAATGTAGCTCACAGCAGGACAGACTTCCATATTCTTTCTTGTAAGAGGTAAAATCTGGTACATGTTCTTCCGATTCGTATGTGGATATTCCCTGCACGCCAAAGGCCTGTCTTCATAAACAGAGCAATAGTTGTCAGAACCAAGGAACGGACATGGAGCCGACTTCAGAACATAATCCTGGTCTTCATCCATAATCAAGTAGGTGTCTATCAGTTTACTTTCCGGCATTTTCAATCGTTTGGACAATCGCTTGATATCCACATCCCGGAAAATCGGACTGGTTGTCTTACAACAATTCGCGCACGCCAAACAATCAATTTTACGAAATGCCTCCTCATGCAATTGATGGAATTGTTCATCCAAATTTCTGTTATTGGCCTTTTTGGCTTTCTTAATCCATTTGTTGTAGAATTCCTTTTCCGCTTTTCCGTAATCGATCAGTTCTTTCAAATTCATCTGACAAAATTAATAGAAACAGATGCTGATTTTAAAGTATTGTTTAATTTAGTCCAGGAGACTTATGGAAAAATTTGATTTAGTTATTATCGGTGGTGGACCAGCAGGCTATGCAGCAGCAATGCGCGGTATCGATTTCGGTAAGCGTGTTTGCCTGATTGAGAAGGACCGGGTTGGCGGCGCTGGAGTTTATAATGGTGCCCTTTCATCCAAAACATTGTGGGAAATCTCTCAGAAAATTGCTTCGGTAAATGATACGATCAGTGGAAAAGGAAGAGAGAAATTCTACCTTTCCTGGGATGACGTGATGGCAACGGTTGATGAAGCCGTTTTTGAACGTAAATTCCAATATTCCTGCCATTTAAAGCTACTGCAAACAGAAACAATGGATAAACTGCTGAGCTACCAGCGTGGAAATGCAAGCTTTCTAAACGATCATGAAATAGAGATTGTTCAGAACGATGGTGACCGTACAGTGGTTTATGGCGAGAATATTATCATTTCAAGTGGAAGTCGACCACGAAAAATGAAAGACGTTAATGTCGATGAGCAAACCATTTTGACCAGTGATGGCATTGAAAACCTGACTGATTATCCGAAAAGTCTCGTAATCGTCGGAGCCGGTGTTATCGGCTGTGAATACGCAACCATATTCTCCAATTTCGGAAAAACGAAAGTATACCTGATTGACCGGGCAGACCGGATCCTTCCTTTTGAAGATACCGACATCACCAACATTGTAAGTGAAAATTTAGAGGAAAAAGGAGTTGTAATTCATCACAACGCGCAGCTGGAACGACTGGAAAACCTGGGCAATGAAGTGGAATATGAATTGAGCTATCCGGATGGATCGCGTGAAGTAATCCGTGTTGAAAAAGCGCTTCTTTCCATCGGTCGGGTACCGAATATTGAATCATTGAATCTCCAAAACGCAGGTGTTCTGATGTCCAAACGCGGACAACATATCGGTGACGATGATACCGTTACCAATGTCCCTCATATTTATGCAGTTGGAGATGTTTCGGGTAGGATCGCACTGGTGAATATGGGAGAAATTGAAGCCCGTCATGCAGTTGAAAGAGCATTCGGAACTATTCGTGAACGCTTGAGCTATGACAATGTCTGTACGATCATGTTTCTTCAACCAGAAGTTGCAGCGGTCGGAATCAATGAGATGCAATGTCTTGAAAAGAACATTCCGGTGAAAGTTGTGAAAATAGATTATTCGGTAATCGCAAGAGCGATCGCCATGCGCAAGACAGAAGGTTTTTTCAAGATTATCGTCACAAATGACAGTGATATGAAAGTTCTCGGAATGCGTGCCGTTGGTGAACATGCTTCTACCGCTATCCAAACCATCGGGTTAATCATGAAGCTGGGATTACCTATTCATGTCATTGCGGAATTGGTACACCCTCACCCATCCATAGCGGAAGGAATACAGGAATGTGTGCGAATGCTACTAAACCGGTCGCTCTTCAAATCTTCCGTATTTAAGGATAAACTAGCTTGTTATTCCCTGGTTGATGGAGTTAAGACACCTCTTGAACGATTGTAATGCAAAACTTCTGAATTTTGCATTTTGAATTCACTACTTTCCTTTTAATTCCATTGCCTTCAAGGTATTGATCATCAAAGAAGCAATTGTCATTGGTCCTACTCCACCGGGAACAGGAGTGATTGCAGATGTTTTCGGTGCAACTTCTTTGAAATCGACATCGCCGGCCAATCTCCAACCTCTTTCTCTTGTAGCATCTTCAATACGTGTAGTCCCGACATCGATAACAACCGCGCCTTCTTTTACCATATCTGCTTTGATAAATCCGGGAATTCCAACCGCTGCCACCAAAATATCCGCTCCCAAACAAATTTCCTTAATGTTTTCAGATTTTGAGTGAGCAAGTGTTACAGTACAATTTCCAGGATTTGTGTTCTTCCCTAAAAGCAAACTCAAAGGAGTTCCTACAATATTGCTCCTTCCAACAACCACACAATTCTTTCCGGAAGTCTCAACGTTATAACGTCTCATCAATTCTACAATTCCGGCAGGTGTTGCAGGAACGAAGCCGGGAAGATTCAACATCATATTCCCCACATTGATCGGGTGAAAACCATCTACATCTTTTTTCGGATCAATGGCTAATGTGACCTTCATTTCATCGATATGAGCAGGAAGCGGAAGCTGAACAATATATCCGTCAATACTTTTATCTTCATTCAGCGATTGAATCTTCTTCAAAAGAGTTTCTTCAGTAATAGAATCATCATAACGGATCAAGGTGCTTTCAAACCCGATTTCCTCACATGCTTTCAACTTATTGTTTACATAAGTAACTGAACCGCCATCTTTTCCAACAAGAATAGCCGCCAAATGAGGGATTTTCTGTCCCGCAGCTTTACGTTCGGCAACCTGAATAGCCAGTTCTTTTTTGATGATTTCGGAAGCGTCCTTACCACTTAATATCTGCATGTCGTGATTTTTTGTGCAAATATAAGGCTTACATCGATTTAGTAGTACTTAAATTAGATTGTCGCTAGAAATATTTGTGAAATTTTATAATCATTCATTGATTTATCAATAAAATAATCACACGAAAACCCATTTTAATCAACAAGAAGATAGGTTTAATCAAAAGTCAATTTTAAATCCAACCATTCAAATCAGATAAGCGTCTTATTAATGAAACGACAAAACAAAATGTCATGGAAAACAGACTCACTAAGAAACGCTTTATTCAGACCTCTGCAATTCAGCAAATTAATGAAGCTACAATTGTTTTGAGGCATTTTATTGAATTAAGCGCAAAATTATTGCCTTTTTTCAATGAATTATCTAAAAAGGACATCCTGCTACCGCAAGAACAAAATGATCGGGATAAAATTATTGAAGTCTACAGAAACTATGGTTTTGACACAAGCACTTCTGAAATACTAATGGAATCGGATATCCTGGAAACCATTCAACAAACCTTTAAGTCTATTGAAAAACGGGCGTATGGAAAGGAATCCGATTCAGACAAGTTGATGACAATTTTTGAAAAAAAACACCGCCAATTGGTGCTCAACTGGAAACAGACTGATATTAATTAAACAAGTAGTCACGTGATGCGTCCCCGTGCCTACTTGTTCAGAGAAAACCGAATCGTTTCCAGGATAGTTTTATGCTGAAAATGGTTCGGTTTTTTATTTCAATTTTTTTCTGACCCAACCATAAATCCATGTATCGGAAAAATTGGATGGATTAATCACCCTGTTATCTTCTACCAGCGGTGCTCCATGCATAATCACAAAATACCAATTTCCCTTTTCAGCCAGGACAGAATATGTAGTAGAATCAGGATAACTTGCAATGATGTTCTTTTCAGATCTTTTCGGCCATGCTGCTTGATTGATTTCTTCGGGTGACCAATGAAGTTCAGTCTTGGATTCCGTAGCATAAAACTTTCCGGAAAAGGTTGATTTTTCGGGAAAGAATTTCCCAAGCATACCGGTATCTCTTCCTAAAAAATAGCGTTTTATCAGCTTCATTTTATTATTCGTCAAACGCAAACGGTTCAAATTGTGAGAAGCATTCTCGCAACAAGGATATTGATGATGATATAATAAAATTTCCCTTGTATTCGGATGGATCTTATAAGCTAATAAATGTCCTATTTCATTGTAAACTGAGACCAATTCTCCTTTTATAGTAGTGAATATCTGTAACTGTTCTTTTTCCTTTTCCTCCCCTGGATATCCGCTAAAAATAAGCTCGGGAACCTGGTCATTATTCAAATCTACCAATTGATAGAGCGAACCGAATTGTTTGTAATAGTTGACAAACAAAGCGGAAGGGTCGTATGCCTTTGTTCCAATGTGATCAATCAGGTCATTATCGAATAAAAAAGCAACCATTTTAGCTTTCAAGGGTTCATTTTTTACCTGGATCTTTGTGAAATCCGTTTCAGGATTTGCAATGAAAATTTTGGCGTCAACACGCGTCATTTCCACATAGCCAAAAGCCTGCCGGATAGAAAAACACAAAAACAGAATTATCAGTTTTAATTTCATGATTCAATCTATAAAAATAGGAGTTTGGAGAACGAATTAGGGGCGCGATTAATCGCGCCCCTAATTCAATTAGAGAATTCTCTAAAATTATTTTTTTGTTGCCTTTGTTTTTCCTTTTTCAATATTGATCTTCAAGCCGGCATTCGCATCATCGATATCCAAAATAATGGTATCTCCTTCTTGCAAATTAGCCTTGATGATTTCCTCCGCCAAAGGATCTTCAATGTATTTCTGAATCGCTCTTTTCAATGGTCGAGCTCCAAATTTCTCATCATATCCTTTGTCTACGATGAAATCTTTCGCTTTTTCAGTAATTGAAGCATGGTAGCCCAATACTGCAATACGATCGAACAATTTCATCAACTCCAGATCAATGATTTTATGGATATTTTCTCTTGTCAATGAATGGAAGATAATCATGTCGTCCATACGATTCAGGAATTCAGGTGAAAATGCTTTTCTCAATGCATTCTGAATCACCGTCTTCGCATTGTCATCGCGCTGTTCGGTCTGTGATTTTGTTCCGAAACCAACTCCCGTTCCAAAATCTGCCAACTGACGCGCTCCGATGTTTGAAGTCATGATCAAAATAGTGTTTTTAAAGTCAATTTTACGACCCAAACCATCTGTCATATGACCATCATCCAATACTTGAAGTAATAGATTGAAGACATCCGGATGCTCTTTTTCAATCTCATCCAATAAAATGATTGCATATGGTTTGCGTCTCACCTTTTCAGTCAACTGACCACCTTCTTCATACCCTACATATCCCGGAGGCGCTCCGACCAAACGAGAGATCGAGAATTTCTCCATGTATTCCGACATGTCAATACGGATCAAAGAATCTTCCGAATCAAACAGATACTTTGCAAGTACTTTCGCCAATTGCGTCTTTCCGACACCAGTTGGCCCTAAGAAGAAGAACGAACCGATCGGTTTATTCGGATCTTTCAATCCCGCCCTGTTTCGTTGAATGGCTTTCACCACTTTTTCAACTGCTTCCTGCTGACCGATCACTTTTCCCTGAAGTTCTTCAGCCATCGTAGCCAATTTACCCATTTCAGTCTGAGCAACACGCGTAACCGGAATTCCGCACATCATGGAAACGACTTCCGCAACATCTTCTTCCGTCACAACGACACGTTTCGCTTTGGAATCTTCTTCCCAACGTTTTTTAGCTTCTTCCAACCGATCCTGAAGTTTTCGCTCGGAATCACGCAATTCCGCAGCTTTCTCGTATTGTTGAGATTTAATCACTTCATTTTTCTGGTCTTTCAATTCCTCAATCTCCTGTTCAATATCAATAATATCTTGTGGAACGTTGATATTGGTAATGTGAACACGGGAACCTACTTCATCCAAAGCATCAATTGCCTTATCCGGTAAATGCCGGTCTGTGATATAGCGTTCAGTCAATTTCACACATGCTGCAAGTGCTTCATCCGTATACGTAACCATGTGATGATCCTCGTAGCGTTCCTTGATGTTATTCAGGATCTGAATCGTTTCTTCAATGCTTGTCGGTTCAATCAATACCTTTTGGAAACGACGCTCCAATGCGCCATCTTTTTCAATGTATTGTCTGTACTCATCCAATGTTGTGGCACCGATTGCCTGCATCTCCCCACGTGCCAAAGCAGGTTTGAACATGTTTGAAGCATCCAAAGAACCGCTTGCACCGCCCGCACCGATAATGGTGTGGATTTCATCAATAAACAAAATGATATCCGGATTCTTCTCAATTTCAGCCATCACGGCTTTCATACGCTCTTCAAACTGACCGCGGTATTTTGTACCGGCCACCATCGAAGCCAAATCCAACGAAATGATTCGTTTATTAAAAAGTACACGGGAAACTTTTCGTTGAACAATTCTCAAGGCCAATCCTTCAGCAATTGCACTTTTCCCTACTCCCGGTTCTCCAATCAAAATCGGGTTATTCTTTTTTCTGCGTGAAAGAATCTGAGAAACTCGCTCAATTTCCTTTTCACGTCCTACAATCGGATCAAGTTTTCCGGCTTCTGCCATTTTTGTCAAGTCACGACCGAAATTGTCTAAAACAGGTGTTTTAGATTTGGGGTCAGTGGATTTACGTTGGCTTGCTCCGAATGTTTGATCTTCATCATCTGAAGAAGATGACATTTCTGCTCTTGGTAGTTTATTTTCGTCGACCATGTTTTCTAATTCCTCGTGAACTGTATTATAATTTACTCCGTAGCGGTTTAACACCCTACATACTACGGAATCTTCATCCTTTAACATCGAAAGTAACAAATGTTCTGTTCCTATCATAGGACTCTTGAACAATTTAGCTTCCAAATAAGTTATTTTTAACAAACGTTCCGCTTGTTTTACCAAAGGTATATTCGCCCCGCCAGGCGAATTCGATTTAGATGCCTCCAGCAATGGTTTTTCTAATTCTGCTTTTAACTTTTGCAAATCCAGATTGAATCCGGTCAGGATACGCACCGCATTTCCCTCTCCTTCACGCAAGATTCCAAGCAAGAAATGTTCTACCCCAATAAAATCATTCCCCAAACGCAAAGCTTCTTCTCGACTGAAGCTAAGCACGTCTTTTACCCGGGGTGAAAATTTCGCTTCCATAATTATCTTAATTTAAGATTCAGGTACAACAGGTGCACCATACAAATATACAAACTCATTAAATGTTAATAAGTATCTCGAAACAGCATTTTTTCACCACTTTTTGTTAGTAAAAATCCTTTTACCCCTCTTTTTCGTAGCCATAAAAAAACTAATTTCGAAACTTGCATTTAGCACGCAAATTTCGTGCATAATTTAAAACTATGACAAGATGGCAGATGGAGAAAAGATAATCCAGATTAACATCGAAGATGAAATGAAATCGGCGTACATCGATTATTCGATGTCAGTGATTGTATCTCGCGCACTTCCTGATGTGCGTGACGGATTTAAACCGGTACACCGCCGTGTATTATATGGTATGCAGGATTTGGGGGTTTATTCCAATCGACCGCATAAAAAGTCAGCTCGTATTGTTGGTGAAGTACTTGGTAAATATCACCCGCATGGTGACAGTTCCGTTTATGACACAATGGTCCGTATGGCACAATCCTGGTCTTTGCGCTACCCTTTGGTTGATGGACAAGGAAACTTTGGTTCTGTCGATGGAGATAGCCCGGCAGCAATGCGTTATACGGAAGCCCGTTTGCGCAAGATTGCAGAAGAGATGCTTGATGATCTGGACAAGGAAACGGTTGATTTCGCTCCGAACTTTGATGATTCCCTGGAAGAACCGACCGTATTACCATCCAAGATACCTAACTTATTGGTAAATGGGGCTAGTGGTATTGCTGTAGGTATGGCTACCAACATGGCACCTCATAATTTAGGTGAAGTTGTTGATGCTATTATTGCTTATGTTGATAACAATGACCTGGAAGATGATGAGCTGTTAAACTTTGTAAAAGCTCCTGATTTCCCAACCGGAGGTATCATTTACGGTGTGGATGGTGCACGCGAAGCCTTATTGACAGGTCGTGGTCGTGTAATCATTCGTGGTAAAGCAGAAATTGAGGAGTCCGGAGGACGTGAACAGATTATCGTTACAGAGATTCCTTACCAGGTGAATAAGGCAGAAATGATCAAGAAAACTGCTGAACTGGTAAATGACAAAAAGATCGAGGGTATTTCTGACATCCGTGACGAATCTGACAGAAACGGTATGCGTATCGTTTTCGAACTGAAGCGTGATGCCATTCCAAATGTTGTTTTAAATAAGTTATATAAGTACACTGCTCTTCAAGGTTCATTTTCCATCAACAATATTTGTTTGGTTGACGGAAGACCTCGTCTATTGAACCTGAGAGAAATGATTGCTGAGTTTGTGAAATTCAGACATGAAGTAGTCATCCGCAGAACGAAATATGAATTGCGTAAAGCTGAAGAGCGTGCGCATATCCTGGAAGGGTTAATCATTGCTTCAGACAATATCGATGAAGTAATTGCTATTATCCGTTCATCAAAAAGTCCGGAAGAAGCACGTGAGCGTTTGATAGAGCGTTTTTCTCTATCTGACATTCAATCACGCGCAATCGTCGAAATGCGTTTGCGTCAATTGACCGGACTGGAGCAAGATAAATTACGTGGTGAATATGCTGATTTGATGGCTTTCATTACCGATTTGAAAGATATTTTGGCTCGTGAAGAACGCAGAATGCAGATTATCAAGGATGAATTGATTGATGTTCGTACAAAATATGGCGATGCACGTCGTTCAAGAATCGAATACTCCGCTTCAGAAATGAAGATCGAGGATTTGATCCCGGATGAAGAAGTGGTGATCACGATTTCACATGCAGGTTATATTAAACGTACAAACCTGGATGAATTCAAGGTTCAGAGTCGTGGTGGAATGGGATCGAAAGGATCCACTACACGCGACAAGGATTTCTTGGAGCACTTGTTTGTAGCTACAAATCACAACTACTTATTGATCTTCACCGAAAAAGGCCGTTGTTTCTGGATGCGTGTGTTTGAAGTTCCTGAAGGAAACAAGACTGCAAAAGGAAGAGCAATCCAAAACTTGTTGAACATTGAACAGGACGATAAGATCAAGGCTTATGTAAAAGTCAAAGATCTGACGGATAAAGAATACGTTGAAAATAATTTCATCGTGATGTGTACCAAACAAGGTATCATCAAAAAAACTTCACTGGAAGCTTATTCCCGTCCAAGAGCCAATGGTATTAATGCCATTACGATTCGTGAAAATGACGAATTGTTGGAAGCACGATTAACCGACGGGACGAATGAAATGGTCTTAGCAACTAAAGCAGGCCGTGCAATTCGTTTCAATGAAGCGAAAGTTCGCCCGATGGGAAGAAATGCTTCAGGTGTACGTGCCGTAACACTTCAAAATGATACGGACGAGGTAGTCGGAATGATCTGCGTGAAAGATAATGCTGAAACGATCATGGTTGTTTCCGAAAAAGGTTATGGAAAACGTTCATTCCTGAATGATCCTGAAGATGGTGAACCGGTTTACCGTATCACGAACCGTGGAGGAAAAGGTGTTAAGACCATTAACATTACGGATAAAACAGGACCTCTTTTGGCAATCAAAACGGTTGCTGATGAAGATGATTTGATGATTATCACGAAAGCCGGTGTTACAATCCGCATGCATATCGACGGGATCCGTGTGATGGGAAGAGCTGCTCAAGGAGTTCGTTTGATCAACCTGAAAGGATCAGCTGCAATTGCTGCTGTAGCCAGAGTTCCACGTTCTGACGAAGACGAAGCAGAATACGATGAGGACGGAACAATCATTGAAAAACCGGTAGATGACACAACAGAAGAATCTGCTGACGAATCAAACGAAACAAATTCTGAGGAATAAATATGGAAAACGGTTTTTGTTTGCATCTTAAGGTCAGAATTGGCATAAAAGTTGGAAACAAAATCACAGCAAATAAATAATTATGAACTATTTGAACATTACTAAAGGAGCATTACTAGCAGGAATCATATTGGTTTCGTCACTTTCTTTTGCTCAAAAAAAGGTTGAAACCGATGCGGCTTTAGCTTTCCAGAACTATGAGAAGGCGCAGATGGCCGGGGACATGGTGGAAATGAAAAAGCAATTGTTAAAAGCAAAAGAATCCGTTGATTTGGCTGCTGCTAATGTTGAAACGGAAAAAAGTCCGAAAACCTTATTTCTGAAAGGTGAAATCTACACTTCCATGCTCATGATGAAGATGCTTGGAGATGCCGAATTCAATAAAAACGTTCCGGAAAACGCAAAGGAAATTTCCGTCAAAGCATATAAAGATGCATACGACATTTCCAATAAGTACGATTCGGACATCGAAAATAGTGTGAACACAATCAAGCAGATGCTTTACACAGCCGGATCTGCAGCATTTGACGCTAAAAAGTACAAAGAAGCTATGATGTCTTTTGCAACTGTAAACGATTACACCAATGTATTGAACCAGTTGGATACCACAGCTATTTACTACGCTGCTATTGCTGCTGAAAATGACACCAATTGGGTTCAGGCTGCAGAGTACTATAAAAGAGCTGCTGATGCAAACTACAAACCGGATATTATTTATCGTTCTACTGCAATGGCTTACATCAAAGCGGGTCAAAATGATAAAGCTATAGCCTTTTTGAAACAAGCAATTGCAAAATCTCCAAAGGACAAACATTTGTACTTTGCTTTGGGTACTATTGCAATGGAAATGAATGATGACCCAACGGTCTTGGAAAACTTGAATAAGGCTGTGGAAATTGATCCTACTTATGGAGACGCTTACTACAACTTAGGTAGTTATTTCTCCGGAAAAGGATTGGAATTACGTCAAAAAGCCAGTGACTTACCTCCAAATGCGAAAAAAGAATCAGACGAATTACTTGCAAAAAGTTTGGAGTTCTATGGTTTGGCAATGGATCCTTTGGAAAAGTATGTTGCGATCAATCCAAAAGACGTCGATGTTTTGAACAGCTTAACGAAAATTGCACGAGCACTTAAAAACACGGAAAAAGAAGCAAAATACAAGCAAATGCTTGAAGCTGCAAGGAAATAAGGAATTGCATCAATGAATTAAAAAAGGCTTTCATCTTTGGATGAAAGCCTTTTTTAATTCTGCACACCAGACACACTACCTAATTCGCCAATTTGCCATTTTGCTTGTTTGCCAAATAGCGAACCGTTACGATGGTATCTTTTCTGAGTTTAGCCCCATCCAATTGGTAACCTAAATTTAAAATCCCATTTATTATTTAATCCTTATCTTAGCCACCCCGAATAAAATTGTATGAAAAATATAGTAATCCTTATTTGTTTATTGATTGGTTCAAACTCTTTTGCGCAACTAAGTGCAGTAAGAGGAAAAACATCCTACAATTTTTGGTTGAATCTTCCTGATTCAAGTATTTTGGCGAACAATCCTCCTGTCCTTATTTTCTTACATGGAAAAAGTTTAAGTGGAACAGATTTGAATCGTGTAAAAAAATACGGGGTAATCCACGAAATTGAAAAAGGACGGAAGGTTCCGGCAATAGTCATAGCGCCCCAAGTAGCGTCAGGATCCTGGAATCCGGACAAAGTATTGGAAGTACTGGAATACATCCAGAAATTGTATAAGACTGATACCAACCGGGTATATGTTTGCGGAATGAGCCTCGGCGGTTACGGAACAATGCATTTCGTAGGAAAACATGCAGATAAAATTACAGCAGGCGTAGCGCTTTGTGGAGGTGGAAATCCAAAAGACGCCTGTAACCTGGCTAGTATCCCAATGTGGATCCAACACGGAAACAGGGATGAAGCTGTTCCTGTGGGGCAATCCAGAGAAATGGTGACTGCTATAAAAAATTGTAACAACGGAAAAAATCTGATCTACACAGAAATCATCGGTGCGAATCACGGAGCTTTGGAACGAATCTTTCGTGGAGATGACATGTATAACTGGTTATTTGCCCAGGTCCGTACAGCTGCCGGTGAAGTTGTCATGAAACCGCTTCCTCAGAAAACAGAAGTCAATACCACAGCAGAACCTGTCCAGGAAAAAACACCGGAAAAGAAAACGACCGGAATGGGAAGTAACTAAAGGAATTGAAAATGTAGAATGAACAATTGAAAAGTTTTTGAAGTTTCGACTCTTTTCAATTTTAAATTGTCAATTCTGCATTGATCTACTTGAAATGGATTGTCGAGTATTTGAAGCTGATAATCATTTCATGAAATTGTTTGATAAAGTCCTGCCCCAGGTTTCCATCAAAATCCGAATCGACTTGACCAACATCCTCCTTTCTTACCTGAAGATTTTTTAAAGTGACAGTTGAGGCACCAACGGAAAGTGTCACTTTCGGTAACAAATAACCTTCAAATTCGACCATTCCTCCAGCTCCACCCGATTTCAAGGTTTGTTTTTTTCCTTTTTTCTCCACCCGTTTTTTATACTTGGAATAATAGGAACTATTCAAGGATGTTTCTGCGGCTCCCGTATCAAACGAAAACTGTAAAGTATCCCGTTCCTGGATCACTTGAACAACCGGAACAAAACCATTCAAAATCATATTGCTTTTCGTATACACTTCCGGGATTTTGGGGATAACCAACCGGTCATCTTTTGTAATATGTATCTCATCCAGGTTACGGATCACCGGGAAACCGATAATTCCCTGAATGGAGTAATTCACTTCTGAAAAAGTGAGATCCTTGTCATCAAAAACAAGAAAAACCACATTTTCACATTTCACAACCGGTTCAGACCCTTTGGGATCTCCGATCATCAGTACCTTCACAACTGCCAAGTCACTTTTCACTTTGGCACCGGTGATTGCCGATACATCAAATTGGATCGGAATGATCTCACATCCCATTTCCAATGCTACGGATCTTTGGATTACTGAAAAATTGGCTCCGGTATCGAATATAAAGTTGTTCGTTTTCCCGGATACGGTGACAGGTACATTTGCCAATTTGGCAATGTCACGTGATAACTGAATTGTCACATCTGCCGGACGGCTAATCAGTTGTTTATCCGAATTTTCCAAAGCTTTCCAGATGCTTCCTGTATTGGATAGATCTTCCAGCTCCTCTTCCGTGCAAACATGTTTGAAATTGTCAATGATATATTGGTTTGTCTGATAAGCATTCTTGTATTCGAAGAGATTGACCAGGTTCAATTGCTTGACCATCAGGATTTCCTTAAAAAGTGAATCATTATTCATCGATCCTGCACCTTCCAAGAAAACTTCTATTGCTTCATTTGATTCCCTGAAGTTGGAAAATGCATTTTCAACCAAACTCCAATAATAGAAATAAACCTCTTTATCAATCCTGGATTTATTGGCAATCAATAACTTCTTTACCTCGAAAAAATTTTTCTTTTGAGAAAGGAAACTTAATTCAGAATAGAATTTTTCTTCGTCAAAAGAATGGTCTTTCTGGGAATAAGAAAAGACACTAAACAAGCAAAACAGGACAACAAACAGTTTTTTCATAAAGACAAAATGTGGTATGAAGATAAAGAAATCATGGATAATAAAGTGCTTCTCAATTTCGAATACCCAGCAACTATATCCGGCTCTTATCGATCAGCGTGGCAGATTTCTTACTTTAATTCAGACCACTTCTTTTGGACAATCTTCTTAAATTCCTCTTTTTTAAATGCGCGTTCATTGATTCCATCGTATTCCTTCACGCTGTTTCCATTCCACAGGTAAAAGACTCCGGGAGTATCTTTTGTTCCTCCCAAAACAGTCCAGAATGAACCGACATCCAGAATTTTGAATTGATATTTCTTTCCGGCAAAGGCAAAGAAGTCCGGGATCAATTCCGTTTCTTCATCCATAAATACAATCTTAAGCTCAGGGAAGTTCGCATCTTTTGAAGCCAGATCAGTCAGCGCTTTCGCCGTTTCTTTACAATGGTCGCAACCAGGCGCGAAGAAACAGATAATTTTTCTTCCTTTATCAATATCTCCGAACTGAGAAGCAAATCCTGATTTTCTTTGTTTCGGTTCATCAATTGACTTTTCTTCTTTAGATTGCTCCACATTGTGGTCTTTTTCCAGCTCCTTCGTATCAATAGCAGTCGAGGTTTTCTTGTCTTCTTGTTTTTTTGAAGGAATCGATTCCTCTGCTTTCAGAATTTTCTCATTAGTTTCTTCAGATTCATCCATTCTCATTTCCTGCATCATTTCTTCTACCAATTGGTCATTCGATTTGCGTTGCATCGGTCCAACTAAAAATACTGCGAGGATCGAAGCGAATGTAATAGCCAAAACGAACGAAAAATTCAAACGGTCGCTTTCTTTGGACGTCTTATTGTAAAGTATCACCAATAATCCCATTCCTATGATATTTTTGATCAATGCCTGAACTGGAGTCATTGGCAATAAAGAACCAAAACAACCACAGTTACCGCTATTGCCGGAAGATGCAATCTCATAGCTCAAATGAATACTGAAAATCAACAACATTAAAAATGACATCGGGATCACCAATCGCTTGAAGTAATTTCTTTGCAGTAACAGAATTCCCAAAGCCAACTCGCAACCGATCAGTATACGGGAGAAATAAGCTGCACTCGTTTCAGAAAAACCCATTGGGATCAACTGCTTCACTTCAAATGTGGGAAGTGCTAAATTTGGAGAAGGATACAATTTTGCCACTGCGGAAAGCAGGAACATAAATGCCATGATTCCTTTTATAATCAGTGGAAGCTGTTTATTCATAAAACTTCCATTTCCCAAGCCGGTAGTTGTCATAACGCGATTTTATGCATCTAAAATAATAGAAAGATGCGGGCTAAGTTTCCTTTTTAGTAAAAGCTTAACAAATTAAGCTCCTAAACGCGATTGATAATATAATCCCCGAACCAGGATTTTTGATCCGTAAAACAATGTTGAACAGACAATGGAGATTTGTCAATAATCTTATCCAGGATCAAATCGTTGTATTTCCGGGAGATTTCAGTATGAATCCGTTCATTCTCTTCAAAGACAAATTGTTCATGAATCGACTCGATAGTGACTACCTGCTTCTTTGTGCTTTTTAGAAAACTTTTGGCAATCCCTTCGGATTCATGGTATTCCGGATCATGGACAAAAGCATTCAAGTCAAAATCGGCATGTAATTCGCGATTCATTCGTTCCAACAAGTTCAGATTGAAATCACGTGTAATTCCAGCAACATCATTATAAGCAGGAAGGACAACTTCCTTTTCCTTGATCAGATCCACTCCCAAGACAATTTTGTCCCCCTTATTCAAATTACCGCTCAATGATGCAATGAACAATTTGGCTTGTTCATCCGACATGTTTCCAATATTGGAACCCAAAAACAAAATGATCTTTCTATTGGGAGATTTTTTCAGGTCGTTCAGCATTTGGAAATAATCTCCATGCAGGCTATTAATTGCCAGTTCAGGAATTTCCTCTTTCATTCGATGTTCCAATCCAATCAACGCATTGGAGGAAATGTCAATCGGAATATATTTAAATGTCACCCGCGAGCGAATCAGTTCAAATAGCAGGTGAATGGTTTTTGTACCATCTCCGGCACCTAATTCCACTACTTCTATTTCCTCTCCTTTTTGAATATCAAAACTTGAAATAATGTCCTTGGATTGTTGCTGGAATATTTCCATTTCTGCACGGGTCAGATAATATTCCGGCATATTCATGATTTGCACGAATAATTCATCACCCCGTTTATCGTAAAAGTACTTTGAAGGAATTTGTTTGGGAGTTTGAGAAAGTCCAAACAACACATCTTGCTTAAATTGTTCTAATATCATCTTACTTTGCTAATCTAATTCCTGAATACTGCCATTGAAAATGTGGGTGGAAAAAGTTTCTGTAGGTTTTTCTGCTATGATTTGGGGCTGTTGCAACGGAAGCTCCGCGCAAAACCATTTGATTGATCATGAATTTTCCGTTGTATTCGCCAACGGCCCCTTCAGCTGTTTTGAATCCGGGATAAGGTAAATAAGCGCTATTGGTCCACTCCCATCTAGTACCCCAATCCAATGCATCGGAAGCTGCTTCCCATTCAAATTCGGTTGGTAAACGCAACCCTTTCCAGGTAGCGTAGGCTTGCGCTTCGTAATAAGAAACATGTCCCAGGATTGCATGGTGATCGACTTCTTTCAAGCCAGCAAGTGTGAAATAATGCCACTTTCCTTTAATCTTATGCCAGTAAAGCGGACTTGTAATACTGTTTTCATTCAACCAGGACCAACCTTCGTCGAGCCAGCAGTCAAAACGTGAATAACCGCCGGCTTCTATGAACTCAATGTATTCTCCGTTGGTTACCAGGCTTTTGGATATTTCAAAAGCGTGTAAATAGACCTTATGCCTGTTCAATTCATTATCAAAGCAAAAGGCTCCACCGTCATGTCCGATTTCATAAATCCCTTCTTCCATCGGAACCCAACCCGTGTGTTTATTCGAATCAGCAAGTAAATTTTGGGTTTCATCGTACACCGGAAAGATCGGGTTATGTCCAAGCGTGTATTTCAGGTCCGTGATCAATAACTCCTGGTGCTGTTGTTCATGGTTTAATCCGAGTTCAATCAGTTCCCCTAATTCACGTGACAAGTCTTTCCCGAATAATTCCATCATTCCCTGGTCAACATACGCCCGGTAAGCGTAAACCTCGGAAACTCCAGGCCGGGTAATATTTCCACGATCTGCCCGGAAAGTCCGTTCACCGATTGTATTGTAATAGGAATTGAATAAAAAGCCGAAATCCGCATGGAACTCCCGGTATCCCGAAAGATTCTTTTTCAGGATCATTTCTTCAAAAAACCAGGTAGAATGAGCCAAATGCCATTTCGGCGGACTTGCAAACGGAACAGGTTGAGGAATATAATCTTCTACCTGAAGAGGTTTGCAAATAGCTTCTGTCCTATTTCTTGTTTCTATGTATTTATCTTTCAATTGCATCTGATCCGATTAATCGACAACGACCTGAACTCCTTTCCAAAAAGCCACTTTACCTTCAATGCTTTTGGCCAATTCCGAAGCTTTAGGGTAATACCAAGCCGCATCTTTGTTTGTCTGTCCATCGACTTCCAGCGAATAATAGGATGCCACTCCCTTCCACGGACAAGTTGTGTGCGTATCGGAATCCTTAAAATATTCTTTCTTGATTGCTTCAATCGGGAAGTAGTGATTCCCTTCTATAACTACTGTCTTATCACTTTCTGCAATAACTGTATCGTGCCAAATTGCTCTTTTCATGGTTGCGGGTTTTTATTCAAAATAAAATACGGGAATCAAACGCATCTGGATTTCAGTTTACAGTGATAAAATTCAAAATGATTTGGGTCCTTCTATACTAATTTACTCTTTAGTTTTCATAATATGTACTAAATACTTAAATAATTAAGGTTTTCATAATGTAGATTTCAAAGATCAAATTCTCTTTCTGACTTCAAATTTTGTAATCCGATTTTAAATTCTGAACTTCAAAAAATATTTCAGATTCATGTCAAACATTCAACTCATCATAGAAGAACGTGCTGCTGATATCGGCAATTTCCTGGTTGGAAGATTACTTCCTTTTCGCCAAAAAAGGGCTGTTGGACCGTTTGTGTTCATCGATCATATGGGACCGGCAAAATTGAGCGACCATCAAAACCTGGATATCGGACCTCACCCTCACATCGGATTGTCCACACTCACTTACCTGTTTGAAGGGGCGATCATGCACCGGGACAGCATTGGTTCCGTTATGGAAATTAAACCCGGAGCAGTAAATTGGATGACATCCGGAAAAGGAGTTGTTCATTCTGAACGGACACCTGAATATTTGCGTCATTCAGAAAAACACTTGCATGGATTACAAATTTGGGTTGCACTTCCTACCGAATTGGAAGAAATGGATCCTTCATTTGCACACATTGAAGCGGATGAAATTCCTTCCTGGACTGAAAACAATGTTCATTACAAACTGATTGCGGGTGAAGCATTTGGAAAAAAATCCCCCGTTCCTGTTTACAGTCCACTCTACTTTCTTGAAATCAAGAACAAGGAGGCAACTACAATCAGCATGGGCAATGAATTGTTCGGAGAAAGTGCTTTGTATATCTTGGAAGGAAGTATAAAAGACGGAACAGAAGAATTTGGTCCGAAACAAATCCTGATAGCAAAAAACACAGAGATTTGCACTTTCGATATGGCAGCAAATACGACGGTTTATATTTTTGGAGGAGATGCATTCCCTGAAGAGCGATTTATATTTTGGAACTTCGTGTCATCCAAAAAAGAAAGGATTGAAGAAGCCAAACAAGCATGGATCAACCAGACTTTTCCTAAAATTGAAGGGGAAACTGGATTCGTTCCTTTACCGGAACCCAAGTTTTAATTAAAAATTACGAATGCAAAATTCAAACGTTTTTGACTTCTGAATTTTGCTCCCGATGCTATCGGAATTGAATTATACAAGTGAGATGGAAATAAAACAATTTGACAGAGAAACCAAAGGATTTTTCAAAGCAACAGAAGATGGACAGGAAGCAGGAAGAATGACTTATGCCTGGGTGAATGACGACCGGATCATTATCGATCATACAGAGGTCAATCCGGCGTTCAGAGGCCGAAATGTAGGGAACCTAATGGTTCAGGCAGCTGTTGAATTTGCCCGGAAAGCGAATATTAAAATTGTTCCATTGTGCCCGTTCGCAAAAAGCGTATTTGACAAAACATCAGAGTACAAAGATGTACTCTGAATTCAAAAAAATTATTTTTTCACGTACTGCGTCAGGATATAAATGGATTGTCCGTCGATTTTCCCTTCGATCAAGGTCGGATCGTCGTGAACCAAACGAATGTTCCGTACAGCAGTTCCACGCTTCGCTGTAATTGTTGAACCTTTCACATCCAGTTCCTTGATCAGAACAACAGTATCACCTGCTTTCAAAACAACTCCATTCGAATCAATGTGCTTAATGGCATCTTCATCCTCCATTCCGGACTTCGCCCATGCAAGTTCCTTGTCATCCAAATAGATCATTTCAAGCAAATCGTTTGGCCACCCCTCTTGTTTCAAAGCATTTAACATGCGATAAGAAATTACTTTCACAGCTGAAACCTCACTCCACATGGCATCATTCAAACATCTCCAATCATTTGGAACAATCTCTTTTGTACCTTCCAATTGGTCTTTTAGATTTTGATTGATCAAAATGAAATCATCGGCCGAATTCCCTTCGGATGGTTGTACCTGGTAAACTTGCAGATTATCTGTTGTACCGTTCAATTCACATACTTCACCACTTCGGGTGTTCAACTGTTTTCCAAAATTCATGCTGCAAAGTTAATTTAATCTCCCAAAGTAATAAATGACAAATGTCATACAGGCATATCATAAAAAAGTCCCGATTCACTTTCGTGAACCGGGACAATTATTTTAAGATGTGGTTTATTCTTATTGAATAACTACACGGAATACTTTTTCAGCATTGTCGCTTGAAAGTTTCAGGAAGTAAGTACCTCTTTCAACTTCTTTCAAGTTTACAGTGTTTGTTCCGGCAGAGATCGTATTTTGACCGGTTTGCACCGTACGACCATTAACATCTGTAATTACCAGGTTGAAATTACCTGTAAATCCTGATTCAATGAAGATGACTCCTGTAGAAGGGTTCGGGTAAACCGTTACTTCTTCCAATGCATTCTCATCAACTGATAACCAGTTACAATTTCCTAGTACAGTAACGACGACACTGGAAGTATCATCCGGACAAACTCCATTTCCTGAAATGTACTTATAGTTAAACTGTCCCGGGAAAGTTCCTGTCATCACTTGAGAATTTGGCATCAAGACATTTGTCGGGCTATACCAATCTCCACCCAAATCAACCGTTCCATTTAAACCGGACAATAGATCGATCGGTTCGTTTTTACAAGCAGTGATCATTCCGTCCTGACCTGCACTTGATGGAGGATAGATTGTAACCATAACAGATGCTGTATCTACCAAACAACCGTATGTAATGTAATCCACATTTACTGTCCCTGCAGGCACAAATTGCGGATTAAACATGGAATCATTTACAATGGTAGTAGGATTTGGGGCGAATGTCCAGGTACCTAATGGGTCATTGATTGTAGCGTTTTGGTTCAAGTCAACCAATCCATTCAGTTGACAAGCATCAATCGCACTTCCTGTTCCTGCAGTAGCTGCACGTTCAATCAGGCTGAAATCATCAAAAGACAAAAAGTATGGCGCAAATGAAGCACTTACTTTAATTCCAAAAGTGTAAACTCCGGATGTTTGTGGTGTGAAACAGAAGAACTCTCTTTTATAATCTTCAGTTGGTATATCAGCTGGCGCAATAAACGGACTTCCAAGAGGTGTAGCTCCGGTTGATGATTGTGAATTGTTTACAACCACAGAACCGGCCCAACCTTCGATATCATTTACTGATTCCCATAAAAAGCTGAATTCATATTTATGACCGGCAACCAATTGGAATTCGGGAGTCCATAAATAATCATTTGAACCGTAATAAATTCCAACAAAATTTGATCCTGAATTAGCAACTCCAGGACTGTTATTACTATTATCAGAAAGCCAGTCTCCATTTTCACTTAACCAGCAAAGCGGAAATAAATCGTAATCAAAATCAGTCATTGCTTCAAAGTCTTCTGTCCACGGCAATGCAGCAATCGGTGCACAAAGTGTCGTACCACTTACTAATGTCCAATAAGAAGAATCAGTTGAGCTACAACTTGCTTGTACATAGATATCATAAACAGTTGCAGGATCCAATCCACCAATTGTAAATGATGCTGATGAACTTTGTTGAGCAGAATCGACACCAGTGCCTGTTCCCGGTACAAATCCAGGCATTCCCCATTCAATATTCCAATCAGTTTCACTGTCACCCGGTGTCCAAGTAATATCAATAGTGTTAGTTGTTTCATTGTCAGTAACCAAATCGGATACCGGTAAACATGTTGGGATAGGAACCACTACAAATGTATAATCTTCCGCTTCACCTTCTCCTGAATTCAATGTACACGCATCTGAAGGAGAAGAATTCCAATAATCCGCTAGGATTCGCATTCTGTAGCTACCAACTGCTACCCCCACAGGAACTCCAAAAGACCCTGAAAAGTCTTCTTGATACCCGATATTGGACTGAAACATTTGTTCGCTTGATTCGAAAACCATGTTGTCATTCCAATCTACCCAGATTCCAAACCCATAAGTATAACCCGGTGAACCGAAGTCTACACTGAAATTCACATTTGGTCCACCTTCATACTGAGAGACTGTCATAGTAGTAGCATCTTCATAACCATTTGAAGCAAATCCGGAGTTCAAGTTTGAAATATTCGAAGTAGCTCCACCTGTTGTAGAAAAATTATTGATGTAATAGTCAGAGTCTATTCCTTCAAATTCACAATAACCGGTGTAAACAGAGATCGGTCCTATCCAAGGGCTTTCATCACCTGCTCCACAATCTGCCTGAACATAGAAATCATAAGTCGTATTCGGAGTTAATGGTGTTGAAGTAGAGAAGGATTCAGTTGAAGATGTTCCAGGAGTTCCTGAACCTAGAGTAAATCCACTTATTCCATATTCAATGTTCCAACTACTTTCTGTACCTTGAGCAGTCCAGGAAATATCTGCTGATGTAGCGGTCACTCCATCAATAAGTACATCTGTTACAGGTGCACAAGTAATCACCTCAACCTGAACGTTATCTACAACCCAATAGTAGCTATAGTCGCCATACCAAACAAAACGAACCTGAGCATCCGAAGCTCCATTTGCATCAGCAGTAATGTCAAGCAAAACATGTCCTGAAACATCTCCGGAACCGCTCATAACTGAATTCCAGGATGAGCCATCCCAAACTTCAACGGAATAACTCCCATCGCCATTGAAATCGTCATTAAAGAAGCTGTGATCAAAAGACAAATAAATGTAGTCTGTAATTACGCTTGCGTCAAAAGTAGGTGATTCCAAAGCCGACTCCGGGTAATCACCTGACCACCCCAGGTAATCGTTATTAAAAATTGCAGCAGGATCAGTGATCGGTGCATTCAATGAAACTAATCCCGGATTATCGAACGCCCATAAATAAGGTGTTGACGCCATAGTCATGTCATTGTTACTCCAACCGGCAGGTGGCGTAGTTCCCGTCGCGGAACTGAAATCTTCACTAAAGAGAACTTGAGCGGAGAGTTTGTTTGACAACTGCGACAAAAGGATGCAGCCCAACAAAGTGTAAATTTTTCTCATAATATCTAGAATGTAATTTAATAGATTATTGAGTAATATTAACAAATAAAACCCTTTAATAAAAGACTCCTATTTGTTTAATTTTGTTGCTTTTAGAAAAAAAAAAGCAATAATTTTAGTTTCAACTATTCATATCACATCAATAATTGACAAGACAATTTACATCCATTATATTGATTCGTCAAGGGTTAAAGAATTGATAAATTTCCGATTTTTACGAAAAAGCATTTCACTGTTTTCTGTGAAATTTATTTTTTCACAATGTTTTATTTTTAACGGTTCTTTTGGAAGAATTATAAGAATACCATCATTTTACAAAACATTCATAATTTCTGAGGATTGTCTACTTGTTAAAATCCGTGTGTTGCCATTGAATCCAATATTCTTCCAAGCCTTCTTTTGTTCGGAATAATCTGCTGATCCATAATTTTCGATTTTTCACAATTTTATTCGTACTGAAAATTAAATCATGTTTTCTTTGCTTGAGTTCCGGTTTGTGCCCCCAACCACCACTGTGATCAAAGGCGGTCATGGCCTGATTTTTCGGAACACGTTTGAAAGGAATGTAAATTTTATACTCGACATAATTGGAATCTCCGTTCATTCCTTTTGTGGAAATTCGGATCTTATTGAAATCCACTTTGCTATACAAACTGTCGCGATAGAGTTGTTTTAATTTATTCCCGACATATTCGCACATTTTGTTCGAATACTGGTGTGCCACATCCGTTCCATTCAATTCCAATTGATCGATGTAACGCTCAGACACAAATTCTACTCCGCGATACATTCCACTACAGGCCGAATCTGTGCAAAGCGGAGTATCAATTATGCAGGTGAATGGCAAATTATGAGATGAATCCAGAATCAATTTTTCCTGATTCCCTTCCGTAAATATTTGTTTACTCCCACTGTTTTCACATGAAAATGCCAGTGATAACAAACACCCATAAATGATGACTGGAATTATGCGATTCATAAAATTATATTCGATTCCGAAAATAGGAAATAACGAGTTATAAAGTTAGAAGTGGAAAGGTAAAAATGAAAAGATTACGTGTGGATAAAATTATCAATAGGTGCTTACCAATACAACACGTTGGCCAACAAGAGATTATTGCAAAACTGATAATTATTTCCATTATTGTATCTTCGCTTTCAAACTACGACTTTAGGATATGCGTAACGCACTTATTACTTGCTTATTATGTTTCTCGACTTCTGCCATTTTTGCCCAAGCTGATTGGAACAACACTTCTTTTGTTCATCGGTCGGGAAGGCAAATCCTGGACGGAACCAATACCCCTATTCGTTTGGAAGGAGTAAATACCGGCGGCTGGCTTTTGTGGGAGGGATGGATCTGGGGAGAAGGTTATACGCAGGAAAAAAGCATTTACACCCGTATAAAAAACAAAGTGGGGCAAGCAAGCGCAGATGCATTTAGAGATTCTGTTTACCAAAACTACATTACCCGAAAAGACATCGAAGCAATTTCAGGAGAATGTTTCAACCTTGTTCGTGTTCCTTTCAATCACACGATTCTCGAAGACGATTCAAATCCTTACACCTATAAACAATCCGGGTGGGATTTGATGGACAGTATCTTGGATTGGTGCGAAGACAATAATATCTATGTGCTTTTGGATATGCACAGTGCTCCGGGTGGACAATCGACTTATTTTGTAACAGATCCCGATTCCCCCAATATGTGGGCAGATATCAATTATCAAACAAGAACCATTGAACTTTGGAAAGCCATTGCCGATCGGTATAAAAACCGTGGAATTGTAGCAGGATATGACTTATTGAACGAACCGGTAACTTCAGCCGACAGCACACTTATCCAGTTTTATGATATCCTGATCGATTCGATCCGGACGGTGGATACCAACCATCTGTTATTTGTTGAGGGTAAAACAGCTTCCACTGATTTCAGTATTTTCACAGCTTTGCCCGACCCGAATATGGTTTTTTCGTTTCATTTCTACAGCTGGTTCGTTTGGAATATTCCGGGTGCATTGGACGATTTTGTGCAAGTTTCAGAAGATTTCAATGTACCGGTCATGTGCGGAGAATGGGGTGAAAACAATTATGCACCTTTAACCACAACCTTGGATTATTTTAGAGATCCAAGTAAGCAAATCAGTGGCGAAACTTTTTGGACATGGAAAAAACACATCACAGGAAGTAATTATCCTTATTACGTTGGAGTTGATTCCAGTTCACTCTGGAACAAATCCATCAAATGGATTGCAAACGGATTTAATCCACAACCTACTCCTGCCGAGATGCAGCAAGGAATGAATGAGTTTATCCACAACATCAAATTCGGAAATTGCTTTGTGAATGATTCCATGAATAACCTGTTGAGAGTTTGCCAGGGAACTGCTTCCCTCCCAAGCAATAAAACGGATCAATCCATGCAACTGATCCCAAACCCGGCAGATCGGGAAGTATTTATCTCCACGACACCAGAAACAAAAGAACTGCGCGTTTATAATTCCTTAGGACAATTGATCGGAACTTTTCCAGTTTCGGGCACAGACACCATACTTTCAGTGGAAAAGTACGACGAAGGGATCTATTTTATCGCTTCAGAGCCATTCACCGGAAGTATGAAACTGTTCATCCGGCATTGATGCAAGAAAAAATCAGTCTCTTAAAATCTTTACGGGTTGTTTGTTCTCATCAATAGCAACGAAGGTGAATTCTCCGATAACCGCTTTCTCGCGCATATCCAAGTACATCTGTTCAATAAAAATCTCTACGCGGATTTTCAAGCTCGTGCTCCCAAGGTAAGTCACTTTACCGATCAGTTCGATAATCGTTCCAGCAGGAATCGGTTTTTTGAAATCAATTTTATCACTGCTTACGGTTACCATCCGTTGCCTGCTAAATCGGGTTGCAGCAATAAAAGCCACTTCGTCCATCAGTTGCATGGCTGTTCCTCCGAACAAGGTATCATAATGATTGGTTGTGTTGGGAAATACGGCTTTAAAAATGCGTGTTTCAGCTTGTCGGATACGTTCTTCTACGTTCATTTTATTTAATTACGAGTTACGAATGTCTAATTACGGATTGCCTGCAATTAATTATTCTTTTTAAAAAGTGTTGAGATCTGATTGAATTTCTGTTCCAATAATCCGGCGTTGTATTCTTTCTTCAATTCAAGCATGCAGGCAACGCATAAGCACTCTTCGTAATTATCACAGATGTATTGACTTTCATCCACTGTTAATGATACCGCCGTACATTGGCAAAGCGAAATAGAACCAACCTTGCATTCAAAATGTGACTTACAACGTGGACAAACTACTTGTTCATGATCACTCATCTTACTGTTTTAATAGGATGTTCTTAGTGCTTTGGGGAGAAATTACGTGCAGGTGCATCCGATTCTTTTGAATAAAAAAGAAAACAAACAACCTTGACATGAGCTTCAAACCGCGAAAGCATGGTCAATTCTGCCCACCAAAGTGAACAGGTCAAGAAGAGGCAGGTACCTGACTTTTCCGACACCTTAACGGGTCTGAATTACAGTTGCGCGACAGCTCGTGATTCTCACACGATTCCCTCTTATTTCCTTTCACTACTGTGAATCGGAAACCTTTTCCTGAGTATTGAACAAATAAAGAACGTTTTGTAAATGTACATATAATTATGTCCGTCACACCCATCGAATTTCGAATTAACACTTGATTTTACACTTTTGAGAAATTCATCTTCGGGTTTGGGATTAAGATCCGTCTCAATAAAAAACCACTCGCAACAGACGAGTGGTTTACCTTTTAATATTTCGCAAAACTTTATGTTATAGCGTAAGTAATCAAAGTCTCAATTCTGGTTCTTCTTCTCTATCTGAATGAATTTTCCCGCACTCATCATAAAGGTCATTCCGTTCAATTTGAAGGTCTTTCCGTTCCCCATTTGTGTGATATTGGTCAGATCCTCTTCCATCGTATGCACACTTCCTCCTGTTGCATAAGCTAGATCGAGGTACAATTCAAAATTATAAAATCGGTTAGCGCGAGATTCCAGTTCGTGCTAACCAATAATTTTTTGTTAATTCGTCTCTGTATATTTTTTGAAGTTATCCAGGATCGCTTGCCAGCCTCCCTGTTGCATTTCGATCGGATTGGTATCTTCCGCTTCAAAGGTTTCAATCACCTTGGTTTCATTTCCTTCACTGACGAATGTAACGTCCGTTTTTCTTCCATCATCCATGGTATAACTGATTTTCTCATGCGGAACAACCTCATCATAAGTTCCTCCAAAATCAAAACCAAAGCTACCGTCTTTTGCTTCCATACGGGCAGTAAACCTTCCACCAACCCGCAAATCATTTTCCGATTTCGGGGTATGCCAATCCGCTGAAGCACTGTTCCATTTCGTAATATGCTCCGGTGTATTCCAATAATCCCACACTTTTGCAACAGGCGCACTTACACTGCTTTCAACTGTGATTTTTGTCTTTTTCATTTATCTGGCTTTTTGAATTTCTATTTAAATAAAGGGGTGTACTTTTCCCTGTTTTCAATCATTATCCATGTCAGAATGGCAAATAAGACCAATGCGATCGGCAATCCGGAAGGTGCATTGAAAATATGTGTCAATAAAATCCCAACCATGATAGGTAAAATCATGATCGCTCCAAGCGCTCTGTATTTAGGGATGATCACTAAAACTCCTCCGATTATCTCAACTACCGCGATCAAAGGCATCAACCAGACAATCGCTCCGAAAGCTTCCACTACTTTCATCATGCTTTCGGGCATGTCTTTCGGCATTGGCATGTATTGGAAAATCTTATTGAGCCCGGAGTTAATGAACATCAATCCGAATAACAGGCTGAACACAAACAAAATTTTATTCTTCATATTATTTACTTTTTAAGTGTTGGTAACAATTCGTCTAACTGTTCCATTCCAATTGACAATCCTTCTTTGAAGCCCATTTTGATTGTTTCTTCCAAATGCGCCAAATCACGGTAAGTAATGTGCAAAGTCACTGCTGTCAATTCCTCCCCTTTATCCTCAAAGGAAACTTCCCATTTCGATTGTGGCATTTCTTCATTCACCTTTCCGCTACTATCTGTAAACGCATCCAAACCTGCGAATAAACTTTCCGGACGGATCTTGGTGTAATTCACAATTGCCCAGTGTTCTTCATTATTTGGACCAACCATGGCATATAACCATGTTCCACCTTCTTTGAAATCCATTTTCTTTGTTCGTGCGTTCCACGGTTTTGGTCCCCACCACTGATCCAGGATTTCCGGTTTCGTATATGCATCCCAAACTAATGAACGTCCGGCTGCAAATTCTCTTTTCACTTCGATTGTTTTGTTTTCCTTATCCACGGAAAAATCAAATGCTAAATTGTGTCTCATCTTCTATCGTTTTTATTTGTTTTCAAAACTTCGTTCTTAGATGAAAGTTTCCAGAGGGTAACCTTAAAAATACGCCATCTGTTTTCAGAACAAAAACTTTCAATCTAAATTATTCGTTATTAATTGATGTTGTTACTGTGATTGATCATCCAACTGATTCCGTATTTATCGGTAAACGATCCGTAATACGATCCAAAGAACATATCTTCCAGAGGCATTGAAATGGTTCCTCCGCTTGAGAGTTCATCAAAAATGCGTTTTGCCTCTTCCCGTGTTGCCGGTTCAATCGAAATGTGCATGTTGTTTCCAGATGTAAGATTGAATCCCATTTCTTTCGGCGCATCCGTTCCCATCAGGACAAAATTCCCCATAATAGGCAGTTCGACATGTAAGATCATCTTTTTCACGGCTTCAGCTACCGGCGGGTGATCTTCATTCGGAATGTCTCCGAACCGTTGGATTCCTTTTCCTGAAAACTCAGTCTTGAAAACTGATCGGTAGAATAGAAACGCTTCTTCCGTATTTCCGGGAAAATTCAAATAAGTAGCCACCCGCGGCGAACAATCCGTCTTCAATTCATTTCGCAATTTGAATTTCGCTTCAATGTATTGATCCAGGTTTTCCATTGCCATGGTGAATCCTTCTTTAAAGCCAAATCCGATAATTTTTTCAAGATCTTCCAGGGATTCATACTTGATAGTAATGTTCACTGTCGTACTTTCGCCTTTGGCAGTGAATTCATTGTTCCATAACGAGCGCGGAAATTCCATGTTGAGTACGCCATCTTCATCACAAAAACCATCCAATCCGGAATAAAACTTTTGAGGCTCGATTTTTCGGTAATCCACTCTGCACCAATGCACTTCATTCTCGGGCGAAAACATCCCGAAGAGCCAGGCTCCTCCTTCTTTGAAATCCATCGATTTCGTCTCTGTCCTGTATGGTTTCGGGGCCCACCAAAGATCCAATATCTCGGGTTTCGTCCACGCGTCCCAAACTAATGACAAGTTTGCTGCAAAATCGCGGGTTACGTGAATCGAGTTTTCTTCCTTGTTTACGGAAAAATCAAAAAACAGGTTTGAATTCATATGTTACTTTTTTTAAGGGTTGCTAATACATCGTCCAGTTGGTTAAAGCGGCTTTCCCAAATCTTCTTGAATTGCTCCAGCCATTTGTCAATCTCTTTCATTTTGTCTCCATTGAGTTGATAATAAATCTCTCTCCCCGATTGGTTCTGTTTCAATAATTCGCACTCAGTCAAAATCCGCAAATGCTTTGAAACCGCCTGACGTGTTGTGTCAAAATGCTCCGCCAAAGTATTTGGTGTCATGGATTGCACTGCAACCAGTAAAATAATTGCTCTTCTCGTCGGATCTGCAATGGCTTGAAAAACGTCTCTTCTCATGAGTTGAATTTTTAAATATGAAACCAATCGGTTGCAAATATATATGCAACTTTTCGGTTTCGCAAATTTTTTTGTCATTTTTTTTGTTTTTTATATCAAGATATGAAGAGTATTGCTCTCTTTCCCTTTGCGGCTTTGCAGTAAACCCCTGAATGAACGAAACAACGTTTGCGCTGTATTAACGTTTACATAAAAAGCAACTTCCGAATGAAACGCATTTATTTCTTATTGGTCATCCTCCTGTTTTTTTCCAATGATTTGTTTGGTCAGCAAGATAGTTTACCGGTTTACGAAGGTTCGGAGCAAGAACACCCCAACTTACCATTGGATAGTATTTATTTTGGTAAAGTAGAATTTCCCTGGGGATATCCTCCTCCATGCATTGTACCCTTCAAGTGGGATACCGTTAGTTTCGCTTCACTTTTTTATATCCCAAACACTATTTTTGTCCTTCCCTACGATGCCAAAAGTGCCTCTAAAGACATTAAATCCGGTAAACCATTGATCTTGTTTTCGGCAGAAAATGGAAAAGTACCGCAATTCGACTCTAAAAAAGATTCAGAATTCCAAGCAAAATACCAAGTCAAATTCATTTCTCCCAGCGGCTTCCGAATTGTTGGGTCTGATGAAGAAAAAGCCTATAACCGGGTTATTTTTGAGTACCTGGATAAAAAATTCGGGAACGCATGGCGGATGGAATTACGGGAGGATGCCATCGGATTCGAAGTACCCAAACTGGTTATTCCCAAATTGAGCTCCATTGCCATGCAGATAACCAATTCAGCAAATCCATTAAAACAAGAATATATGAACCTCGATCCCGAAACTTCCATTTGGTGGTATGTGCTACCGACAAGTGGTTTTGCTTTGTTACTGGCTCTTTACTTTATCAAAAGGAAAAAGTAATTCCGAACCTGTAGAAATTGTTGTTTAAACGAATTTATTCAGCATTCGCCATTAATAATCAATTCTCCGTAACCAAACATTTGAAATCCGATAGCGATCCAGGTTTTGCTTTTTAATAAAAACTAAACCCATTCCACCAACTGATTCTTAACCGCATACATAACCAATCCGGTGACATTGCGCGAACCTGTTTTTTGGAGCAGATTATTCCGGTGTCCATTGACCGTTTTTACGCTTATGAACAATTTACGGGCAATCTCTTCAGCGGTATATTGCTGACAGGTCAATTGCAAGATCTCCACTTCTCTTTTCGTCAAATCGGCAGATTGTTGCACGGATTTCGATTTCTTTCCCATATTCCGTTGAATGGCTTTCAAAGTCAATTCGTTGATATAGGATCCTTTCAAATGAACAGTTGTAATCGCTTCATAAACCTCCTGCGGATCGCTGTCTTTTACGAGATAACCGTGTGCACCGGTTTCTATCAGTCGTGCCATGTAATTTTCATCCCGATGAACTGAAAGGATGATGATCTTGACATTCGGAAAATGCCGATTCAAATCAATCGTCAGATTTTCTCCTGAATATTCTGTTGTACCATCCGGCGGAAGTGACAGATCAACCAGCATTACATCCGGGATCTCGGCTCCATTTTCCAGTTTTTCAATCACAGAATACCCATCACCCGATTCAAATACCACATCCAGGTCATCCCATGAACTTAAAATTGCTTTTATCCCTGTTCGAAAAAGCAGCTGATCTTCTACCAGTCCGATTTTTATCATCTGTTTCATTTCAATTTCTTAAAAAAAGTATCATTTACTCTAAAAAGGCACTGAGATCGTTGCAACAAAAGATCCTTTCTCATTATTTCCAATTGCAATCCTTCCTCCTATTACACTAATCCTTCCTTCAACCCCCTTCAATCCCAAACCTTTTTCGTTTGGCTGATCAGACAATCCTTTCCCGTTATCCGAAAATACGATTTTAAGCGATTGACCCTCCTGATTTATCGTAATATCAATTCTGTCTGCCTCTGCGTGTTTTATGGTATTGTTAATAAGTTCCATCGCAACACGGTACAAGGTCAATTGAATCGAATGATCCAGAAACGAAAGATCTGAAGAAGTACGAAGTGTAATTTTAATCATTCCCGCACCTTGCAATTGTTCGATAACCGTTTCAAGTGTTTTAATCAGTCCAAACTTTTCCAATTGAGCAGGCATCAATTCATGGCTGATCCTGCGCATACTTTCTAAAGAACTCTCCGTCAGCGAACGAATCATCTGTAAATCCGAAAGTAAATCTCCGGAATCAGTTCCATGCTTCCTTTCAGCCTGGAGCAGGTGCATTCGCGTAATAGACAGAGCAGCCCCCATCTCATCATGCATATCCTGAGCGATTCGTTTACGTTCTTCTTCCTGTGCCTGGATACTTGAACGCAACAATTCAATATGGTGTTTTCTCTTCAGTTCTTCCTGTTCCAGTTGCTTGCGGTAAAGATTTTTGCGAAATTGCTGCGTAAGGAAAACCACTCCAATTGCAATCAGGAACAAAATCCCGACAAATGGCAATAAGGTATTAATAAACGTTACTTGACTATTCGATTCCATAAACCTCTCCAAAAACAGAAATACATAATGACAGAAAAAAAAGAATGCACCACCCAGGTATACCTGCTCAATTCCAAGTCGACATGACTAGTAATATATTCCCCGAAATAGAATATCAATAAGGTTGAAGCATGATAGATAAATAATCCCGAATTGATCCAATTAACAGAAAGTGTGGACTGAAGCTTTTCCCTTCCGATTCCTTTGTTGAGAAAAAGAATGTAAGTAGACAGGGATAAGATTAATATTAAGACACATTCAACTGTCAACGCATTGGAATTAAACACCCTGAAAGTTTGATAAAACAAGGTATTAATGAATGAAAAGACAGCAAAACAAATAGCTGTTATCAGCAAGATTGACTTATCCAGGAAATTATTCAATACGCTTCGATAATAGAGTGCCAAAAAGAAAAAACCGACCGGGACGAGCAAGTGTAAAACAAAGAGGTTATTTATTTTCAGGAACCACAGGACAAAGGAAATCAATTGAAGGATTCCCGAAGAAAAAAGAAAGCCCGAAAACCATTTTAATTCTGGTTTCAGGCTCTTGTAAATGAACAAGGCATAAAGTGCTACTGCAAATACGGGAACATGCGATAAAATAATAATGATTTTGGTAATACTCATTTTCAACTATTACGGGCTGAGAAATTACGGTTTATAAAGAGGGCTGTATTTATCACAGGTACTCGGGCATGGAGCGTTCAGATCGTATAAAAATTTATGCCTGTTAACAGATAGAATGGTATCCATATAAATGGAAGTTTTCGGATTATCAGGATCCGGTTTCAATACCGTGGGAGTCATATACAATTTGAATTTATTTTCGTCTGTCAAGCCTATGTAAACGCGGCAATGATCAAACGTACAATCGGGTACGGAAGTTACTCCAAGAATGCCCAAAATATCTGATTTATTGATACTGTATGAACGGATTGGAACAGTATCATTGAAAAGACTATCACAGGAGCTTAAATAATGTTGAATGTCCCGCTGTGCTTGTTGTAAACTTACCGTATCAGTATAAACGACCCCTTTGTTGGTTGGAAGATTTTCAAGTGATGCTTTTTCTTCTTCGGTTTTGTTGTTACAACCTGCCAAAGTGAGAAGAAGGGTTCCTGAATACAAGAAGATTTTAAGAATAGTGATCTTTTTCATATGCGTTAAATTAAATAATAGTTCGGACAAAACTAAGTGAAAGAATCCTTCCACATCATTCTTACTTGCAGAATCAGGTATTATTTTTCCAAAAACAGGTAGAAATCCCTGTTTTGTCAAATTGAACAAATTTCCTCTTACACAAGCTTCCACTTTGAGCAACCTTTGCGATAGCTGCAGCAATTAACTGTGGAGCAGAACCCACATAAAAAAACGGGCTGATCTGTGCAGCAAATCACAGGGGCGAAACCTGAAAAGCCTTACGAGTAGGGAAACTGATACTATTTATTATGAATACTTTCACATTCACTGTTTATTTAACCCCGTATTGGCAAAATAAACCGAACACGATCTTAACGATCTCGTACTTTACGACTTCCTCTTATTCGTACAGCGCATCTATTTCCGGACCAGGATTAAATTCTCCGGTAACGTTCCCCGATAACAATTCCGGATGTGCTACCAATGTCATTCCGGCAAACATTTACAAAACAGGACAAGCAATGCCATATTTGATTACTATTAACACGAACTCACCTACCCTTGCAGGAAGAACGATTAACAGCATTGAAATGGGAGCAAAAGCGGATGGATCTGCTATCTCCTACCAAGGATTCCTTTTCTCCAATGATGCGGGAAGTGACAAGGACTGGAATGATTGTGTCTTGAACCTTGGTTTATTCAACGATTCTACAGACTAAGAAGCTATCGAAATTACCTGATGATATGTTGACCCTTCTGATCATTATCGGAAGGGTTTTTTGTTGAGAATAGGTTAACTTTTTTTGTTGGAATTCAGGTTCCTGATTTCATTCAGAAATTTCAAAAATGTCAGTCGCGCGGAACAATGCGGGCAAAACTTATCTTTTATCACCTGTGGATCTGCCAATTCACGCACGAATCGAAAATGCTTAAAACCGATCCTTTTGCCATTACTAAGACCAAAGTATTCTGATTGATAAGAACCAAAATCAACTGCGCAGAAATTACATAAGGTCAAATGAAGTCCCTGGTACACCTCATAAGTTTCATAGGTATGAATACCTTGATGTAAATGATTTATTTCACGTGGGTCCCAGCCACAATCATCGCAAGGAGCACATTCCCTTACCTCCAGTTCATGATAACAAATCGGACATTGTTCCATAGCCTTCCTGCTTGAAAACGAAAGTTACTTTTTTAAGCCTAAAAATCAAAACGAAAGTAATTTTAACGTAATTTTCATTCAACTTTTACTAACTGTTTATGCGCCTGATAACACTCCTGTTTTTACTATTCCTTCTTAATTCCTGTCAAACATTGTATACGGATATCCCAAAGGGTACAACAAGCGATGAATCCATTACCCAATTGGTTTTGGATTATCGTATGATCTCCTCCGACAAGGTTGTTGGAACCATTCAAAACAATTCGAAAAACCGGATTTTGGATATCCGGGTCAAAATCAGCATCTCAAACCTGAATGCTCCGGGTACGACGGAACATTTTGTCATTACCAAAATAAATCCTTACCAGAACTATAAGTTCAAGAAGACAGTTGAATCCGCAGAAGCTGTTGAAATGGTGCTTCAAATCCAGTCTTCACACTATTAAAGCTAGAATTGCTTCGGCTTCAACTTCCGGACAGCCGATTCAACGATTTCAGTAACCCGATTTTGTCTTGTTTCCGGTCTTTTAGCTGAAATCACCCAGTAAAGCATCATTTTTCGTACGGATTTACTAAGCCCCAAAAAGAAATCCTTTGAACCATCATGAAGTTGAAATGCCTTTTCAAGATCTTCCGGGATAATCAGTTCCTCCACAGAATCCAAAATTGTCCACGAACCATTTTGCTTTGCTATTTCAACACTTTCATAACCTGCCTTGGTCATTAGTCCGGATTCGATTAATCGAATCACTTTCTCCTTGTTGATCTTTGACCAGATACTCTTTACTTTGCGCTTACTGAAAAACTGATGCGATTTCTCGTAATCTATGGATACTTTCTTACTGTCAATCCAACCGAAACACAAGGCTTCATTTACAGCATCGCTCCAGCTAAGCGTTGGCTTTTCAGAAGATTTTTTGTAAAACACTACCCAAACAGCTTGTTTGGAATCATGGTTTTCCTGTAGCCAATATCTCCACTGCTGGGGATTCTCTGGATAAAAAATTTCTATTTCACTCATTTAAATACTTGTTTACTCGTGTTCTTCGTGTTCCTTCTGGTAATTTTCTCACCAAAAAGCACACGAAAAATGTTTCAGCAAAAATAATTAGGTATAGTGACAGCCTTATGTCAGGGGTTGAATAAGATTTTAAGACATGGAGACATTAAGATTTCAGGACTGGATTTCCCTAACAGAAAAATGATCTTGTCCTAACATCCTAAAGTCCGAATATCCCGGTGTCTAGTTTACAATGAACTTATACCCTATTCCCCGGATATTGATAATCTTCACACGGGAATCCGATTCCAGTTTCTTTCGCAGTCTGGAAATAAAGACATCCAAAGTCCTTCCGATGTAATCACCTTCATCACCCCAAACAACTTTCAGGATATATTCGCGTTCCAATGTCTTATTTTCATTGGAATGAAGCAAGAAAAGCAGATCGGACTCTTTACTGGACAACTCCATTTTTTCTTTTCCGAATGAAAGCGTCATATTTTTCCGGTCAAATCGGGAATTACCTATCGTCACGATATCCGGATCATTCGCATTGGAACGCTCAATAGCCGGTTTTCTCTTCCTGAAATAAACAAACAAGCCTACAAACGCAAAAATGGAACCGATTGGTAAAGCAATCAGGGAATAACTCATTGGTTTCTTTGGAGAAGAATCGGTTTCCTTACTTTCTTTCCTTGATGATTCCATTCTCCTTGTAAAAACCATCTCTTCCTTGTTCTTTGATAAGGTAGATTTTTCAGCAACGGGGTGGTGTATTGCTGTCAAAGGATTGTATTTGCTTAAAAGCGTAATAAAAAGTACATAACAGGCTTTCGGTTGGGATCTGGAACTGCATGGCATCAGATCAGGAGTCATGGAATCTCCGATCTCATAACTGTAAACGACCTGTTCCGTGTTGCATCTTTCCACTTCAACGATATAGCTGTTTGCGATCTTTGTGTCTTTGACCAGGCGATCAATAATGGCTGACAGTTCTTCCGGATTGAATTCAAAACCGGATTCAAATTGGATACGGTAACGGTCTTTCACTTTTTCGATCGGTAAAATTCGTGAACTGCTATCACCGGAATAAAGTAAGATCTGATGTCCGATCATACGCATGGAAACCAAAATGTGCTGCTCTTCCCGGTTGGATTGTCCATAGCTTATCACTATTCCCAACGCCAGATTTAGAACCATCATTAAAACCAGTTTGTATATTCCAGTTGCCATAATTACAAATCTACTTGAATGCATTATTTACTTGATGGTTTTCATCCCCAATTTACATTAATTTACACTTTTTTTAGTTCTTTTCGCCACCTAGTTCTTTCGCTGTTATTCCATATTGCTTCCTGAAAGTAAATGAAAAATGGGACAAGTCCTCAAAACCCAGATCCAGGTAAATTTCCGATGCCTTTTTTCCTTTTTCCTTGATCAGGTAATAAGCTTCTTTCAATCTTTTCTCGAGCAGCCAACGACTTGGGGTTTTATGAAAAATTTTCGAAAAGTCGCGCTGGAATGTAGAAAGACTTCTACCTGTCAGATAAGCAAACCGTTCTAATTGCACATTGAAATGGAAGTTTTTCTGCATGAATTTTTCCAAGTCTATTTTATGAGGTTCTGAGAAGTCAAACAACGTATTTTTGGATGAGGGATCAACTTTTAAAAGTAAAAACAATGCTTCTTTTTGTTTCAGCATTAAAAGCTGATTCCTGTCCGGTTCATTGAATAAATCTTCGTAATCCAGTAAAGACTTCATAAATGCAGACAATAATTTATCTGCCTGCAACTTGACAAATGCCGCTGAAATAATTGATTTATCCGCTTCGTATGCGTAATCCATGCTAAAATCACGAAGCAGCTTTTCATCGAAACGAATGCTTAAAGATTTAAATTCACCATTTGAAGGCGGATGCTTGACAAACTTGAGCAGCTTGTTTTTCCGGGAAGTATAAAGTTCACCTTCCCGGATCAGTTGTTTTTGTTCTCCATCATTTAATTCCATCGTTCCCGACAAAACGATTCCCAGGCCATGTGCTTCCACAAATTGCTCTCCTTCCCGGAATTCGGCTATGTGACACGAATAATTGACGGGAATTATTTTTGGTTCTTTACTCATTGTGCTTCCGAAATCAATCTTTTTTTCGCCCTTAATTTTGAATCAAGTTATTCATTTTATTCCAAAATAGCCTTAGGCTCCAAGTAGGTTTCTAATCCGTAAACACCAAATTCCCGACCGATACCCGATTGCTTGAATCCACCGAACGGAGTTTGTGAATCGTGTTTAAACCCGTTTATAACAACTCTTCCTGCATCAATCTGCTCTGCCACATGGTTTGCGCGTTTTTTATCGGATGAACTGATATAAGCCGCCAAACCATAAACAGTATCATTTGCAATAGTAATTGCTTCTTCCTCTGTTTTATAAGAAATAATAGACAAAACCGGTCCGAAAATTTCTTCCTGAGCAATACGCATATCGTTGCGTACATTGGTAAAAATAGTTGCTTTCACAAAATTCCCGGCTTCTAATCCTTCTGGCTTCCCTTCTCCACCAGCCAGTAAAACAGCTCCTTCTTCCATTCCTAACCTGATATAGTTTTGAACACGTTCAAATTGGATTTTGTTTACAAGTGGTCCTACGTGCGTATTTTCGTTCATTGGATCTCCAACCTGGACCAGTGCTGCCGCAGATCTTGCCAAAGCATTCACTTCATCGAGTTTATTTTCCGGAACAAGTAACCGCGTTGGAGCAATACAGGCCTGACCGCTATTCATATATGCTCCAAAAACAGCCGCAGGGATCACTTTTTCCAAATCAGCATCATCCAAAATAATATTGGGAGATTTCCCACCCAATTCAAGCGTAACCCGTTTCATTGTATCTACTGCTCCCTTAGCAATAAGTTTTCCGGTAACAGTGGAACCTGTAAATGAAATTTTTGCAATATCCGGGTGATTTGCAATCTCTGCTCCAACTACATTTCCCAAACCGTTTACCAGGTTGAAAACTCCATCCGGCAATCCTGCTTCATGAAAACATTCCAAGAGTAATTGGGTTTGAAGCGCACTCATTTCACTTGGTTTTACAACCACCGTACACCCCGCTGCAAGTGCAGTGGCAAACTTGTTACAAATGAAACTATTGCTTGCATTCCAAGGTGTAATAATCCCAACAACGCCTAAAGATTCTAATCTCACCTTTGATTGCCCGACTATTTTCTGGAAATCAAACTTTTGCAACACTTCGATCATATTGGTAAATGATTCAATTGCGTTTTTGGTACTTGCTTTACAAAATTTCAACGTACCGCCATATTCCTTCACCATTATCAAAGTCAATTCTTCTTCACGCTTACTTACTGCATTGTGCAGTTTTTGTAAATAAGAAATACGCTCCTCTTTGCTTGTTTTCCGGAATGTTTTAAACGCTTCTTTGGCCGCTGCAATTGCTTTTCGGGTATCCACCTCGTCGCCCAAAAGAACCTCACCCGTTTTTTCGTTACTCGTCGGATCAATAAGATCAATGATTTCTGTTCCATGCGGTGCAATGAATTGCCCGTTCACGTAAATTTGATTTATCTGTTTCATTCTCATTTTTTTTATTTCTACAAAGTTGCGTCAATTCCTTGCCTTCTACTTTGTTGAAACAGTCAAATTCACTTTGCTGAAACGGTCAAATTTTGCTCAAACTACATCCATTCCTTTTTCAGTCCTGAAACTTTCCTTCATCTAACGATTGTTGAATATATTCCTGAAGCCGTTCGATGTTCTGCTTCTGTCCTTCATCCGCTTTATGTGCCTTGACAATGATGTCAAATTGCTCAGGAGAATCAAAATGCATGTTCCATTGGATTTCAGTTCCTCCCTCCTTCGATTCAAAAAGAATCGTTGCAACAAAATGCGGATTGAAATGTTCGAAACTGATTTTCTTCAGCGGAACAATTTTTTTGTAAATACTTCTGTTCGGATAATTTGTTCCGTCCGGACCGTGAAGGGTTAGATTCCATTCTCCACCTTCCCGAAAATCCATCTCATGAATAGTCGTCGTGAAACCATTCGGACCCCACCAATTTACAATTTTATCGGGATTGACCCAGAGTTCCCAGACCAATGCAAGCGGTGCATTGAAAGTTGCTGTTGTTTGAAGTTCTGTTTGTTCTGAGTTTTCCATAAAATAAAAATGGTTCAAATGGTTCAAATGGTTCAAATGGTTCAAATGGTTCAAAACTAAATTACAATTAAACCCTTTGAACTTTTACACTTTTAACATTCCTCTAAATCCACGCGCTGCATAATACGATTCCGCGCCGTTGCAATAGGTGAATATTGTCCCGAAGCGGTTGTCACAAAAAATGGCACCACCCAGTTTACGGATCTTTTCAGGAGTTTGTACCCAACTGGATGTTTTCCGGTCGAATTCTCCCAATTGCTGCAGTTCGCGGTATTGTTCTTCGGTCAGTAATTCAATCCCCATTTCATCAGCCATATCCAACACACTGTTTGCAGGCTTATGCTCTTTCCGTGAATTCAACGCATCGCGGTCATAACACAAACTTCTGCGACCTTTCGGGCTTTCAGGTGAACAGTCAAAGAAAATGTATTCACCCCTCTGTTTATCGTAGCCAACTACATCCGGTTCGCCTTCCGAGCTTTCCATTTCGTCCAGCGACCAAAGTTTCTTTGGATTTGCTTCCAATTTCGCTTGCACCTTTGACCATTCCATGCCTTTGTGACGATCCATGTGCTTTTCAAAACGTGCCTTCAGGGCCTTGAACAATTCTTCTATTTCGTGTGACGACAATTCCTTACTCATTCTTCTTTTTTTTGTTGATCAGGTATTCATTCACGTCGTTCAAACCTAAGCCTTCAAGAATATTCGGGATGTTTTTCTCAATCCGGGCTTCACGTGTTTTGGCTTGTTTCGGTTGGGAAAAATGGAGCAAATAAGCTCTTTGCCGGCCTGGAGTCAAGGATTCGAAGGCTTTTTTCAAAGCCGGTTGTTCTTTGAATTTCGCTTCCAATTCTTCTGTCATTGGGAATTCCTTCGTTTTTTTCAAAGGTACTTTCTTCCCGGATTCTTCCACTTCAACCGCTTCAAAAATATACTTTTTCAAGTCCGATTCCAGTTCCTTGATTTCGTTCAAACCCGTGAACCGGATTTGTCTTGCCGATTGTACATTTTCAGTTTGTTGAACCAGGATGCCTTTCGGATCTTTCATCAAAGCACCCTTGAAAAGCAGAAATGCGCAGTATTCCTTGAATACATGGATCAGAATAATGTTCTTGTCTTCATAAGTATAGCAAGGACAACCCCACTTCAGATCTTCGGTCAAGTGACATTCGAGAACAATTCTTCTCAATTCCTTCACCTCTGCTTTCCATTTTTCTTCCTTCTCGAAGAACCAATCAACTTTCGGATTCATATGCTCAATTTATTACGGCAACCTTTCTGTCAGCAGGTCTCAAATACCAAGATACAACAGTTAAAACTAAAAGCAAGAGTGAGGGAAAGATTTCACTTAGGGGACTTTCCGATGCAATATGGGAAAACACAGCCCCTGACATTGCGAAGAAAAAACCGGCATAAGCCCATTCTTTCAGAATCGGAAATCGGGGAATCAGCACTGCAACCACTCCCATGATTTTCCAAATTCCCAGCAAAGTCAGCAAATAAATCGGGTAATTCAACGCATGCATCCGGTCAACGTCCTGGTCCATTTTTAATAATTGCACAATTCCGGTTGAAAGCATTCCCAATGAAAGCCAGATCGTGGCGATCCAATAAATTATTTTTTTTGTCTTATTCATGATTAGATATTTTTGAATTTTTCATTTTGAATTTCTTCAATTCGATCATGCGCCATATTGATTCCCATTTCGAACGGCATGCTCAATTGTATTGCACGAGCTTCTACGGAACGGTAAATGACCTGCATTGTCAATTTACTTCTGTTATCGGATAATTTCTCGAATTCCAGGAACTCCAGTTGCGGACCAATCGCTGCACCTTCCATTTCAAATGTGCGCGTGATCTTATTATTCGGAATAAATTCATGAATGACTCCGTTGAAACCGTGCTTATTCCCTTTCGGGTCAATTGTTTCGAATTGATAACTTCCATGCTTCCTGTTTTCGAGCTTCAGTACTTTCGTTCCCATCCATTGCTCCACTATCTCAGCTTCTTCGTAAGCCTTGAAAAGCAATTCCAAAGGTAGATCGAATTCCCGCGTGATTGTTAATTCCTGTTTGCCATCTTCGGCATGGATTTGTGTCTTTTTTTCCATAATTCAAGTTTAATTGGTTCAAATAATTCGTAATTATTCTTTAAATCGTTTCATAATCTCTTCCAATTTATTGAATCGTTCATCCCATAATTGGCGGAACGGTTCAATAAAGTCTGCTACTTCTTTCATGTTTTTTGCGTTAATCTGATAGTGAATTTCCCGACCGTTTTGTGTTTGTTGAAGCAATTCACACTCAGTAAGGATCTGTAAATGTTTTGAAACTGTTGGCCTTGCGGTATCAAAATTGGACGCAATTGCTCCAGCAGTCATGGATTGTGTAGCTACCAACAGCAAGATTGCTCTTCTGGTCGGATCGGCTATCGCCTGAAATACATCTCTTCTCAAATTCATTGTGTAGTTATTTGACTACAAATATATGTGTAGTTATTCGACTACGCAAATATTTTATTGAAAAATTTGAATATGACCGTTCGGTCACTTATATTTGTATCCTGATTCAATCACAAAGGGCATGACAAAAGCTGAAAGAACAAAACAATTGATCATCGATAAGTCTGCACCTCTTTTCAATAAAAAAGGAGTTGCAGGAACTTCATTGAGTGATATTCTGGAAGTAACGAAACTGGCAAAGGGAAGCTTATATGTTCATTTTGAAAACAAAGAAGCGATTTCTCATGCAGTAGTAGATCATTTCGTCATGCAGAAAATAACTTATCTCAACAGCACTTTGAATGGACCTGGAGATGCAAAAACCAAATTATTCAACTACCTGGATGTCTTTTTGAATCCACTTACTCCACCATTTGTAGGTGGTTGTCCATTCCTGAATTTCGGAATGGAATCGGATGATACGGACCAAGTGATTCGAAACAAAGTAAAAAATGTGGTTGAAACGGCCCAATGGTATATTGCAAAAACCATAAAGAACGGTATTTCTTCCGGAGAGTTCGATTCGAACTGGGAACCGGAAGCATTTGCGCTTAAACTGTTTTCAATGATGCAAGGTGCCGTAATGATCTCACGTGTAACGGAAAACCAATCTGTTATGAACGCCATTTCACAGCTCATTAAAGAAGAAATAACAAGTCACGTCATTTAATTTTTTTTATTCAAAAAATGACCGATTGGTCATTTTCAAACAAACACATAAACAAATCAAACATGAAAGAAAAAATAACATTCGCTCTGATTATGGGAATCATTACAACCGGTGTAATCACTTTCTCCTTAATCAGCATCAATAATGGCTATTCTGACAAATTCTTTTCCATTTGGCTTAAATCTTGGACTTTGGCTTATGGAATTGTAGTACCGGTTATTTTGTTGGTCGGACCTCGTGTGGAATTGTTCGTTAAGTTCTTATTGAAACGGAAGTAGTTAAACAAAAGAAGCGGGTAGCTTCTACTTTACCCGCTTCAAGAATAGAGGTCAATCCGAACTAAAACCAATATGTTTTCTGACCTCCTTCTACCATGAAACCTATTACTGTTTTACCAAGCGGTTTGTTTTTAGGATCTTATTTTCTCCTTGAACTGACAAGAAGTAAATTCCTGAAGCAAAGCCAGATACATCCAGCTGGTGAGTTCCTGAAATTGCCGTATTGATAAGGGTCTTTCCTTCCGGATTCATAATAAGAAGTGTCGCATTCCCTTCATTTTCAATTGTAACCAGGTTACTTGCCGGATTCGGATGAACCTTTACTTCTGCATTTGAAAACTCATTTAATCCCAGGTTTAACGGACTTAAACGGTAAGCGAAAGAATCGAATGTTACCGTATCCACACCATAACCAACGATGTAATCCCCGCTTGGTGACATGCAATTTGCGGAATAAATCAATTTATTTCCTGTGGCGATACCCAAAACATTGTGTGCATAATCATTCAGATTCTGCATCCCGTTTGCCTGCGTCCAAATGAAGGGAATTTCCGGATCCCAGGGACCAACCTGGATTCTTCCGACAGCAACACTTCCATCATTGCTTAATGCAGCAACATAAGATTGAGCCCCTGGGGAAAGTGTTCCCAAATCGATTACGCCTGTTGCCTGACTCCAGATCCAGGCATTTCCATTATTCGCATAATCACCAGCTCCTCCAACCCAATTTCCATCGCCTGAAACCGCAGTACACTCCCCCATTTGATTGTATTCATCATCCGGATTTCCATTCGGATCCAATAAGATATATTGGTTTGGAAAATAACCTCCCGCCGGATTCTTTCTCCAAACGGCAGATTTCCATGGTCCGTTAAAATCCTGCCAGCCAACTACGACAGATCCGTCATTACTTACTGCATTTCCTCTGGTGCTTCTACCGGCAAACAAAGTTCCCAGATCCATGATTCCTTCTGTCGGATTCCAGGCGACAGCGTCCGTATAACCGCCATTTTTCCACGCATTTCCCACAACTGTATTTCCATCACCGGAAATCCAATATCCTCCGCTTCTGGCAGTATCCATCGCTACTCCTAAACTTCCCAATGCCGTCCATGAATTGGTTACCCGGTTATAGCGAGCCATTTCAACTTTGCCATTTTCAAGTGTATTTCCGGAAAGAAAATTTCCGTTTAAGGAAAAAGAGGCGCCACCGCCAACTCCATTTCCCGGAGCAATTCCTCCAATGTATTCCACTGCCTGCGTTTCAGGAGTCCAAATGGAAAAAGGTCCGGTCCATTCTTCATACCCGACAACTTCTCCCGTGTTCGAAACACCCTGTGTCTGAAAAAAGACATCTTTTACAATAAACTGGGAGAAACCAAAATTTGCCAAACCGACAAACCCCGCAACGATTACTAACTTTTTTTTCATTTCCATATTGTATTTTATAGTTAATAGCGGTTGTAGTAATGACTATTAAATCAAAAACTCCAACCTTGGCTCGAAAGTAGAACGATTGATCCGGCGGATCTGTATTTAAGATCTTACAAAGACGGTACACCTACAAAAATGCACATTACATTTACAATACAATCAGAAATAAAACACTGAAAAACAGATAGTTAATTACATGAATTCGTAATTCGTGATTAACTACAAACCCATCAGGAAATTAACCAGGTGTATATCCTCACCATCGATACCCAATTTTTTTCTTAGTCTTGTCCTGGCAACTGTGATACTGTTAACAGATTGATTGGTGATTGCGGAAATATCTTTAGTAGACATATTTAATCGAAGGAAAGCACAGAGTTTCTTTTCATTGGAGGTCAAGTTGGGAAATTTATCCTGGAGAGATTCATAGAATTGAGAATGTACACGGGTAAAGTGGACTTCAAATTCTTCCCAGCCGGAATTGCGTTGCCCCAACTGTAGATCGGCAATAATTTCCTGGATCTGCTGCTGGTTTTCCTTTGTAAGGGAACGTTTGGCCTTTTGAAGGTTTTCCGTAACACGTTCCAAAAGTTCGGTATTCTTTAGCATAAACAGCGCCTTTGCAGTAAGCTCCCGTTCTTTAAATTCAATATCTTCCTCCATGGTCTTATGCACCAAATCCATATTTTCGCGTTCAAGTTTCAGTTTTTCCTGCTGTAACTGAGCATTTTTTATTCTACTCCGCATCATTATGATGATGAAAATTGCTACCGCAAGCACTAATAAAAGTGCCACAAGTAAAACCAGATTCCGAAGTTGGTCGGATTCATTTTGCTTCAACTTCAATTCATACGTCTTCCGGTCCTGATCCCGCTGATGGCTTTCTTCCAGCGAAGCTATTGCTGTTTTGCTTTCCAGGTTGAAAATCCGGTCATTCAGCTGCTTATATTTTTTATAATAGTATAATGCCTCTTTGTAATTACCCAGGGTGTCGTTGATTGATGAAAGTGACTCAAGGGAAATCAAGGTGGAGGAATTACTCCCGGTTTTTCTACTCAGGGAAAGTGCTTGCTTGAAATATTCCAATGCTTTAGGGAAATCGCCACGGAATACTTCGTTCTTACCCAAACTGTTCAACACCTGGGCTTGCCCCAGCTCATCTCCCGCTTCCTTTCGGATTTTGAATGATTTCTGGAAATAATGGCTTGCAAGATCCAGTTCTCTCTGTTCCAGATGACAAATCCCGATATTGTTCAGGATCGAACTTTCATAGTTCTTATTTTTGACCTGTTTGTTAAGATCTAGTGCATTTCTAAAATAAACCAATGCCATTTCATAATCATTCTGACTGATAAAAACAGCTGCCAAATTGTTATACACTTTCAGTTTCCGTGTAACCAGTTCCATTTTGGGAGTTCGTTTATCCGCTTTTTCCAAAATAAGTAAAGCCTCTTCCTGGTAAGCAATACTTTTATTGAAATTTTTAAGCTGAAGATATAAAACTCCGATTTTGAGCCTGGAATCAGCTTTTAATAAATTCAAATGAAGATTAGCCGGACTCCTTGAAACTGCTTTATCCACCATTATTTTGGCTTGCAGGTAATATCTCATGGAGTTTGCGTAATCGCTTTTGAACTTAAAACAGTCTCCCAGGTTTTGGAGTACCTCGATTTTGAGATCCACCGAACTCACCCCGGGCAATTCCTGTTTTGCTTTCAAGGCCTCGACCAACGCAGAATCGGCATTTTGAACAAGTAATCTTTCAGATGCCTTCACATGATTGCGCACCTCCTCATCTTCTTTCTGCCCGAAAGACCAAAGACCAAACAACACACACAAGGAAAAGCTTACGAATTTTATATTACTCATTGTTTCCGGATACAGCCAAATATACATTTTATCTGATTGAGATGCCCGGTAGTTTGTTGGGAAGCCTGAAAATCAATCAAAATATTAAAAAAAAACAGGACTCACGATTTTATTTCTTAGAGGCAGGGATTGATGCTCCTCCTTTTAATGCTAAAATGTATTTATCGATATAAAGTTGTTTTTCTTTGGATTTATATTGCTGAATATATCTTGGATGTTCAAGCACCGTCAAACGATCAAATAATGTTGCTTCCTTATTGAGTTTTTGGATGAAAGCGGCATTTTTCTTCCCCAGGACAAATACTTCGGAGGTATCCAAACCCAAATTAATGTGATTCTTCAAAGAGGCTATCATAAAGTCTTTCACCAATTCAAAAAGAGCAGGCTCATCATAATAATTGGCATTCAACCAGTTTCCTTCTTTCGTCTGGCGGATAATCGCCAACGGAAACGGTGAATTGATGTAAAATTGTTTGTAGAACTCATTTACACCGCCATACTCAGAGATCAGATCATATATGAAAACAGAAGATACCTCATGAGTATAAGCCGATTTCATTCGGATTCCGCAAACACTTTCAAGTCGTTTAGTATCTGTAAAAGGAATACCCGTTACCCCTGCCCCATGTCTGCTTGGATTAATTCCGATTATAAATCTCCGTTGCACCGAATCATCATAGAATTTATGATAAAACTGTCGCATTACCACCATCGTTTCAGGATTATCCAAATAAGGGTTCATCACCTGAAAACCTTCAGGCAGTTTACCTGAATAGTGTAATTGACTATTGAATTCAATCACTTTATCTGCAACGGTTTCTAACATTGTTACTTTTTACAGAACTAAGGTCTAAAATTCGCTGCGGATTTCCTAGTGGTTCGCAATTCCATAAAATAGCGATACTTTTGCATGAAACTCATTTAAAGTATTGTCTTGAAAAATCAGCTCTTGTTAGTCACTCCGCCCTTTACGCAGCTAAATACTCCGTATCCGGCAACGGCTTACCTGAAAGGTTTTCTCAACACGAAAAACATCGCTTCCGTTCAGGCTGATCTGGGAATCGAGGTGATCCTGGAACTATTCTCAAAAAACGGACTCACGAACCTTTTCGTTGAGATTGAAACAAAGAACCCGGAGCTTTCAGAAAATGCGGAACGCATCATTGCTTTGAAAGCCGACTATATCCAAACCATTGATCCGGTTATTCAATTTTTACAAGGGAAGAATCCGAGTTTGGCACATGTCATTTGCCAGGATGATTTTTTGCCGGAAGCTTCCCGTTTCAACCAGTTGGAAGAATTGGACTGGGCATTCGGAATCATGGGAACCCAGGACAAGGCAAAACATTTGGCGACACTTTACCTGGAAGACATCTCGGATCTGATCGTTGAAACGGTTGATGCTCATTTCGGATTCAGTCGGTATGCAGAACGTTTGGGAAGATCTGCACTTCAGTTTGATGAATTATATGAAGCTCTCCAACAGGAAATCACCTTTACCGACCGGATCTTATTGGAATTACTTGAAAAACACCTGCAGGAAACAGATCCGAATATGGTGGCTTTTTCCGTTCCCTTTCCGGGAAATCTATATGCGGCTTTTCGTTCAGCACAATACATCAAGCAACATTACCCTCAAGTGAAAACTGCGATGGGTGGCGGTTTTCCCAATACGGAATTACGAGCAGTATCAGATCCAAGGGTCTTTGAATTCTTCGATTTCATTACGTTGGACGATGGCGAAGTTCCTATCGAACACTTGGTTGAACACCTGGAGGGAAAACGTTCCATTCATGACCTGAAACGCACTTTTACTTTGCTGGATGGCAAAGTGGTTTACATAAACAATTCCAAAACACCCGATTACAAGCAAAAAGATCTCGGAACACCTGATTACAGTGATTTGCTGCTCGACCGCTATATTTCCGTTATTGAAGTCGTGAACCCGATGCACCGCATGTGGAGCGATGGTCGCTGGAACAAGTTGACCATGGCACACGGTTGTTATTGGGGGAAATGTACCTTTTGCGATATTTCACTGGATTACATCAAAATCTACGAACCGGCCACGGCGAAAATCCTGGTTGATCGAATGGAGGAACTAATCCTTCAGACGGGGCAAAACGGTTTTCACTTCGTGGATGAAGCTGCTCCTCCAGCTTTGATGCGCGAATTGGCGCTTGAAATCATCCGAAGGAAATTGGTGGTAAGTTGGTGGACCAATATCCGATTTGAAAAAAGCTTTACACGTGATTTGTGCATTCTCCTAAAAACGTCAGGATGCATAGCTGTTTCCGGCGGATTGGAAGTCGCTTCGGATCGTTTGTTGAAATTGATTGACAAAGGAGTAACCGTTTCACAGGTAGCACAGGTGACGCGCAATTTTACAGAAACCGGGATCATGGTTCATGCTTACCTGATGTACGGATTTCCCACACAAACAATCCAGGAAACCGTTGATTCTCTTGAAATGGTACGTCAACTGTTCGAAACCGGCATACTTCAATCGGGATTCTGGCATCAATTTGCGATGACCGCCCATAGCCCGATAGGTTTGAATCCGGAGCAATTCAGTGTTATTCGGGAAACGGGGGTCGGAACGTTTGCAAATAATGACCTTTATCACCAGGATAAGACAGGAATCGACCACGAACAATTCAGTTTCGGACTCAAAAAATCACTCTATAATTTCATGCATGGAATCGGGTTCGACCTACCTTTGCAAAGCTGGTTTGATTTCAAGGTTCCCAGAACAAAAATTTCACCTGATTTCATTGGAAATGCAATTGAAGAAATGGAAACCGGTTTTATCAAGCCAAGTGCTAAAATTGTCTGGCTGGGTACAAAACCTTCCTTAAATTTCTTCACGAAAAGCAAAAAAGGAAATCAATGGGAAATGGCCGAACTGAGTTTTCATACGAAAAAAGATATTTTCACCATTCAAGTGAGCAAAGACCAAGGTGTCTGGCTGGAAAAAATGCTTCGGAACATTTCCGCTTCCGGAAATAAAAACGGTCTATTCCACGAAATCAAATCGGATTATGAGCAGCATATTCCGGGTGACCATTTTGAACCTTTCTGGTATGGGAAACAAATTGCTAGGTTGAAAGAAGCGGGATTGTTGGTATTGTGATAATTATAAATGATTCAATTATCAAGACCATAGTCGCCCTTGATAATTCATAATTATTGAAATTTATAATTACCCTCTATTCAAACTCCAACTCAAAATGCACCCCTTCTTTGCTTTTCTTATTTTGGACAGAACCATTCAGCTGGTCAGCAAAGCCATCTATTAAAAAATGTCCGAAGTGATGATCCCCATCGTCTTCACCCGCTTTGACAAATCCGATCCCGTCATCTTTATATGTCAGGTGATATTTGCCCTCTTTTAAACGAAGTGAAAGGTAAATCGATCCATGATTGCGGCCTTTGAAACCATGCAGGATCGAGTTGGTGATCCATTCATTAATCAGCAGCCCAAGAGGAATCATCTTATCAACCGGAAGCTGCAAATAATCGATATCCAGGTTGAGTTTGAAATTTGAAGGTTCATTCACCAAGGAATTCAAACAATCCTTGAAAAGCTTTTCCCAATAATTGGCCACATTGATCAGCGCCAGGTCTTTGTGTCTATAAAGCGACTCATGGATACTTGCAATGGTTTCTATTCGCGATTGCGTTTTGTCGAGCACTCCATTAAAATCATTGTCTCCTTCTTCCATCTGCAAGCGGATGAGACTGGAAATGATCTGGAGGTTGTTTTTCACGCGGTGATGCATTTCCTTAAGGATCACATCCTTCTCATTATTCAACTTCTCAAGCTCAGCTGTCCGTATCTGCACTTTATTCTCCAGGTCATCTTTCAATTGAAGAAGTTCTTCTTCTGTTTTTTTCCGCTTGGTGATGTTGGTGGATAAAATGAAAATCCCTTCGGAAATAGGTTCTATTCGCAGCTCGAACCAATTTTGGGTTCCGTCATTGTATGTGAATTCATTTTCAAACTGCAGCGTAACGCGTTCATTCATGCATTTTTCCAGCTGACTGAACATGAAGGTGTTTTCAATTCCGGGATAACATTCCATCATCGTTTTACCAATCAGCCGGTCAATGGTACTTTGCCCCTGACTGGCAACAGTAGTGTTTACATAAAGGTATTTCCAATCGTAGCCGATTACCTGGAATCCTTCGAGCAAACTATCAAGAATACTTAAGTTTAAAATAGATCGTTTCAATGAAGTAGTGTTTAATTAAGTAAAAAAGTTACCAATTACAGCTAATATACAAAAAACCAACCACATGCAACCGGTTCGAAAATGAAACCGGAAAACTATCCAAATCAGTTCATTGGCTTCATTTACGCCCTTGATCATCCTCGAAAGTCGGTCCGTAAAGTCCAGGTACTTTATTCCCCGTAGCGCGCAGGTAAACGATCATTTCCCCACGATGATGATAAATATGGTTGAAGAGAAAACCGCGGGCCACGGTTCCTCTTGGAAATGGTCCCATGATGGTTTGGTCGCCGGATTTCATGGTCCATTGATCCTGCAGGTTTTCTTCCTTCAGTGATTTCAATGCTGCCCGGGCTTTTTCGACATTATTCTCAAAAAGTTCCAGGGTTGCCTTGATATCCCCGGTGTCTCCGCGTTCCAATCTATCTGTCGACATGTCATACACATCCTTGGTAAGCGTTCCCACGTACCAATAGTAAATAGTTGCAATATGCTGAGCAAGTTCCCCCATTGTCCAGGAAGTGGGAGAAGGTTTATACGCTAAATCCTTTTCCGGAATAGCCTGTAGCAACTTCCGGGTACTTTTGACCTCTTGCTCAAATTCATCTGTTAAAGCTTCTAATATCATTATTCCTCATTTTTTTAGACCTGTAAAAGTTAGCACTCTCCTATTTCCAATCAAAAAAACCAGTGTTAAAAAATGTCTATTTAATTGCCGGGAGAGAAATTCTTTCAAATGAAATGAAAACCGGTATGCAGCACTTCCAATAAAAATGCCTAATCTTAAAACAAAAAACACTCATTCACATGAACAGACCAGCTATCACTGCACTTATTACCATTCAAGAAAACCGGACCGATCTTTCCATGCGGGATGCCAATTTCAAGGAATTCGACGGGAGACATTTGTATCGCCTGATGATTGAAAAACTCCTGGCGGTCAAAGCAATCAATCATATTGTTATCACTACCGATTCCGATAAGGTAAGACAAATATGTGGAGGTAGCAGTAAGATGTCTTTTGTCGACTTACCGGATCCCAGTACTATGTCGAATGATAACTCGATAAGTGTCTTGGAAGAGTTACCAACCTCGGATCTGATTACGGCAAATTCACTCAAAAAGGTCGAGGGTGAACATTTTTTACAGACCCAATGTGTCAATCCCCTGCTTTCCATCAAAACCATTGAAGACGTTATAGAGCGATATTATGAATATGTCCTGAATGATGAATACAAGCAATTCGATTCGGTGATGAGCCTTGCAAGATTGGACAAACGGTTATATGACAGCTTCAATTATCCCACCATTACTCTAAGAGATAATCCGCACTATGTGATTTATGAAGACACGGTGTTCAACGTTTTCAACCGCACGGCTTTTGTCCGGAACGGCCAGAAAAAATTTGGAAAAAACCCGATGTTCTTTGAAGTGCCTGAAATTGAAAATCTGACAGTGGAGACACATGCAGGTTATGAATTGGCAAAGCTGGCTTACAACAACAGGGAATCCCTTCTAAAAAGATAGGATGAACCCAAACTTTCCACTTTCATAATTGAATTTACCGAAGGTCATTCAAGGTTGTCGCATTCCTTTCCTCCATTTCAGTTAGCAGTTTCGCCGGAATCGGTCTGCAATTGCAATGTTTCAGATGTTCCAGATGCCATTTCACCCGTTGTTCAAATGTTGCGTTTTTTGGCATCTTGTTTTTTTCATGCCAATCTTTATTCGTTTTCATAAGTTCTGTTTTAATGTTTATCCCTTCGGAAACTTTTCATGACATTTCCGCTCCTCTTTCTCTCATGCCCATATCGATTCAAATGCCTTCCCGAAATTTTCAATAACGTCCGTAATCACCATGCTTTCCATACTTTGCTCTTGCAATGTGAGGTCTGCAGCTAAGCCATGAAGATAAACTCCTGCTTTTGCGGCATTAATTGGAGTGTAACCTTGTGCCAGGAATGAAGTGATCACACCCGTCAAAGCGTCACCCGAGCCTCCTTTTGCAAGTCCCGTATTTCCGGTAGTATTGTAAAACACCTCATCCGCTGAAACAATCGCAGTATGATGTCCTTTTAAAACAATAATAACATTGTATTTCAACGCTTTATTGATTGCAGTCGTGATTCTATCTTCATTGTTTTGATGAAAACCGAAAAGCCGGTCAAATTCGCCCGTATGAGGCGTGATGATTGTTTTACCGGGAACAATTTCAAGCAGTTCTTTATTCTTGGAAAGAATTGTAATGGCATCCGCGTCCAGCAAGATAGGGCCTTTAAATTCTGTCATCATTTCAATGAGTAATTCTTCCGTTTTTTTATCCGTACCCAAGCCGGGACCGATTCCAATAGCCGAAAAATGATCGAAAGGAATCGGATCTTCCTTCATCAATAGCATTGCTTCCGGTACAGCACTCTGTAAGATCACTCGTTCTTCCGCAGGCACACAAACCGTAAGTAAACCGACGCCCGCTCGTAATCCGGCCTTTGCCGCAATTACAGCAGCGCCCATCGTTCCTTTCTTTCCTGCAACAATCAGTGCATGCCCGTAATCGCTTTTGTTGGAAAATGCTTCTCTCTTTTTCAGTAGCAATTTTACCTCATTTACAGTCAATTTATTCATTGCATGCATTCTTTTGTCTCAAGCGGATTTATTTTCAAACAACGAAATCGGTCACTTCGTAAAGTAGTTTTTCACAAATGCCTCCTTCTGTTTATCTGTCATATTGTCCGTCGTTGCCACATCAATCCGGACATTCTTGAAATGAGCATCTTCGGATAAATAATTGTTCAGCTCTAGCTTTGCATCCGTGGGACCGAATAGCAACACATGACCGTAATTCAGAATCTCATCGGCAATTTCCTTATAGTAGGCCCGGTGCATCTGGTTTTCCTTATTATGCATGTGTTTTTCACCTTTACTCAACGCCTCTTCTTTATCGTTGAAAGAAAATTGCGATTGGATGGATTGTGACCTTCCTTCAAGGTCTAACGCAATCAGTTCGGCGGATGAATGATCCATCCAGATTCCTATTTTTTTTGTTGGTTCCATTGTGATTCTTTTTGAAATAATGAATTTTCACTTCCTTTAAAGGTATCTAATCCAAAAGGATAAACCACGAATAATCAGGACTATAATTTACATGATTCACGTATTTTGGATTACCCGATAAAGGAACATCATTGTTCTTAAAAAAAGAATGACTTAGCTCATACAAACAACTAATAATTGCCCGAATACAAACGATTTATATTTAAAGGAAAATCAGTTTTTCAGGTTTACAAGTTTGTCGTATTCAAGGATGGTGATCATACTTCCTGCAATCTCAATGTATTTATCCTCTTTGAAATCGCTGAGCGTCCGAATGACTGTTTCTTTGGCCGTTCCAACCAGATTTGCCATGTCTTCACGGGAAACATTCATACTGAAACGTTGGTCCGTCTCCTTCTTGTAGGTATCCGACAGTTTCACAAGAGCTTCTGCAACTCTTTTTCTTACAGAATCATAAGCCAAACGAATCAGTTGCTGTTCATTTTCAATGAGATTATCTGAAAGGATGCCAATAAATTTGCGGGCAACTTCCGAGTTTTTATAGATCAGCGAGAAAAAATCTTCTTTGGGAATCATATAGATTTCGGCATCCTCCAAAATCGCAGCTGAATGTGTATACTTCTCATCCTTCAATAAGGAAAGGAACCCGAAAAAATCGCCCGCTTTATGTAAACTACTTATCAGTTCTTTTCCCTGGTCATTTTTGTGGAAAATCTTCACTTTCCCCTTATTGATAAAATAAACTCCTTTCGGATAGGCGCCTTCCCAAAAAACCACGTCTTTTTTTCGGTAATGCCTCACATCACGTGCTGTAGAAAGCTCCTTCAATGAACCGAAATTCCGGGCTTCATTGATAAAATCCTGAACACCATCAATGTTTTTGGTGAACTTGTTCTTAAACAGATCTTGCTTTTTCAGCCGTGTTTCGATTGCATTAAGTAATTCCTGATCATCGAATGGTTTTGTCAGGTAATCATCCGCACCCATTGCCATTCCCTTTCTCACATCACTTCTCTCAGCCTTGGCAGTGAGAAAAATAAACGGGATTCCGGAAGTTTCTTCATTTTTTGAAAGCAGGTGCAGAACGCCATGCCCATCGAGTACCGGCATCATGATATCACATATGATCAAATCCGGATTTTCCTTGATTGCAAGTTTCACTCCTTCCTTACCATTTTCAGCAGTGATAACGTCATACTGCGCCAATTGTAGTATTTCAGCCGTGTTTTCACGAACATCTATATTATCTTCAATAATCAATATCTTTTTCATGGCTTCGTTATTTAAGATTTTCTGATGGATATAAGAACTTCAGTTCCCTCATGCTCCACACTTTTGATTTGAATCGTTCCATTCATTAACTCAACATACCTGGCTACAATGTTCAATCCCAAACCGGTTCCTTGTATGTGAGTTGCATTGCTTCCCCTGAAAAAACGTTCAAAAAGCTGTTCCTGGTCTTCTTTGGAAATTCCAATTCCATGATCTTTAACTGCAATCAAAATTTCATCTGAAGTTGTTTTTACGGACAATTCAACAATTCCGTCTGCCGGAGAGAATTTGATCGCATTGGAAAATAGGTTAAGGAGAATATTCTTTAATATTTTCGGGTCAAGCTGAACAATTTCATCCCCTGAATAAACTTCATTAATGACCTGCTTCTCCAATAGCATCGTGCGCATTTCCGAGACGATTTCAGAAATGAATAAGCGGATATTGATCTCTTCCGGATTATTGGTGATTTTACCCTCTTCCAATTTCGAAACGGAAAGAAAGTCATTCAATATATCCGTCAGATTATTGATTGAGGATTTTACTTTGGCAACGTGTTTCTGATGATTCACATCATCGTTCCGTTCATGGTATTTCGCAATCAGGGAGACAGAAGACATCATTGTTGTAAGCGGTGTCCGGAATTCATGTGATGCCATTGAAACGAACCGGGATTTCATCTCGTTCAATTCCTTTTCTTTAGCCAGGGAAATATCCAGGTTTTTTTTTGTCTTTTCCAGTTCGGCGATTGCTTCTTCAAGGACAAGTGTCCGATTCTTCACCTGCTTCTCCAGGTCAGCGAAATAGGTTTTCATTCTGAACTCTGCCTCTTTTCGAATTGTTACATCAATGATAAAGGCAATTACAAAACTCCCATTTTCATTCTTGAAAGGGCTTAAACTGATTTCAACAGGAAATTCCGACCCGTCTTTTTTCAGTCCGAAAAGTTCCATCCCGGCTCCCATGGATCGGGCATGCGGGTGATGAGAATAATTTTCCCTGTTGATTTCATGTCTTTGAGTAAATCTTTGGGGAATCAGATTCTCTATTTTTTTTCCCTCCAGTTCTCCATGTTCGTAGCCGAACAATTGCTCGGCACTCGGATTAATCCTAATTATCTGTCCTTCTGTATTTGTAACCAAAATCCCTTCGGTTGCATACTGAAATAGTGCATCATTTCCTTCTTTGCTTTCCATTTTTGTCAATTCCAAGCCCATAGTAAATATATACACTATTTGATCAAGGCAAAAGTATTATTTGCACTATTTGGAAAAGATGAGTCCCATCATCAGGAAAGATGATTTTAATCATTTTTTTTAACGACAAGGAAGTGTCTCTTTTATGATCAAAAGACACTTTCTTTTTGAAACGTGGATTTTGCACTAAATATCTGCTCTTCCGGAATCCGAATAACTTGGTAGTTCGACGTTGAGATTATTTTCTACCATGGTAACTCCGGGCGCGTTCCATGCTGCACTTTCCGCATCACGTCTTTCCGCGTAGGAACGTACAATACCGGTAAGTGTAACTTTACTGCCTATATTTTCGATGTGAATACTCTTAGCATCGATTGTCGCACTCCTTTCAAAGGCTGCTGTAATTTTCTTCTTTACGTCATCCAGGTTCACTTTTGGTGTGATCTTGACCAGGTTACTGATTCCTTTGATTCCGGTAATTGCCGCTACAGCGTCCCGCACTGCATGTTGTTCATATGCCCATTCAACCGTTCCTTCGGTTGTCACCCAACCATTTTCCACCTTTACCTTGATTTTATCGTCGGGAACCATCACATTCCATTTTAAAGCATCCAATGCCGCCTGAGCCAATTCCGAATCGGTTTTCTTGTGGTTGAAGCCAATATTGATTTCAATATCTTCTGCAACTCCTTTCACTCCTTCTACTTTAAAAGCTGCTTTTTCTGCGATTTTTTTCTCCAGGTAAGTGTCAACCAAACCCGAAAGCGTTACGACCCCATTTTTCACCGCAACTCCAATCTCAGTTGAGTGAATAGAAGGTTGCCACTTCAGTTCCTCCATTACATGTCTCTGAATTTCCTCATCTGTTTTCATAACTCCATTGTTTTAAAGTTTATATTACAAAGCTGATAACAAACCACTTATTTACCAATGACATAACTTACTCCCGCTCATGAGATTCGTCACTGACATTTTTTATTGCAAACGATGACCTAGCTCATTTTATCCTGTAGGCTTCCTCCTTAGGTTTGCATTTGCATAAGTAATTATTCATATGGAAATACTGACACAATATCATCAGTTGGCTGCAATCACACTTGCGCGGATTTTTCTTGGGTTCCTTTTCCTTTTTCAGGGGTACGATGCCGTATTCAATATCGGGATCAAAAAAGTAACCGATACCTATCATGAAAATTTCAGGTTGAAAGGTATTCCAAAAGCAATTACATCGCTTTCAGCTTGGTACACAACTTACACCGAATTAATCTGTGGTTTCTTGCTTGTTTTGGGGCTATTTGAATTTGTGTCTCTTTACCTGCTCGGAATAAATCTGATTATTGCTGCAATAGGCTTTGGAATGAACACTCCTTTATGGGATACACGAAATGTTTATCCCAGACTCCTGTTGATTCTCTTTCTTTTAATGACGTCAATCCATACTCATCACTGGTCTTTGGATCACCTCATATTCAAATCTTGAACGTTATGAAACCCCATACAAAAGAACCTGAAATGATAACTCCATTCAACAGGATCCTGGTGCCGGTAGACTTTTCCGAAACTTCAAACAATACCTTGGAGTATGCCCTGCAGTTGGCTAAAAAGACAAATGCCGAGCTACACCTGCTTCATGTATATGACTTACAACTTTTTATGTATGACCCGGTTCAATTAAGTCCGGCCGAATATGACCTGGAAGAAGAAGTATTGCAGGAACTTGAAAAACTGAAAAGAACAATCCTTACGGAGAATCCGGGATTAGAGGTGGTTCATCATGCAATTTTGGGAGTGCCGGTTGATGAAATCAACGCTTATTCCAAAAAAGCAAAGATTGATTTGATCGTAATAGGAACCCAAGGAGCCGGCTATATCCAGGAAAGAATATTAGGCAGTACCACTTCCCTCCTGATCCGCAGCGCCAAAACGCCGGTCATTGTGATTGACAAAGAAGTGAAATTCAAGGAACCGAAACAAATTGTCCTGGCAGCCGACTTCCAGAAAACAGATACCAACAAGGTGCTTCGACCATTGAAGACCTTGGCCGAGCTTTACAGATCACATATTTGTATCCTGAATATTTATCCGCATATCCAATTAACTCCTTCTTTGGAAGAAATTCCAGAAGGATTCAGACTGGATTACTATTTAAAAGGTATTGAACACACTTTCTACTCACTGGAAAATAATCAGGTCGTTTACAGCATAAACCAATTCATTACCGATTATGAGATCGATATGATTGCAATGATTGCCCGCAAACATTCCTTCTTCAGTCGGCTCTTCAAAGAGCCATTAACAAAAAAAATGTCATTCCACAGCCGTGTTCCGCTATTAGTTCTACACGACTAAAATTTGAGTTCTTGAATTATGAAAATAACTATCAACGATCAGCAAACTATTTCCCAGGTACGTGATTCATTCAATAAATTATTCCCTTTTCTGAAACTGGAATTCTTTTCAAAAAGACACGCACCAGGGCAACCTTCACCGTTCCAGTTTTTGATCCAAAAAGACATCGCGCTTAAGGATTGTCGTACAATCCATAATTCCGGTGAAATAACGATCATACCGGATATGAAAGTCAATGAGTTGGAGCAACTCTTGTGGGATAAATATGGCTTAGGAGTGCAGGTTTTCCGTAAATCAGGAGGAATCTGGCTGGAAACCGTATTGACAGATATCTGGACCCTGGCTGAACAAAATGCAGAAGGTGAATCATTAAACAAGGGAATTCCACCGGAAGAACCGGAATATTACCAGGATAGAAATTGAAGCACAGTCAGGAAAGTCATATCGGATTAATCCGGTTTATACTCTCTTCGGCCTTCATCCTTATAAATAATTTATGTATAATTCATTGACAGTTACAAAGGCATCAGGAGAACAGACCTTATTCTCTGAGGAGAAAATCAGGTCGTCTCTTCAGAGATCCGGTGCTGATCCCGATCAGATTGATTTCATACTTCAGGAAGTAAAGAAACAACTGTATGATGGAATGACGACCCGGAATATCTATAAAATCGCTTTCGGTCTTTTAAGATCCGAATCCCGCCATAAAGCAGCGCGTTATCATTTGAAATATGCGATCATGGAATTGGGTCCTTCCGGTTTTCCATTTGAAAAGTATATCGCTGAATTGCTCAAATTTGAAGGTTACAAAACACAAATCGGGCAGATTCTTCAAGGAAAATGTGTGACCCATGAAATTGACATCATTGCTGAGAAGGACGCAAACCAAATTCTTATAGAATGTAAATACCACAATCAACGCGGAATATCCTGTAATATCAAAATACCGCTGTATATCCATGCCCGATTTAACGATATCGAAGCACATGCACTTAAAAAGTCAATTGATCCGTCAAAGAAACGCAAAGGTTGGATTGTTACCAATACCAGATTTACAGCGGACGCAGTCCAATATGCCGGTTGTTCCGGAATTCCTCTTATAGGATGGGATCATCCTTTCGGAAAAGGGTTGAAAGATAAAATTGACCGTTCAAAACTTTACCCGATCACCTGTCTGACCTCACTTACAATTGCTGAAAAGCGGCAATTACTGGATCGTGAGATTGTGTTGTGCAATGAGTTACAAAACAATGGAAAACTCTTGTCTTCCCTTGGAATAAAGCAAGGACGAATGGCAACAGTTCTCAATGAAGTACATCAGCTTTGTGGTCATACCAAATAATACAGATTTCAAATGAAAAACAATCTAAGTATTCAGTTTTTAGGCGCATCAGGTACGGTTACAGGCTCCAAATACCTGGTAGAGCTATCCGGTCAAAAATTATTGATTGACTGCGGATTATTCCAGGGTTTAAAAGAGTTGCGGAAATTAAACTGGGAAACTTTACCTTTCGATGTTTCCACTATCGATGCAGTCATTTTAACACATGGCCATTTGGATCATGTGGGATATCTGCCCTTATTGGTGAAACAGGGTTTCAAGGGAAAGATCCATGCAACAGAACCGACAATCGAGATAGCAAAGCTTATTTTGCTTGATAGTGCAAAAATCCAGGAAGAGGATGCCAAGCGCGCCAACCAGTTCGGATACAGCAAACACCATCCGGCTAAACCTCTCTATACTACTGCAGAAGCCGAAGCTGTTTTTCCTATGTTCCAGGAACAAGCCATTGACGAATGGATCACACTTTCCGATGTATTTGCTTTCCGGATGCGCTATAATGGACACATACTCGGAGCCACTTTCATCGAACTGAGAGCAGCAGATAAATTGATCGTATTCTCGGGAGATATCGGAAGAAAAGAGGATCCTTTGTTATTCTCCCCTCAAAAACCCGAACAAGCCGATATCCTCCTTATCGAATCGACCTACGGAGGACGAATACATCCTCCTAATCCCGACATTCGTCTAGCAGAAATCATTAACAAGGCTGCCGCTAAAAACGGTACAATCATCATACCCGCTTTCGCAGTAGAACGCGCTCAGCTTCTCATGTTCTATTTATGGAAATTGAAAAGTGAAAACCTCATTCCGGATTTGCCTATTTATCTGGACAGCCCTATGGGACAGGACGTACTGAAAATCTTCAGCAGACATGATTCCTGGCATAAATTATCCCCTTCGGAATCCAAAGAAATCACAAAGGAAATCAAGGTTGTAAGCAAACAGAACGAGACAATAAAACTCGCGGAAAGCCACAATCCGAAAATCATCATTGCAGCTTCCGGAATGGCCACCGGTGGACGGGTACTGACATATTTTGAATATTACCTGGGACAAAAAACTGCTACTATCCTGATGGTTGGTTTCCAGGGAGAAGGGACACGCGGAAGGGCATTACTTGACGGTGCGGAGGAAATTAAAATGCGTGGAAAATACTGGACGGTGAATGCGAACTGTGTTAGTGTCGAAGGGCTTTCTGCACATGCTGACCAAAGTGAACTTATTGATTGGGTAAACCAGCTTGCAAAAGAACCAGAGAAACTCTTTATCGTTCACGGTGAACCGGAAGGATCCAGTGCTTTAAAAACGAAAATGAAGGAAGTTTACGGTTATGAAAGCATCATCCCGGAACGAAACGCAACCTATACAATTCCTGTCAATCTTGACAAAACCGGGCGGGATAATTTCAAACCAATTGAATGAATTGATCGGCGGCTGTATTGGATTTTCTGTTACAGCCGCTTTACAATAGAAATACCTTCACTTTATTTTGTTGTGTCCTTTTTTCTTCTCTTGATCAGCTTCACAAGCTCAAACCAAACAACCGAAATAAATCCGGTAACCAAACATATGATCAGCTGACTTCCATTCAACCTTTCGAATTCAAAGAAGGCGGTCAAAGGTTTTACAAAGAGCATTAGTCCCATCAGCAACAGAGTTATTCCAATGATGTATACAACTAACTTGTTCTTATACTTTAAAGTTGTCCAAATTGAATAATAGAATGAGCGATTGATCAGGGTCAGGAAAATATTTGCCACCACCAAGTCTGTGAATACCATGGTTCTCGTTAATGCTTCATTAAAACCACTGTGAACAGCATATTGATAGATTAAAAGGATTCCCAAAGCAATAACCGACCCCTGAATGATGCTGACAGTAAGTTCTGTCCAATTAAAAAATGTGGTAGAAATCGGTTTCGGTTTTTGGAACATCAAATTTTCCTCCATCGGTTCGTTTTCATAGATAATGGAACAAGTGGGACCCATGATGATTTCAAGAAAAATGACATGAACGGGTGAAAAAATATTGGGATAAACCCATCCCAAAGCCAGCGGAACAAATACCGTTAAAAGAATGGGAATATGAATCGAAATGATATATTGAATGGCTTTCTTCAGATTGGTATAAATCTTCCTGCCCATTGCAATGGCATCAATCATTTTGGAAAGATCGTCTTCCAATAAAATGAGAGATGCGGCATCTTTCGCGATCTCGGTTCCTTTTTTTCCCATCGCGATACCAATGTGAGCCGCTTTGAGGGCGGGACCATCGTTTACGCCATCGCCGGTCATCGCTACAATTTGATGCTTTTCCTTCAAGGCGTCAATGATCTTTAATTTTGCATCGGGAAACATGCGGGTGAAAATAGCCGTTTCCATTACACAATCTTTCAACTCTTCGTCACTAAGCTTCATCAACTGGTCACCATTCATACTTTTTTCAAATCCCGAAAAATGAATTTGCCTGGCAATTGCAGAAGTGGTTTCCGCGTTGTCTCCTGTAATGATTTTCACACGGATCCCTGCATCATAAAAGGATTTAAGTACCTGGTCGATATTCTTTTTAGGCGGATCATAAAATGCAACAAGCCCTTTAAAGGTAAATTTCAACGCTTCCTGGTTTTCAGGGAAATCCGTTCCGGAAAAATCAGAAATGCCTACTCCCAAAACCCGGAATCCATCTTTTGATATGGTCTTTACCACTTCAGAGATCTCTTTTTGTTCGGCATCGGTAAGGGATGAAACACGCATCATGGTTTCTACGGCTCCTTTGGCTGCCAGAATTCGGTTTCCTTTTCCATCTTCAAAAACGTGAGTCATCATGGGTGGTTTTCCACCCAAGGGATATTCATGAACCAGTTTAAAATCGGGGCGTCTGTCATCTGTAGTAAAATCTTTGTAAGCTTCATGTAGAGCTTTTTCCATCGGGTCAAACGGAATCGGTTCGCTCGCCCACATTCCTATTTCAATGAGCTCCTTTTCTTCAGGAGTTGAAACTGCTTTGAGTTCAGAATACTTTTTTGTCGACCAAACAAACAACTTGGACAAGCTCATTTTATTCTCCGTAATGGTTCCCGTTTTGTCGGTGCAAATAACAGTTGCACTTCCTAAGGTTTCAACTGTTTTCATTTGTTTCACCACGATTCCCATTTTCATCAACCTCCAGGCACCAAGTGCCATAAATGTGGTAAATGCAACCGGAATCTCTTCGGGTAGGATACTCATTGCCAAGGTCAATGATTGTAAAAGACTTGTCAGCAGACTATGCGATTGAAGGTAATTGATGATCCAGACAACTAGAAAAACAATTCCTCCCACAATGGCCATCTTCTTCACGAAATTCGCGATCTGAAGTTCCAGTGGTGTTTTTTCTTCCTCGATACTCTCCAGGCTTTTCCCGATTTTGCCCAACCTGGTTTCATTACCAATCGCTGTGACCGTTACAATCGCCAATCCCGAGGCAACGGTTGTACCACTGTAAATGTGGTTGTCATCAGAACCTTTATCTTTAAATATGGCAAGAGACTCTCCTGTGAGAATGGATTCATTTACGGAGAAATCATTTGACTGGACAATCTTTCCGTCTGCTATTATCGAACCACCTTCTTCAACAATCAGGCTGTCTCCTACAACCACCTCTTCACTTTTTATTTTTTCTGCTTTTCCATTTCGAATAACCGTGCATGTAGGCTGCGAAAAATCCTTGAGTTTATCCAACGCATTTTTACTCCTGGAATATTGATAAATGGAAATAAATGCCTGAAAAAGAATCGCCGCGGAAAGAAAAATTCCGTCTCCTGTTTTTCCACTGATAAAGTAAATAGAAGCTGCAACAAGGAGCAAAATAATCATCGGTTCTTTCGCTATTCGAAGAACCATGGCAAACAAACTATTTCCTTTTTGAGAAGTCAATTGATTGGATCCGAATTGCCCCCTTGCCTGAACGACCTGTTCGGTGGTTAACCCTGTAATATTGAATGATCCGTTTTGCATAAATGAATTTGACCGGTGTCAAGATAATGATAAAACAATCTCTATTGCATGGCAAAATGAATCATTTACTGCGGATAACCATTATTTACCCAACATTGAATCTTGTTCAATTGGTCGCTCGACAGAGAACTACCTTTTGGCATGTCCTGATCTGTTAGAACGTGTTGCGTAAACAGACCACTTCCCGTGATACCGCTTAACCCCGAATAGCTGGAATAACTGGAATGACAACTCACACAATTGCTATTCACAATCGATTTAACGGTGTTGTTATAAGTCGCATTTGTTCCGTCACACACCGGAGTCACTTTTTTCTTTTTCTTACAACTTGTTGCTCCTAAACCGAGGCTTAAACATGTGGCGATCAGAATTCCTAAAAAGGAATAATACGTGTTTTTCTTCATTGTACTCATGACAATTCTTTTATTAATTAGTAGTTTTTTGATTTACGTCGGTTGCCAGATTGAAATTTCCTTATTCAATTGGATTCAAAGTGAAGTTTTTCCATCAAAAACCACGACATTTAATCCGTCGTTTTGGTTCTTTAATGAGCGTGCCCACCAGCTTCTTCCCCGTTTTTGAGTTTACCTAAAAGATCATAAGCACCGTTCATGACGATTTTCAATTCCTTCCTGTTTTTACCCGCCGGTAAGCTGATTTCCGTATAACCAAGTTCGCTGACACCTGTTTTCACTGTGATCATTTCAAATACATGATCTTTTGCATGATTTGATTTCACCTCGGAAAAAATGTACTTCTCGCCTTCAAAGTCTACAATAGCCTTGTCTGGTAACGCTGTCACCTCAGAACTTCCGATTTCAACCAATCCTTTGAGGTACATCCCCGGCAGCAATTGGTTATCTTCCTTATCCAGGTGACAATGGATATTCACTGTGCGGTTACTTCCGATTTCCCGTCCGATCAGGTAGACGGTCGCCGTACGTTCTTTGTCTTCATTAGCTAATGTGAAACGCACTTTTTGCCCGACCTTCAGTTTCGGAACATCTTTTTCAAACACTGTTAGTTCGGCGTGCAAATGCTCTGTATCAGCAATTTTGAAAAGTACGTCTGATGGAACAACGAAAGCTCCGATATTGGTATTCACTTGAGTGACATACCCGCTTATCGGGGAAAGTATGGTCGAAGAACTTTGAATCTTGCCATTTTCCAATGACGAAATCGAGATATTCATGAGCTGCAAACGAGCTTTCAATCCATTCACCCGGGCACGCATACTTTCGTATTCACTCTTGGCCTTTTGAACCGTCTTTTTTGCATTCACATTCCCTACAGCCAATTCTTCCTGACGGTCATATTCCAATTTCAGGTAATCCAATTGGCTTTTATAATCCAGGTAATCCTGCTGCACATTGATGAAATCAGGATTTTGAATAAGGGCCACCACTTGTCCTTTTCTAACCAACATACCTTGTAAAAGCTCCGTGTTTTTAACGGTTCCGCCAAAAGGAGCTGAAATGGAAACCAGGTTTTGCGGCGGAACGTCCAACATTCCATTTACTTTGATTGTTCCACTAAGTCGTTTCAGCTCTATTCGACCGGTCTGAAGCTCAATTGTTTTGTATTGTTCCGAAGTAAGTTCAACAGTATTCCCATTTTCCTGGTGTTCTTCCTTCAGTATCGGTTTTTCGTTTGAACTACAGCTTGCAAGAATCAAGATGCTGATCAATATTGTTAGTTGAATGAATGATTTCATGTTTTTTTTTTATTTATCGTTAATCTGCCATTGCAGATAAAATTGTCGGGGCATGCTTGTTTTTGTTTAGAAGCAGTGCTTTTTCTTATTTTTTGCCGGTCAAATAGTGAAGTTTCGCAGCACTCAAGTTAGTCTGAAGCAAGATTGAAAGGTATCGTTCTTTTATTTCGTTCGCTGTCTTAAGACCGAACAGGTATTCGGAATAACCGATCTCTCCTCCTGCATAAGATTTACGCGCTGCTACCAGAATCGACTCTGCATTTCCCAAAGCTGACTGTTTGTAATATTCCAGGCTATTGGTGTTATTCAGGTATTCCTGCAAAGCCTGTTGGTATTTTCCTTGTAAATCTGCCTGGTGAGCCTCGTAGTTACTCTCGGCAACTTTCGTTGACAATTTGGCGGATTTCAGTTTTGCGCTGTAGCCATTAAAGAACAATGGCACGGCCAATCCAACCTGGAACCCTTGAAAGCGTTTGGAACCACCGAAATAAACATCCTGGTTGTTTACGCTTTGAGTCCCGATCAATGTCTGATTGAAATATCCCACTCTGATATCCGGCAAACCTTTGGCAATTTCCACTTTCCGCTGGCTTTCTGAAATAGCAATCTGTTGCTGGATGTATGCCAGTTCCGGATTTTCTTCCAGGGCAGTTGAATCATTTACCAATAGCAGTTTCTGTTCTTTCAGCACCGGTTCGGCGATCACAACAGGTTCCTGGCTACCGATCAGATTTTGCAAGAGCAACCGATACCTCGATTGGTTCGCCTTATTCTGTGCAAGCCGATTTCCCAATTCATTCGCCTGTGTCAGTGCCGTTGTCTTTTCCAGTAAGGTACCTTCTCCTGTTTTCTCGCGTAAGGATGAAGATTCTACAAACCCCTTGAAGACACTATCTTGTGCTGCCAGGATCTTTTGTTCTTCAGAGAGGTACTGCAGGTAAAAATAACATTGTTTGATCTGATAAATCAACTCGTTCCTGGTCCATGCTGTTTTCAATTTACTTTGTTCAATGAGTACATCTCCCAATTCGGAATTGGCTGAGAACACTGTTGGAAAAGGAATTGTCTGTAAAATACTCAGATTGTTATCGTGCTTGTTGATACTGTTGTATTGACCAATCATCAGGTCCACATCGGTCTTCGGCAGTTCAAATAGGGTTTGTTTGTATTGGGTCTGAAATTCAACCTGTTGATTTCCGGCAATTACTCCTTTGTTATTTACTAATCCGGATTCGATAGCCTGATCCAAAGTCAACGATTTTCCTTGTGAATAACCGAAACCGGAAAACAATAATGCGGCAATGATCGTAACAGCAGTTGAAATTGACTTCACTTTTGGTTTTATTTTTTCACCCCAGTAATACAGGATCGGAAGTACAAGCAAAGTAAGTAAAGTTGCCGTCAATAACCCTCCGATCACAACAGTTGCCAGTGGTTTTTGAACTTCTGCTCCACTTCCGTTGGAAAGCGCCATGGGAAGGAATCCTAAAGACGCAACCAAAGCAGTCATGATCACAGGTCTCAAACGAACTGCTGTTCCGGTTTTGATAATTTCAATGGTATCTTTCATCCCTTCTTTTTTTAATCGATTGAATTCTGCTATGAGTACTATTCCATTTAAAACAGCGACCCCGAACAAAGCGATGAACCCAACGCCCGCCGAGATACTGAATGGCATTCCACGCAACCACAACGCAAATACTCCACCGATTGCAGAAAGTGGTATTGCAGTGAATATCAGAAGTGCCTGTTTCACGGATTTAAATGTGATATACAACAGGAATAAGATCAACAAAAGCGAAACAGGTACTGCTATCGACAAACGTTCTTTTGCGGCTTGCAGATTTTCAAACGTTCCTCCATAAGTCGGATAGTAACCGGCCTCAAATTTCACTTCCGATTCAACCCTTTTCTCTATTTCCTCTACGATACTCTCTACATCCCTTCCACGCACATTGAATCCTACTACGATTCTTCGTTTCGCATCATCCCGTTGAATCTGATTGGGACCTTTCTTAAAATCAATTGTTGCCAGTTGCTCCAATGGAATCTGCGCACCGGTCGGTGATTCAATGAACAGGTTGCGTACATCATCCAGATCCTCGCGGTTGACCTTATCCAATCTCACCACCAGGTCGAAGCGCTTCTCTCCTTCAAATACCAAACCTGCAACTTCACCTGCAAAACCTGCACGGACAGCGGTATTGATATCGTCGATGTTCATTCCGAATTGAGCAATCTTATCCCGTTGGAATTCGATCACAATTTGAGCCAAGCCCGAAACCTGTTCCACGTAAATATCCTGGGCTCCTTTGATCTGTTGTGAAATAGCGCCGATTTGTTTGGCGTATTTACTCAATTTATCCAGGTCTTCCCCATAGATCTTAATGACCACATCCTGTCTTGCTCCTGTCATCAGCTCATTAAAACGCATTTGGATCGGTTGCTGAAAGCCAAAACTTACTCCGGGAATGTGTTCTTCCAATTTCAACTGCATTTTTTCTGCCAATTCATCTCTCGTTGAAGCACTGGTCCACTCCGATTTGTCTTTCAGGATCACCATCAGGTCACACGCTTCCACCGGCATGGGATCGGTCGGTATTTCACTCGAACCGATTTTGCCTACTACTTTTTTCACTTCCGGGAAATGGTCTTTCAAGACTTTCCCGGCCCTGGTTGCCGCTTCGATCGTTTGGGACAAACTGCTTCCTGTCAGTATCCGGGTTTCAACCGCAAAATCACCTTCTTCCAAGGTCGGGACGAATTCCGATCCCATGGAACCGAAAAGAAACAGGCTGAAGAAAAACAGCCCTACAGCAATTCCTGCAACCAAAGCTTTGGAACGCAGAGCAAAACGTAGCATCGGTGCATACACCCGCTGACATCCGTCAATGATCCGGTCCGAAATGTTCCGTTTCAAGGAAATCTTTTTACTCAGGAACAACGCACTCATCATCGGTACATAGGTCAATGAAAGCAGGAAAGCTCCAAGAATGGCAAACACCACGGTCTGCGCCATCGGTTTGAACATTTTACCTTCCACACCGACCAATGCAAGAATGGGCAAATAGACAATCAGGATGATAATTTCACCGAAGGCGGCACTATTCCTGATTTTGGAAGCGGAAGAATAGACTTCGTTATCCATTTCCACCTGGGACAATTTCGCCTGGTTCTTCCGAAGTTGTAAATGGTGCAACGTGGCTTCAACGATGATAACGGCCCCATCCACAATCAATCCGAAGTCAATTGCTCCTAAACTCATGAGGTTTCCACTCACTCCGAACAGGTTCATCAATGAGATGGCAAAAAGCATCGCCAACGGAATAACAGAGGCAACTATTAATCCTGCCCTAAAATTACCCAAAAGCAAAACCAGTACAAAAATCACGATCAAAGCACCTTCTGCCAGATTCTTGGTAACGGTTCCGATCGCATTATCCACCAATTTCGTCCGGTCAAGGAACGGTTCTATCACAATTCCCTTCGGAAGTGTCTTTTCAATTTGTGCCATGCGCTCCTTCACATTGGCAATTACCTTGGAAGAGTTCGCTCCTTTGAGCATCATCACCACTGCACCCACCACTTCTCCATCGTTGTTACGGGTCATAGCACCATAACGGGTGGCCGCTCCGTATTTCACTTCAGCTACATTTCGTATGAGCACAGGAATGCCGTTGTTTGTAGTGACTACAATTTCTTCAATGTCATCAATGGATTGAATCAATCCTTCACTCCGGATGAAGTAAGCATTCGGCTTCTTATCAATGTATGTACCTCCTGTATTCTGATTGTTTTTTTGTAAAGCGGTGAATATATCATTGATCCCAACATTCATGCTTTTCAACTTGTCCGGGTCCAATGCGATTTCATACTGTTTTAAAAAGCCTCCGAAGCTGCTTATGTCTGCAACTCCTTCCACTCCCAATAATTGCCGGCGGATAATCCAATCCTGGATAGTCCGGAGTTCCGTAGCGTCATAGTGGTCCTCGTATCCCTTTTTGGGATGGATGATGTATTGGTAAATTTCTCCGAGCCCGGAAGTTAAAGGAGCCATTGCAGGAATTCCCATACCGGGAGGAATCGTCTTGGAAGCATCGTTCAGACGCTCACTCACCTGTTGACGGGCCCAATAGACATCGACATCTTCTTTGAAGACAACTGTTACTACCGAAAGTCCGAAGCGGCTGAACGAACGAACCTCTTCAATATGCGGAATGGTAGCCATGGCTTGTTCCACAGGAAAGGTGACAAACCGTTCGATATCTTCCGCACCGTTGCTTGGTGAAGAGGTGATAATCTGAACCTGATTATTGGTGATGTCAGGAACAGCATCTATGGGTAATTGATTGACGGAGTATACTCCCCATCCGATCAATGCGACAATCATCACACCGATCATCAACTTATTCTTAATACTAAATTGAATGATTTTATCTAACATGAAAATGAAGTTAATCGTGATTAATTCTTCCGCAACTGTTCAATACAAAAGCGGTTGGGTATCTAAAACCCAAAGAACATAGAAGTGATTAACCCAATTGAGGCGGTTGCCAGATAGATGCTGTAAACTCAGAAAGAGCGCATTCCGTAGAATAGTTGATCTTAACCGATTTCACCATTCCCAAATCGCACAAACCAATGTGATAAGAAGAATTATTAGCTGGAATGTAAACTAATTGGTAGGAGTAGCAATTGGAAGAATGATCATGATTAAAAGGGAGATTTTCATGTTCCGGATCTGCTTTGCGATTTGTTGCATGGTCCATTAAAAAATCAAGAAAGCCAACTGGCTCATGTTCCTTATTGTGATGTTCATAATGAGCTATAACTTCCGGAAGCTCAATTACAAAATGAAAAAAGCCTGTCGGAGCAACTATTCCAACAATGAAAAAACAAATCATTATTTTTTTCAACTTATTCACTAAATACAAAATTATAAAAAACAAACTTAAAGGAATTCTATTTCATGTTTAATTAACACTCCTGTTCATAATTTAGAATTATCCCAAATAGTGAACGGGTTCCCGGAAGCGATCTCATTCTTTTTATTTCCTACCAACGAGTACAGAACACAGCGTTTTTAAAGTAAACTTCTTAGATTATCGAACGGTATGCTAGCTTTATACATTTGTGTTCTTCCGTGGGAGAAAAAAATTGTCATCTGACAAACATTTATTACATTGGCAAACAATTAAATACCACTATGACAACAAACACTCCCCCCATTCCGGATTCGATTCCTGCGAATACAACGGAAGTATTGCAGCAAACATTACTAACCGGATTCGTTTTTAACGTAAACCTTCTTATGCAGCAAATGGTTGCCAACCAGCATTCTTTACAGCAAATCCTTACCGCATCCACTGCGAAGGCTGTAACTGAAATTAACAGCTCAAAAAGTACGAACGACACGGCGGTCATTCAGAACGTGGAAATTGTGCTGAAAGCAATCCAGGAGTCTTCCTCGAGTTATATTCACATGATCCGGCAATTGGCTGTTGAAGCGGAAAACGCGCTAAAAACGGTCAACAGGAACAACAACTAATTCATTTTTTTATTTATCAAATCACTTTTCATTATGGCAGATACCGTCAACCCTCAGATTACAGATGCAGTTACTCAAACCAACGTAAAAGTTATAGCTGAAGCTCCCGCAATGGCAATGGGTGCTATTTATCAGGCAATGGCTCAAAGTATGGGAATTCTTATGGAAAACGCCGTAACGGCTCAACAAAACATGAACATCATTGGACAGGCAACGACTACCCAAGGGGTAGCATTGATCTATTCGGTGGATACTGCAGCTGCCGGTGCTGCTACAAACAAAATTTTGGACGAGAAATAATCGTTTCATTAAAACAGGTAGGCACGCGATTCATCGCGTGCCTACCTGTTTTTGGTTTGAACCTAAAACCGTTGGTTAACCGGCTAACCCGGAATTTTTGGGTTCATCTCATCTACTTCCTTTCGATTATAATTTTCTTGACTAAAGTTGGTGTTGACTGCCGCAACTGAATGAATCTAATAAACCCTTGCTCCCAAATATATTCAATCATCCAACTTTTGTCAGTAGTGATAATCCATGTCTCAGGTCGGGAGAAAAACAGAGTTGGATGAGATAAAAAGGCTTTGACAGAAATTTCAAGTTCTGGATCCCCACCTTGATAGCATACTATGAGGCAATTCGTATGTGGAATGAGTGATGAGAACTGTTCCCGGAATATATCCGAATCCAGATCTTTGATGCTCATTTTAAGTGTACTTATTGCTGTTGAATCGTCAACATCCACTTGAAAATCACTATAAACACCGGTATATCCGTCCCGTTTCCTTACGTATACATTCGAATCAATCCAATCCAGATTCTCAAACTCGTAATACAGCCTGTAAGATTCACCCGATTCTTCTAAATGAGCCAATTGAGGTGCTACTCGTTCGTTTAACTTCCTCAAGCGAAGTTCTTCCTGCAGTTGCCGCCGCCTATATTTCAGTTCTTCTCTTTTCTCTTTATCCATTTGATGGAGGATCAAGTACACGCTTTTGAATGCTTCTATACGAATTTTATTTCCTTACATATTGATACGTATAACCATCATATGCTTCATCAATGATATAAAGTGTGTCGTTTACTACTTGGTAAGTTTCATAACTTCCATCGCGATAGACTATTGCCGGTCTCAAATCTGTTTCGTAGATTGACTTCTTTAATTCAATTTCGAATCGTTTCTGACTTTCTTTTTTGGATCTTTTATACAAACGGAAAAAACCTTTCTCAGTGAACTCGATCCAGTTTTCCGAATTGAATGTAGTACTTCCTTCTCCGGAAAAACCACCGGTACTACTTCTGTATCGCCATGATCCAAAAATAGCCTTTGATTCCTCCGTGGGTGTGGATATTTTTTTACATCCAACCAGTATCACCAGCATTGAAATAAGTGGGTACATTATCTTGCTTCTCATTTTCAGAATTTCTTTGCTCTATAAATAATAATGTAACAGCTATCATAGATAGGACGTTTTCAAATATATCATTTTTTGCAGTTTGTCAAAAGGTCTTTTAAGGTTTATAATTCCCTTGCGGAAGAACAAGGAAGGCCAATTAGCAAAATGATTGAAGACTTTCAAAATAAATCGTAATTTAAGTTCGTCAAAAAACTACATTATGAAGAAAGCCCTATTCACACTCCTGTTGTTTCCACTATTTTCAATTGCTCAGCCAACCAACTGGCAAAGTCGTGGGATCGGTGGCGGTGGCGCACTTTTCTGCCCAAGTATCAGCCCTTTGGATGCCAATAACATCTACCTTCAATGTGATATGTCGGAGGTTTTTCATACGACAAATAAAGGTGGTTCGTGGGATATCATTCCTTTTCATGAAATGATATCGACAGGTGGGATCAATACGGTCGAGTTCACATCCAACGCCAATATGCTCTATGCTGTAAACCTGGATTACATTACTGATGAGCGGTTCCCTGTGAAAAGTGCGGACGGTGGGCAAAGCTGGTCGCCTACTAGTGCAGATCCTACAGGAGCCGATACCTGGTATCTGTCTGCAGATCCGCAGTCAACAACCCGGCTTTTAGTGGCTTCTTATGATGAATTGTTCTTTTCGAATAACGGTGGAACGAGCTTTCAAAGCGTTTTCTCTATGAGTGATTTCCATATTGCGGGTGTTTTCTGGGACGGAATGAATATTTATGTCGGAACACGCCAGGGATTATTGGTTTCAACAAACAACGGTGCCAGCTTTTCTATGAGCGCTACTGCCGGCATTCCTGCGGGAAGTGGTTTCATCTCGTTTACCGGAGCAAAATTGGGTGGTACGACGCGTTTGATGGGGACTATTGCCGACCAGGCAGACCTTTACCCCGGAATCAAGGCACTGGATATCGGAATCTGTACCGGAATGCTGAAGCTGGACGTAGGTGCAGGAAACTGGGCCAATGTATACAACAACATTGATCCCAATCATGAGCTATTCCTGATTTCCTCGGCTACAAACGATATCAACACCTACTATGTCGGTGGAACAAACACAAACAACAGTTTCCCCGTAGTTTACAAAACTACAAATGGTGGCACCAACTGGTCGGAAATATTCTTAGGGGTGAATAATCAGAATATCACAACCGGATGGAGCGGTTACCAGGGAGATGAGAACTGGTGGTTCGGTGAGATCATCTTCGGGTTGAAAGCAGCTCCAAATGATGCCAATACGCTGATCATTACCGATTTCGGCTACGCACACGTCACATCGGATGGTGGTGCGAACTGGAACCAGGCATATGTTCAGGCAACTGATCAGAACCCGGCAGGAAGTCCAACTCCAACCGGACAATCTTATACCGGAAATGGACTCGAAAATACCGCTTCATGGTATATGCATTGGTCAGACAACAACAATCTTTTCACAGGATACACGGATATCACGGCAATTCGCAGTACAGACGGGGGACAGAAATGGTCCAAGAATTATTCGGGAATCACTTACAATACCGTGTACCAGATCATCGAAGCTCCGAACGGAACTTTATATGCAGCGGTATCCAGCGTTCACGATATGTACCAAAGTACTTACCTGCAAGATAACCGCATCGATAACGGTTCAGGTGCTATCCTCTACTCTACCAATAACGGCCAAGACTGGAACATACTGCATGATTTCAACATGCCTGTAATCTGGATGGCTCTCAACCCGAATAATGCGAACGAACTCTACGCAAGCGTTATCAATAGTGCGAACGGTGGTATTTATAAAACCGCGAATCTTGGAAACAATGCTTCTTCCACCTGGGCCATTACGGGAACACCTCCAAGAACGGAAGGACATCCGTACAACATCCGTGTCCTGAACGATGGAACTCTTATTTCGAGCTGGAGCGGTCGCAGGGACAACACCGGATTTACACCAAGCTCGGGTATCTTCAGTTCTGTAAACGGTGGTTCCAGCTGGCAGGACATTAGCGACGCCGGTATGTACTATTGGACAAAAGATATCATTATCGATCCGCACGATGCAACTCAAAATACCTGGTATGTTGCCGTACACAGCGGATGGGGCGGTGCTCCGAACGATCTGGGCGGATTGTACAAAACAACTAACCGCGGCACCAACTGGGTACGCATCTTTGATTCATACCGTGTGGAATCGGCTACGATCCATCCGACGAATGCAAACGAGATCTACGTAACAACCGAGTCGGACGGTTTATGGTACAGTAACAACCTGACTTCCAATTCTCCGACTTTCTCCAACCTGGATGAATATCCTTTTCAACACCCAACGCGTGTTTTCTTTAACCCGTATAACTACCATGATATCTGGACTACCACCTTCGGTAATGGGATGAGACTGGGAATTGACGGAAGTGTTAGTAATGGAATTTCAGAAAACCAGCTCACATCAGCGGATATTCGCGTTTATCCGAATCCGGCAGTTAATGAGTTGACAATTGTTTCCAAAAACATCCTCAGCAGCTGGATCATTGCCGATCAGTTGGGACAAATCGTAGCGGAAGGAACGACAAATTCTGTTCAACTGACGATCAATACGAAAACGTTGAACTCCGGAAGCTATACTCTGACGACGACGGATCAGAACGGGAAAACAGGAACCCAAAAAGTGGTTATTTTCAAGTGATCCCGGCTTTATGAGTGTGTTTGAAGATGAATAAGGTGGTGAAAGAGGTTAGAAAGAAATAAACTTATTCTCCTAAAATGCCTTGTTCCTGACGAAAATCATACTTTTTGAGGTTTTCTTTTACAAAATTTGCTCTGGAATAAGAATAGCAATCTCTTGAAACTCGGAACTCTAAGAATAGAACTGGAAAAGCTGGATGCGGAATTGATCCGCCTGCTTTCGGAGCGTCAGCGCATAGCCTGTGACATCGGAACAATCAAACAGTGCACCGGTATTCCTTTCGAACAACCGGAAATCTGGAAGCAACAATGCTTGAAACGACGGGAATGGGCACTTGCCCTTGGTGTAAATCCTCATTTGGTATCGGAGGTTTTTGAATCTATTCACCACTTTTCATTAGACATCCAAAAGCAACATACAACAAAGCATGAATAAAATGGAATTGATGGCCCCGGCAGGATCCTACGAATCGTTAATGGCAGCTGTCAAAGCAGGGGCCGATTCGGTTTATTTCGGAGTGGAGCAATTAAATATGCGTACCAAATCCACCCACAATTTTACACTGGAAGATTTACCTGAAATTGCATGCATCTGCAAGGAAAACGGCCTAAAGAGTTATCTGACTCTCAATACAATCGTTTACGACCACGATGTATCCCTGATGAAGCGGATCGTAGACGCATCTGCAAAAGCCGGAATCACGGCCATCATTGCTTCCGATCTGGCGGTTATGAACTATGCTCGCAAAACCGGGGTAATCGTTCATATCTCTACACAAACCAATATCACAAACATCGATACGGTGGAATTCTTTGCAGACTATGCTGACGTGATAGTCATGTCCAGGGAATTGAGCTTATTGCAGGTGGAAAGCATCAACAAAGAAATCAAACGCCGCAATATTACCGGGCCGTCCGGAAACTTGGTACGCACGGAAGTTTTCGGTCACGGGGCTTTGTGTATGGCCGTTTCGGGAAAATGTTACCTGAGCCTTCACACCCATTTCTCCTCTGCGAATCGGGGCGCATGTGTTCAGAATTGCCGACACAGTTACATTGTCACCACCAAGGAAGACGGAATTGAACTTGAGATTGACAACGAATACATCATGTCAGCCAAGGATTTATGCACAATTGATTTCCTTGACAAAGTTAGTGCCGCAGGTGTTTCTGTACTGAAGATCGAAGGAAGAGGCCGAAGTGCAGACTATGTTTACACGACTACCAGCTGTTACCGCGAGGCGATTGATGCAATTGAAAACGGGAATTACACTCCCGAAAAGGTGCCGGATTGGAAAACACGTTTGAGCACCGTTTTTAACCGCGGGTTCTGGGATGGCTATTACCTTGGACGTACAATGGGTGAATGGAGTGACGATGCAGGATCGAAAGCCACCAAACGTAAAGTTTACATCGGGAAAGGCATGAAATACTACGAAGCAGCCGGAATCGGTGAATTTTTGATTGAAGCACAAGGAGTAGAATTGGGAGACGAATTGATTATCACCGGGCCAACAACCGGTGTCATTGAAACCTCCCTGACAACCATGCGTGCAGACAATGAGCCTGTGGAATCGGTGAAACGTGGAACAATGATCACCTTCCCGGTTTCGGAAAAAATTCGCCCGTCAGATAAACTATATAAATTGGTTCCTGTTATATGATCCGTATTCTGCAACACCGCCACAAATGTATCGGTTGCAATGCCTGCGTGGAAGCAGATAAATACCGGTGGCGGATTTCGAAAAAAGACGGAAAATGCACATTGGTTGGCAGCACGGAGAAAAAAGGATGGTTTTCCATCGTGGTAGACGACGACGAGGGTTCTGCAATCGAACAAGCAGCCAGGAACTGCCCCGTGAATATTATTCGTTACCTGGAGGTTTAAGCGAAGAATTTTCGACCGAACACAGTTTAATAAGTAAATGTAAATCCTCCTCCGAATCCCATGTCGCTATCATAATGCGCGGATAGTGAAAACGATTTGTTCAACACATACTTTAGGCTTGCCATGTACTCGAAATCGGAGTTATACATCAAACCCAAACGAAGTCGTTTTGTGAGCGGAATATCTTCTCTCATGAACTGCAAACGCAATTTTCCATCCGAATCTATTCGAAGATCGGCAATGATGAGCATGGGTAAGGTGTATTGAATTCCGGCACAAACAACCGTTCGTCGGTCATGGGTGTTCACTTGGCCAAACAAGTTTCGTTCCACTGCCCCGCTTTCCATCACCCGGTAACGCCAATCCAATCCGACATAAGGCATGAACCACTGCATTTTTCCAATATACCGGCCAAAATGGGCTTCGGTTTCATATCCCATCATCGAATTGTAGCCCAATCGCCATTCTACCTGAAGATTCCAACGGGTATTCTGTAACATCATTTCACCGTCGTTGCCGTTGGTGGCAAAATCGTTTTGGAACATGAAATGAAACTCGCGATCATCGGCATACAATTTCCGAAGTGCTTTTTTGGGGTTAGGCAACTGCGCATTCGGTGGGGAGTTTTCATAGGAGAAAATCCGTCCCATTCCACTCATCATGTGGTACAGGATATGACAGTGGAAAAACCAATCCCCGCTTTCGGTTGCCGCGAATTCGATGGTATCGGTTTCCATCGGCATGATATCCAACACATTCTTCAAGGGCGAAAAATCTCCGTTGCCGTTTACAACGCGAAAGAAATGTCCATGCAAATGCATGGGGTGACGCATCATGGAATTATTATAAATGATGATGCGGACATTTTCTCCTTTTTTGATCAGTATCTTATCTGTTTCCGATACCGTCTTGTTGTCAATACTCCAAACGTAGCGGTTCATATTCCCGGTCAGTTCGAAATTGTAAGTGGTGGTTTTCACGTCCGGTAAATTAGTCCTCAACGGCGATTTCAACATATTGTAATTCAGCGTGACAATCTCCGAAAACGCATTGCTGTTGTACCGGTCGTCATTAGGAGTCATATCCATCTGCCGATGTTCGTGTTTTTTTTGCTTCTTTGCCCCGGTTATTTCAGGATACATCACCACATTCATATCCATCTGCTGCAAACTCATATTCATTCCCATGTCATCCAGGTTCCCATTCATCTTGATCATGTCGTTCATCATCTGCATGCCTTCGAAATATTTCAATGGTTCCAGTGGGGAAATCAACTGCTTCACTCCTGTTCCAATCCACAGGGAAGTGCTTCTTATCCGGTCTTCGGATGTAGCCTGAAGTTCGAAAGAAGTGCTGTCGGAAGGAATGGTTATCATCACGTCATAGGTTTCCGCAACGGCAATAATGAAGCGATCAACCGGCACAGGAACAACATCCATTCCATCGCTGGCGACTACCTCCATTTTTCCACCCGACCAACGCATCCAAAAATAGGTTGATGAACTTCCATTGATAATCCGAATGCGCACCTTTTCCCCCGCCCTGAATGAAGGAGCTTGCATTTCGGGCTTTCCGTTGGTAAGGAATTTGTCGTAGTACACATCACTGACATCCATGGCCAGCATACGTTTCCATTCGTTGCCTAATTTCGTTTTTAAACTCCCGGCTGCAATCGCGTCCAGGTAACTTTGTACCGCGCCTTTCTGAACTTTTGCTTTCTTGATCGCCGACCAGTCATTTGCCATGTGCAGTCGCCGGTGTACCTCGAATGGCTTCATATTCGTCCAATCGCTGAGTACCATGGTATATTCGGGAATTACTTCTTCGTTCCTCCTGTGAATGATAAAAGCCCCATACATCCCAACCTGTTCTTGTAAACCGGCGTGTGAATGATACCAATACGTACCGTTCTGAACGATGGGAAATTTGTACAAATGGGTGGTTCCTGCTTTGATCGGAGCAGTTGTCAGGTAGGGAACTCCGTCCTGTTCATTGGGCAAAATCAAACCGTGCCAATGAATAGAGGTTTCTGTTTTCAGCTCGTTGTGCACCCATATTTCAGCTGTATCTCCTTCCGTGAAATGCAATTCCGGCATTGGAATACTTCCGTTTACCGCGTAAGCAGGACGCTCCTTTCCGGTAAAATTAACCGTTGTATCTTTGACAAATAAATCATAACGAACCGTTTTCTGAGCTACCGCACCAAAGTACATCACCACCACCATTGCTATTAACACTTGTTTTTTCATCCCATATAATTTACAAATCATTTTACTTTTACAGTTTCCCGGAAGAGCGTTGCCTGTTTTTCTCTTAGCCAAGCCGATCGATCTGAAATCCGGCTTCTTTCACTTTTGCTTCGATTTCTTCAGCAGTCATCTTATCTGTTTCCACGGTCAGAATTTTTGATGGTGTGAAGATGTCCACATTCCATTCCCCAGTTGACAGTTTTTCATTCAGGAATGGAGTCACTTTCGCAAGGCACCCGGTGCACTTGATGGTTGTTTTGAATTGGTATTTTTTCATATCTGATATCGTTTTCTATTTAATACTTGTTAATTTTTTTGATTTTCAGCAGTAAACTATTGCCGACAACACTCACGGAACTAAGCGCCATTGCTGCTCCGGCAATCATCGGGTTGAGTAAGAATCCATTGACCGGATAAAGTGCTCCGGCTGCAATCGGGATACCAACCAGGTTGTAAATGAATGCCCAGAACAGGTTTTGCCTGATTGCTGAAACTGTTTGCTTCGAAAGTTCGAATGCCAATGGAATCTTGGTCAGATCCGAAGAGATAATTACCATTCGCGCCACATCCATGGCAATATCACTTCCCTGCCCCATGGCAATACTCACATCTGCCTGCGTGAGGGCGTTGCTGTCATTTATTCCGTCGCCCACCATTGCTACTACTTTCCCTTCGGATTGCAACTGTTTGATAAAATCAGATTTATCTGCCGGCAATACTTCTGCTTTGAAATGAGTGATTCCTGCTTTTGCGGCAATGGCTTTTGCAGTTTGAATAGTATCACCTGTAAGCATATAAACCTCAATCCCGGAATCCTCCAGCCTGCGAACTGCTTCAATCGACGTGGCTTTGATTTCATCTGCAATCGCAATAACTGCAAGTGCTTTTTCACTGGTAGAGAAAAAGATCACTGTTTGGGCCTCTGCAAGCCATTCATTTGCAACTACCGATAACTCTTGCGAAACAGAAATCTGATGCTGATCCAACAACGCCTTATTTCCAACATAGTACTTCTCTCCATTCACTTCTGCCTTTGCGCCAAATCCGGTGATGCTTTCAAAGTGATTTACAGGAACCAACTCATTACGCAACTCAAAATAGTTGATAATGGATTCTGCCAAAGGGTGTTCGGATTGTTTTTCAATAGCGTAAAGAACAGATTCCAGGCTATTATCATTATCCAGCCACTTAATCCCGGTTACTTTCGGTTTTCCTTCGGTTATGGTTCCGGTTTTGTCGAGCACAACTGCGTTTACTTTCCTACCCAATTCCAGGCTTTGTGCATCTTTGATGAGGATACCGTTTTCCGCTCCTTTACCGACGCCAACCATGATTGCGGTTGGTGTAGCCAGCCCCAATGCGCATGGACAAGCGATAACCAGTACGGTCACCAATGACAGGATTCCCTGTGTTAAACCGTTTTCGCCTCCCAAGATCAGCCAGAGGATCAATGTCAAAAGCGCTATTCCCAGAACCACAGGAACAAAAATTCCGGCTATCCGATCTACGAGTTTCTGAACCGGCGCTTTACTTCCTTGTGCATCCTGCACCATCTTGATGATTTGCCCGAGCATCGTCTCGTCGCCGACTTTTTCGGTTTTAAACTGGAAACTTCCCTTTTGATTAATCGTTCCTGCAAATACTTTGGAACCTTCGTTTTTTTCCACCGCCAAGGGTTCTCCACTCAGCATACTTTCATCTACGAAGGATTTTCCGGAAATCACAACTCCGTCGACGGCGATCTTTTCCCCTGGTTTTACCACAATCGTATCTCCAATGGTAACATTGATGATTGGAATCTCTTCCATTTCGCCAGCCTTACTAAGGACTGTAACTGTTTTGGGTTGAAGACCTATGAGTTTTTTCAATGCTGAAGAAGTATTCCCCTTCGCTTTTTCTTCCAACAACTTTCCAAGCAGAATAAATGCAATTACGACTGTTGCGGCTTCGAAATAAACATGTGCATGCAAACCGTGGCGGTGCCATACTTCCGCAAAGAGCGTATTGAACACACTGAATAAATAAGCGATCCCGGTACTCAATGCCACAAGCGTATCCATGTTTGCAGACCGATGCCTGGCCTGTTTCCATGCATTAATGAAGAAATCTTTCCCCAACCAGGCAATCACCGGTGTGGAAAATGCCCACATGATGTAATTCGCGAACGGCATGTCCATAAAGAACATTCCGATGATTACAACCGGTAAGGATAAGAGCACAGCACCTATCGTCTTTCTTTTCAATTGACGGAATTTCTCTTGGTGCAATTCCTCTAACGTATCGCGAACAGATTCCCCCTCATCAATCATCAGGTCGTAGCCGATCGAGCGCATTGCCAGCTGCAGTTCCTTCGGTCCGGTAATGGACGGAATATACTCTATCATTGCGGAGTTGGTTGCATAATTTACCGAAACACTCACGACCCCCTTTGTACTTTCCAAAATTGTTTGAGCACTGATTGCACAAGATGCACACGTCATATGCAATACCGGGAAATTCTTTTTTACCGTTGCAACTTCATAACCCAGGTCCCGGATAGCTTTAACGGCATTCGGCAGAACGTTGAAAGCTTTGGTTTCATTGATGATTGCACGGTGATTGTTCAACTCTACTTTGTGTGTTGTCACACCCTCAAGCTGCTTCAACCCTTTATCCACAATCAGTGCACAATGCTCACTTTCAACATTTTCCAAAGGAATGTAAAGCAAATTATTTTCTGTTGTTTCCATAATTTCCAATTTAATACTACAAAGGTCGCTTGGAAATGGCTGGTAAACGTTATGATATTTTCTGATAGAGTTATGACATTTACAACTGATCGAGTGCCTGGCGTTTAGCCTCTCTCACCGTTTTGAAATAGCTTGGTGTCAGTCCCACCACTTTCTTGAATTGTGTGCTGAGATAAGCAACACTGCTATATCCCATCTGATCCGCAATCTGGCTCAGGGACAATTCATCATAAACGAGCAATTCCTTCACCCGTTCGATTCGCTGGGCGATGTAGAACTTCTCAATGGTTGTTCCTTCTATTTCTGAAAACAGGTTACTGAGGTATTTGTAATCCATCGGAATGTGCTGTACCAGGTAATCCGAGATATTCATATTCAGATTTTCTTCCGAATGATGAACCAATTCCACCACCAGGTTCTTAACCCGCTCAATGAGCCTGCTTTTCCTGTCATCGATCAGCTCAAAACCCAACTCGATGAATCGATCGTTCACGCGTTTCTTATCCTCTTCTCCCAGGTCACTTTTTAAAGTTACTTCCCCTAATTCAACCGTAAGCGGAAAAAGCCCAAGCTGCTCCAGCTCGGACTTCACCACCATTTTGCAACGGTTGCAAACCATATTTTTGATATAGATTTTCATCCCCTATTTAATCGTTTCTGTCGTTTTGCCACAGGTTAGCATCGAACTGCCGTAATACGGGTTTTTTACTGCGCTTTCCTTACTTAACCAATCAGCACCGGCACCATCATTGTACATCGGACAATGTTGAAGATACACCGTTTCATCGGATTTAAAAACTTTCATCAGACTGTATACATCTTTCGAAAGGGAAGAGAAATAAGCACGTTGATCCTCAATCTTCTTCGTGGTGCTGATCCTTTTTGCTTCTGCGAGCAATTCTTTTTCGACTTTCATCCAGGTCCCATGTTCTTCTGTCGACATCGCTTTCATGTCCACCTCCCCGATTGCTTTCGCCAAGATAGTTGCTTTGGCGGAGGCCGCAGTTGCATCATCCTTAACCAGGGCATCCTTTGTTGTGAAATAAGCCGAATAGACTTCCGTAAGCTTTGATTTTGCTGTCCCGGGTTCCTGGACCGTTTCCTCTTTGAGTGTTTTTTCACTTACTGCTTCCTGTACTACGGTTTCTTTTTTCATTCGATCGTAGTGACAACAGGATGGTAATTTTGCATACGCCTCATCAGGAGCCAGGTAATTCTCGTTATCGTATCCTGCATAAGCAATGCGTTTCAACACCTCATCAGATGAGGTTTTCTGAGAATCATAAGTCAATTCCAGGAGTTTCGTTTCCTTGTTCCATTCAGCTTCAGCAATCCCTTTCCGGTAAACTGCAGTTTCTATGGTATTTTTACACATATCGCAGTTTCCTGCAACTTTGAATGTTTCTGTCTTTGCATTTTTGACGGATCCTGCACAGCTTGTGAAGGATACCAGCAACAAAAGGCTCCATAACCAGTTGAATCGTTTCATAATCTTTGAATTTAAAATCGTACCAAATCTATACTCACAAAGGTTCAAACAAAGGATGAATAACGTCTTATGACATTCACTGATTAAATTATGAAATTTACGGGGGATATTGCCGGAAATTTTTCTAAGCAGTTAATTGCAGCTTCAAATTCTTGATTACAATTCTTCTCACCTCAATCACAAATTCAGAGTGAGTTTGAGAGAAGAGGGTAAAAAGAAACGGGATCATTACCAGCGTAACAATCCCGTTCTTTTTTTTTCGTACCTCAGGTGGAGGTAAATCGAATTAATTCTTATGCAAAACTATTTTCTTTACAAGAGACGATCCGTTTTCGAATTGAACACGAGTCAAATACGTTCCGTTCACCAATGCTGACAAGTTTTTAGTCACCAAAGTTGAACCTTCGCTCAAATCAACTTGTTCGGATAATACTACATTCCCCATAAGATCAATAATACTTACAGTAGCTGCTTCATTTTTCGACACATTGTTTATTTGAATTGTCAGGTGATCACTTGTTGGAACCGGATACAAATCCAAGGTAATTCCATTCACCCCAACCGCAGCTTCTTCGATACCTGCAGGTTCATCCAATGTATTCAATGTAGTATTGGTTGTGATCGGTGAATTGTAATCGAAATAGATGTTCGCGGAATTGGTGTATTCCGTTCCAACCGGATTCGTTGTTTTGCGTTGGATACTGTAATTTACCAATGCTGAACTCAAGGCATCACCGTATTGGCTTTTCCATGGCAAATGGATGTTCGCAAAAGTGAAAGTCACCAATCCTGTTTCGCTAACTGTTGTGGAATATTCATAATCCGAATAACCCGGTTTGAAAGTTGTCCAGTCCAGATCCGTATCCAATTGATCGGTTACTTTAATGTTCTGTGCAAAATAAGTTCCTTCATTCTGGAAGTGAATGGTATAATCGAATTCTTTTGTTTCCATTGGAACCAATCCTGTTGCTCCTGTACCTCTTGGAGAAACTTCTTTGTAATTCGGGTCATAAGAACCGATTACAGTTGTTTCGTATGCATCCACATTATTCCATGGAGAATTATCCAACAACCAATTCACATCAATTGGCGCCATACTTGCAACCGTGTCGCCGAAATGAACTGTTGTCCCTAAAGGAATATTTGTTGGCGTATTGTAGTATACAAGCATCAAATGAGTAGCTCCAGGAGTTAATGAAGGGAAACCGGTTTGTACACTGTAGCTATTCGGGTGCACTACCGGACTCAATTGAACAAATCCCGGTGATGTTGCGCCTGAATATGACAACTGACCATCGTGTTGGTAACCCAATTGGATTCCTGATTCTGTGATAGTACCTTCGTTTTTCACAATCACTTTTTGTTGGTAAGCATTCCCCGGAATCGGCGGAATTGTAGAATTCACTGTTACAATTTTCAAGTCATGCAATGGATTGACAGCATTTGAAAAATCCACTACATTATTGCAACCTGAAGCAGCAACTACACTCACCGAGTTGCTATTACTCTGACAAGCCGATAAAGGATAATATTGGTTCACCTGTTCTGAAATGGTATAAGTTCCTGAAGGTACATGGAAGCTGTAATGTCCGGTTGCATCTGTAAACGTATAACCGAAACCTGAACAGTGGATCATGATGTTTTCCACTCCATTTTCACCTGAATCATGAATACAATCTGCATTGGCATCTACGTAAACATCTCCTTCAATGGTACAATAGCAGCTTTGGCTGGTATTCGCATTGTTGATCCAGAAATGTGCTGAACTCGTACATCCGTTCATATCCGTCACAGCCACAGAATACTCATCAACTCCTAAACCGGTTGCATTTTGTGTTGTCGTTCCATTGGAATAAACATAAGAATACGGAGCGGTTCCCCCACTCACGATTGCATTTGCGGATCCATCCGTGTTATAGATACAGGTTGCATTCACAGTAGATACACCCAAATTGACAGGAGAAACAGATGCGATTGTCTTTGATTTTGTAACCGAACAACCTAAAGCATCCGTAATCACACAAGAATAAGTTCCAAGTGGAACACCACTGATCGAACTGGTCGTTGCTGCGTTATTCCAAAGGTAAGTGAAAGGTCCGTTTGTTCCGGTAACAACAGCTGTTGCCGTTCCTGTTACAGCCGGACAAATTACCGAAGATGCATTGATGGTTGCATTGATGGTACT
>CBFGNC010000002.1:0-346749 GCA_965650135.1 uncultured Fluviicola sp.
ACTATGTAAACGATAAATCTGATAGGATGCCAATAACTTCATGTCGTGATTAAAATCCTGTCCCAACATGGATCTGTATTGGGTTTCGGCCAGTGCTGATTCGTTCAGCTGTTCATCGTAAATGCCACCCGCATCGAAATATGCATTCATCATGCGATCCCGTGAAGCTTGGAGTGCAGAATCCGACAATGGAAGTTTTGCAACCAACATTTCAGGTGTCAGTGAATCCAATGCATTTGCAGTAGACGGTGTCGCTTCATCAGCAGTTTTGGTAGAATCCGATGGATCGGTAAAACTTGCGAATACCACCCGATCCGATCGTCTCCAATCATCTTCATTGGAACGTTGTCCCCATTGTTTTTTAAATTCTTCGAAACCTTCGTTCTTAGCCTTATCATTATTCCAATAGAATTTGGATCCGTTTCCATTGGAAGGTTTCTTTAATTGGATTTCTTGTAAAGCTGCCAAACGAATTGCGTCCTGTCTTTTACGCTCCTCTTCGTCCTTCTTCATTTTTTTGATTACACCTTCTGCAAAAGCAAGCTGATCTGAAGGTGAGAGTTTCGCAATCCGTTGTACACTATCCTCGTAATGAGCCGTTTCAATTGCATTTACCAAACTTTGCAGTTTGGAAGCCTTGTTTTGGATCGCTTCGTAATTCGGATACGTCTCCGGAATTACTTTCGCGCAACTGTCATAGTACTTTTGGGCACTCAGATAATCTTTTTTGGCAAAACTCATGTCTCCCAAACGCTCAAAGGCCATTCCTTTCTGACGCACATTAGAGATCGAGTAAAATGCTGATTTGGTATAATTTACCTTGGCATTCTCATCATTTGCTTCCTGTTGATCCATTTTACCCATGGTATAATAGATCTGATCTTTGAATTCCGCATTTTTGGTGTCACGAAGCATTTTTTTCAAGCTTTTGCGGACTTTTTCTCCTCCGGCATTCAAGGCATTCTTCAAATTTGCATTGAAACTCATTTCATAACCGGCATTGTATTTCTTCACGCGATTGTAATGATAAGCCGCCTGTCCCCTGTCACCTGCATTCTCATATAATTGACCCAGAATAAAATTGATCCGTGCTTTGTCTTTTGATTTTTTAGCATATTCCAAGGCTTTCGTCAATGCTTTGATCTCACCTTCCGGATCTTTTCTTTTTTCAGCGAAGAGAGCTCTTGTAATCGCCACATCATATCTGAGTTTCTTAGGGAATGGGGCCTGTTCTTTCTCTTTTTTATTCTTGCTCTTTTTCTTTTTAGCCTTGGATGATTTGGAACTTTTTCCTTTAGGGCCTTTGGAGTCTCCGTTTTCCATCGACTCTTGTGCTTTCTCCAGGTTGGTAATTGCAAAATTCGCTTCAGTAAACTTTCCTTGTTCCATGTAAGTTCTCGCCATCCACATTTCCGCTATATACGCTGACTTGTCCGAAGAAAAAAACTTTTTGGTGTATTCAAAGTTCTTGAATGCCAGGTCGTAATCGCGTCTATAAAAATTGGCTATTCCAATCGTAATCCAGTTTTCATCGATCCAACGGTTGTGTTCTTCTTTCTTGGAGGCCGGTTTTTCCATGGAAGGCATGGCATGCCGTTGGATAACCTTCGTACATTTTGAAATAGCTGTATCGATAGGGGAATACATGTTTTTCACTTCTTCTTCGCTCGGCAATTGAAGAATCGGAAGTACGCTGTAGTAATCTTCTTTTTGATTTTCACGATATGTTTTCATTGCTTGTTCCAGCAAGTCATTCGCGTTGAAGTAACCGTTGTAGTGTGCGGTAGTTCCATGATATGCCCTGCTAAGCAAGGTATTCTTCTCAGTAGAACATGCCCATATGAAGGAAAGAATTCCTAAGTAAATCAAAAAATGTATTTTCTTCATTCGAATGAAAAATCTGCGCCGATGTGATTAACGATTAACTAACAAAAGGCAAATATATTGTTTTGTTTATCAAATCGATTCCAAATCCGGTAATTTAGATAATGTACCAAATTAAAAAAACAGACGTTGTGATTTATCCGGACATCGTGTTACATCCTCCGAATCTCTAAAAAATACAGATAGACATCTGTCTATTTGCCCAGTAACAGAAAGGAATACAGACAATTAGAATGTGAGTTCCCGAATCTAAAAATTCATTCTGCATATTAGTGCAGCCTATTTGGTTCCATATTTTTGATGAACTTCCAAAATTTGCTTTGCGTCATTGGCATCGATTCCCAAACTGTCTGCAATTTCTTTTGCACGAAGAACCTGGTCAACGGTCAGGCCGGTACTATCCGTTTCATTGTGCAAGGCATTTTTCAGGAAAATGGTACTTTCTCCAAGTGCAGGAACGGTTTTAGTGGAAACATCCTTTACAGGTTCATAGAGTAAAGAATTCGTCTTGGTCTTCTCAGGGAAAAAATTGCCTTTCTCATCATAAGATTCGATGAGTACAAGCAATACACTGACAATATAAAGTGACTTAATCGTAGCGAAAAGCACTCCCAAAAACTTGTTGAGTGGAGACAATTGAACCACTTTGATCATCTTTTCAATCATTTTTCCTCCGAAATAGATCATTGCGCCGACACCAAGAAAAGTCAATGTAAAAGCAACAACAGGTAAGTATTCCGAATTCCAATTGAAGGAGGTTTTCAACCAATCTGCGGTATAATCGGAGAAATGGATCCCGACGTAAATCCCCACAAGAATGGCCAACAAGGTAAATAACTCAATCACGAAACCATGCTTAAACCCTTTATATGCTCCGTAAAGGATCGGGAGAAGAATCAGGATGTCCAAAAAATTCATGTTCCAAAATTGGGAAATTCGCAACAGAAGATTTCACACCAATTGAAAAGATACAAACGAACCATTGTTAAACAAGTCGGGGCGAAAAATTTTCGCCCCGACTTGTTTCATTAAATTTTATAATCACCCCATATTGGTGAAAATCTGTTGTACATCATCGTCATCATCAAATTTATCCATCATTTTTTCGATGTCCACCAATTGTTCTTCTGTGAATTCAACAGGTGTTGTAGGAAAGCGCTCCAAATTCGATTTCAAGATCTCAATCCCTTTTTCTTCCAATGCTGCAGAGATTGTTCCAAAAGAAGTATAATCCCCGTAAATGAAAATTCGGTCTTCTGTTACCTCAATTTCGTCACATCCGGCATCAATTAATTCCAATTCCAATTCTTCGGGATCGAAAGCTCCTTTATTTTCCAATTCAAAAACAGATTTCCGGTTGAACATAAATTCCAATTGTCCGTTTGGAACAACACTTCCTCCGGCTTTATTGAAATATGACTTCACATTCGCGACCGTACGGGTCGGATTGTCCGTAGCGCATTCCACATAAACAAGGACACCATGAGGACCTTTTCCTTCATAATCCACTTGTGCAAATGATGCGATGTCCTTTTGATTCGCTCTTTTTATCGCCGCTTCAATATTGTCTTTAGGCATATTTTCAGCCTTCGCATTTTGAATTGCCGTACGCAACTTGGCATTGGTAGCAGGATCCTGACCACCTTCCTTAGCGGCCATAGTAATAGCCTTACCTAATTTTGGAAACAATTTGGACATTTTGCCCCAACGTTTTTCCTTAGCTGCTCTACGATATTCAAATGCTCTTCCCATTTCAGTTAATTTATGATGATTGCAAAAATAGTCAAATCCTCAAAATGTTCAAAGAGTTGAAAAAGGTTCAACCGGAACAGAGTGTTTAATTAAGAAACAACTTTTGATACCGATAGCTATCGGGATTTGAACTAAACACTCAAAAGTTAATATATTTACAGAATGAAGCTCGCGGTGAAAATTTTTATGTTTTTTAGCTTGAGTATTCTTTCCGTATCCGGTCAGAATGAATTCGTTCATAGACCACAGTTTCAAACAAAAACAAGCCTGGTCTATTATTATTTTTGGGAAGAATTGGAAGATGGCTCCATTGCGCCCTCCACCATGTACACTCCTTTTAGTCTGAACCGTGTCATTTTGATTGATACTGTCAAATCAAGTAAGCAATGTACATTGAGCGACACCACCTTTATGCAACAAGTATTGGGCATTGGCCGGAACTACAAACTAAAAAAACGTTTTTCGAAAAAGCTCCACGGGAATAAATTGGTGTTCAATTGTGTTTATCCTACGGAACCGCAAACAGTCATTTATATCAAGCGAAAAGGGAGCTGGCGCAGTTACAATGCCAACTTGGTCCTGAATTTCTTTTCCTTTGAGGACAAACTCTCTTTCATATCATCCGGAAACAAGCTTCTTCTAGCATACCAGGAAGACATTCCGGTTAAAAACAATACTTACCGGGTGATTTCCTATTTTAATCGCGACAATGCTGGCGGACCGAGGGAGTTTCCTGCTTTTCAGCATGTCTTTGCTTTTACCGGAGATGAGATAAGCAAGCAAGTTATTCAAAAGCAGCAACCCAAGGCAAGGCGATACCTGGTTTTCGTGAACGGTTACCGCGGTCCGAAATACGACAAACACGAAAGCAGGAACGAAGTTTACCTGAATGACCGCACAAACTACTGGTTTAAAATAGACGACCGGTTCATCAAGCGCCTGGAGCCGGATACCAGTTTTTACCTGGATGGCAGTTTTCCTGTAAGGACCTCTAATCATCAATCCAAACTGGGTTTCGGTTTAAGCTATATCCGTTCGGTAACTGCACGCAGCTCAAACAAAAAATACAAACGACTGAACCTGGTTTCCAATCCGGAGGGTTTTGATTACCGGTATTCAAGAGGCGTTCTTGTTGGAAAAGCTTTCCTAAACGAAATTCACAATACTCCGAACAGCTATCTGACGAAAGACACGATAGATATTGTCTGTCACAGCATGGGTTATGCCTATACTTTGGGATTAATCGAAACAATAAAAGACCAGGTTATTCTCGGCAAATTTTACATGCTCGCACCGGAAAATGCCGCATACAAAGGATTGGATTGGAACAAGTTTGAAGAAGTCTGGCAATACGGATCCAACCTGGGTCAGAAAGATGCCGATGCTCTTTGCTACCAGGACGGTGTGGCCCCGCAAGCTACCGTTTGGGGAATAAACGCCCAACAATCCAATCATGTGGGACGGATATGTTCCCCATATAATTGGCCGAACAAACACTTCGTTCACTCCCACATGGTCTATAGCTACGATTGGATTTTCGACCGGATCCAGAAAGGACAAGCTGGTTATATTCATTAGATATTAATACATTGAGATTTTAGGACTTTAAGACATATTAACTAGTCTTAACATCCTAATATCTTAAAATCCTGACGTCATAAGAGTCCATTCGTCTTTAAAATCATTAATTTTGAACCATGGATTACGCATTAGAACTACGTTACCAAAACCTTGCAAAACAATTGGAGCCAACTTTTGGTCCGGGAATAGATTTACAGGCTATGCTTTTCCTGATTGGTGTAGAGGAATTGGGCGTCGGATATAAACTATTTAAAAAACACGAGAAGACAGATTTGATGCACGTCGCAATCTGTACCTTGCTGGAACCTTATGGATATTACGAATTTAAGGGAAGAGATACGGACAACTGGCCGCATTTCGAGTTCCTGAAAGAACTTCCGCCTTTAAGCGAAGAAGAACAACAGGCTTTCATGAAAGAAGCTATTTTGGAATACTTTGAACACCATGGATATTCCACAAAGAATGTACAACCCTGATTCAGGCATTGGTGAATAGCAACTAGGCAGTAGTTAAATAAGTCATTATAAATCAATCACTATTGCCTAATGCCTGATCACTATTGCCTAATTAACTATATTTGTTCCACTTTAAATAAAAACTATGGATTTTTGGGTTCGCGCAGCTCAGCTGATTTTATCACTTTCTCTTCTAATTGTATTACATGAATTCGGGCATTACCTGCCTGCAAAATGGTTCAATACGAAAGTGGAGAAATTCTACTTGTTCTTTAACCCGTATTTTTCTGTTTTCAAGAAAAAAATTGGTGATACGGAATGGGGGCTCGGCTGGATTCCCCTTGGCGGTTATGTGAAAATTGCCGGGATGGTAGATGAGTCCATGGACAAAGAGCAATTGGCCCAACCACCGCAACCTTGGGAATTCCGGTCAAAACCGGCATGGCAACGTTTAATTATTATGTTGGGTGGTATCATTGTGAATGTGATCGTTTGTTTTGCACTTTACATCATGGTATTGGCTGTTTGGGGCGAAGAAAAAATAGATCAGACTAAAATGGTCAATGGAATGGCGATTCATCCATACATGGAGCAATTCGGTTTCCAACAAGGAGATAAAGTGTTGGCGGTAGATGGAAAAAAATTGGATGAACTTCAGCAATTGGGAGGAGAAATCCTGATTTTCAATATGCGTCATTTCAAGGTGCTTCACTCGAATGGAAAAATTGAAACAATTGTTTTACCGGAGGATATTGGAAATAAAATGTGGGAAAACGGTGCTGAAAAAAACACCTTTGGTTTCAGAGCATTTATGTCAAAAGCAGATAGTATCGCTCCAAAGTCAGCAGCAGCAAGGATCGGATTGAAACCGGGTGATCAATTCTTAAAGATCAATGGCCAGGAAATCATTTTCCACGATCAATTGACTTCCCAGTTGTACCACAGTAAAGGTAAAAAGGCTCACATCATCCTTTTAAGAGATGGAAAAGAAATCGAGAAAGACGCATTTATCGGGCAAGATGGTCTGTTAGGGGTCAATTTCAAAGATCTAAAGATCAGTTCGGATACCAGTGCTTTCTACACGCAAAATTATTCTTTTGGTGAAGCATTTGTTTCCGGTTTCGGAAAAGGGCTCCGCACAATGTACATGAATGTGGCGCAATTCAAATATGTGGCTACTGCTAAAGGGGCAAAATCTGTTGGCGGAGTTGGTTCGATCGGAAAACTATTCCCTCCTGTTTGGAACTGGCAAGCTTTCTGGACACTGACTGCTTTCCTTTCCATGATGCTTGCAATTATGAATTTGCTTCCTATTCCGGCATTGGATGGTGGACATGTCATGTTCTTATTGTACGAAATGATCACAGGTCGTGCGCCGGGACAGAAGTTTATGGAATATGCCCAATATGTTGGATTCTTCTTGCTTTTGGGGCTCATTCTTTACGCCAATGGAAAAGATCTGGTCGGAGCAATTACCGGATAGTTGAACAAAGCTGACTATGGCTAAATAACGGGGAGTCCATAATTTCTTCTTTGCACTCTTTAACAACTAAAAATTACGAAATATACGAATGGTGGCATAAGTTGAAAGATTTATGCCATTTTTGTAAAAAAGAAACACATGAAACATTTACTATTATCAATTCTATTTCTTGCTGTAGTTGGAACCTCTATAGCACAAACAACCGGACAAATTTCCTATTCAATGGATTTCTCCAGTGACAATCCGGATATGGCAATGGCTATTCCGATGATGCAAGGTTCAACAATGGAGTTGTTCTTCATGCCTGAAAAATCAAAAATTGATATGACGATGGGTACGTTCATGAAAATGAACACAGTTGTGGATGTCAAAGCAGACAAAGCTTTAATGTTAATGGAAGTAATGGGTAATAAGACCGCTACTGAAATGAAAGAACTTTCTAAAGCTGATAAAGAGGAGAAAACAGATGAGCCGAAAGTGGAGGTAACTTCTGAAACGAAAGATATCGTTGGTTACAAGTGTACCAAAACGATTTCTCGCGATGCAGATGGTAACGAAACAATTATGTGGGTTGCTACAGATTTGAAGGCTTCATTGAAAGGACATCAACAGTTTGGAAACAGCAAGCTGTCGGGGGTTCCATTGGAATTTTCCACTGTAAACAATGGAATGTCTATTCACTTTGTTGCGACTAAGTTCAACAAGAAAGTAGACAAGAAAATCTTTAGCTTGGCTATTCCGGAAGGATATACAGTAGTATCTGAGGAAGATCTTAAAAACATGGGAGGAGGACAATAATCCCTTTCCACTAAAAAACAAAACCCCGAAGCAGATGCCGCAATCGCTTCGGGGTTTTTTAATATCAGATATTTTTCAATTTGATAAACTTCTTGGTAAATGTTCCTGAATTCTTATGCACTGTAATAACATAATTTCCGGACGGTTTCCCATCCATGTAAACAGGAACCAGGTGTTCTCCCGGTTGGAACTCTTTCGAGCACACTTCACTGATCAATGTTCCGCTCGTATCATACACCCGGATAGTCACTTTTTCTCCGGTACATTTAAACTTCAAGGTCGTCTGGTCTACACAAGGGTTCGGGAAAATCAACACATCATTTTCTTTCGAATACTCATCCAATCCCAAATTGCACGAATCCAAAACCGGGATAAAGTTAATCGTCTGTTCAAACATTCCCTGAATTTCTGTCGTATCCGCCTCAAACCAATCTCTCAAAATAGATGCGTAAACGTCTCTGAAATCAATTTGCATCGGGACACCAACCTGATCCACAACTGTATTGGAAATAACCGGGTTTGGCCCGATAATCCCGCTGCTGATGCATGCGCCGAACAGGAACAAAGGAGCAGCATCACCGTGATCTGTTCCGTCACTGGCATTGGAAGCAACTTGTCTTCCAAATTCAGAAAATGTCATTCCTGCAACACGATTCTCCAAGCCCAGTAAGCTTAAATCATTTTGAAATGCCGCAACTGCTGTAGAAACACGAGAAAGTAAACTTGCATGCGCTCCGGTTGTCGGTGCTCCCGAAACCACTTGGGCATTGTGTGTATCGAATCCATTCACATTCACAATGTAAATCTTTGTCTTCAATCCCCCGGAGATCATCTGTGCGATGTATTTCAGGTTTTTTGAAACATCGTCGGCAGGATCATACATTGTGGAAAGTGAACTTCCGGCATTTGCAGCAGCATTCACCTGAGCTCCATAAGCATTTGCCTGCGTGATCAGGGTGGACAAATATTCCATGTGTGAACCGTAATAGGTTCCATCATTTACCTGTCCCGACTCTACCAGGTTGTAGCTGTCAAACGGGTTATTGATTGCAACGGAAAAATTTGCTGCTAATCCCTGACAAGTTGCAGACACTTCGTATCCCATACTGATTGCAAACGGATCCGGGTTCTGTGTATTCGGATAATCGTCCGGGAAGTTCGGAAACTCCTGGTCCAGATATCTGCCGAGCCAACCGCGCGTTGCATTTTGGTCCAACATACCGGACGTCCAGATATCCATGGATCGAAAGTGTGACCTGTTTTGTTCCGGATATCCGACATTCTGAATAATGGATAAACGCTCATTATTAAACATGTCACGCATTCCCGACATGGATGGATGCAACGCATTCGTCGGAGTAATTGTCAGTAACTGATTCTGCGGAATCAGGATATTTGATCGCTGAATAGACAAATTGGAATATTGGTCCAGCGGAACCAAGGTGTTTAGTCCGTCATTTCCTCCATTCAATCGGATAATTACCAATACCCTGTCTTCAGCTGATTTTGAAGTCTCAAACAAATCTTCTGTTACGGCTCCAAATTTAAAGTTCTTTAAAACGAGTGGCACTCCAATGGATGAAAGTGCAACCGACTGTACAAAATTTCTTCTTTTCATAGTTTCTGATTTTGGTCTACACTTACATTACTTGGGATTGAGGCAATTGGAACAATCTATAAAGTACCAATTCCACCCGCTGCCGAACGGGACCACTTACAGTCGCGTTCCCCGGATCCGCTATATAATCATTGTATTGAACTGTCCATTCAAAATCAGGTTGTCCATTCGTCAAAATGGACTTCAAAACCACTTTCTCCGTAACAGAAACTCCTTTACAGGTAAAGACCGTCAGAATATCATCAATTACCTGTGGCGCACTTGACGGTAAGCTTAAATTATTGACGAAATTAAGTGCGTCCAGTTTGAATGCATTTCCACTCACCACAATTCCATTCGTAACAGTCATCATCGCTCCAAGATCAAATCGTAGTTTTAATAAACTGGAATTTGCCCATAGCCTGGTGAAGGCAGGAGTTTGATAATATGCCGTCCAACCTCCGACACTCGGAGCTCTCAAATATTCCATTCCCATTACCTGGGCCATGTAATAAAGGTTCAGATAGATTTCATAATTGATGGGAACCGAATAACCGGGAGCCGAACCGGATGCATTCAGCATACTGAATAATAACTCCAACGGATTCTTGATGATCGCTCCACGAACGGAAATATCATAAAAATGTTCACTTTTCAGCAATTGATCAATAACCGGCAATACGTCGAAATTATTGGAAGTCAACGTAGAAGCCATATCAGCAATTACCGTACTTTCCACACTGGCTGTCAAGTCATAATTGACAAACCAACGGTAGATTTTCCGGCACAGATACTTTGCCATATCCGGCTGACTGAAAATAATATCCACATAATTTGCATATTCTGCATTTCCAGCATCTGAAACGACCGCCGAACCAAAATAAGAACTCAGGGTTTTGCTTGAAGTATCGTGCAGTACCGAATAAAACACGCTGGAAGGTTGACTTACAGTCGTACTGTATAAGTCTGCAACTGTCCAACCGGTTAAGATCTTAGCGCCCGCAGCAACATCCGCTTCGGTATAATTCGTGTAATCACCCGTTCCAACCTGAGGTCCTTTCCCCACTGTAAAAAGCTCCAATAATTCTCGCGCGTAATTTTCATTTGGGGAAAAAAGATTGTTTGTAGCCCCATTCAGGAATAAAAGCATCATTGGATCGATTGTCATGTCTTTGACCAACTGTTTAAAGTTTCCAAGACAATTCAAGCGATATTTTTCATGCATTCCGTAAACAGCTTTCGCCTCATTTGTCCCATCCACGCCAAAATGGTTGTCCCAAAACAAACACATTTTTTCTTGAATACTCACTGTTGGCTGATTGATGCGCTGCATGAACCAGGCTCCCAATGAATACAAACGTGCATTATTTGTGGGACCAGGACTAGCCGGATATACGTCATTAATCCAAGTTGACCCTACAGCCGTGACAGCTTCATCCGGGTGAAAAGCCAAAGGTGGCGAAACACTTGGAAGAGTCAACAATTGGGTAACGGTAGCATTCATCCCATTCGATACAGCTTGTGTAATTTGAGTGAAAGTCGGACCAAACATGGTTCTTCGCAACAAATGAGCAGCTTCCGCTTTTGTCCACGCGCCAGTGTATGGAGTTAAACTTAATGAGATGGGCTCCTGTACATTTTCTTCAGGAATCATAATAGTATGTTTTAGCGGGAGCAAATTAGCACAAAAAGTCGGAACAGGCAAGACAGACTAAGTATCTTGCGATTTTCAACTAATTCGTACTATAAAGACCCGATATTCAACAACCAAAATACCCGATTAGTATTTGATCAGTTGGGTTGTTTGCACATTCCCCATACTATCCTGAATTCGCACCAAATACGTTCCTGCATGCCACATTTGGGCATCCAATACTGTTAAGGAAGTCTCCAAAGAACCCGTTGTAATCTCACGCCCCGACAAGTCATAAACTCCATAGACTCCACTGACATCTGTTTGAATAGTGAAATTTGCATTACTTGGATTCGGATAAATACGTGTTGCCGATAAAGACGATTCGTTCAAACCAAGGGCGCAATTATTCAAGGCATCAAATGTAGGATCGGTAAATGTAAAGGTTCCTCCATCCGGGCAGCGGGCATAGGAAATATCCGTTGTCTGCATTCCGAAATCAACCTGATCATAAATTGTTGTTCCGTCCGAAAGCACAACAGATTCCCCTGAAGCACTTAATTTGAAATTGGCATGCAAACCACTTTGCTCGGTGTCATTATCCACCCAAATAATCAATACGTCGTTAGCATTGACAGCAGTTCCTACCGGAATTTGCCACTTGGTCAGATTGGTAGCATCATCCGACAGGTACAATCCGGACAAATCCTTTGCTGTTGCAGTATGATTATACAATTCAACCCAATCATCGTTTTCACCATTTGAATCGTACGCAGTTGAACCGTTATCAGCCATTAATTCATTCACCAAAATATCACCAATAGCAGGCAAAACAATCGTGATGTTCACTGTATGAAACTCATGTTCTGCTCTGGCCGGACTGAAAATTCCGGCATTTGCATTTTCGGCGTAAATGTAATATTCCATTGTAATTCCGTTCAAAACAACGTCTGTCCCATACACATGATCACCCGAAGCTCCATCATTGTGCATTCCATCATCATACATTTGAACTCGATTAAAACGTAATGGATGCTCCAGACGATATCCAAGAAATACGGTAGATTCATTTGTACATGTAGCTGTAATTGTAATCGTTTCTCCATAATTAGGAGCATTATTACTCGCTGCATATGCCGTAATTGTCGGAGCTGCTAACAAATAATCTGCATTAGACTGAAAATAGGTCACACGAGCAGCCATCAATTGTTGAATTCCCGGAACTGAACCTCCTCCGGGACCACCACCGGTAACTGTTGTTGTCATTCCATTCTGGAATTGCGTATAAGTATAAAACTTATACGGATCTGCCTGAACGGATGCATCAATAGTAGTTCGCAATGTATTGGCTGTCGTCAGGTAATCCCCTGAAGCAAAAATCTCCTGAACAATGGTTCTAAGGTGTGCCATATACATCCGCTTATACATCGGATTAGCCATTACTTTTAGAATCAATGGATGATTTGCAGATGTGCTGTTCGAAAAAGGATCAAGCGTAGTTGCTGTGTAGGACTGCCCTTGGGTCGGACCTCCCGGAAACCCTGCAAAACTCATATTCAAATCCCAGACAGTTGTAACAAATCGATCATTCAAATCCTTGTACAAATAGTAATTCTGACGGAATGCTCCGGAGTAAGAATCCAGGTTCACCAATACATTGTTGTATGCAAGCATCCAGATGGCGCGATCCATATCTAATTTGGATTCAATTGCTGAAAAGTTATTGTTCAAAGTATTCGTCAGATCCACCAGATCATTCCATCCGTAATTCGATTTCAATTCATAACCATTCGCATAAAGCGAACTATCCGAACCTAAATACTTCAAATCAGGATTAACCGAGGTTCCCTGACCTGCTCCACCGATCGGATTGCATTTGAAAAATGAGTCGTCAGAAGTATAATAATGATCCCCATTGAATTTGGAATTAATCGATTCTGCACTGGAATATACCCCACGCAACGTCCCATTGATGTAAACATTGGCGAAATTTGCCTTCGGGCAATCCATATACTGTTCCAGGATTGCGTAAGAAAGTACCTCCCGGATCACAGATGGGTCCTGGTACCCATTTTGCAGTTTGATGTCTGTATAACCTTGATAATCGTAACTTCCGTGTGTGTAATCCAATGCGATGTGGATCGGGTTCTTATTGTTGTTGGAATTATAAGAACTGTTACCCTTATATTTTACGCCAACACTGTCGAAAGACGTTCCATTGATCCGAACGGAATCTGCCAACAAGTAATCTTCCGTTGTGGAAGCCAGCGCATCCAGTTGTGCATCCCAACTCGAAGAACTGAAGAATATCTCAATCTTTTGAACGGTTGATCTGTCGTAGAATCCCTGTGCACGGGATAATCCGGTAAAAAAGGTGCATGCAAGCACCACCAATAAGATAGTTTGTTTCATGTTGTAGTTTTCCTTATGATGCGCTATATTACCAAAGGTTTAATGAATCATTAAAATAAAATGAAGTAACTCACTTATTTTCTGTGAAATCAGAGTTTCCCGAAGTCGAATTCACAAACAGAATGTTTCTTTTCAAGCCAGAAAATTTGGTTCTTTTTACTGCGCTTCCTTTAAAGACTGATTGAAAAGTGAGTTCATCCAATTCCTTCCAGTCTTCTTTCGAAAAAGATAAAATGGCCTCTTTCGGTTCAAACTCCGGATCGGTATGTGGCTTCGAAAAACGATTCCACGGACATACATCCTGACAAATATCACAACCGTAAATCCAATTCTTCATATTGCCGCGAAACAATTCAGGTAAATCCGAATCTTTCAATTCGATAGTTGCATACGAAATACATTTAGATCCGTTCACAATGTATGGAGCTTCAATAGCATCCGTCGGACAAGCGTCAATACATTTGGTACATGTACCACAATAATCCCGGATCGGTCCGTCGGATTCCAATTCCAGATCGCAAATGATTTCGGCCAGGAAGAAAAAGGATCCAGCCTTGGGTTGAATCAGGTTCCCGTTTTTACCCAACCAGCCCACACCGCTTTTTTCCGCCCAGGCTTTTTCTAAAATAGGAGCGCTATCCACAAATACACGACCTTCAATTTCACCGATCTCTTGTTGCAATTCCGCTACAAGTTGTTTCAACTTGGCCCTTACAACATCGTGATAATCCTTCCCGTACGCATATTTGGAAATATGGAAAGAATCCGTTCGCTGGATAGTTTGAGGAAAATAATTGTATGCCAGGGAAATCACTGTTTTTGCACCCGGTACCAATAAGCGGGGATCCAATCGCATGTCAAAGTGGTTTTCCATGTAGGACATTTTCGCGTGCTTTTCAGCTTTTAGCCAATTAGCCAACCTGGGTTCTTCCGATGCTAAAAAGTCGGCTTTGGAGAAACCTACATGCAGGAATCCCATCCCTTCTGCTTTTGTCCGAATCAGATTTTTTAATTGATCTTGCTGCATGGTTTAAACATAGCGACTTGCTTGTATTTCTATCAATACAAACGGCATATAAAATTAGTCATACTGATCGAATTTTGGAAATAACCGCCGATGATCCGGATTCAGCCAATAATAACTAAACTTTTCGTTATTTCTTTCGAGAAGGTGGTTATTCCGTATCTTTATGGAAACAAAAATCATCTATATGAAAAAAATCATTTTAATGATGCTTCCATTGCTTGTCGCATCTACCTTATTCGCCCAGAAATCAGAATATACCTATGTAGACGGTCTTTTAGCTATTGATGGACAAGATGTAGCCCGGATCGTTAAAATCAAAGACACTGAAAACATGGGGCTTACCAGTACCTTCGAAGTAAGTTCAATGACCGGGGAAAAACTAATCATTGCAGCATACGCTGGCGAGTTTGAACAAGATCCCAACAACAATATGGATCACTTTTACCGGATCACTTTTTTAACAGCTAATCAAATCGGGATTTTTACCGTGTCGAAAATGGGAACCGAGAAGTCTCTTGCCAAGCTTTTAGGCAAAAGCGGCATTTTTGCCAATGGAGGATTAGATGATCAAAAAGTGCAGGAGTTTATTGCAAAGAAAGGTAAAGCACCAAAGATTGCGATGGATTATTCACTTGTGAACCGAAACAAAAGCTGGCCTACCAACTTGAAAGAGGATAAAACCATCGAGCAGGATTCAAAAATCATCGGCAGCTTTAAAGATATTAGTGTTAAAAGTACCGGTAACGATACGTATGAATTTAAATTACCTTCAGGTGTGACAATTGCCAAAGCAACATTTACGGGAGGTAACAATGCGAAAAACTGTGAAATGCATACGATGAAAGACAATTTGAGACGTACAGTGCCAATAGCTTCGGCTGACAATGTTACATTCAGTGCATCTTCCATTGATCGCAATCAGTTGGTTTTGGAGCGCATCGTGAAATGGTTGATCGCCAATCAGTATTTATAGTAAATAATAGGGGAAGAATCCTGTTTTGTACGGGATCTCCCCTATGTTTTTATTAAATATAGAATTCAAAAAACATGATATCGTTAACTAACGAAGGTCATTAGAATAATCCTCCTTGCTGCCATCCGAAATCAAACCCCAAATGCTCAAAAGCCTTTTGTGTTGCTTTCCTTCCACGGGGTGTTCTCATCAGGAATCCTTCCTGGATTAAGAACGGTTCATATACCTCTTCCAAGGTTCCGGCATTTTCACCGATGGCGGTAGCAATGGTCGTAAGTCCGACCGGTCCACCTTTGAATTTATCGATCAAGGTTTTCAGAATTCGGTTATCCATTTCGTCCAAACCGTATTTGTCCACATTCAATGCATCCAACGCATGATTCGTAATGGCAAGAGTAATCGTTCCATCTCCTTTTACCTGGGCAAAATCACGGACTCTTCGCAAAATAGAATTCGCAATCCGGGGTGTACCTCTGCTTCTTCGGGAGATTTCATACGAAGCCTGTTCGTGGATGGGAATATCCAATAACTCTGCGGATCGTTCAATAATGGAAACCAAGGTTTCCAGATCGTAATATTCCAATCTCAAATTGATTCCGAATCGGGCTCTTAGAGGCGCTGTAAGCAATCCGGAACGCGTTGTGGCACCAATCAGGGTAAATGGGTTCAATGTAATCTGAACAGTACGTGCATTCGCCCCGGAATCGATTAGAATATCGATGCAGTAATCCTCCATTGCCGAATAAAGGTATTCCTCCACAACCGGGCTCAACCGATGGATCTCATCAATGAAAAGCACATCGCCCTCACTCAGGTTGGTTAGAAGTCCGGCCAAATCACCTGGTTTATCCAGAACCGGTCCACTGGTGACTTTAAATCCTACTTTGAGTTCATTCGCAATGATATTGGCTAAAGTGGTTTTTCCCAATCCCGGAGGACCGTGGAGCAACACATGATCCAAAGGTTCGTTTCGTTGGGTGGCAGCCTTGACAAAAATCTCCAGGTTTTCCACCACCTGCGGTTGACCGGCAAAATCATCCAATAGTTTTGGGCGTAACACTTTATCGTACTCCTTTTCAGGATTCGATGCCTCAGATCTGTAGTCAAATGATTCTTCGTCCATGTATTAATTACAAAAATACGAAATCATCTTCATGAACCTATGTGGTTAAAAAGAAAAAGTCCCCGCTCGTTTCCGAACAGGGACTCCCAATATTATTTATGTAAAATCTTAATGATCTCCTTCTTCTCCTTCTCTTAAAGGAACAATCTGAGGAATGAAATCTTCCTCCGCACCAGGCTTAGAATAATCATATGGCCAACGGTGAACTTCAGGAATTGCTCCCGGCCAGTTTCCGTGAACATGTTCTACAGGAGTCGTCCATTCCAATGTATTCGATCTCCAAGGATTTTGAACTGCCTTAGGACCTCTGAAAATACTATAGAAGAAATTGAATAAGAAAATCAACTGACCAAATGCAGCAATAATTGCAAACACTGTGATAATCACATTCAAATCCATGATCATATCCTGTGCAGGTTTATCAAATTCGCCATATACTGAATAATCATAATAACGACGAGGTGCTCCTGCCAATCCAACAAAGTGCATTGGGAAGAATACTCCGTATGCTCCAACGATAGTCACCCAGAAATGTGCATATCCTAAACGCATGTTCAACATACGACCATACATTTTAGGGAACCAATGGTAAACCCCGGCAAACATTCCGAACACAGCCGACATACCCATTACAATGTGGAAGTGGGCTACAACGAAATAAGTATCATGCACTGCGATATCCAATGCTGAATCCGCCAGGATAATTCCGGTTACACCACCTGTGATGAACGTAGAAACCAATCCGATAGAGAACAACATAGCCGGAGTATAGATATTGGAACCTCTCCAGATTGTAGTGATGTAGTTAAACACCTTTACAGCGGAAGGAATCGCGATCAATAAGGTCGTAAATACGAATACCGAACCGATGAACGGATTCATACCTGTAACGAACATATGGTGACCCCAAACGATGAACGATAAGAAACCGATTGCCAGGATCGAACCGATCATTGCACGGTACCCGAAGATAGGTTTACGTGAATTTGTAGATATAATCTCCGAAGTCAGACCAAGTGCCGGTAATAATACGATATATACCTCAGGGTGACCTAAGAACCAGAATAAATGCTGGTATAATAATGGTGATCCACCATGATTCTCTAACATTTCAGAACCAACGATGATATCGGAAAGGTAGAAAGAAGTTCCAGCCAAACGGTCCATCATCAACAACAATGCAGCTGATAATAAAACCGGGAAAGATAACACTCCTAGAATTGCGGTAATGAAGAACGCCCAAATTGTCAATGGCATACGGGTCATTTTCATTCCTTTGGTACGCAAATTGAAAATAGTAACGATATAGTTCAATGAACCCAACAAAGACGAAGCGATAAAAATAGTCATGGATACCAACCACATAGTCATCCCCAAACCTGAACCTTCAATTGCCTGAGGCAATGCAGATAACGGAGGATAGATTGTCCAACCAGAAGATGCAGGTCCTGTTTCGATAAACAAAGAGCTCAACATGATCAACGAGGAAATAAGGAACATCCAATAAGACAACATGTTCAAGAAACCTGAAGCCATATCACGTGCACCAATTTGCAACGGAATAAGTAAATTCGAGAATGTACCGGACAATCCACCCGTCAATAGGAAGAATACCATGATCGTACCGTGGATAGTAACCAATCCCAAATACATACTTTCTTTCATTACCCCTCCCGGAGCCCAAGTCTCACCCAAGAAAAATGATAAGAAGTCTGATTCCTCACCTGGCCAAGCCAATTGGATACGGAACAAGATAGATAATAGCATCGCTACTACCCCCATAAACACAGCAGTCATCAAGAACTGCTTTCCAATCATTTTATGGTCTTGACTAAAAATATATTTAGAAATAAAACCCTCTTCATGGTGATGATGTCCATGAGCGTCGTGAGGTGCGTGTGCTTCGTGAGCTGCCATGATTTTATTTTTTTACTTTATTGTTATATAATTACTTCGTTGCCTGATTACATTACTGCCGGAACAGAATCTTTTGCTGACACTGCAGTGGAATCAGCCGGAGCTGCTGCCTTCGGTTTTCCTACTGCATATGTGTTTCTGAATGTCTTACAGGCATCAGCAGCCTTCGGATCGAACTTGGAAACTTTCGTATACCATTTCTTGTAAGCAGGTTTATCCAATACCACCACTATCAATTTCATTTTGTAGTGCGATGAACCACAAATCTTGTTACACATCAAGATGTAATTGAACTTAGGATTGTGCATCTTATCGCGCATTTCCGAAGTAGTAATTGTTGGTTGGAATTTAAAACGTGTTGTCTGACCGGGAACCGTATTCATCTGAGCACGGAAGTGAGGCATGAATGCCGAGTGAATCACGTCTTTCGAACGGAAGTTGAATTCGTAATCCTGTCCTTTACATAAGTACAATGTATCGTTCGCATTGAATACCAAATCATCCATTGCGCGGGCATCCAACGCACTGCTATGACGTGCTTTCAATTGGTACAACATACGGATCATACGCTCTTTTCTAGCCAAATCTTTCACCATCAAATCATGATCTTCCGGAACGAAAATCAATTTAGGGTCATTCAATTTAGATTCTAAAGCATGAATACCTGTTGAACTGTTTTCCATACTATCAATCGCATCCTGAATTGTTTTAGTAGTCAACAAAGCCAACGGATTGTTTTCATTTGTCAATTTGTAATCAAAGTAACCCAATGTATTGTCGTCACCTGCCATACGAACTGTCCAGTCAAATTGTTTGGAGAACAACTCCAATCGAATTGCTTCGTCGGGAGATTTATCAGTTTGCTCGTTCCACGATTTCAACCCCAGGATGATAATTACCGCAAGAACAATTGCAGGAACAACCGTCCAAACCAATTCCAGGCGATTATCGTGTGGGAACCAATATGCTTTTACTCCCGGTTTGCGAACGTATTTGAATGCAAATCCAAAAAGCAATCCATTTGTCAGGAAGAATACTGCAGTGATGATCCACAAGTTCAAATCCATCAACCCATCCGTCGATCTTCCGTGAACTGAAGCCGCTTCTCCACGACCTGTAAACCCATACTCGCTGAACAAGTAGATTACAGATGCGAAAAACGCCAACATAAACACCAATAATAAGGCTGCATTCAAACGGTTATCGCGATTCGGAACATCTTCCTCACGACGGTTTCTTAATTTAGAAGAAAGCTCATACATACGCATCAACTGTGCGATGGCAATAACTCCTAAAATGATAACTATTAATACAATTAGCTTTGTCATGTTTTTTATTTTATCGTAACAACAAGTGCCTTATTAAATTTCGTGGTGAATACTTTCGTCCAGGAACGGGTGATTTACCGGCATCAATGGAGCTTTGGTTAGGTTCGTCAGGATGATTCGAATGAAGAATCCTAAGAACAACAAAGCCATCCCGATTTCCATCGCACCGATGTATGCAGATTTACCCATTGAACCTCCCATTACCATCAAGTATGCATCTACCCAGTGACCTGCGAAAATGATTACTCCAACTGCAGTCAAAACACCAGCGTGTCTTTTTGCATCGCGAGACATCAATAACAACATTGGGAATGCGAAGTTGATGAAGAACATACCGAAGTACAGTAATTTGAAATCCTCAATACGTGTCAAGTGGTAAGTTACCTCTTCCGGAATATTTGCGTACCAGATCAACATGAATTGAGAGAACCACAAATAAGACCATAAGAAAGAAGTTGCAAATGTCCATTTTCCTAAATCGTGGATGTGGTTTTCATTTACCTTACTTAAATATCCTTGTTTTTTCAAATACAAAGTCAACGTCACCAAAACAACCATTGTAGAACACCACATTCCTGCGAATACATACCATCCGAACAATGTCGAGAACCAGTGTGCATCAATTGACATGATCCAGTCCCATGCAGAAGTTGAAGAGAACACAGCAAAGAATACAAGGAATAAAGCACCTTTTTTGTAGTTCTTGAAGTGAATCGCAGTTCCTCCGATCTTATCCTCTTCCAATGAACGCATCTTGAAACCTCTCCAGAAAATGAAGTAAACCCCCATATAAGCCAGTGTTCTGATCCAAAAGAACCCTTGGTTCAAATAAGCTGATTTCTTTACCAGGATCGGATCGTGCTCTACATGTGCACTATCCATCCACACATAAATACCACCACCTTTCATAAGAGAAATAGTCAACAGGGTAACCAGCATCAAGGCAATACCATATGGTAAATAACCTGCTACTCCTTCAATGACACGCTTCACGGATGCATACCATCCTGTTTCTGTTGCGTACTGCAATGCAAGGAAGTATAACGCTCCCAAACCGATTGCGAAAAAGAAGAAGCTATCTACTAGTAAGTTCCCTAAGAAACGTGTTTGAAAATGCTCCCCATTATGATGAGAATCTGTAAACTCAACCCAAACACCCAAACAGATGCCGATAACTCCTAACAACATCAGGATTACCGTAAGGGATTTTGCTTTTGATGAAACTTTGAATTCCATTTTTGTTCGTTTTCTTTCTTAGTAAATATTACATTCCAGTTGTATCCGCTTTCGCCATAGTTCCCCAAGCAGGAGCACCATTTGCATCAAACGTTCCATACTTTGGATCTTGGAACTTTCTTACGTAGTGCACCAAAGTCCAGATTTCTTTCTTATTCAGCAATGAAGCGTGAGAACCCATCATGTTCTTACCGTAGTAAATCGAGTAGAACATTTGTCCTTCCGCGATCGACAAACCACTTAAGACAGCCGCACCGGTATAAGCACCTGATTTCACCATCGGACCTTCTCCGTCACCTTTCTCACCATGACAGTGATTACAGTTGATTTGATACAATGCTTTTCCATCAGCGAATATCTTATCAGCAACTTCTTTGGAAGTCAACTTCAGAGGGTTCACATCCGCAGCAGCCATTTTGTATTCGTAATCTGCATCTTCATTGGAAGACAAGTCATACTGGTATAAACCGTGCGACTCTGCAAACAACCTTCCTGGCATACGGTGGTATGGAAGTAAGGTATGAACAGTTGCCGAATCAGTACCCCAATAAGGAATTGCGTAACGCGGCGGAACCATTGCGGAACGACGCATTTTCATTTCGTCATTGATCTGACCACGAACTTCACCATAATCAACATATGGTTCAATCGCAGGAGAACGATACATATCAGGCATGTATTCCAAACCTGCACTATCAGGATCAGAAGTACACGCTGCAGCTAGCAACGCTACCAAAGAAAACTGTGCAAATGCCTTGAATTTTACTTTCATCTGTATTGGTCTTTAAAACGCTGTAAGACTTACTCTCTACAGTTAATTAATGAATATCTTTTTGATCTACTTCTATCACTCCTGTCTCATTCAACATTGCCATCAATTCCCCTTCGGAAAATTGACCGTTGTCTGACAAACGCAATTCCATTACGAACTTATCATCTGTTGTGCGAGGATCCGGATTCGTTGCAGGCATTCCCGGTAACGTCTTATTCAATAACAAATAAGTGATCGCCATTCCGTGAGCAGCACACAATACCGTGAACTCAAACGTAATCGGAATAAACGATAAAACGTTATCTAAATAGCTCATGCTTGGTTTACCACCAATGTTCATCGGCCAGTCATGAATCATGAAATAATTCATTCCCAAAGTTGCCAACGCAGTTCCTGTCAAACCGTACAAGAACGCCATAATACCTAAGCGCGTTTGTTTCACCCCAATGATCGGATCGATACCGTGAATCGGGAACGGAGAAAACACGTCAGCTACTTTAACTCCTTTAGCGACTAACTTCTTTGCGCCATCTTTTAGCACATCGTCGTCGTCATACATTGCATAAATTACTTTCTCTGCCATGTCTCTCTATTAATGATTATGAGTATTGTCATGGTCATCATGTCCGTGACCGTTTTTAGCAAAATAAGGGTGAACCGGAGCGGTATCGTTCTTATAAGATTCACCTGATGATTTCAAGATTGTTTTCAATTCGTTCAAAGCCAATACCGGGAAGAAACGAGCAAACAACAAGAAGAACACGAAGAACAAACCAATCGTTCCGACATATACACCTAAGTCAATATGACTTGGGTAGTGCATAGACCAAGAAGATGGCAAGTAATCACGGTGAATGGATGTTACGATAATTACATAACGCTCGAACCACATACCGATGTTTACAACAATTGAAATGATGAATGTAAACAACAAACTTCTACGTAAAGGACGGAACCACATCAACTGTGGAGATACTACGTTACAAGTCATCATTGACCAGTATGCCCACCAGTATGGTCCGGTTGCTCTGTTGAAGAAAGCGTATGCCTCATACTCGACCCCTGAATACCAGGAAATGAATAACTCGGTAATATAAGCCGTACCAACTATCGAACCTGTTACCATGATTACGATGTTCATATACTCAACGTGACGTGTGTGAATGTAAGCTTCCAACTTCATCGCCTTACGCATCACAAGTAGAAGTGTCTGTACCATGGCAAAACCAGAGAATACAGCTCCTGCTACGAAGTAAGGAGGGAAGATTGTTGTATGCCATCCCGGAATAACCGATGTGGCGAAGTCAAAGGATACAATCGAGTGAACCGAGAATACCAATGGAGTGGCAACACCTGCTAGTACCAATGATACCAATTCGAAACGATTCCAGTGCTTAGCGCGACCTGACCATCCGAAAGAAAGAATGGAATACATCTTCTTAGGAATTGGTTTTTTCACTCTATCACGGATTGTTGCGAAGTCCGGAATCAAACCGATATACCAGAATACCAATGATACGGATAGATACGTTGAAATCGCGAATACGTCCCATAACAACGGTGAGTTGAAGTTTACCCACAATGAACCGAAGTGGTTTGGTAATGGAAGCGTCCAGTAACCTACCCATAAACGACCCATGTGAATTAACGGGAACAAACCAGCCATGAATACCGCGAAAATTGTCATCGCCTCAGCAGAACGGTTAATCGCCATTCTCCATTTTTGGCGGAACAATAACAATACGGCTGAGATCAGGGTTCCGGCGTGACCGATACCTACCCACCAAACGAAGTTGGTAATATCCCAAGCCCATCCGACAGTTTTGTTTAATCCCCAAACTCCGATACCTGTTCCTAACAAGTAAAAGATACATCCTACTCCGTATAATCCGATTACCAAAGCGATACCGAATAAAATGTACCACATGCGTGGTGCTTTATCCTCAATCGGCTTACATACATCTTCAGTAATTTGATGATACGTCTTGTGACCTAATATGAGGGGTTCACGAATTGCAGCTTCCTTATGCATTAGACTTTAATTTTAAGCAATTAATGATTTGACTTACTTTCATGTTTTTCAGCATGCGCTCCATGACCTGCATGATGCTCCGCAGCTGCCAATTTATCCAGATCAGCGTTTTCGTTGTTACGAATTTTCACCTGATACCAAATATTTGGTTTAACACCTACTTCTTCCAAAGCCTGGTAAGAACGTTTATCAGCAGATACTTTACGGATCTTGGAGTTCACGTCATTCCAGTCACCGAATGTAATTGCATCGGCAGGACAAGCATCAGAACAAGCAGTTTGAACTTCTCCATCCTGAACGGTTCTGTTTTGAACTTTCGCATCCAATTTAGCTGATTGGATCTTTTGAACACAGAACGAACATTTTTCCATCACACCACGAGTACGAACTGTAACGTCCGGATTCAATACCATACGTCCTATATCGTCCTGAGCAGGGTTGATTTCTGTAAATTTCTTGTAAGATGGGTAGTTAAACCAGTTGAAACGACGAACCTTGTAAGGACAGTTGTTAGCACAGTAACGTGTACCGATACAACGGTTATAAGTCATTTGATTCAATCCTTCATTGGAGTGTGTCGTAGCTGCAACCGGACAAACCGTTTCACACGGAGCGTGGTTACATTGTTGACACAACATCGGCATGTGAACTACCGCAGGATTTGCAGTTGGGATTTCAGATTCAACATAATCCAAATGCCCTAAAACAGGATCCTTACGTGTTCCTACCGCCGCCTCTTCGCTTGAAGCAAAGTAACGGTCAATTCGCATCCAGTGCATTTCACGACCTCTGCGAACTTCGTCTTTACCAACTACCGGAATGTTGTTTTCCGACTGACAAGCAACGATACAAACTCCACAACCAAAACATTGGTTCAAGTCGATAGTCATTCCCCAACGGTGACCAACATGTTCTACAGGATGTGCATCCCATAAGTCAAACTCTGAAATCGGAACTTCACCTTCATGTGTATGTAACACGTGTTTGTGATTGTAAGTTCCAGGCTCTTCGTTTTGGTAAATATCTAAAGTAGTTTCCTTCACAATTGAGTTACGGGACATCACCGTGTGGTGAATCTGCGTAGCCGCGATCGGGTATTTTCCTTTTGCAATTTCTGACGTTAAAGTACCTGCAACGTTGTTTTGGTAAGTTCCATTTTCCCATGTAAGGAAACGGAATGCATTTTTACCAACCGATACGCGGTTACCTTTCTCATCTATTTCGAAACCTCCATACTCTTTCGTAACGAAAGCAGCATTTCCGATTTCTTCGTTTCCTTCTCCACGTCCGTAACCAAGAGCGATACCGATAGTACCTGCAGCTTGTCCTGGTGATGGATAAACAGGAAGCGTGATTGATTCATTTCCAACTTTTACAGTTGCCATGTTCAATCCGTTCTCCTGGTCGAAAGTAGTTGCATAACCATCTTTTCTCATGGTCTCAGGAGACATGGTGATGTAGTTGTCCCAAGTCACTTTTGAAATCGGATCCGGCATCTCTTGTAACCATGGGTTACCGGCCATATCACCATTTCCAATACCTGCTTTTTGGTACAACACAACCTCTACTGAACCAGCCTTTGGCAATTTGCCGGCAACTTTGCCCATGGAAGCGTCATTGAATACTACAGGAGCAGCCGGCATCACATAGTCGTCATTGCAACTGTTGTGAATAGCCATTTCCCAGTAGGTATTGAAATCTGTATATTTTGTTTGCATCGGGAAACCGTACATTTCCCAATTCTTTTGAATGTACTCGTATGCTACACGTGAATCTTTTCCTCCACGGTTTTTCAATTCTGCCCAAACCAACAAAGACTCCATCGCAGAAGCTGTATCGAATAAAGGACGAATTGTAGGTTGAGCGATTGCATAGTGACCAGCTTTCGGATTGAAATCCATCCAGGACTCCAATGCGTGGTGATCAGGTGCGATATAAGTACATTTCGTAGCTGTTTCATCTCCGTAAGCGGACAATGAAACGCTTAATTTCACTTTTTCAAGAGCCGCTGCAAACTCTTTACCGTTTGGTAAGTTGTAAACAGGATTTGCTCCCAGGAAGAATACTGCATCCGGCCCTTTTCCAGCGATTACGTCAGAAACCAGTTTCTGCATTTTCGCATCTTCGGATTGGAACATTTGCAATTGCTTGTCGAAACGAATCGTTTTTCCATAAGCTCCCAATACGCTATTCAATTTATTCGTAAGAATTTGAATTGCTTTATTATTGGAACCTGAAACAACCAATGACATTCCTTTGGAAGCTTTCAATGATTTAACTGCAGCATCTGCAACAGCCATTGCTTCTTTCGGTAATGTGGAAGAAATCCCGGAATTAACTCCGAATTTCCCAAGTATGTAAGACAATACGTTTGCTTGCTCACTTGGCTTGATCATTCCACGGTAATCCGCGTTTGAACCCGTGATCGACATAACAGACTCAAACTGGAAATGTTTGTTCATCCACTCTCCATCAGGATTACGGCGTTTACCATAATCAGCAGAGAATGCATTACCAAGCAACCAGGTACTTAAGAAATCTGCACCGATACTTACAATTGTTTTAGCTTGTGAGAAGTCATAATCAGGAATAGAACGCATTCCGAAAGACTCCATATTTGCTTCACGCATTCCTGCGTAAGAAATTGCATCGTATTGAATAAAGTTGAAGTTCGGGTGAACAGTTGGCATTCCAGCCGCATCCTTCGTCTCACCATAGATACTTGTAGATAAATCTACAATTGCACCTTGCATGGAAGGAGAGATTACCGAATTTGCAACGAAAGCAACTTTACCGTTTGATTTCTTGATACCGGATAAAGAAGTTTTCACTGCCTTGTCCAACGCATCCCAAGAAATATCTTTTCCTTTCGATTGTGCTGTTTTCAAACGCGCACTATCATAAAGAGAAAGAACAGAGGACACGATTTGAGGAGTTAAAGCTCCTTGTGTAAATCCGAAATCTTTATTTCCTTTAATAAAAATAGGTCGACCCTCACGCGTTTTAACCACGATACTTGCATATGCATTTCCATCATAGTAAGTGGAAGCATACCAAGTTGCAACACCGGGTGTTACGTTTTCCGGTTTAACAACATAAGGAATAGCTTTAGTAACCGGAGCTTCACAAGCTGCAACTGTAGCAGCTGCAACACTGAATCCTAAGAATTTCAAGAAGTCACGACGTGCCGTAGATGTTTCAGCAAGTTGATCATCACCTAAGAATTCGTCAACAGAAACAGACGGAGAAAACTCACGATCTCTTGACTCAACAAATGCAGGTGTTTCATGCAATTCATCAAGACCTTTCCAATATTTTTTTGACATAGCCATAATCTTTGTTCTACTGTTCGAGATTGATTAATAGTGACATTTAGCACATTCCCAACCACCTAATTCTTTAACCGTTATTTTTTTGTCCGCTAGGAATTTGTTGTATAATTTTCTGTCTTTTAGCAAACGGTTATGTATTTCATTGTAATAGTTGCTTCCTTTTGAATCCAACGATCCTGAAGAGATTTCTTTTTCAGCGTGACATTCGATACACCATCCCATTGTCAGGGTAGCTTTTGTCAAAGGAATATTTCCTTCCACCTTGTTCAACTCAGTAACCGGTTGAACTTTCGCTGTTTCGTTCATCTTCGTCATATCTCCATGACATTGCTTACAATCAACCTGACCTGCAACAACGTGTTGTTGGTGATTGAAGTAAACGTGATCAGGAAGCACATGTACTTTATTCCAGATAATCTCTTTTGTCTTCCCGCTGTATTTATCAGTAGCTGGATCCCAACCGGCAGCAGCATAAATTTTCGAAATCTTCTCTGCTTGTTCAGGAGTGGAACCTTCGATTTGTTTGTGGCAATTCATACAAACGTTCACTGTCGGAATACCTGCAGTTTTTCCATCAATTGCCGAATTGTGACAATACTTACAATCAATCCCGTTTTTACCGGCATGGATATCATGCGGGAATTCGATCGGCTGAGACGGTTGATAATCTTCCAGGACACCAATCGAGTAAAGCGAAAGGAATAAGGAAACGATCAATGAAAGTGTGATCACCAATCCTCCAAGACCAACATAACGCTTGTATTTCCAAGCCCATGCTTTAAACTCTTGTCCGAACGACAAATCTTCATTGATTGACTGACCATCATTTTCTTTCGTTGCATTCTTCAACTGACGGCGAACTCCACCTACAGCCATGATGATTACTACGAAAACAACTCCCATCAGGATCCAAACCCATGACAAGCCGTCTTCTTCTACCTCACCGGTCGCTGAAGCAGAACCATCGGCTGCCGCCCCGCCAGCCGCAGCTGTTGCCGGATCAGGCTGAGCATCAATCCAATCAAAAATCGCATCGATTTCTTTTTGCTTACCTGCCAAATCAGGGAACGTATTCATCGCAGTCGATTTCGTATTCGAAACTTGTTTCGCATACGGATCTGCTGCTGCTGCTGCATTCCAGTTCGCTACCCATTGATAGATTGAACCTTCTTTTGCTCCACCGGCTGTCCACTTATCACGGACGTGAAACAATTTCGGACCAGTACCATCTTTGTGAGGAGCGTGACATGTAGCACACTTCGCTTTGAACAAGGCCCCACCATCTGGAGCTTGAGCTAAACCATCAAATGCACCAACAACAAATACAGTTGAAAGCGCTCCGATACACCATTGTTTTATACTTCTAAACATCTGATTATTAGATATTTTTGTTTCTACAATACGTTGTCAACACCATGTTAACACAGCAATTAACGTTGGCAAATTTAGAAGAATAAGGGGTTTCCGTGACAGTTTTATGACAATTTCTGCACGTGTTTTTTTAATTTAAAATGATTCTAAATAAGTTTGTTCTTTCACATTTCTTAACAATACCCTAATTTGCTAACACTTACATCTATTTCGGATGGTTATGAGCTTCCGTTTTGGCACAATTTTTTTCAGTGGATTCAGTAAAAAAGGATTGAATTGAGCACATGCAAAATTTCAATTAACTTTGCCGAAAAGATCTTCACATGGAAAAAATGATTTTGATAACAGTCCTATCGCTCATTTCCGTTTTTGGAAATGCACAAGTCACTATTGTAAAAGATAGTAGAATTGATGACCTGGTGAGGATGCAAGGTCAATCAACAACTCCCGAGATCAACGGATACCGCCTGCAATTGGCCTTCGATACAAACAAATCATTTATTGATGATGCACGTTCGAAATTCGTTTCGATGTTTCCTAAAGTAGACACGTACGTCGAATTCATAGCGCCTCACTATTTTCTGAAAGTGGGAGATTTCAGGACACAATTGGAAGCTGAAAAGGTGAAAACGGCAACAGCAGCACAATTTCCAACCGGTTTCGTTGTAAAAGAGAAGATTAATTTACCCCGGATCGATCAGTAAATTGAAAATGTAGAATGGAAAATTGAAAAGCTTTTCAATTCTCAATTTTCAACTCTCAATTTAATTGCTTTCCCCGCCACATATCCACTTGAAACACATCCCTGAATCAAGTATCCGCCTGTCGGAGCATCCCAATCGATCATTTCCCCGGCAACAAATACATGTGGAAACCGGTTCAATTCACCGAATTCTGAAATTTCCGAGTCAAGAACTCCTCCGGCACAGGAAATCACTTCGTCAATAGGTCGGAAACCTTTAATCCCGATTGGAAACTCCTTGATTGCTTTTGTGAGTTCCTTCGGATTCAAAAACCGTTCCTTGGAAACAAAGTTCTTGATCCAAAAAATGGCAACTTCACCCAATTTCAATTCTTTCAGTCCCTGGGATGGGTTTTTCGCCTTTTTCAAAATTTCAAAGACTTTTTCATTGGTCATTTGGGGTTTGAAATCGATCTTGAAAAGTGGTTTTTCCATTTTCCGCAGAGCGTTGTTGATTGCATACGCCGGTTTTCCTTCAATTCCGTAATGTGTAATCGTCAGATCGCCTGCACATGTTTGGTTTCCGCACGTAGTTTGAATATTCTTCAGGATTTTGCCTTCCAGATCCCCCAACCAGTTTTCATAGAGAACCAACCCGGAATTACTCGCCTGAAATTCAGACATGGCAATCTCCTTTTCCTCAAAAACAGGAACCCAAGCTCCGTCAGAACCTGTTACGGGCCATGATCTTCCACCAAGAGCCAAGACCAGGTAATCGAAATCCAGTTTTTCCGTTTTTCCGTCCCGTTCCACTTCAACCTGATTCTTGGCAAAGTCTATAAAACGGGTATTCAACAGAAACTCTACTTTCGGGGTAAGGAATTCCTTCCAGGCATTCAACACCTGGATCGGTTTGATCTCGTCCGCGGGGAAAATCTTCCCAGATGAGCCTACTTTCGTCTCAATTCCTATTTGTTTCAGGAACTTGATCCAATCCTTGTTCGAAAACTGCCTGATCGCTTTCTTAATCCATTCGGAATCATACTTCTCCCGGAATTCGCTCGGAGTTTCGGAATGAGTCAGATTGAAGCCACCATCTCCGGCAACCAAAAATTTTCTTCCTACACTGGCTTTCTGATCCAGTAACAGGATTTCACAATCGCTTTTCAACAATTGAGTGGCAGCCATCAATCCTGCTGGTCCGCCACCAATAATGATGATTCGTTTCAAATTAACGGTAGTTGATCGTGATTTTCGCTGCGAGTTCCTTTGCTTTATCAGTAATCTGTTTGACTTCCTGGTCTCCGGAATACAATACAACCGCCATCCTGCGATAAGGTCGCGTAGTCGGTTTTCCAAAAATTCGCACATCCGAACCTTCTACTTGCAACACCTCTTCCAAACCGGAAAAAGTAGGGGCATTATCCGATTCTTTATTCGCCAAAACAACTGCGCTTGCACCATTTTTCAATGAAACAATAGATGGTATCGGTAACCCGAGAATTGCACGGGCATGTAATTCAAACTCACTGAAATTTTGTGTCCCGGCCAGCGTTACCATTCCAGTATCGTGCGGACGTGGAGAAAGTTCAGAGAAATAAGCTCCTTCTTTGGTAATGAAAAACTCCACACCCCATAAACCGGAACCGCCCAATGCTTTGGTTACCTTCGCAGCCATATCCTGTGCTTCCTTCAAATGTTCCGCTTGCATCGGCATAGGTTGCCAGCTTTCCTGGTAATCACCGCGTTCCTGGCGATGGCCTATCGGAGCGCAGAACAAGGTTTCCCCGTTATTTTGTGTTACTGTTAAAAGTGTTATTTCGTAATCGAATGGAATGAATTCTTCCACAATGACCTCTTTCAGATCACCGCGTGAACCTTCGATTGCATAAGTCCAAGCTTTCGAGATTTCTTCTTTGGAGCGGATAACGGATTGTCCTTTACCCGAACTGGACATCAATGGTTTTACAACACACGGAATGCCGATCTCTAAAACTGCTTTTTCAAATTCATCCCCGGTTTTTGCATAAAGATAGTTTGCAGTCTTCACTCCCAGGTCTTTTGCCGCCAAATCGCGGATTGCCTTACGATTCATAGTGAAATTCGCTGCTTTTGCAGAAGGGATAACCTGGATTCCCATTTTCTCATACTCGTAGAAACGCTCCGTACGGATTGCCTCAATTTCAGGTACGATCAGATCCGGACGATGTTTTGCAACAATTGCATCCAACGAAACGGCATCCAACATGTTGATGACTTCGGATGAATCCGCAACTTGCATAGCAGGTGCATTTTCATAACTGTCAACAGCAATGACTGTTTGTCCCAAACGTTGTAGTGCGATCACAAGTTCCTTTCCAAGTTCACCTGAACCGAGGAGTAAAATTTTCTTTTGCATAGCACAAAAGTAATTGAAAATGGAAAATGGAAATTTTAAAAGTTCAAACAGACCTCCGAATCTTCATGATGAATCTCCCCCCTCTCCAATTATCAATTTTAAATTCTCCATTAATACGCCGCACTTTTTCAGTTATTTACTCAAAAAGCCAATAAACTTTTAGCTGGAAATGGCGTCATATATAATATTAACTATATTTGAAATTAACATGAAGGGAAAATTAACTGATTTGTTGCACACGTACAATGGAATTTCATTGGATGAATTGTCGCGTGCACCCTTGATGAACCGTGTTGACGAGAAATTTGCCTTTCCAATCACCAGGCTCGAAGCCTTTTTGGATGAAATGCGCCCCTATTATGATGTTTTGAACATCGACGGAAAAGTGATCTTTGATTACACCAGCCAGTATTTTGACAATTCGAACTACGGGTTTTTCCAGGATCACCACAAAGCAATTCCTAATCGTTTCAAAGTAAGGATCCGAACATATTTGGACAGCAATAAGTCTTATCTGGAGGTAAAGGAAAAAATCAAAGGTCGAACAGATAAAAACCGAATCAATATTGAAGGATTTACTTCGGATTTTTCAGATGACCAACGCTTATTTTTGGAGGAACGGTTGCGGAAACAAATGGATTTGCAACCTGTAATGGTGAACAGTTACCGCCGGATCACATTGGTGAACAAATTGGTGGAAGAGCGTCTGACCATCGATTTCGATATTGTTAACGGAACACTGGACACTCCTGAATGCAAGAACCAGACACTTTCATCCATTGTTATTGCTGAATTGAAACAACCACGACTCGATAGGACTTCTCCGTTCTATCAATTAATGAAACGGGAATTAATCCGCCCGTTTCGTATATCAAAATTTTGTTTTGGAATGATTGATCTTTACGATGAAAATCGGCTGAAATCAAACAGGTTCAAACAAAAAATGCTACTTATACAAAAACTAATAAAAAACTCATCACATGCTTCTCTCCCACAAGCCAGACTTTGAATTGTTTGGTATTTCCCTTTACAACCAGGACCTCTACCCTCTTTTATTCAGAATGACAGTAAACCTGGTGGTTTTGGTTATTCTCATTCGATTCATGTACTACAGCAAAGCAAGACGAAAAGACTATCTTTTCACTTACTTCATGATTGGGATGATTACCTTCTTCCTGTGTTTCGGATTGAAAAAGCTGGACATCGACACCGGAATGGGACTCGGGCTTTTTGCCATCTTTGGAATTTTGCGTTACCGCACCGAAGGTATCGAAATTAAGGAAATGACCTATTTATTCCTGGTAATCGGCCTTTCCGTGATCAACGCATTGGCATCCAATAAGATCTCACTGGCTGAAATGGGTGTCATGAATGGCGCACTGTTGCTGTTGGTAGCCGGTTTGGAATACTTGTGGTTATTGAAACACGAAACACGCAAAATCATTGTGTACGACCGCATTGATCTGATTCAACCGGAGAAATACAATGAAATGGTAGCTGACGTGCAAAAAAGAACGGGCTTAAAAATCAATCGCATTGAAATCGGTAAGATCGATTTTCTACGTGACGTTGCCCAATTGATGATTTTTTATGATGGAGACATCCAATCCTTCGGAACCGGAACCGGCCTAAGTGATTCGGAGTAATCAGCTTTAATACTATTGAAAAGAAAGAGAGTTTGCGATGCAGATTCTCTTTTTTTATTTCCCGCAGAGAGCGCAGAAGAACGCGGATAATTACTTGTTAAGGTGCGTAATAATACTATCCAATAATTTCAATACCAATCAAAACATTGTCAGAATTAAAATCAAAATAGATACAGGGTCCTTTGTATCCATCAATCAAAGAATCCAAACTTATTTGCTTTTTAGATAGTCCTGGAATCAACTTCTTTGGATGATCAGGTAGGTATACATAAGCAACTGCATCATCACTTTCACTAACTTTTAAACTGTTTTTTTCCATATAATTCCATTTAAAATATACAGCGAATTTACGTAGAAGGTAAGCTTCAAAACTTCCGAGAAATGAAAATCTGCGTGCAAAATCAAAAAAGGGCATTCTTCCGAACACCCTTCAATTTTATTGGTTGGAAACCACGTAGTGATTGAGGTACGAAATCTACTTTGTGGTTACCAATTAAACTTCTTCTTTTCTTTCGGATCTTTCGGTGCTTTTACTTTTTTCTCCTTGGTCGTTTCAGGAAAGTGAAAAGCCATCCCAAAGCGGATATTCAACGCATTTAACCATTCCTTGTGCGGTTCTTGTTTGCCATAGATATTCGATAATCCTTTGGAATAAGACGGAATCAGGTAAACCGAAGCAAACTTCGAGAAACGGTACTGCACTCCTGCTGAAAATAACAGGTTGATTCCGGCGCTATTCAATCCCTCAATAGTTCTTGTAGGGTCCGGACTAACATTATTTCCATGCAAGTCCAAAATTGTTGTCTTCGTTTTCAGACTCAATGGAATATAAGGTTGAATCCCGGCTCCTGCCAAAAATTGAATGCGTTTTCCATAGGTGAAATACACCTGAACAGGTAATGCAAGCATATTGTACTTGCGGTCATAACTGTAAGCACTGTCTGTTGTAGGAGATTCATATTTATAGGATTCACCATAACGATCAATAGATAAACCTGCTTCGATGCTGAAAAAGCGATGGATCCTGTTTCGGACACCAACCTGGTAAGTCCAGCGATTCACCATTTTCTCATCCGCCCTTAACCCAACCGGTCTGCCGAACAGGTCTCCATTGGGTTCAATCTTGTGGGAACCGATGCTGTAACCCGCACCGATAAACGCAGTGAAATCCATCAATCCGGCATCCGGATCGTACTTTTTACCTGGAGTCTTTTCTTCCTTACCGGATTCTTTGTCGGTTTTCTTTTTAGTATCTTCTACTTTTCCCGTAGATATTTGTGCATGATTCACAAAAGGACTAAAAATTAATAACGTTAGGACTGCTAATTGTTTCATGAAAAGCTTATTTTTGGTAGAATTGTAAAGATACAATCTTTGGTTTAAAATTGGTTATACTTAAAATACCTATCAATGGCTAGAAAAGAAAAATCGCCTAAGAAGAAGAAAAGTTTTATTCGCAGACTTTTCAAATGGACAGGACTTACCCTGTTATTCCTACTAATTGCAATCATCCTGATCCCTATAATTTTCAAGGATGAGATTAAGGAAATGGTATTGAAAGAAGTGAGTAAATCCCTGAAAGCTGATGTAACCATCAAAGACTTCGATCTGACCTTTCTTTCCACATTCCCAAATGTCACTATCCAATTATATGACACGAAGGTAACAGGTAGAACGGAATTTAAGGGCGTAGAGTTGGCAAATGTGAAAACTATTGAGGCACATGTAGGTTTATGGGATGTAATCGGTGGTGATGAAATCAAAATCAATGCAGTTCATATCTCCGACGCCAAGTTCGATGTACGCGTGGATCCGGAAGGAAAGGCAAACTACGACATTGTGATTCCGACAGACGAACGACCGGTCGAAGATCAGGAACCATCCAAATTCAAAATGTCTTTGAAGGAATACTCTTTGAAGAATATCGAGATTGTTTACGACGATCAGGCTTCAGACATGTATGCAAATATCAAGAACCTCAATCATACGGGAGAAGGTGACCTGACTGCGGATGTGATTGATTTCGCAACCAGCACACAAATAGACGAGTTGACTTTGGAAATGGAAGGCTTAAGCTACTTATCCAAAGTGAAAACCAATGCAGATGTAAACCTCTTGATGGAATTCAAAGAAGATGATTCCAAATTTACCTTGAAGGAAAACAACTTCGCATTGAACAACTTCAAAATGTCCATGGATGGCTTCTACCAGATGTTGAAAGACCACGATCAGATGGACTTGAAATTGAACACCAAGGAAATCAGCTTCAAGGATTTGTTGTCCTTGGTTCCAAGCTTTTACCAAAGTGGTTATGAAAGCATGATCGCAAAAGGTGATTTGAAAATGAATGGCGAAGTGAAAGGCCGACTGGATGATAAGAACCTTCCGGGCTGGGATTTTGGTCTGAATGTAAAGAAAGCCATGATCCAATACGCAGGATTGGGTTCGATCAATAACATCACGGTAGATGCAGGTTCGAAATTCGCCGGTGGCTCCAACCTGGATAAAATGACGTTGGATGTAACGAAGTTCCATTCGGAATTTGTCGGGAACCTGATCGACGCCAACCTGAAATTGCGAAATCCGATAACAGATCCATTGATCGATTCCAAACTGAAAGCAAAAGTCAACCTGGCAACAATAGGAAAAGTAATGCCATTGGCAGAAGGCGAATCCTATAAAGGAAAACTGAATGCAGATGTTTCATTGAACGGACGCATGAGTTCTATCGAGAATGAACAATACGAAAAATTCAACGCCCAGGGCTTGATCGAATTGTTCGACTTCCTGTATAAATCGAAAGACCTGAATGAAGATGTGAATGTGAAAGATCTCACTTTCCGCTTCAGTCCGCAAAACCTGTCCTTGGAAAAAATGAATGCAACCATGGGTAAATCCGATTTCTCTATGAACGGAACAATCGACAATTACCTCGGATACTTGTTCGGAAATAAAAAAGAAGACCAATTATTGAAAGGGGTCTTCGCTTTCAATAGTAACAACCTGGACTTGGATCAACTGATGGGAGTTTCTGCCGCACCGGCAGCTGCAAACCCGGCTTCTGCAGAACCTGCTCCGGTAGATCCGAACGCAGAACCGCTATTGATTCCTGAAAATGTGGATTTCGATCTGAATACCAATATCAAACAATTGCATTACAACGGAATCGATGTGAACAACATCAAAGGAAATGTAAACATGAAGGAAGAAGTTGCTTCCCTGAATGGCCTATCGATGAATACCATGGGTGGAACAGTTGGACTACGTGGAAGTTACAACTCCAAAGACCACAACAAACCGGCAATCGATTTGGGCTACAACCTGAAGGATATCGACATCCAGGAAATCACCTCGCATTTCCTTACAATTGGGAAATTGGCACCGGTTGCAAAATACGCAAAAGGGAAATTCAGTTCAAACCTGAATATGAAAGGTGATCTCACAAAAGCATTGGAACCTGTCTACAACTCATTGAGCGGAGACGGGGATTTCTTCACCAATTCGGTAAACGTCAGCGGATTTGAACCTTTGAAGAAGTTGGGCGATGCCTTGAGCATGGATAAGATTTCCAACCAAACGTTTAAGGACGTAAAAGCATTCTTCAGCTTCAAGGACGGGAAGATGAGCCTGAAAAAACCGTTGAAGATCAAACTAAGCGGAATTGATACGGAAGTTACCGGTTCAACCTCTTTCACACAAGATATCGATTATAAAATGGCGATGCAGATCCCGAAAGAAATGATCCCGGGAGGAATCATCAAAGCAGCTGAACAGGGAATTGCAAAAGTGAACGGCTTGGCTCCGAAACTGAACTTGGGTTCTATCCCGGATGTCATCCCGGTAAGCGCCCTGGTGGGTGGTACGGTGACCAAACCGGTTATCAAAACCGACTTCAAAGAGGCTTTATTAAAGGCAACCGGAAACCTGAAAGACAACCTGAAGGAAAAAGGAAAAGAAATGCTCGACAAAGCGAAGGATTCCGTAAAAACCATTGTGAAAGACAAGGTCGAAGAAGTGAAAAAAGACCTGGTTGCGGAGAAAAACAAGATCATGGCAGACGCTAAGAAAGAAGCCGACAACCTGAAAGCGGAAGCGAAAAAAGCAGCCGATCAGGTGCGTGCAGAAGCTGATAAGCAATGTACCGACGCGATGGCTGCAGCCGGAAGCAATCCTATCAAGAAAAAAGCCGCTGAGTTGGCATGTAAGGAAGCTAAGAAAAAAGCCGAAAGCAGTGCCACGAAATTGGAACAAGAAGGAGATGCCAAAGCAGATGCGATCATGAAGAAAGCTCAGGATAAGGCAGATGCTGTAAAGTAAGTGAGATAGTGCTGACGAAAGCGTCGGCACGTGATCGAACTTATCCCGATAAGCTCTGCTTCTTCGGGATAATAATAGAAAATCTAAAAATGAAAATCCCGCTAATGAAAATTGGCGGGATTTTTTGTTTCGTTACTTAATTTTCTTTGGATTGTTCCGGTTGTCCCAAAAAGTAATTAACGTAATGGTTGTTCGGTTACTGATTCGATAGTACAAAGTGCTATGCGGATGGATTACAGCCTTTCTGGATGATTTATACTTTTTGATTTTGGAAACCGGATAAAGTTTAGGATGTGATTTAATAACTTTTAAAACTTCATAGGTTTTAATAACAAAATCATCAACTTCCTTCTGAGTAAATTTTTTTAAAATAGAAGCAATAATCTGATCGAATGTTTCATCAGCTTTATCCGTCCAAATAATCTGCATTACAACTTCAAATGAGGAAACCGTTTACGATGTTTTTCTAAAATTTCATCATGAGGTTTTACTTGCCCATTGGATTCGTGTTTCAACCCTTCTAACAGACTAGCTTCTTCTTCCTCACTTATAGAATCACCCCAATCACTTTTCGGAAGTTCCTTATTACTGGAAAGAAAAGCATAAACGGCACTTAAAGTAGTTCTATCGTTTATTCCTTCTATCATTTTATGTAAGTCCAATCTTAATTCCGCCGTACTCATAAACCAAAGATATTAAAAAAGGTTCTTGCTTACAAAAATTGGAATCCTTGAAAAGGTTATTTAACAATTACCTGCGGTTACCGGTTTTCTTCTTCACATACAACTCATTCCGTGCTTTCAACAACCCTTCCAATATTTCCGAAGACAAGTCGTAAAGCACTTTTTCATCCTGGGCCAAATCAATTGAATTCACCCGCTTGGTCTGTTGGAAATACCAATCTGCCAGTTCGTCGGAAATATCCGCTTCCTTGAATCCCGAAAGGATAAAGATCTGCTTGTACAGGTCAAGATGCAAAGGGCTTGTGTCCAAGCCGCTGAGGCTTAAATGATGGAAATGTTTGTGCACTTTCAGATCATCCACAATAAGGCCTATGAGTAATTTGAACAAATCCTCAAAAGCAATGCTAATTGAATGTTTAGTATTCATACAGTTTCAATAGTTGGTTATCAATTTTCAATAATTCAGATTCGAAGAGTTTCATTTGCCACTCCATCAAAGCTGTTTCAATTTCAGTGTATGTTAGTCGGCCTTCTTGGTAGAGAAGCAAACTTTTCGCATAAATCAATTGGAGGTTATCCGCTAGTTGCCTGTTTTGTTCCAGCCTGGCTTTGTTATTCAATCGGTATTGCTCCTGTTCTAATTGTTGTTTTTCTAGTAATTTATCTGTCAATTCTTTTTTGGCTTCAATTTCCAGTTGTCGGATCTCATTCAGTTGGTTTGTTTTCAACCACTCGCCACGGTTAAACAAGGGAACATTCAAAGAGAATCCAATTCCTTCATAAAGATTTTGATTGATTTGGTCCGTATATGATTTCGTGGGATTTCCAACAAGGGAATAATCCTTATTATTGGTAGAAAAACCGGTTCCCAGCAAACCGTTCAACGAAATACTCGGCAACATTCCTGAGCGGTTCGATTTCAACTGATTTTCCAGTAATTCCAATTCAATTTCAAGTAATTCCACTTGGTAATTTTCCGGGAGTTCGGGTTTATCCAAGATTTCGGAAATAGAATTTAAATCAACGACAAAGTTGGTTCTCAAAGGTAAACCCATTTGAAAATTCAGTTGCATGGTTTTCAATTTCCAATCATTTGCGAGAGTTGACAATAACTCCTGTTCCCTAAGTAAGGAATGTTGGCTTTTCAATGTATCCACCACATCGATTCGACCTTCTTGTATCAACAAGCGTTGAATTGTTTGTATCTGGGTGTACTTTTCAATACGCGACCGGGTCAATTGGGTTTGTACCGACAACTTACAGAGTGTGGCGTATGTTTCTATCACCTGAATCTTCAATTCATTTTGCCTGGCTTTTAAACCAATTTCATTCAGCTGGACCGTAGTTGCATAAACCTTGCCTTTTCGGAAGTAATTGAATCCATTAAACAGTTGCACACTTGAATTCAATCCAAAAAATTGGGAGTTCACCGAACTGGTGGCAAATGTATTTGTGAAAGGATCAAGCCTTCGCCCAAAAGAAGTGTTGACTCCGGCATTTGCAACCAGATTCGGGAGTAAACTCCACCAATGAAATTGCTTCTCAACCTTTGACTTGTTTATCAAACCGGATTCTACCGCTGTTTGGCTGGAATTCGCCAGTGCTCTATCAATACATGTTTGCAAGGTCATTGATTCCTGACTGAATAAGCCTGAACCTAACAAGAAAGATCCGATGAACAACACTTTTTTCATTTGATCAGATCTGTAAATTGTTCAAAGAAGCGGGCCAATAAGCGTTTGTCCTTCGTGATGATTTTTGCTGTTCCCTTTAGTTGGGCTTTTGGTTGAATATTTTTACCATAGGTAGTTTTCAACTGATTCGGTAGCTCCACTCCTATTTCGTATTTCCCTTCTTTGTCAATTTGAGTCATACTGGAAACTCTGCCTTCCAATACTCCAAATTCCGATTTTGGAAAATCAACCAGCTCAATAAATACCTTTTGGCCATGCCGAACTTTTCCTGCTCCATTGGTTTTAATAGTTGCTAATGCAACATACCCGCTTCCTTCCGGGACAATCACGATGGAAGCCTCGTTCGCTTTGTAGAAACGATGCACCTGAAGTGATTTGTTGAACAGCACTTTACCTGAACAAGGTGCAATCCAGGCGGAATTCTTTTCCCATAGCCGGAAACCGGTTCTAAGTGTTGCCACCGCGATTTGAATTTCAGCCAAATGTTGTACGTTTTTTAACCGTTCATCGTGTTCCAAACGCAAACGTTCTTTTCGCAAGGAGTTGAGCGCAATCAGGTTTTGCACATGTGATTCCTTTTGATTCTGGACAGATTGTTGGGCTTGAGTTCTCGTCCGTTTATCCTGCGAAAGGGTTTGTTTTGAAATAGCATGTTGATCCGCTAATCGCTCGCTGCTTGCCAATTGCTCTTCGATCAGTTGATACTCATCTTCCGAAAGGGAGATCTTTTTCTTGGAAATAGCTTGCAATTGTTCCCTAAAAGCGATTTCATGTTGAATAGATGTCAGCTCTTGCTGAACAACGTTTTCCGAATGCTCGCTGTTCCATTCCTTAATTTCTGATAGCAAGGTTGTCCATTGTTCCTGGAAGGTGCCCAATTCCAACTTCGAATGTAATTCCGGAATTTCAGATGGAAAGTGATCATTGAATGCTTCCAATTGGCTCAAATAATCAATCGCTCGTTGAATGTCTTCAGCTTTTGCCTGAATATCAAACCGGGCAATTAAATCGCCTGCTTTAACAATTTCATTTTCCCTTACATGTAAAGTTTTTAACTGGATATAACTCTGATTGCTCAGCTCAATCGGTGCTTTGGAAGTGGTTACCAGAACTTCGCCGGTTACTTCATCCGGATAGGCGATGAACCAAGCCAGAAAAATCATACTCATGATTACCAGAAGAAATACACCATTACCAGATCGTGCAATCCATGCAGGCGGATGAGAAAGCATCTCATTCATCTGTTCGCTCTTCAATTCAATCTCTATTTCTTTTCTTTCCTCCATTGCTATGAATTGATTTCGACCTTATCCATATTTTCCAGTTCCAGCTGACTTTGGACGAGCGTGTAATAAGCTCCCCGCATTGCTATCAGTTCAGAATGGGTTCCTTTCTCCACCAGAAATCCATCATCCAAGACAACAATCTGATCGGCATTTTTCACCGTGCTCAACCGATGTGCAATAACGATTGCCGTTCTGCCGTAAAAGAACTTATCCAAATTCTTCATGATGATCCGTTCATTCCTAGAATCAAGGGAACTGGTAGCTTCGTCAAAGAACAAGATTGCCGGATTTTTGTATACTGCGCGCGCAATCAAAATGCGTTGTTTTTGTCCACCGCTGATTCCGATTCCTTCGCTCCCGATTTTCGTGTTGTAGCTTAAAGGAAGACCTTCTATGAACTCTTGGATATTGGCTATTTGAACCGCATTTCTGAGTTTTTCCTTGTCAATCAGTTCTTCTCCAATCGCAATATTATTCGCAATCGTCTCATTGAAAATGTAGCCATCCTGCATGACAGAGCCGCAATGTTCCCTCCAGATCCGTTGTGTGAAATTTCTCAGATCAACAGAGCCCATACTGATCTTACCGTCGACAGGTTCATAAAATCTCAAAAGAAGCTTCATTAAAGTCGTTTTACCGCTTCCGCTTGCTCCAACTATTGCTGTTAACTTTCCCGATTGGATTGTCAGATCAATGCCTTCCAAAACATTGGGTTCGCTACCTGGATATCGAAAAGTCAATTTTTCCAGAACCAAGTCTTCATTTTTAGGAAACTCGTTCAATCTCTCGGAATTTTGAGGTTCTTCATCTTCTTTCTCATGAATTTCACTGAGCCTTTCAAGTGAGATCCTGGCATCCTGTAACGAATAAATGAATGCGAGAAATTGGGAAATCGGTGCATTCAACTGCCCGATGATATAGGAAACCGATAACATCATTCCCAGGGTCAGTTGCCCGTCTATGACTAATTTTGCGGTATAAAAACTTACCAGGATATTCTTGAGTTCATTGATAAATGTTGCCCCGTTACTCTGCAACTGTTCCAATCTGAGGCTTTTAATGCGAAGTTTGAACAATCTGACCTGTATTCGTTCCCAAGCCCAGCGTTTTTGTCTTTCTGCATTATGCAATTTAATCTCCTGCATTCCTAAAATCAATTCCACAATTTTGGACCGGTCTTCCCCACCTTGTGAGAATCGCTTGTAATCCAAATCTTTCCTTCTCTTGAGAAAGGTACGGACCCACAGAAAATAAATGACGCTTCCTGCCAGGAAAATCAGGAAAACGGGTAAACTGTAAATTACCAAAACGATACTGAAAACCACAAAGTTGAAAAATGAGAAAAGAACACTCAATGTTTGATTTGTGAGCAATGTTTCTATGCGGTGATGGTCGTCAATCCGAAGCATCAAATCTCCCATCTTTTTAACATCAAAAAACGAAATAGGAAGCCTCATCAATTTGATCAAAAAATCGGATACCAATGAAATATTAACCCGGGCACTCAAATGAAGCAGGATCCAACTCCTGATAATATCAACACTCATCCTGCCGATAAAGACAAACAATTGTCCAAACAGGATCAGGTAGAGAAAATGAACGTCCTTATTTTGAATCCCAATATCTACCACGCTTTGAGTGAGGAAAGGAAAGATCAATTGCAAAAGACTTGCAGCAAGCAATCCAAAACTTAACTGGATTATTAATTTTCTATATCCTTTCAGATACTTGAAGAGAAATCTGAACCCATTGCTATCATTTCCTTTATCATCATCTTCGTCCTCTTTCAATAAAGGTGTCGGTTCCAGTAATAAAACAATTCCTTCCTCTGAATTTTCATTGGCATGTGCTCCGATCCAACTGTCCAGGAATTCGTTTTTGGAGTAAACTAGTTTCCCCCTTCCCGGATCAGCAACGTATATTTTTTCTCCTTTGATTTTATACACAACCACATAATGCTGTTTATTCCAGAAGCAGATGCAAGGCAAGGGAGCTTCTTTCTTTAAGCTTTTCAAATCGATTTTCACTGCCAAAGTCCGAAAACCAATAGCCTCAGCTGCATCACTGAGACCTTTTAAGCTACTCCCTAACTTTGTTGTTTCGCATAAACTGCGCAATTTTTCCAATGAGATGGAACTCCCATAATGTTTGACAATCATGCGCAAACAAGTGGGACCACAATCCATGGAGTCAGGCTGAAGATATATTCGGAAAGGTTTCAATATTTATACTTTTTAATAAAAAGTTGATGACGCAGAATTATAATCGTGTAACGCAGGATATATTTAATTTTCAATCTGATATATTAGGAATTCGACATAATTTTGAAACTCCTTTTTCGAAACGCTTCCTCTTTATGATTTCCAACTCTTCGGGTGTTGGGTGGAAATCATTTGGATTCTGGTACATGGCATATTCGGCTGGTAGTTCATTGGAACGCGAGTGCCTATCAATCCACATCAAGAAAAGAGACGATGGCATTCTACCTCTCCTTACATCTTCTTCGAATAGTAGTTTCATTTTTGTGTAAAACCAATCATAATCAGCAGTATGTAGCATAAAGACTGTGAATCTTTGGGAAAAAAGACATGAAACCCTTTCTCCAGGAAAACCATATTTATCATAGATTCTAAGAAATTCAAGCATATCCAAAGAGTCTCTTCTTACGGCAAGAATTGTTAAGCTATCCGCATATTTAATGCGTTCTTCTTCCGTTAAAAATGAACGATAGGTCTGATCACTGGTGGAAATTTTTTTTATCAAATAAGCTAGTGAATCATAGTTCTTACTATTTAAGGATAAATTAATTTTATAACCCTCTTCTACCCTCTTCATTTGCTTTGAATTAAAGGATGAAACCATTAGTGACCATTTGAATCCGTTTATCTGCGATAAATACGCTGGGTCACACAATTGATGACACCACGCTTCTTTTACGCACTTGGCAGCCTTATTCTTTTTCCCTAATTGATAGTAACAAAATGCTCGCAACATATATTCTTCCGTATGAACACTATCCTGATATTTCAGATTCAATTTTTCCCAACATTTTATTGCTTTCTTGTACTGAAATGAGTCTATTACCAACTCGTAAACGGGTTCAAAATCATGTTTGTAAATCACATGATCGTAATTCTGTGCAAACAACTGAACAATTAATAAAGTCGAAGGAAGAATTAATAAAAACTTTTTCATTTCTATGGAGTTATTTTTTAATGAATATAACTTCTACCCTACGATTCTTAGCTTCATTAGCTGGGGAGGTTTCTTCCACCAATTTTGAATTATTACTAAAACCTTCGCATTTTATTCTTGATTCCAAAATTCCTTTTCTTACTAAGTATTTTTTAACCTGCTCGGCTCTTTGTAATGAAAGTTCATAATTTGATCTACAACACACATGCCCCCCAAGTTGAATATTTAAAGACGTGTCTTGTTTCATAATGAATAAAAGTTTATCTAATGATTCATATGAAGATCCTAAAAGGTTCTCTGTGGCACTTTGAAAATTTATGTGAAGATTAATTGGTTTATTAAAATCAAATGAGGTCTCAATTTTGAAAATCGCAATATCAACTCTTCGAAATTGTTCATCATCCAAAGCTTTAGTCCTTTTACGTTTTTCATTTAAATTTGTACTATCAACTAGTGATTCCTTTAACGGACTTTTGTTTATTAAATCCATAACTGATTTTAGTCTATTAGTTGCAAGTCTGTTATTATAACTAATAGATCCTACTGTATCCGTATAAGCGATAAGTTTTATCTTGTATTTATAGCTTTTATTGAAGCTATTGAGTTTAGTAATTATTGAATTTGTATTTTTTATCGTATAGCTGCCAGAATTAAATAATGCAGAAATTGAATCTATTTTTGATTCTTTAATCAAATCCTGTGCATGACATAAAGGTGAATTGAAACACAACAACAGCACTATCAAATGAACAACTTTATTTAACCCCATATTTTCAGATTAATACTTTCTAATAATTTTTCATCTATACTTATCCTATTTTTATCAAAGCCAATTCCACACTCTTCTTCTGATAAATAATTTTCCTCGTCACCCCAAAGACTAATGAAAGGATTATAATTACATTTTGAAGGCTTTCCGTTTTTCAAATTATCCAAAGTAAAGGCTCTACAATCATTACAAATCCATCTGAATTCGCACATAGAACAAATCAAAACCTTGTCTTTTGTAAACTCCCAGTTTTCTTGAAACTCATTTAAAGCAATGATTTCGGAAAATGTAACAGAATCAACATGTTCATATTTACTCTCTATTGAAGGGCAATTACAAATGAATCCATCTTTATCAACGCTTACTTTGTGTGCTAAACAGCTATTATAATTTCGATTACGAACATAAGTTTGGCTATTCACGGAAAAAGTATCAGGTGAGATATTTCCACAATTTTCATGTGATACCGATTCCTGACTTGTGAAAACCAAATTATACTTATTTGTTTTTAGTTCAAATCCCGAAGAAGCATTATAAACAACAATACTGCATAAACGAAAAAAATGTTCCTCTAAATTAGAGTCTAAGAACTGTTTTAAATTCTCATCAAATGGAACCATCATTTGAATATATTCAATAGTAGTTTCATTACTATATTTTTGAATGGTACTCAGATGGTTCTTTAACGATGAATAATCAAGAAATCTCACTTCCAAAAATTGTGCTCCGAGTTCATCTAACCTTGTTAAAACAGATTGCAAATTCCAAGAAGAGCTATTATCCAATTCTAAAATAACATTGTTAATTTTTGAAGCAGGATAATAGTTCAATGGAATTGGTGTTAAACATTCTCCAAACTCAGAATCAATAAAGATGCCTAGTTCGTTACCAATAACGAAACTTTCATATTCTTCAATTTTTGTTGTCGGAGTTTGTTCCAAATAATCAATCAATTGATTTGGAACCAAATGAGGTTTTCCATTTAGCAAATCAACAAGAAGTGACCGATTATAACCCTTAACGGGGATTACATTCGGATATAATTTCAGCACTTTTTCAATGTTGTTTGCTATCATATTTTTTTACTGTGATTAATCATTAATGAAATTGGAGATGTAGGGACAAGAAGTTTTTCTAAGCGATCCATTTTCATCTTTTTAATATCAATTTTGGTTCTTTCTTCTTTCTCTTTGTCTTTCTTTTCAAAATCCTTTTTGGGATATACCTTTGATAAGACCGCATCAATAGTTTCAATTCCTTCCATACTTTGTCAATTCATCAAAAATTTTGCAACCTCATAATCTATATTTGAGTTTGTTGATAGTGAAACTGCACCATACTGCCCATTTGGATTGACTTCAAGAAATACATATCTTTTGTCTTTTGTGACCACTATATCCAGTGATCCGAAATTCAAATCCAACTCTTTCATTAATTTTTGAACTTGTTCTTCAACAAATGCTGGTAAAGTATAATTGCAAGTTTTCATTCCTGAATCATACCCAAGTCTATAATCCAATGAAGCCTCTGCTCGGCTTTGTGAAAAGATAGCTTGCGAATAGGTTTTTCCATCCAAATAAATGGTTCGAATCTCGAACTCTTTATTAAGCTTTTCTTGGAAAATACTCAGGTCAAAATAATCGGGAAGGGACTGCATTTCATGTTGTCCCACGGGAACGGTATAACCCAATTGATAGCTTTCAATTTCATCCGCTTCATTGTAATTAATACATTCATAAGGAAAAGCAAGTGATTTCGTGATAATTTCCCTATTACAATCGCCCCAAAAATCCAGTAAATATTGCTTCGATTTTGTAATTAATGTTTTAGGGATTTCTATTTGCAATAATGCGCATTTTTCAAGAAATTCAATTTTGTTGAAATTGCCCACACCAAATTTTCCAAGACATTTTTTGTTGTGAAAACAGCGTTTAATTTGTTCTCTTCTGGTTTTAATATGCTCTCTTGAATAATTTTCAAGACCAGCTTGAGAGAATATTCCTTCACCAAATCGACAAACTTGTATATCTATTCTTCGATACCAAACAGACTTTATTTCATTTGAATTACATACAAATTGTTCGTTTTTATAAACCCTATAATCAAAGTTGTTAGTTCCGATAATATATTCCAATTCAATATAATCATCCTCCAAAAACACTTCAAATGGGGCATCTGAATAATTCAGATAAGAAAGAACCGTTCTTGTATTCAAATCAGTACGCTCAGTAAAGACCAGTATCATTCGAACATCAAAAGTTTGGTTGGTATAAGGCAATTTTTGATTAACCCGATTTTCAACCGATTAGCGATTATTTCTCGTTTCTGCTCTTCTGAAAAATTCATTTTTCCCGGAATAGCTAGCATTCCATAAGGTTGTGGCAAATAAACCATTGAATAATGACGATCCAACCACAAAGCATAATGACTTGGAGGCATTCGACCAGCAATCACCTCGTTTAAAAATACAGGTTTCATTTCGTCAAAAAAGGCTTGATTATAAGACGAATGAACCAATAGTACAAACACATTTGAAACAGTACCCGGTAAAATCCATTCTCCCGGATAACCGAGTTTATAAATGATATTTCGAAACTCTATCAAATTCAGTGAATCCACCAAAACGATTTCACGGTTCACAGCATTGGTGTCGATAACGGAACCATCGTAGAATTTCATTCTTGGAACTTGATCTCTGTCTAACATAACTTGCAAAACAGACATGAGTGAATCCGTATTATTCCGCTTCAATTTTGTGAAATTATCATACCCTTGCAGGACAAATTTTTGCTGTTTCTTGGAGTAACCTTCGTTTATACTTACCAAATTTATCTGAGGTATCTGATCCAAACAAACCATATCAAACCCATAATTTGACCATGCCTTTTTCAAACATTTTGCACTTTTCGTGTCTTTACCCATTTTCTTGTAGCAATGCGCCATTAAAATGTACTCCTCACAGTAGATGTTGCCATATTTTTTGTCCACTTTTGATAATTGTTTTAAACATTTTGGATAGTCCAAACTATCAATAGCAAAACGATAAGCAATATCACAATCAACTTTATAGTCAATGTGATTGATCTGTGCCTCCATACTAAAGCATAAAAGAAAACTGAATAGAAATAATGTATTTTTCATTTTCGGGATTTTAAACTTGGAAAATCCTCCCCCTTAGTATCAGGGGAGGATTTCAATAAAAAAGGACTACGAAGTAGGTAAATAATCTGTCCCTTGAGTACCTGGAGGCTTGCCTGCTGGACTATAAGTTGTAGCAGCAGTATCTCCGTCCTGTCCTCCTCTTCCATCATAACGAGTTGGATAAGGATTTCCATAAGTAGTATCTCCACCAGACACTCTTCCTAGATTTTTTGAGTCGAACTTTTTTGAATTCAATGACTCGATTTTTTTAGTAGCCATAATAGCATTGTTTAATTGTTTAGCCTACTCTTAATCGCTTATCTCTGCACCGGCATTTTCGGCAATCCTACCAAATGCAAAGCTTTTGCATTATCAGAAGCCGGTAAACTGCCGAAAATGCAAGGAGGTGTTACCGCACCTCCATTTTTTATATTCTTTGTGTAGCTGATTTACTTAAAAGGATACTTTCTTCGTATGGATCCTGATTTTCTCATATGTGAATAGTTTTACGTTCAGAATGTCAAGTGGCGATTAACAGGCAAAATCACTTCTAATTCTGCATTTTCAGTGTGTTCTCCTTTTAATCAAAAATAAAAAAAAACATCAAAATAACCCATATATGGGCTTTTAGTATTTTGTTTAAACCTCCACACTTGTATGTGCAAAAAGTGGTAGACAAAAATTTCCTGTTGGCTCTAGGGCGGCGCGTTCGCGAACTTAGATTGTCCAAAAAGATGACTCAAGAAGATTTGGGATTCATTGTAGGTAATTCCGGCAAACAAATCGGCCGGATAGAGCGCGGAGAAAACAACGTGACTACCAGTATGATCTATCAAATTTCCAAGGCCCTGGAAATTCCAATGCATGAACTTTTCAATTTTCCCATGAAATAGACAAGTATGGCCCAAGGAAATGTAAGTCACAGCCTTTTGACTAACTTTATCCAATCCATAAATATCATTCCTTCTTTGAATCATTCTTCTTTTCTTAAGCATCGTACCATTACAGAATTGGGTGATTTCTTACTCAAACCCGCTGTACATCTCATTTATTTCCAAATTCCCACCACCGTGAAACCGACCTGAATCAGTGGGTTGGCAGCAACTTGAAAACAAATCTATGAAAAATTTCTCATTAATGTATAATTTGTGGTAATTTTATTACTCAAATAAGTAAACAACTTTGTCGCATGCAGCATCGTGGCGAAATTGTAGAACGAGCAATCCGGAAAAGCGGTTATCCGATCAGTGAGATTGCCAGGAAATTGGGAAAGAGCAGGAGGTGGATGTACCTCATGTTCGACAATTCTCAAGTGGACCTAGAATCGGTTATTTCGATCGGGAAGATCATTCACCATGATTTCTCCGATGAAATAAGGGAATTGAATGCAATAAATGCAAGCTCTTTCCTGGAACCGGAAACCAAATACAACAAACAGACAAAAGAATACTGGAAAAACAAGTACCTCAAGTTATTGGAAAACTACAATGAATTACTAAAACTGACGAATCCCAAAAAAGAGTAGACACTTCCGTAAGGCGGTCCACAGACAGTTGGATCGAATATCATCGGCACTTCTCATATCAAACACATAATTGTGCATTTTTGAGCCAAATTCAAGAATGCTCACATATGATTATTTTTTACCGTAAACGCGCATTTAGTGTTAAACATATTACTCATTCGAGTAAAGATTTTTGTCACTATGCAACATCGTGGTGAAATAGTAGAACGTGCAATCCGGCAAAGCGGATATCCCATCAGCTCCATTGCCAAAAAATTGGGGAAAAGCAGAAGATGGATGTATCTCATGTTTGACAACACTCAAGTAGATTTGGAAACCATCCTGTCAATCGGGAACATCATTCATCATGATTTCTCGGACGAGATCAAAGAGTTGAATACCATCAACTCAAACAACTTTGCTGATCCCGAAAATCCATACAACAACCAAACAAAGGAATACTGGAAGAACAAGTATCTGAAATTGCTGGAAGATTATAACGACCTGTTGAAAAAATCAAACGAGAAGTAACTCAATTGAGAATGTAAAATTGATAATTGAAAGGAGAAGAACAGTACTTTCAATTCAAAAAATTTGCCAAGGTGGATTAGCTCAACTTATGTAAATCCAAAACTTTTCAATTCTACATTTTCAATTTTCAATTCTAATGAGTGGAAAGCATCGTTTCATTCACCACAATAATATAATCCGCCCGGTTCACGTGTTCCTTTTCCAATTTTCGGACATCTTTTTGTGAAACAGTAGTAATCGTCCCGACCGTTGTTCCCGCAGCATATTGTTGAATATACCACATGATTCCCTGGTGGAAGTCCGAATGGAAAGCGCCGTTCAAAAAATACACCTGCTTATTTTTCTGCAGTTGCTGCACAATCGAATACCCCATCGTTGCATCCTTGATCGCTTGCGCATACGCAAAATTGATTCCGGAAGCATGCATTTCCCTTCCCATATCAATCAACTCCACGTATTGACTTAAGGTAGAATCAAAGGGAAAAGGCAATGGTGCCATCAATTTCTTTTCATCAGCCGGAAGACTGTCCAATACAGCCAATCCTTTTTTAAACACCAAACTCGCATATTTCCGGGTAACATTCGCCGCAAAAGGGCTATTTCCATAAGCAATGGCCGAATCAAGAACAGGTTTGTAATCCGTTTTGAAATTGGCCCATAATTCAGTGGAATCTTTGAGTGCTTTGTAAGATTTCGTCGCGATATAGTCATTCAACGCTTTTACCTGGTGCAATTCAAACATTTCAAAACCCACACCTAATCGGGAACCTTGTTTTTTTTCATTCAGGCTCATCAACACATTCAATTCCAACCAATGCGAAATCGGGTTATCGTGAAATTCACCGAAAAGGATCACCTGGTTGCTTGAAACTTTTGCCATCATTTTCTGGAAAGAAACTTGCTTTCCCTTGGAATCAAAAATACGGAATGCCTCCAGGTCCTGCGCGTAAGCGCCGGAGCAAAGAAGTAAACAGATTAAAAGAGTTTTCATCTTCCAAAGATAAGAACTTTCAAAAGTCATCTCGAACTGTTTTTAAGGAAGGCTTTTCCAAAAACCAGCCTGAAAGAGTATGTTTAAAAAAGTCTATTTCATTTTTGTTTAGGAGCAATTATTAAAAAAGGTAAAATTACCGGATATATTCGGTAAAAATTACTATATTTATTTTTTAAGAATTAAATTCCATGACTTTAGCAGAAAAAGGCATATACAAAACAATCCCGTCAAGAATTGATCAAAGCCAAATTCTTAACATCCTATACCACATTTCTAATGAAGGCAAGAGCAAGCTATATTTTATTGCTCTAAAATCCATTAGTGAAGAAGATGATAAGGAAATATCAGATTGGCTTGGTATGACCGAAAAAACATATAGAAACTATCGCAATGAGGATAGAGCGGTTAAATCCAATCTTATGGAGCATCTTGTCATGTTAATCTCATTATTTAAACATGGTATTGAAGTGTTTGGCACCTCTCATCAATTCAAAAAATGGCTGACAACCTCCAATTTTTATTTTGGCAATAAAGAACCTGAAAATTATATCGACACAGTAAGCGGCATCAAATTTATTGATGACCGATTGACCGGGATCGAATTCGGAGATAATGCATGATATGGAAGTTTTCAGGATATCAAGCACAAAATATTCAAGAAGTCTAATCGCGTCCGGAAAATCATCAAGATGGAATAAAGACGGTGAGTTTGTTATTTATACAGGAGAAACAAGATCTTTAGCAATGTTGGAAAATGTCGTCCATAAGTCAATTCAAACCGGATTGGATTATGAAACAATGGTAATTTCCATTGCGGATGAGGAAAGCGCCTTTTCAAGAATAAAAATAAGTGATTTACCTGCTAATTGGAGAGAGATATCCTTATATCCAAAATTGCAAGATCTGGGGAGCAAATGGTATCAGAATAAAGAATCACTCATTTTGCAAGTCCCTTCGGTAATCATCCCCCAAGAATTCAACTATGTTATAAATGTAAATCACCCTGAATTTAAGAACATGGTAACTTTGATTCGGCAAGAAGAATTCCTGTTGGATAGTAGATTATATTAATGATTTCCTCCTTACTTAAACACAAAATTTCTAGCCCAAACTACCTCTTTACCCCAATTAGACTTAAATCAATTGTGGACTTTCATAAAAAGTGAGCCGTCGCTATGGAAGCAAAAAATTCGTGAATTCGTGGCTGTTAAAAAATCTGACGCACTCAAAAATCGTTTTAGCTTCTCCTTCACATATCCCTGTAACAGAAATTCTATCTATTTTTAAGTAACAAAAACACAACACCTACCTCGAAAAGGTTACTTATTTTTGTACTATGTTGAAGAAACTGTGTAATGCCCTCCCGATAACGCTGCAAAGTTTGTTGCTACGCATTACACTCATCTTATTGTTGATGACAATTACACGGGTCGTTTTCTACCTCTTCAACCTCGATTCCTTTGCACACGTGCAATTTACAGATTGGTTGGCAGGAATTTGGTTCGACTTATCAACCATCGGCCTGCTTCTGATGCCCTTCATTATTTTCAGTTTGCTGCCTGAAAAATGGCAAAACAACTGGATCGTCAAAATCCTGCAGGCAATCACCTTTTTTGTACCTACCCTGCTCATTGTGGCTTTGAACCTGATGGACACGGCCTATTATAATTTCACCCTGAAACGCTCCACTGCCGATTTATTTGTCATTGTTTCCGCAGGAAACGATATCGGTCAACTCTTTACCAGTTTCATTATGGATTACTGGCTTCTCATCCTTATTTTCATTTTGGGTGTTTATGTCCTGGCAAGATTCTACCGGAAAACCAACTTCCGGAACTGGAAAAACAAGAAGAGCAGCAAATTACGTGCGGAACTCATCACCCTGATCCTTTCAATTCCCATTTGCATTTTCCTTGGTCGCGGGGGGGCGGGACTCAGGCCAATTTCAGCCATTGAAGCTTCGCTGTATACACGTCCGGAAAATTCCGCCCTGGTATTGAATTCCGCTTTCACCATTCTAAAGTCCATCGGTATGGATGACCTGGAAGAGAAGAAGTATTATACAGAAAAAGAACTGGACAAGCTATTCAACCCGATACGGAAAAGTAATCCGCAACATATCTTACCGGACGGAACCAATGTAATGATCATTATGCTCGAAAGTTTCGGGAACGAATGGGTGGGGCAATTCAACAAGAGCAAATCCTATACCCCATTCCTGGATTCCTTGCTTAATAAAAGTTGGTATTTCGAATATGGAATCTCGAATGGGAAGAAATCCATCGAAGCCGTTCCGACTATTTCTGCATCCATGCCTACCTTGATGGATAATCCATACATTTCATCAGCATACAGCAACAATCAACTGCAAAGTTTACCGAGCATCCTGAAAGAAAAAGGATATAGCACCGGTTTCTATCATGGTGCAACAAACGGATCCATGCGATTCAATAGTTTTGCTTCCCAATTGGGGTATGAGCAATATGTTGGTCGATTCGAATATAACAACGACAAGCATTTTGACAAAACGTGGGGAATTCTCGATGAATATTTCAATCCTTGGACGGCAAAGCAGCTAACCAAAATGAAAGCCCCTTTCATGGCAAATTTGTTTACGCTTTCATCCCATCATCCGTATTTTGTTCCGGAAGTGTGGCGCTCCAAAGTAAAGAACGGGCCTCATCCAATTTGTAAGAGCATCTATTACGGAGATATGAGTTTGCGCAAATTCTTCCAGCAGGCAGAAAAAGAGCCCTGGTTCAAAAAGACCTTGTTTGTAATCGTAGCCGATCATACTCCTTCAAGTAACAGCGAAATTTATAACCAACGAACAGAAATGTATCGCATCCCGATCGCATTCTATGATCCAAGTGGAAAATTACCACGCAAAAGGGAAAAAGCAATTTTCCAGCAGATCGATATCATGCCGACCGTTTTGGACCTGTTGAATATCAAGGCGGATTATTACAGCATCGGAAACAGTTTCTTCTCCAAAGAGCCACGAGAAGCCGTTACTTACCTCGAAGGCTCTTATTACTATTTTCAGAATGATAAATTGTTGGTATTCTCAAATGATAAGATCGTCAACTTGTTCGACTTTACCATAAAAACCAAAAACCCAACAGATCTATTACCTCAAAAGAAGGCAGAAGCAGAAAAAATGGCAAAGCGTTTGAAGGCCATTATTCAGAGATATAATCATGATTTAATTCATAATCAGACGATTGTTCGATGAAAAAGAGAATTCGATTCATAATCAATCCCATTTCGGGTGGGGTCAAGAAGGCCAAGGTTCCCCAAATGATTGAGGATCACTTAAACCATGACCTGTTTGAGTATGATATCGCAATTACTCAATATAAGCAACACGCCAAATCCATTGCAGAAGAATCCGCCCGTGAAGGGATCGATATAGTTTGTGCAGTCGGAGGCGACGGTTCCGTTCACGAAGTGGGAACTGCATTGATCGGAACAAAATGTCATCTGGCTATTATTCCGACAGGTTCCGGAAACGGGCTTGCCCGGCATTTGAAAATTCCGCTGAAAACACCGCAAGCAATTCAGAACATCAATGAACTGAACAGTATCCGGATGGATACCGGATTGGCAAACGACAAACCTTTCCTGGGCGTTGGAGGTTACGGATTCGATGCGTTCATTGCCAAAAGGTTTGATGAATACCATATCCGTGGTTTTTGGGGATATACACAGTTGGTTTACGAAGAATACTTTTCGTATAAGCCTCCAAAAATGAAGATCATCTTGCCCGATCAGCAAATCAAAGGTAATTTCCTGCTTTGTTCCGTGGCTAATTCGTCGGAATTCGGAAACGGGTTTTGCATCTCACCCAAATCAAATGTCATTGACGGACAAATGGAATTGGTTCTTTTGAGCAAGTTTTCCTGGTGGAGAACAATGGGTGTAATCGGTCGTTTCTTTTTCAAAAGGATTGAAGGTTCAAGATATATTCGTATCATTCCCTTTCAAAAGGCCCGTATCATCCTGGATGTTCCATTGGCCCACTACGATGGGGAACCCTTTGAAGTCAGAAAGGAAATTAACCTGGAAATCGTTCCGGCAAGTCTTTCGGTACTTTGTGGAAAAGGATACCTGGAATTCATAAATTTGAAACTTAAAACTGATTAATATGTTTATTGAAACCGATTTGGAAACTGTCCTTTCCCATCTGAACAAGTTGAAAGCTGAAACGAAGCCGGCTTGGGGTAAAATGTCTGCTCAACGGATGGTGGAACATTTGACAGATACTATCCGAATTGCAACGGCGGAAAATCCACAGGAACTAATCATTCCGGAAGACAAGGTCGAACGCATGGTTGCTTTTTTATATACCGATAAACCGATGGCTCAAGATATGCAGGTTCCGTTTGCAAAAGAAGGCACGCCATTGCGCAATGAAGAACTGGAATTGGCTATTGACGAATTCGTGGATGTATACCTGGAGTTCCAGGAATTGTTTGCCCAAAATCCGGAACTAAAAACGGTTCACGCTTATTACGGGCCTTTAAACTATGAACAGTGGGATTTATTGAATAAAAAACACCTGACGCATCATTTTACCCAATTTGGGATAATCTAAATAAAAAGCCCCGATAATATCTATCGGGGCTTTTTTATTAATTTGTTTTCTTAACCGGGGCAACGATTCGTTTGCTTTCAGACATAGGCGGAGCTTTCTTCACCTCAGACTTTTTCTTAGGTTCTTGTTTCTTTTTACCATCCTGTGCATAAGATGCTACAGATGTTCCAATTACTGCGATAATAATCAATGCTAAATTTTTCATATCCTATTTGTTTAAATTCCGATTTGCAATTTACATGCCAATATACGAAAGTTCAAAAGATAAAAAAGAACTTCCGCAGTGATGATCAATCACCTTTTGAACTTTTTTACTTTTTTACTTTTTAATATATTCTTCCAATTCAAACATCAGCGCAACAATCCCCGGCAAAGATTTCATGTCAGCAAACTGGGAAAGTTCGGTTTCAGTTGTAAAAACCCGATCAGGAACCCTAACTGCAACTAAACCATTTTCATAGTAGTAATAATAAAACTTCGAATTATCTTCCATGGCATCGGAATAATCGTTTGATACATAGAATAGTACTGCTCTTTGATCAGCAGAAATGAAAATATGCCAGGTCACACCTCCTCTCTGATTATAAGTTGTTTTCTCCACCAGGCTAAGTCTGGAATTTCTGAATCCGAAATAACATTTGTCATGAATAAAACTTTGCATTTTCTGCTGAATGCTATCCGATAAGATGAGTGTATCTGTGGAAATCGGTGTTCCAAATACAATCGGATCCCATGGCGTAAGAAATTCACGAATGAACAAATCCTGGTATTCTCTTTTCATACGGACAACCGCATCCAATGCTGGCGCCTGGTGACGTAACTCTTGAACATACGGTCGAAAATACTCCGGAAAAGCGTTTATTCTTTTAATAGAATCAGCTCGAAGTGAATCCGGATTTAGGTTTTGAGTTTGTAATTGCCACGTAAACCCCTCGTGTTTTTGGGCAAGACTACAGTTGAATGCAATTAAAATCAGGCCATTGAAAATCAGTTTTTGAATCATAGATAAGATTACAATTCACCACCTTTAAAGTTCAAAAGATTGAACTTTTCCATTCTCAATTTTCAATTCCTCTAACTTCCAAGTTCTTTGTATATTTGAATTCGAAACGACAGATACATGGTTCAAGCCTTTAAACATCATTGGATAGGAATCGAACAAGTAGCAAAAGCACTTCTGAAAGGGAAGTTCTTATGGTTTTTTGTTCCCGGATTGATCGTCGGGCTGATTTATTTCTACTTCCAGTGGCAGGCTCAGCGGGTTCATGAAAGCATTACGAATATCACAGATGCTGTTCCTCTTGTCGGATCGGCAATTACATGGGTGACAGATGGCGTTTTCGGGATCTTTGATCTAATCACTTCCGAATTCTACAAGTTTGTCATTTTGGTCATCCTTTCACCTGTAAACTGCATCCTTTCTGAAAAATTCGACAGTTATCTCACAGGAAAAGAGTATAAATTTGATTTGATCCGACTCTTCAACGATTTCCTCAGAATGATCCTTATCGTAATCAGCGCCCTATTCATGGAATATATTTTCCTGGGAGTCTGGTGGTTATTCCAGCTCATTCTTCCCGAATTCATCGGAGAAACCATATTCTTCCTGATTGCTTCCTTCTTCGTGGGGTTCTCTTTTTATGATTACAGCATGGAACGTTACGGCCTGAATTTCTTCAAAAGTTGGGGTGTGGGATTTTCCAAAATGGGCTACATGCTCATCACAGGTGGAATCTTTACACTGATGATAAAAATTCCCGCAGTTGGGATTATTGCCGCTCCGGTACTAATAACCATGTTATCCACTGCGACTTATATCCTTCTCAACAAAAAGGCTGAACCGGCACCTGCGCCGGCTCTTCAGGATCAAGATTTATTAGATAAATAAAGAATAAAAACATGAATGACTTATTCTCATCCTTCCAAGCTAGTTCCAAAGAGGAATGGATTGCCATCCTGAAAAAGGAACTCAAGGGTGAACCGATCGATACATTAAACAAATTCAATAAGGTAGAGGAAATTACATTTCCCAGTTATTTCCACTCTGAAGATCAGAAAGTCCATTTCTCAGATCCGGGATTAGCTCCTTATACCAGGGGAATTCAGTCGAAAAACAACGATTGGACGATTGCAACTACTTTCCGGATTACAAATCCAAAAGAAACAAATACCGAAATCATTGCTGCATTGATGGCCGGAACCGACCATTTGGTTCTTGAAGCAACAAACGCAGATCCCATTGATTTTCATATTCTTTTGAACGAAGTCGGACTTTCATTCATTCACACCACTTTCAGAGCGAAAAGCATTGAACAGGTAAATCAGTTCTTGGTCTTTGTCAAAGAAGCTCCTGCCCTGATCGAATACACCGACAACGACGAACTACTAAAATCCAATCTGAAAGCTTACCTGGATAAAAATCCAAACCTCAAATTGTATCATGTAGATGCATTCTCGGTACAACAAGCTGGTGGAACAACCTGGCAGGAACTGAGCATCGCATTGGCGGAAGGACATGAATTATTGGTCAAACAGATGGATCGGGGAATTGACTGTGATACTGCAGCAGCGGCTATTCATTTCACATTCGGAATCGGAAGCAAATATTTCTTCGAGTTGGCCAAAATCCGGGCATTCAGGACATGCTGGGCACAAATCGTTTCGGCATATTCACCAAAACATACGTGTTCACTGGCAGCAACGATCACAGCACGCACCGGATTCTTGAATATCAGTCTGAAAGATCCCTACACCAATTTATTGCGACAAACCACGGAAGCGATGTCTGCCGTACTTGGAGGAATTCAACACCTGAATATTCAACCCTATGATTGGTATTCTGCAAATGCGAATACATCTTTTACCAGAAGAATGGCGACGAATATTTCACTTTTGCTAAAGGAAGAATCCCATTTGCAGGTTGTACTGGATCCCGCAGGTGGTTCATATGCCTTGGATTCCTTGACCGAAACGATTGCTGAACGTGCTTGGAGTTCTTTTCAATGGATTGAACGGAATGGAAGCATTTCCAATCCCGAAGTCCGCAAGACACTTACAGCCGAAATAGAAGAAAAAGCCACCATACGTATTTCAGAACTGGCAAACAAAACGGAAAAAAGAATCGGGATCAATATCTTCCCGAATCCGGAACAGGTTGCAGCAGACTGGACCGACCTTCCAACTTGTTGGAACAATATGAAGCCATTAATTTTAGAACAAACCCTATGAGTATCCGCAAATCATTTGAAGAAGTATCCTTAAATGCGGATAGCTTATCCGGATCAGCTGAAAAAGGTGTTTTTTCCACATCCGAGAAAATAGAACTGAATAGTTATTACAACGAAAGCGACCTGAATGGGATCGGTCATTTGGGCTTTGTGAGTGGAAAAGCTCCTTTCTTACGTGGCCCATACGGATCCATGTATGCAATCCGTCCCTGGACAGTTCGCCAATACGCCGGATTTTCAACGGCAGAAGAATCGAATGCTTTTTACAGGAGAAATTTAGCAGCAGGACAAAAAGGGCTTTCCGTTGCTTTTGACTTAGCTACTCACCGCGGATACGACTCAGATCATGAACGTGTAGTCGGCGATGTCGGGAAGGCCGGAGTGGCTATCGATTCGATTTTGGATATGAAAATCCTCTTCGATCAGATTCCGTTGAATGAAATGTCCGTTTCAATGACTATGAACGGTGCCGTAATTCCGATCATGGCATTTTATATCGTTGCTGCGGAGGAACAAGGTGTAAAACAGGAAGAACTTTCCGGAACCATTCAAAATGACATTCTAAAAGAATTCATGGTGCGGAACACTTACATTTATCCACCTGCTCCATCCATGCGAATCATCGCGGATATTTTTGCTTACACAGCAGAAAAAATGCCGCGCTTCAATTCCATTTCCATTTCAGGCTACCACATGCAGGAAGCCGGTGCAACTGCGAGTATCGAACTGGCCTATACACTGGCAGACGGATTAGAGTATTTAAGAGCAGGAATCAACGCAGGAATGGATGTAGATAGTTTCGCTCCGCGTTTGAGTTTCTTTTGGGCAATCGGGATGAATCATTTCATGGAAATTGCAAAAATGAGAGCCGGAAGATTGCTTTGGTCCAAACTGGTGGCACAATTCAATCCGAAAAATGAAAAATCATTGGCTCTTAGAACCCATTGTCAGACTTCAGGTTGGAGCTTGACAGAGCAAGATCCATTTAACAATATTGCCCGGACGTGTATTGAAGCAATGGCCGCAGGTTTTGGTGGAACACAATCCCTGCATACCAACGCATTGGATGAAGCAATCGCATTACCAACCGACTTTTCTGCCCGAATTGCCAGAAACACTCAGATTTATCTTCAACAGGAAACCGGAATGACCGATATCATTGATCCATGGGGAGGAAGCTACTATGTGGAGAAACTGACAGAACAGTTGGTGGAGGAATCCTGGAAGTTGATTCAGGAAGTGGAAGAATTGGGGGGAATGGCAAAAGCGATTGAAACAGGAATTCCGAAAATGCGCATTGAAGAAGCGGCTGCACGCAAACAAGCTCGTATCGATGCCGGAAAAGATATTATCGTAGGTGTAAATCGCTACCAATTGGAAAAAGAGGATGCGATGGACATCCTGGAAGTCGACAATACGAAAGTACGTCAGTCGCAATTGGAGCGATTGAAAACCTTGCGTGACAACAGGAACCCGGAACGTGTTAAAGCTGCCCTTGAAAAACTGGAAGAAGCTGCCCGAACCGGGAAAGGAAACTTATTGGAAATTGCTGTTGAATGTGCACGGGAACGCGCATCATTGGGTGAAATTTCACAAGCAATGGAAACAGTTTTTGGAAGACACCAGGCAACCATCCGCTCAATTAGCGGGGTTTATTCAGCTGAAAGTATGAATGACAAAGATTTTGAAAAAGCAAAAGAACTGGTTGAATCCTTCGCGAAACTGGAAGGAAGAAGGCCTCGTATCATGATTGCTAAAATGGGACAGGACGGTCATGACCGTGGCGCAAAAGTTATCGCAACCTCCTTTGCCGATATCGGTTTTGATGTAGACATAGGACCACTTTTCCAAACACCCCGGGAGGCTGCAAAACAGGCCGTCGAAAATGATGTGCATGTGTTGGGAGTTTCTTCTCTTGCTGCAGGACATAAAACATTGGTCCCGCAAGTAATCGAGGAATTGAAAGCATTGGGCAGACCGGATATCATGGTCGTTGCAGGCGGGGTTATTCCTGCACAAGATTACGATTTCCTTTATGACGCGGGAGTTTTCGGCGTTTTCGGACCAGGAACAAAGATTTCGAAAGCCGCACAGAAAATACTGGAATTACTGATTCAAAGTGCCGAATAATTGAAAATTAAGGTTGTTAATTTTAAATCTTTTTTAAAGGATGTTGATCTCAATCGGGTAATTAAGTCAATTTAAAAAGACCCAACGAAACTTTTATTCAAAGTTTTCGTACATTCGGCATAGTTCTTGGTTTAATCCTTCAACGAAATTAAATATTATGAAAAAGCTTGTTCTAATTGGTGCTCTACTTACTACCAAATTGCTGGTTGCACAAGCGCCAGAATATAATGATTTACGTATCCTTTTCGCTGATGGCGACTATGAGAAGTTGGTTCGCGCATCTGAAAAGTATGTGATGAATGACAAAACGAAAAGTGATGCTTTACCACATATGTGGATGGGACGTGGCTTATACAAAGTTTCTTTGAGCGGTTCTGATGACGAAAAATACAAGAACGCTTACAAAGAGGCAATCGGGGAAGTGGGCAAAAGTCTCAAGTACGATAAATCCGGCGACGTTCAATCCGAATATGCTGAATTCTATGACGAATTCAGAAATAGTTTGGTAGAGATGATCAAAAATGAAATCGAAGCTCCTGACTATAAAAAAGCATCGACTTGGATTATCAAGTATTACAAGATCAATTTGACAAGTATCGGAGCAAAATACCTGGATGGAGTTTGTAAATATCGAAACGCAGATAAGGGAGGTGCAAATACCATCTGGAAAGAAGCGGAAACAATGTTGAAGACTGTGACTGATATTTCCGAGTGGAACCAGGCGGAAAAAGACTTGTTGATGATGGGTGTCATACAAACTGCAGAATGTTACCTGAGCGCAAAACAAACGGATAAAGCAAAAGCTGTGATGGGTAAGGTTGCCCAATGGTATGAAGGAAATGAAGACTTCAAAACGAAATACGACGAAATAGTCAACTGATAAAAATTTAGAAGAAGCCCCGACGATAAATGTCGGGGCTTTTTTTATGTTCTATATTTCTTAACTCAGTTCATGTATTCTCAATACGCCGTGCACTCGAATTGACAAGAACTGAATTGTGTCGAGAACAAGCCGGAATATTGCTATTAACATACATCGGAGGATATCTCCTTTCCATCTTTTGAAAGTGCGAATCAATAATCCCTAACTTTAGGGTATGAAAAAATACCTCATCCCGTTTAAGAACAAATACATCCTGGCTCTTTGCCTGTTCCTGGTGTACAACCTGTTCCTGGATGAAGTGGATATTTTCACGATTATCAATCAGAATAAGAAGATTTCGGAATTGCGCTCAGCCCAATCGGAAATGAACCTGAAGTTGAAAGACACCAAATATATCCTTTCCCAGATCAAAGATTTATCTTACCTGGAAAAACTCGCACGGGAAGATAAATTATTCAAGAAAGATGATGAGGATATCTTTGTAATCACATACAAGTAAGGTTTAAACAGTTCAAAAAGTTAAAGGGTTTCAAAAGAAAGTTATTCAAGAAAATCAATTTGAAAATTTGAAAATTTGAAAATTCTTAGTCAAGTTCCGCAATTTTTGGCTTCTGATTGAAGAATTGTTGCTCCTGATAATTGACCACTTTGACACCCGGAAAATAATACAAGGCGATCTGAACGTAATTGAATCCGAACTTGGCCATTTTCATAGCACCTTCCTGACACAAACCAACCCCGTGACCGTAACCTCTTCCCCTGAGAACCACATCGGCTCCTTCCGGATAGCAATTAAAAAATGTGGACTTCAATTTAAAATTCTCCCGGATATCCCTTAATGGAATTCCCAACCAAGGGTATTGATAAAATGCACATCTGTCGGGTTGATTGAAAGTATAGATCATCGGTCCCAAAACAGAGTCGTTCACGGGATAATGGAAATTGCTTACCAGGTATTCCAGCCACTCCGTCTGAGGAATTCTCCGCTCCCACGTGGCTTGCTTGGTATAAATACAGAAAGTATCCTTAAACGTGCTTAAATAAGGGATCTTGTTGTTCCAGACATAATCGGGTTCGGAAGTCTGACCACCACAGTTCGCATGGAAATAGGCATCAACCAAATGGTTGTGTTGATCCACCATGACCATTCCCTCCGTTTTCAGAACCGCGGAATCAATCATCGGATTCAGTCTCAACTGGTTGTGATAGGCCTGACAATGCGTGCGGTCACACAAATCAAAACCTTCTTTCTGATGTCTCGTTTTGTACTTCAACGCGTATGTCCTGCTCATTAAAGCTTGCACTTTGTAATACTCAATCTCTTTTCCACCACCACCTTCTGATTCTACAACTCCACTCAGGTAATTATTGATATCCACCAAATTGACGATTGTTAAAGCCCCATTTTGAACTGAAATTTCCACATCATCCTTGTATTTCCGTTCTTTGACAACAGGAGTTTTGGTAGAATAGACCAAAGATTGATTGAGTTTGGTAGCAACCAAAAGTACTTTCGAAACCACAGCAACTTCATTCACCCCAATTTTAAGAGAGATCTGATTGTCGCCTGTAATCGATACATCTACAAATTCACTTGGTAAAATCGTCGCGAAAAGCGTGGTGTCCCCAAACACATTATAACTTCCGTCGGAATAGGCAAAGACAATCCGTTCAACGGAATAATCGCGCAAAACACCTATCCGCATCTGTTGAGAAAACACGAAAAATGGAAAAATGAACCCTATGAGCACGAATAAGCGCAACATCCTACAAAATTAGTTTCGTTCCAAACTGAAATCGGCTCGAACTCAAATAGTTTTCAACAAGGATTGTGCAACTTTTTTAGAAGCACCTCCTTTTCCTAGCATGGCTTTTAATTTGGAATAGTCTTCCAGCACCTGTTTACGCTTGGCGCCGCCTTCAATAACCAGGGATAATTCCTTGGCTAAACGTTCTGTTGTGCAATCGTTTTGGATCAATTCGGTAACCGCTTCCTTGTCAAGGATAAGATTCACCAGCGAAATATATTTCACATTGACCAATCTCTTTGCAATCTGGTAGGAAATTGCATTTCCAATGTAGCAGACTACTTGCGGGATCTCAAATAAACCGGTTTCAAGGGTTGCAGTTCCGGAAGTCACCACTGCAGCTTCAGATTGCTGAAGTAAAGGATAAGTCTGACCATAAACCACATCCACTTTCTTATCTCCGATCAGTTCCTTGTAAATGGCGATATCCATATTCGGTGCACCGGCAATCACAAAGTGATATTGTGGGAACAGATCCACCAACGGAAGCATGACAGGTAACTTTGTTCGCAATTCCTGTTTCCTGGATCCAGGCAGCATCGCAATGATCGGTTTACCATTAGCCATTGAAATATTCAGTTCCTGTTTCGGAAGTTCCCGGTATTGTTCTATTTCATCCAGCAAAGGATGTCCGACATATTCGACATCGTAGTTGTATTTTTTATAAAAATCGGCCTCGAAAGGCAGAATACAGAATAATTTGTAGACATCTCTTTTGATCTTATGCACCCGATTTTCCTTCCATGCCCAGACGGTTGGAGAAATATAGAAATACACCTTGATATTGTTTTTCTTTGCCCATTCGGCAATGCGCATATTGAAACCGGGATAATCTATGAGTAACAGCGCGTCCGGCTGAAATTTCAGAATGTCTTCCTTGCAAAAACGGATGTTCCTAAGGATTGTAGGCAAATTCATTAAAACTTCCACAAATCCCATGAATGCCAGGTCGCGAATGTGTTTAGCCATCGTTCCACCGACAGCCTGCATCTTGTCCCCACCCCAAAACCGGATATCCAAATCGGGTTGATCGGCATAAAGCTCCTTCATTACGTTTGCTCCATGCAAATCCCCGGATGCCTCACCTGAAATGATATAGATCTTTTTTCCCATTAACGGATCAAATTGACGTATAAGATGAAAGGAAGAAACAATGCCGATCCGATGATAATTCCCCGGGCAAGATCATAACGCTCCTTATTCAGAAAAATGTAGAACCAAACCAGGTTGGGAATGATCGAAAGGGAAAGGAACTTACTTTGAAACGGTACACTTCCCATCAATTTATCCCACATAAAAGAATAAGGGTAACTCTGTGACCAGGAAATGAGCCCAACAGTAAGTGGCACGAAAAGGAATGGAGAAATCACTCCGATTATCATTCCCACGGTAATCCGTGAATTCCAAGTGAATTTTCTTTTCATCTAAATATTTTTTTTAAGCCTGCAATTGCTTCATGAGCTGTTAAATCAAATTGTGTCGGGACAATTGTAGCAAACCCCTGGTCCAGAAAATGCAAGTCCGTATCGGTTGCTTCTTCCCTAGAATCAAATGTTCCGGTGAGCCAATAATAAGGTCTGCCGGCAGCATCAATCCGCTTATCGAAACGGTCCTCCCAAAAAGCATAAGCCTGTCTGCAAACTTCGATTCCTTTCAATGCTTCAGCAGGTCCTTTCGGTACATTTACATTCAAACAAACTCCTTTCGGCAATCCATTGTTCAAAACCTGAGGGATGATTTGTCTTGCTACAAGCATTGGAGCTGAAAAATCAGCATCTTCATCAAAATCACCGTAAGAGAAACCAATACTTGGAATGTGTTCCATCGCTCCTTCCACAGCCGCAGACATGGTTCCTGAATACAAGACATTCGTAGACGAATTCAATCCGTGATTGATTCCCGACAAAATCAAATCGGGTTTGCGGTGCAATACTTCATATACTCCCAATTTCACACAATCAACAGGAGTTCCGCTACTGGAATAGGATTCGATCCCTTCAAAAAGTTCAGAACGCGTTAATCTCAAAGGATGTGAAATAGTGATTGCGTGTCCCATTCCGGATTGCGGTTTGTCCGGAGCTATTACCACCACATCTCCAAACTCCTGAGCAACAGCAATTAAGGAAGCGATTCCCTTTGCATGCAGGCTGTCATCATTGGTTACGAAAATGAGCGGGCGATTCGAATTTTTCATTGGAAACAAAGATACATTTTTAGTTTCTCACTGGTTGAAGATGAAATGTGAAAGTTTTGAAAAGTAACATGAAGACATCAGACAAAAGACAGTAGACTTAAGACTAATATTTGTCTTTAGTCTTTGGTCTCGTGTCTTTAGTCTATCAAGAAGCTCACGATCTTTTTTCCCCTGCTTCCGACTACAATTCGATTCCCCCAGGCAACGGGAGAGGATTCCCAGACGCAATCTGTTTTCCGTTTCACGATGACTTTGCCGTTGAGACCGTCAATGAGATAAATCGTTCCATAAACATCCGTAAAGAAAATATAGCAATTTCCAGCCTTATCGTACAAATCGATGGGCGATGCCCAGCTGTAATAATCCATTGGAATTGTGAATTTTTCCTTTCCGGAGATTTTATCGATGGCAACAAACTCGCCGGCTAAACTTCCATTCACGCGCGAGAAAATTCCATAAACCAGGTTGTTCGCTTTCTTTTTTCCCGGTAACACAGATGACAAAACGCCCCCTGAATTTACCCGGCCGTTTAACTTGGTATTGGTTGATTTCCGCGACACGTCCCAAATTTCTTTTCCGGTAAGTCCGTCAATCTTCCGAATATGAGCCGTTCCGGTTTCTCCCTGTTTATCTACTTCGTTTCCTGTATATAAGAAAGGATGATTTTCTTCTTGCAAATCAATTACCATGGAAGCATCCGTATCATCGTAATTGTCCAGGTACCAGACAGGTTTCATGGTCATCAGGTTCATGCAAAATACATTTCCCCCATTATCGCCGAACCAACCAAGATTGTTCCACGCTCCAAAACTCGACTCAATGCCCAGATCCGGATGTTTCCGAATCTGATAATTGAAAATGAATGCACTTGGAATCGTTTTTCCGGTTGCAATCCTGGTTTTATAAATCTGTCCGTTTTCTGCCGGGTGAAACCAATAACCGGTTTCCGCATCAACTAGTGAATTACTGTCGAATGCTCCCCAAGCTCTTCGTGCCTTCGGATCCAGTCCATTCCGAAAGAAAATCTCCTCGCCGGTGAACATATTGAAAATATAAGATCCGAAGCGATCGCCGTTCTTGATTCCCTGTCCGACGTAAAGTAATCCATTCATTCTCGGATCTACCGAAACGGTTCCCTTGATCGGGTTTTCGATAGTAACATGGGGCCTTGTCGCCTTTCCTGTATTCCAATCAATGAAATAGATATCACCGCATAAACTTCCCACAATGACTTCTTTGAAGTTGGGTAGATCCAGGTACTTTTCATTTATTCCGTGAAGTCGTTTCGCGATTTTTTGAGGCCATTTGATTACCAGGGGTTGACCTGTCCAACCTGAGCCGCCACCCCAGGAACCGTATTCGGTCGTTCTTCCGTCGTAACCGGTAATGAACTCCCAATCCAGGCGGATATCTTTAGGCCGTCCTTTCAAAACTCCTCTTGTTGGCGCATTGCGTTGTGCATTTCCACGGAAGCAAAAAATTCCGTTCTTCGAATTGTAATCGTCCGTGAAAAGAATTTCTTCTTCCGGATCATGTCCCTCCGGATTGTAAGTCCGCTGGTCAAACATCGAAACATCGGCTTCTTCCGGGTACTGCACTTTCCAGACTGCACCGCCATCCAAAATATTCTCTACAAATTCAGGCAAAATCCGTACTTCCGGTTTTACGTAATGCAGCGTAATTCCCGTTCCGAGGTAACCCAGTAAAAAGACAATTCCGTAGGCGACAAATAATTTAAAGGCTCTTACCACCTTACAAATTTCGGTGAAATCAGGAACTGAAAGTTCAGGAATTTGGAATAGTTATAAAGTTTCGGCTGTTAATTCGCAAACAAAATCACGAATCATTGGAAAAGTAAAAAAGCCATCCCACTCAGAAGAGAGGAACGGCTTTTCAAATAGGTTATTGACTATAATTTAAAATCAACGCTTTACAACACTTACTTTACGGATAGTTGTTTCACCGTCCATAGTGATCTCAACCAAAATCATTTCATCTGAAACCATTGGCGCAATCGGCATTTTAAGTCGTTGCGGTCCCGCTTGGGCGTCGATCGATTGATTCAGGAACACTTTACCATCTATTGTTTTGAAGGTAATGTTTACGGTTCCTGCGTCTTTCGTTATGAAATCGATATTGAGCTCCGTACTGGCCGGATTTGGGTAAAGCTTTAACGACTCTTCCATTGTTGGACCTGGCTGATTAATCGTCTGTGGATTTGTTGGCGTTGAATTACAATTACTCACGACAATATCCTTACAAACCATTTTTTCACACTTCTGTCCGTTTGGCTTCGTAACAACAATCAGTACACAAACATGGTAGGTACCATTTCCTCCGGCTGTATAGTTAATTACAGGACCTGAACCTGCATATGAACCATTAACTGTCCAACTATAGCTTGTTGGAGCCGATGAATTTACCATACATTGCGGAATCTGGGGTTGTGCCACAAGGTTGATATTACAGTGGTCAACTTGGAAATTAATTGTTCCATTCAAGAGACTGCAAGGGCATCCACAACCAACTACATCAATTGTTTTGCATGATTCAGTCTGACATACTTGTCCATTGGTGAGAACAGTAGTAAGCACCATACAAACTGTGTGACTACCATTTCCTGATGCTGGCATAGAGAATGGTGTTCCAGAACCAACGTATAAACCATCCACGTACCAATCAATCGAGTAGCTTTGTATACATGGAGTCTGGTTAAAATATGCATCGAAGTAACCGATACACTGAACAATCTGCCAATTAAATCCTGCTACTATGTCACTGCAATTGCATTGATCACAATCAGTTATTACAATGTCTTTGCACAGTTCTTTGTGACACAGGGTTCCATCAGGTAAAGTTACCGTAACAAATAGACAGATTGTGTAAGTTCCATTAGCTGGAGCAGTCCAAACAAAATTTTGTCCGCTTCCTACAGGTGAACCATTTACATACCATTCGTATTGGTAATTGGACATACAATTAGGACCATAGGCGTTTCCTAGTAGTTCCACATCACACTGGTTTATTTGGAATTCAAAATTGGGTTGTAACTGATTACAGTTGCATTCATCACAATCTATCACTTCAACTAGCTGACATACTTCTTTGGAACATTCCTGTCCATCAGGCATTTGTGTAGTAACCGTCAGGCAAACATTGTAGAAACCATTTGCCGGGAAAGTATAATCAAATATTGGACCCGAACCAACGTAAACACCGTTTACAGACCAATTCCACCCGGTAATCTGCATACAAGCAGGAAGTCCTACAAGACCGGTGAAATGTCCAATGCAATTTTCTAAGAAGTGATCAAAACCTATCTCAAGCTGATCACAATTACAAGGGTCACAGTCTTTCACCTTAACGATTTTACAGAATTCCTTCGTACAAGAACTTCCATCCGGCATAGTTGTAGTTACCTGCAGACAAATGTTATATGGTCCGTTGGCAGGGAACGTATAAGTCAGATTTGGTCCTGTTCCTGAAGGAAGTCCATTGACATACCATTGATAGGTAAATTTTGTCATACAAGGTGGCGCCGTAACTACGGCATCGAAATAACCTTCACAGTTCACGATGTTGAAGTTGAATGACGGTTGAAGTTGATTACAATTACATTCGTCACAATCTTTTATTTCGACTAGCTGACATATTTCTTTGTAACATACTGTTCCATCATTTAAAGTAGCCGTAATGAACAAGCAGACATTATAGAACCCATTCGAAGTAAAAGTGTGACTAAAGTTCTGTCCACTTCCTGCAGGTAAACCATCTACATACCATTCATAATTGATCCCTTTAATACAACAAGGTAAAGAAGGATCTGCTACGAATTGGGCGATGCACTTATCGACCGTATAAGTAAAATGAGGTATGACCAGATCACAGCTGCAAGGGTTGCAATCAATGTTTACTGTGCGACAGGATTCTTTCGTACACTTAGTTCCATCAGCTAAGGTTACAGTTACTACCATGCAGACAGTATGCGGACCGTTGGTTAAGAATGCATAATTGAATGTCGGCCCAAATCCAGCTGAAACTCCATCGATAATCCATTCGATCTGAGTCGAAGTGTTAGCACAGTTAGGGTTAATCATACTGGTGAATGTAGTAATACAATCAGTAGATGTTGTGTACGTAAATTCAGGATGAATGTTTTCGCATGTGCAAGGATTATCGTTACAATCAACGTCGATTGAACCTGAAAGAATGAAAGCTCCAACATTATCAACAAAATTAACAACACATTCGATTGTCCATACTCCTGCGGCTGGTGACAGAACTGTATAGCCAATCGGCGGACTTACCATGTAAGGTGCCGATGGGGGAACAGTAAGCGGAATAGCAGGTCCGGCACCTGGTGGAATCAGCTGAATTGAAACTAAAACGTCATCCCAAGCGATACCAAAATTTGTGGTAAAACTAGTTGCTCCCGGTGCAATAGTAAAGGTGCGTGAGAACGTATAATTTCCCGTTGCATTGTTAAAAATCGTGCCTGAACCATTGATCCAGCACGCATTTGTTACTGGTACAGGTGTTACTTCCCAATAAGGAAGGTAACTTTGTACACGTTTTGCTGCTGGTCCAACTGGCCCTGAAGTAATTGTCCAGAAAGGATCGGTCGCACCGATGGCAATTGCATTTCCTGTAGCATCAATTCCGGTACTGACATTGATATCAGGGCAAGGTCCTCCGGCACCGGTTTGAGCTAGTAAATTGTTTCCTGCACAATAAAGCAGCACGAAACAGACTAATTTTAGAAATTGTTTCATAAGATGTAAAAGTAAATAGTGTGTAATAAAACTGTTAGTAGTTGTTTTTTTAACATTAAAATGTTCAAGACGAGTCGAAAAGGATTTTTTCCATAGCGTGAATAGTTATTTGTGGAGAAAGCTAATATACAGCATGTTATAAGTATTTTTTTTACTATTCCAAAGTTTAACATTTTAAGAAGCTTCATAACTAGCATGTTTTTCATCTAATAAATAGATTTTACGCCCCAAAATGAAAACTACCTGTCTATAATGTCTTTATTCTAATTGTGTTTTAAATAACATGTTTAATGATTTTGGCAAATTTATTACACAAATATTCCCGTTTAAATCACCTTAAATGTTGTGCCCTCAACTTAAACTCCGTTTGAATAAAAATTCAAAAACCATGTGGGAATTATTCGGAGAACAACCTGAAAATTGCCGAATTTGCCTTAAACTTGTACCTCACAATTCTTGAAAGATATGCTTACCCCAGAGTCCGATAAAAAACTGTTCCTGTTAGACGCCTTTGCACTGATTTACAGAGCCTATTTTGCTTTTGCAAAAAATCCGAGAGTGAATTCGAAAGGGCAAAACACTTCTGCAGCATTTGGTTTTACGAATGTGCTGATCGATATCCTGAACAAGGAAAAACCTTCTCACATTGCAGTAGTATTTGATCCTCCGGGTGGTGCAACAAATAGAAACGTGGATTTTGAAGCTTACAAAGCACATCGGGAAGAGATGCCGGAAGATATCCGCAATATGATCGAACCCATCAAACAGGTAATCAAAGCATTTCGAATTCCAATCTATATGGCGGACGGTTATGAAGCTGACGACCTGATTGGAACAATGGCCAAAATGGCTGAAAAAGAAGGATTCACCACTTATATGATGACTCCCGACAAAGATTTCGGTCAGTTGGTAAGCGAACAGATTTTCATTTACAAGCCCGGGCGGGGCGGAGATCCGGCATCGATTATGGGAGTGAAAGAGGTCTGTGAAAAATTTGAAGTCGAACATCCGTTACAAGTAATCGATATCCTCGGGTTATGGGGAGATGCTGCTGATAATATTCCGGGAATTCCGGGAGTCGGTGAGAAAACAGCCAAAAAACTGATTGCTGATTACGGGTCAATGGAAGGTGTTTTCGAAAATGTGGAGGATCTGAAAGGGAAGATGAAAGAGAACATGATCAATTTCAAGGAACAGGGAATTATTTCCAAGATCCTGGCAACGATCATCCTCGATGCTCCGGTTGAATTCAATGCTGAAGAATTGAAAAAAGAAGAACCGGATAAAGATGCTATCCTGAAAATTTTCACCGATCTGGAATTCCGAAACCTGGCAAAACGCATTACAGGTGAGGAGATCGTTGTGACCTCTGCAGGAGTGAATGAAAATGGTCAGCTGGATTTATTCGGAACACAGAGCTTGGTGGATGTACAACAAGCACAACCTACCAGCGGTGTGAAAACCATTGCAACGGAAAAACCGTCCTATCATCTGGTAAGTTTACCTGAAGAACGTAAAGCTTTACTGACTAAATTACTGAAAGAAAAATCTGTCTGTTTTGATACAGAAACAACGGATATCAATGCACTTCATGCGGACCTGGTCGGAATGTCATTTTCCTTTAAGGCGCGGGAAGCATATTATGTTGCCGTTCCGAAAGACAAACAAGAAGCACAAGCAATTGTGGATGAATTCAAACCGTTTTTCGAGCACAAAACCATCGAAAAGATCGCTCATAATATGAAATACGACATCCAGGTATTGCATCGTTATGGGGTTCAATTTGACGGACCGCTGTTTGATACAATGATTGCCCATTACCTGATTCAACCTGAATCGAAACAAGGAATGGATTTCCTAGCTGAATATTACTTGAATTATACACCGATCAGTATTGAGGCATTGATTGGAAAGAAAGGAAAAGGCCAGGGAAATATGGGCGATCTGCAACCGGAAGCAATCTGCGATTACGCTTGTGAAGATGCGGATATTACCTTCCAATTGAAACAATTATTTGCTCCTCAGATCGAGAAAGACCATCTGAAAAGTCTTTTCTATGAAATGGAAATGCCATTGGTTTCAGTTCTTGCGGAAATGGAAGAAGAAGGAGTTGCAATCGACATTCCACATTTGGAAGCCTATTCGAAGCAATTGGCAGAAGAAACGGAAGGATTGGAAAAACGCATCAGGGAATTGGCCGGGATGGATTTCAATGTGGATTCTCCGAAACAGTTGGGCGATATCCTGTTTGAGCACATGAAGATTTCTTCGAAAGCCAAGAAGACCAAGACAGGACAATACGCTACATCCGAAGATATTTTGCAACAGCATAAGAACGATCACGAAATTATTCCATGTATCCTGGATTACCGTCAGATGAAGAAGTTGAAATCGACTTATGTCGATCCGCTTCCTACCATGAAAGATCCGGTCGATGGCAGAGTTCATACGAGCTACATGCAAACAGTAACTGCAACTGGTCGTTTGAGTTCAAATAATCCGAACTTGCAGAACATTCCGATTCGCAGCGAACGTGGAAAGGAAATCAGAAGAGCATTCATTGCACGTGGGGAAGATTTCCAGTTGATGTCTGCCGATTACTCGCAAATTGAATTGCGCATCATTGCCGCTTTGGCGAATGACACCAATATGATCCAGGCATTCAGGGATAAAGTGGATATTCACCGTGCAACTGCAGCAAAAGTATTCCATACCGAGTTGGAGGAAGTAACGAAAGACCAACGCAGTGCTGCGAAAGCGGTGAACTTCGGAATCATTTACGGACAGTCGGCATTTGGTCTTTCCCAAAACCTGGGAATCAGCAGAACGGAAGCAAAACAAATCATCGATTCATACTTTGCACAGTACTCAACGATTAAATCCTACATGGATAATGCAGTGAAAAATGCGCGTGAAAACGGTTATGTGGAAACGATCATGCAACGCAGACGTTATTTACCGGATATCAATTCGGCGAACGCAGTTGTAAGAGGTTTTGCAGAACGAAATGCGGTCAATGCTCCTATTCAAGGTTCTGCGGCGGACATCGTGAAACTGGCGATGGTTGCTGTCGATAAAGCCATGAAAAAAGCGAAGGTGCAATCCAAAATGATCTTACAGGTACATGATGAGTTGGTCTTTGATGTACACAAGGACGAACAGGAAATTATGAAAGCATTGGTCAAAGAAGCCATGGAAAATGCCATTCAATTGGTTGTTCCGATGGAAGTGGAAATGGAATTGGCTCACAACTGGCTGGATGCACATTGATTGGCATATCAACCTTCCTCAAATTCTTCCTGGTTGTTTAACACAAAGTTCACGAAGAACACAAAGTTTTCTAGAAGGAGGTTGTTTTAGATTTTTTCAATACTGAAACATTTCATGTATTGTTTCCAGTTCAGGGATATTTCTTCCTGCGCATGAATCGACTTGAAGATGTTCTTACTACTGATTATCAAAAACCCATTCAATAATCCGAAAAATTTTTCGGGTTTACTGAGTTTTCTCAAATAATTCCAGCAAATTTATTTCATTTCCTGGTCCACAACCATAACCTCCCGAAGCACCTTGGCTTTCAAGGTTGCCGGTTTTATCCAGGATCAAATTATACGAACTTACACACATTGTAGAACTTCCAGCTCCCTGAACTTCAATAGTAGCTGACAGTTTCCCATCTACGATTTTTAAACCTGTTCCAAAAAAGAAATAACTTCTGTTGGGCTTGGAAATTGTCCTCCATTCTTCCTTAAAGTTCAAATTTACACAGTTGATTTTGACTGCATAAGTCGATTGAGACGGATTCGTTATTCCTCTGCGATCATCGCCAATGAAATAGATTTTGTTTTCAGAGAACAAAGCACTTATAATTGCAAGGTCGTTTATTGCATGATAAAAAACAATTCGATCACCTTCAGTCTTTAAAAAAAGTGAATAGCCCCTGTTATTATCAAAGAATCTCTTACGAGCTACTAAAAACAGACCTTCTTTTAACTTCTTAACCTCATACAACTCAGAAGAATCACTTAGAAAAGAGGCTTTAATTTTCAGTATCAAATCAAAATTGCTTGGGCGAATGCTTCCGTCATCTAATTTTTTCTCACCTAAAATGCCATCCAGCGGGTTTAAAACGATCTGCTTTCCCTTTGGAATAAACTGAACTATCGGAAAATTTTTATCAAAATAGCCATTAAGTAAGTACAAAAGCATAAAACCTAAAAAGGAGCTGACGAGCAAGTTTTTCATAAGAAATCCATTTGTCAGCTCCTTTTACAATAATTGTGCTACGATCAGAATTTCTCTATTCGAATAGTTTCTAATCCATTTTGAGTTTGCACTTTCATCAGGTACAATCCTTTTTTCAAGCTGCTGATATCAATTGCAATTTCGTAATTGTCATTTTCAACTGCTTTCGTATATACCGTTTTTCCACTCAAGTCCACTAACTCAATTTGTTGGATTCCCGAATTGGAATTCTTCACCGTCAGTTTTCCATTACTTGGATTTGGGTACACTTGAATTTGTGCCGTTTTGTTTTCATTCAACCCCAATCCTGGATTACAGCTCGGATCAACGTCAAATGCTTCTACCTGGTCATTGCGATCATCTGAATCTCCCTGGCTAGCAGAAAAACCCAATCCTCTTCTGGCAAATACTTCCCAGATCAGGCATTTGTTCGCTCCGCCGTAAAGTATTAGATCTGCTGCCAGAATTCCATCACGGCCATCGACAAAACCGGGAGCACAAGCTGTCAATTTCAATCCTTCAATCACCAGATTCATGGCAATATTATTTCCTCCCATTCCTGATTTAATATTTGAATCGAAACCGTACTGATCGATCAGGGCCCAATTCAAATCCCAAAGCATCGTAGCCCAGACAAAACCAATCCCATGCGGCTGGCTCAATGAATTATTATTTGTATTTCCGTAAGTATAATCATTGATTGCAAAATCCGTTGAATAAGGTGACGGACGAATTCCTGTTCCATTGTTCGGTTCATTCGTAACATATGTTCCGACTCCCCTTCCATCCGTTCCAAGATCTGAAGCTACTTGCGTAAGCATTAACCCGAACCAGTCTGACCAGCCCTCACCCATTTGTTCAGCATTGAAGAGACAATCTGTATTGTCTGCTCCACCAACCAAACGAGTTGAAATTCCGTGACCATATTCATGCGCAATAATCATATTATCGAAATCAGAATCAGTTGCTGTAAGGTCTCCAGGATTCACAATGGTTCCATTCACCGTATTTCCTAAATTCAGTTGGTTCACAAACGAATCTCCGTTGGGTTTTGAAACCATGATTGAAGGAATTGCTTCAGCACCCGTCCCTCCACCCATTGCCTGGGTACTTGTTCCGGTATTATTCATGATGATTACTGCAACCGCTCCAAAATTTTGACATGCTATCACCTTTTCTGAAAACGTACATGATCCTCTTCGCACCAATGCAATCTTACCTGCCAATGCTGCTCCGTTTGTAATTGTTCCGCAAGCGTCTGTAATATCCGTTCCATCATCGATTACCAAAACCACGTCTTCCGTGATCGGTGTAGCAGGAACAGGTGGACCGAAACCTGCCGTGGAGCAAGAATAAGATCCCGCAATTCCTGCCGGTGCATTGATTGTCAATAAATCAGGAACGTTGCTTTCTGTCCATAAATACATCTGCATCCGAGGATTCTGACCATCGGGCGGTGTTCCAAAGTTTGCGTTGTTGGTTCCGCTTCCGTCTTGTGCATCAGCCATTACCTGATCCAGTCCTAAAGCAGAACCGGAATAATTTGTTTCCTGGAAATTTCCACTTTCCTCATCAAATCCGTAATAAGCCCAGATGTCATGCATCATGTTGTTCATATAGAACAGGTTCGTGATTACTGCATCCAGGTTTCCTTGTACACCAACAACTGAGTCATAAGCGAAATTAAAATTCAAACTTGCAGTTCCATCCGGTGAGTACCCTGGAAAATCATCGTTATCAATATCATCAGATGCATAGACATTGTTACCTCTTGTAATCGTATACTCATCTCCGGCAATTCCATCCGTATCGTGCCAGCCGAAAGGAGAATATGTTGCATCGGAAGGATTAACTACCAAAACCCGGTTTCCATGCGCCGGACTGATATTCGGCAAAGCATAAACCATATACTGATCCAATCCCGGAGGTGGCGGTGGTGCCATCATTGTTCCTGAAATGTGGTGATTTTCATCTGTACAATGCTCAACAGAACAATGAGAGATCCAATCATTCCGGAAGACCACTTCTCCAGTTTCAGCATTCAATCTCATTGACCACCAATGTTCAGAAGCGACAGGATAAATACTCAAATCCCATAAGTAAACCAATTGTCCTTTGATTTTTCCAAGTACTAATTTTACCGGAATATCTTCTTTTGAGATTCCTTCTTTTGAAAACAGGTAAGCCTTTTCGGTATTTTTTAGTTGTCTGATATTCGCATTTGGAATGTTCAGGTGTTTTAATGCCGCATTCACTGCTTCATTTGCACTGAGTGCAGACTGGTTTGCAGGTTCGGAAATCGAAACGAAATTTGTAGTAACGTGTACCACTTGCTTGTCCTTTACCGTAACAACTCCAAATCCATCAATAATGGAAAGACCATTTTTTGTCTGGCGAACTTTCAGGTGTTTCGTATTTGCAGCTTTCGAAGAAGAACTGGAAACCAATTCCAGGTTTGAGAAATCCGAAGATTTCAGGCTCCAGGTACTTGCATGGTCCTGTAAATAGTTCTGAACGGTTTGTAATTCGCTTTGTCCGAAACAAAAATTAAGGATCGTAAGGAATAAAAAAGAGGAGAGTAACTTTTTCATTTTCAGTTTTTAAGTTGTCCAATGTACAAAAAAAGACAAGAAAAGCGAAGGCTTTGAAAAAAGACAAACGTTAGTGCAGTCTAAAATAAGCGAAAGCTTTGAAAAAGATCCTTCGCAGACGGATCAGAGCATATGAAAAATTCTAATAACTCAACTTCCAGCCACGTTGTTTCATTACCCGATGAAGGGTCACCAAGTCTTGTCCGTTCGGAACTTCTGCGTATGCATTTTTGAATCGGACTGTTTTACTTTCAACCGTTCCTTTCAAGCCATAAGGAAAAACAAATGCTTTGTCGGATGTCTGGTAAGCCTCCAATTCCTGCAAAAACCGTCTCAGCAAGTTCACGGATTCGTTATCGGACAATTCAAAATCTGTTGATTTCACTGATGAGAAGAAATGCATTTCCTGTTTTGCTCTCGTCAGCAATACATTCAGGCGTTTGTGTCCGTTATTTTGGTTCAAAGGCCCAAAACGCATTTGGAATGATCCTTCCGGATTCCGGGCATATCCCAAACTGATAACCAGGATATCCGCTTCATCTCCTTGTACATTTTCCAGTGCTTTGAAAAAGACCTTGTTTTCATCCTCCTTCAGTGATATCAGGTTTTGAACGCGCGGGGAACAGGTTTTCCAAATGGTTTTCAATTGTTCTTCTGAGAAAGCTACAATTCCGAGTGTCTTTGTTTCCCAATCGGAAAAATTTTCCAGAAAATCGGCTACTGATTTAGCTTCCACTTGATTTTTGCGTTCATCAAAGATTCCGTTTTCCACGAAATGATGAAACAACACTTCCTTCCGATCCGGAGAAGGATAAACAATCAGTTCGTCTTTGTAAAAATGCTTATTCGAAAACCCGATCAGTTCCAGGTATTCGGAACGATAATGATGCCTTAACGGAACGCGTTCAAAATAATAAGCCGCCTGGTGCAGCAGATCATGGAATCCGAAGTTTTTCCCGAAGTAATTGGAGGGAGCCATTTGGTGCTCGTCACCCGCAACCAAAGCTCTTTTCGAACGGAATAAGGAACCCAATGCATTTGGAAGCGGAAGTTGACTCGCCTCATCAAAGAGAACCAAATCAAACAATCCCATTTCCAGCGGAAAATGGTCCGCCACCTGATTGGGGGTAGCCAACCAGATCGGGATGAGCAATTGAACCCATTCCTTCGCATCACTTGCAATCAGATTGCGAATGGTGATGTTATTTCTTGATTTCCCGAATTCCTTTACCAATAATGATTTTCCTTTCTTCAAACGGGCTTTGAGTTCTTTCCGCGACTGCGAAAGTTTTTGATTGGGAATTCGCAACAGTTCTTCAAACGCTGAAAATTGTTTCTGAATCTGGGACCGGAGTGCTGTTCCAAAATCAGAAAATTCCCGGTTCTCCGTTTCGATTATCTGATCCAACCGTTGCTGAAGGGATTCTCCTGAAAATTTCACGATTTCCGGGTTCACCGATTCTATTTTTTTTAAAGAACTGAACAAGAGCAGTTCCTGTAAAGTTTCCCAAGAGTCGATCCCATCCAATAAGCCGAAAAAGAAACGCGGTAATTGTTTGAGGTCTTCATAAGCGGCACTCAACTCAACAAATTCAGCCTGTTTTTGAGCCAGGAATTCAGCTAAAATCACCTCATCCCGCAATTCAAAAAAACGTGTCAAAGTGGATCTTAAGTGATTCAATTCCGAACCGCATGAAACGATCAACAAACGTTTTTCCCTTGTCCAACCGGCAATTTCATTGATCAATGAACCGTTTTCATTTTCCAGGTTGGCCGCATAGATCATTCCCATTTCCAAGGCATACGCAGTTGTCTCCAGGCCCAATTCGGCAAAATACGTCTCGAGTTCTTTTAATTTATCTGTTTCAGACAGATAGTTTTTCCAATTCGCAAGCGCAATTTCAGGTAGTACGGACGAGTCGTTCAGCAACCTGGCAATGGCTTTCTTCCTTTTGCGGAGCTGAATCCAGGTACTCGCCTGCTCCCAGGATTCCAATTGGCTTTTGGAAGGACTCTGTTTCCAAATTTGATTCTCCTTTTCAAGGGATGTCAGTTGTTCTCTCAATTCTTTCAGTAAGAGCACCTGCTTTTGAAATTTCTTCCACTCCCTGGGTTTCGAAATGAGCTGGCTGTATGCTTTGTAGTATTCGTTTTCAACCAGTTGACAACGTCCTAAAACGGAAATCATTTTTTCCAAATCGCCAAAAGAAACCAATTCACTCAATTTTGATTGAATTGCTTCCAGATCGCTTTGGGCATTTTTAATCAGCTGATCTCCGTTCCATTGTTCGAAAAATGCGGGTTTCAATCCTTTCAATTTTGAAAATCCGTTTAGCTTCAGATCCAATTTTTGAATCACCGGCTTATTCTGCAGCCATTCATCGATTGTTGGAATGCTGCTCGAGAAACGTTCGTTTGTTATTGGGGTTTCAAGCAACAAATCTTGTAACTCTTTATAGGAAACACCGGCAAAATAATCGGAGGTGTTCAATCGATCGAGTAACAATTGCAAATTCGCATGGAATTGCTCAGAAAGCCTCAGGTTCTGGTTCGAACGGATCTCCGAATTTTCCAATAAATTCCAGGTTGCCTTCAATTGTGCCAATAAATCTTTCGATCTTGTCTGGCTATGTACAACAAATGCGAACGGATCCAACTGGAGTTCTGAAAGTTTTTTGACCAGCACATCCAATGCTACGCGCTTTTCAGAAACCACCAGTGTCTTCAGTTCACTTTTTAATGATTTTCCAAGAATATTAATTAAAACCTGCGATTTCCCAGTTCCCGGAGGACCTTGGAGCAATACATTCTTTGAATTGATGGTATTAAAAACCTGTTTTTGATCCACGTCTGCCGGGTAAATCAAATCATTGGACAAATTCAATTCTTCAGTCACTTCGAAATCATTTCCAAGCAATTGCTGAACCAGCGAATTTTTATGCTCCGATTTTTCGATTCCTTCCAATTCTCTCAACAGATGAAAGCGGTGATAATGAAAATTACCGCAATAGATTTCATGGGAAAATCGGGTTTCAAGATTTTCGTTTTGGAATTGCCGGATCACCCAATCCAATTTCTCCTGCAAATTCAAATCACCCGGAATCACACTTAGCGATTCATTATTCAGTTCTGAATACAAGAATTTGATGTAGGGATTCATTTCAATTGCTTCTTCATCCAATTCAAGTTGAAGCGTATTGTTAATCCGGGTATATTCCCAAGTTAATGGTACAATTAACAAAGGGGATTGAACGGCTCCATTCTGAATTGTTGAAGTCACCGTTCCAAAAACCAAACACAATGAATTCACATCCGATTCCAACCTGAATTTGTTTGCCACTTGCCAGACGGATTTCCATTTTCCCTCCAATTGAACCTGGAATTTGTCTTTCGGTAGTTCTTCAAAAGGGATGAGTGACTCGTGATTTTCGGCAAGATTTACCAGCATGTCCGTCTTGGGCATGTCCGATAAGGCATGAATAAAATCAGCGATATTTATTGGTGAAACACTCATTGAATTGCTTGACGAAAATAGTGAAAAGGTAGATATTAAAGCAGTTTGAAAATCGGAATAAACAGCCGAATTCAAAGAAACAGGTCAGAACGGTTCAATCGGAAGAAATAAAATAACGGATATGTAACCAAAGTAGCTGTTTCGCTTTATGGATAAATGCATTTTTGTAAAAACAATTTAGATTCGAATGGATATCATAGGTTATTTCGCTTCTGTTTTTATTGGGATTTTACTGGGACTAATCGGAGGAGGAGGAAGTATTCTAACCGTTCCTGTTTTGGTTTACTTATTCGGTTTGGACGCAGTTCTGTCAACCACCTATTCGCTATTTGTGGTAGGGACAACCAGTTTGGTCGGTTCTGTTTTCTATTTCAAACGCGGGCAAGTGGATCGGATCACCGTTCTTGCTTTTGGAATTCCATCTATTGCAATGGTGTTTTTTACCAGACGATTTATTGTTCCTGCAATTCCGGAACACCTTTTCCAAATAGGAAGTTTTGATATCACGAAGAGTATTTTCTTCATGCTTTTGTTTGCAGTATTGATGATTGCCGCTGCTTATAGCATGATAAAGAAACAGAAGACTTCAACAGTTCCGGCAAGACCGGGGAAGCCTAATTACATTTTCTTGATTCTCCAGGGACTTTTTGTGGGAATGGTGACGGGTATCGTAGGTGCCGGCGGTGGTTTTCTAATAATACCCGCTTTGGTCAACTTCTTAAAACTCCCGATGAAGACCGCGGTAGGAACTTCTCTGGTAATCATTGCTATCAATTCACTCACCGGATTCTTATTTTCGCTTCATGGAACTGAAATCGAATGGGGATTTTTGGGAATCATCACCTTCTTCGCCATCACTGGAATTTTCATTGGTATGGCGCTATCCAAAAAGATCAATGGAACACGGTTGAAACCGATCTTCGGTTGGTTTGTACTTGCAATGGGTGTTTTCATTGTTATAAAAGAGCTTTTTCTGTCTTAAAAAAGTGAATAAGTCTTTAAGATCCGGATCCACTTGTGTAACCAAAGTAGCTGAATACCAAAAACAATCGACGCATCTTTGTGTTATCAAATGAGTTAAAGAACATCAAATTTCAAACACATGAAAATCGAACAAATTTATACGGGATGTCTGGCACAAGGAGCATACTACATCACGTCGAACGGAGAAGCGGCAATTATTGACCCATTAAGAGAAACACAACCTTACATTGACCGATTGGAATACGACGGAGTGAAACTCAAATACATTTTTGAGACCCACTTTCATGCAGATTTCGTTAGCGGTCACCTCGATTTAAGCAAGAAAACCAATGCATCCATTGTTTATGGCCCTACAGCTCAACCGGAATTCGATGCCATTGTTGCAACAGACAATCAAGTATTCGAAATCGGAGATATCAAACTAAAAGTATTGCACACTCCGGGACATACCATGGAAAGTTCTTGCTTTTTGCTAATTGATGAAAACGACAAGGAAACTGCGTTATTCAGCGGAGACACTCTTTTCCTGGGTGATGTAGGAAGGCCTGATTTAGCGCAAAAAGCAGCACAGCTAAACAAGGAAGAATTAGCCGGATTATTATACGAAAGTATTTACACGAAAATTCTACCGCTTTCAGATGACATTATCGTTTATCCGGCACACGGAGCAGGTTCTGCTTGTGGAAAAAACATGATGAAAGAAACGGTCGACAGTTTGGGGAATCAAAAGAAAATGAACTATGCTCTGAATCAACCAAGCAAGGAAGCTTTTATTGAATCGGTAACGGAAGGATTACTGCCTCCTCCCGGCTACTTTGGAATGAACGTAGCAATGAATAAAAAAGGATACGACGAATTCGAAAACGTATTGAGCCATGGAATGACCTCATTATCCGTTGGTGAATTTGAAGCCGTTGCAGAAAGCACCGGAGCATTGATTTTGGATACGAGAAACGATCAGGAATTTGCTCTTGGATTCATTCCGCAATCCATTAATATCGGTTTGGACGGGGATTTTGCTCCGTGGGTCGGCGCATTGATCGTCAATGTAAAACAACCGATCTTATTAGTTACTGACGAAGGGAAAGAAGAAGAGGCAATTACCCGATTGAGCCGTGTTGGCTTTGACAATGTATTGGGCCATTTGAATGGCGGTTTTCATTCCTGGGTGAATGCTGCGAAGGAAATTGACATGGTAAACCGCATTTCAGCTGAACAATTTGCTTCGGAAGTAAAAATCGGTAAAAGTAAAATCCTTGACGTCCGTAAAGAAAGCGAATACGCGGCTGAACACATCGAAGAAGCATACAGCAAACCCCTGGAATACATCAATGACTGGATCAAGGATGTGCAGCCACAAGAACGCTTCTACCTGCATTGTGCAGGAGGTTATAGAAGCATGATTGCTGCAAGTATTTTACAGGCACGGGGATACCGAAACTTTACGGAGATTGCGGGTGGGTTCAATGCCATTTCGACAACCAATGTGCCTAAAAGTGCTTTCGTCTGTCAGACCAAAGTGCACAGTTAATAGAATCTTATTCTCTCAATCAGATTATACACTAATGGATAACAGCGAAAAAAAACTACAACCCCTGATAAAAAACAAGGAGCAACAGCTTGATGTTTCTTATTGGAACACACGATGGGAAATGAGTGAAACCGGTTGGGATACCGGTTTTGCTTCTCCTTCAATCACCGACTATTTATCCCGGTACCACGACAAAAAAGCAGCTATTTTGATTCCCGGTTGCGGAAATGCTTATGAAGCGGAATACCTGCTTTTAAATGGATTTACGAATATCACCTTAATCGATCTCGCTCCGAAAGCAGTCGAACGTTTACATGCTAAATTTGAGAATCAAGAAGGAATCCGGATTCTATGTGAAGACTTTTTTCTACATCAGGGAGCCTACGATTTGATCATCGAACAGACATTCTTTTGTGCTATTGATCCCGGGAAACGAATTAATTATTCGAATAAAATGGCCTCCCTGTTAAATCCTCATGGAAAACTGGTTGGGGTTTTGTTTAATCGCGCATTTACACATCAGGGGCCGCCATTCGGAGGTGATTTACCGGAATACAATTCCATTTTCGAACCGAATTTCGAACTCATAACGATGACAGAATGCTATAACAGTGTGCCGGCCAGAATGGGTTCGGAAGTGTTTATCATTTTTCAAAAAAAACAAAGCAGGGAATTTGCTTCATGACAATCATCTCTTTTTAAACCTTCTCTTTCAGTTGAAAACTTCTTTTATAGAAATGTCCGCAAAAGAATATTTTCGAGAACCCCATTATTTCTTTGCCGAACTATTAACTTTGTAATTCTTTAAAAGTGAATCCATTTCTATGAAAGAACAAGATATGAAATTTGGCACCAAAGCAATACATGCCGGTGTGCAACCTGACCCAACAACGGGAGCGATCATGACTCCCATTTTTCAAACATCCACTTATGTCCAGGAATCTCCCGGAGTAAACAAGGGATATGGTTACGCAAGAGGGAAAAACCCTACACGTGATGCGCTTCAGGCAAATATTGCCGCATTGGAAAATGGAAAACATTGCGTTTGCTTCAGTAGCGGTGTTGCCGCAACGGATGCTGTTCTTAAATTATTGAAACCCGGAGACGAAGTTATCACCGGAGATGATCTATATGGGGGAACTTATCGTTTGTTTACAAAGATCTATGAAAAATTCGGGATCAAGTTTCACTTTATTGATTTGACAAATGCTGAAAATGTAAATAACTACATCAATGCAAACACCAAATTGATCTGGGCGGAAACACCGACAAACCCAACCATGCAAATCATCGATATTGCTGCAGTTTCTGCTATTGCAAAAACAAACAATATCATTATGGTAGCGGATAACACATTTGCTTCTCCTTATTTGCAAAACCCATTGGACCTCGGAGCAACTATCGTGATGCACTCGGTTACCAAATACCTGGGCGGTCACTCGGATGTGGTGATGGGAGCATTAATTACAAATGATGATGCACTTTACGAACAATTGTATTTCATTTTGAATAGTTCGGGTGCAAATCCCGGTCCGATGGATTCCTTTTTGGTACTAAGAGGAATCAAGACATTGCACTTGCGTATGCAACGTCATTGTGAAAACGGGAAACAAATTGCACATTATTTGAAAAATCATCCGGCAATTGAAAAAGTTTACTGGCCTGGTTTCCCGGAGCATCCGAATCATGAGATTGCGAAAAAACAAATGCGCGATTTCGGTGGAATGATTTCAATTGTTCTGAAAGATAAGAGCATCGAAAACACCTATCGGGTTGCTTCCTCGTTCCAGGTTTTCTCTTTAGCAGAATCTTTGGGAGGTGTGGAATCTTTGATCAATCATCCGGCAACAATGACTCACGCCTCTATTCCGAAGGAGGAAAGAGAAAAGGCAGGAGTTGTGGACAACTTATTGCGTTTAAGTGTGGGCGTGGAACACGTAGACGATCTGATTGCGGATCTGGAACAAGCTTTGGCATAAAATAGTTCAAAAGGTTTAAAGGGTTCAAAAAGTTCAAAGCTATTGAACCCTTTTTTAACTCTTGAACTTTTAAACGTTTGAACATGATCATAATCACAGGAACATCCAGAGGCATTGGAAAAGCAATTGCAGAAAATTATCTCTCTCGCGGTGAAAAAGTATCGGGTATCGGGAGAAATCATACCATTTCACATCCCAGCTATTCGTCCATTGATTGTGATTTAAGCAACCCCGATGCAGTTGACCAAATTTCATTTCCTCAAATCGGCGAAGAACCGGTTATCTTCATTCACAATGCGGGCATTTTGGGAAAAGTGGATTACTTCGAACGATTGGAATCGAATGAGATGGCCAGAGTGATGCAGGTAAATCTATTTGCCGGAGCTGCTATCTTGCAACAGTTACTCAAGAAGCTCCCAAAAACCCAATCATTTAAATGCATTTTCATCAGTTCGGGAGCAGGAAAAAGCCCGATCGCTTCCTGGGCTTCCTATTGTGCTTCCAAGGCAGCAGTGGATTTGTTTTGTCAGACGATCCAACTGGAAGAACGTCAACTCGGAAGAGCCGATTTTCACTGTCTTTCAGTCGCACCGGGAGTTGTAGATACGGATATGCAAGCAGCCATTCGGGAGAGCAACAAAATTTCATTCTCGGAAGTGGAACGGTTCAAAGAGTACAAAAATTCGAATCAACTATATTCAACGGAATTGGTCGCCAGAAAATTAATCCGCCTGATTCATGAAACACCTTTAAGCCAAGTTTTATACTCACTTCGGGATATTGAATTGTAAAGCGAATTTTAAATAATTGTTATTCATTGCGTTGTTAAGTTTTTGAAGAACGGTTCATTTCTTAATCAAATATTGTAACTTGTTGCACTCAAATTAGGAAACTTATAGTAAAACTAGCTAGAACTGTACATAATGAAAAAACAATTTTCTACTCTCTTAAGCCTAACCTTTTGCGTCTCTTCCTCTGTTTTTGCTCAAAATAACGAGCGTCAATTGGACAAGCAGAATATGCGTCAGGGGGAACATGTCGAATATTGCGTCACGCATAAAAAGATGAACCAACTCCTGGCTAATCCTGAATTGGCAAAACAGCATGCAAAGGATCAACAAGAATTCGATAATGCCCTACTTTCAAAAAAAGGGGAAGGTTCCACAAAGGCAATTGAATATACCATTCCGGTTGTATTCCATGTTTTACATAATGGTGGTCCGGAAAATATTTCCAAAGACCAGTTGATGTCAGCTTTGGCCATCCTGAATCGTGATTATGCCATGCTAAACGCTGATACGATCGGGGTGCAGGCCGCATTTCAAGGAATTCGCAGCAAAGTTGACGTGAAATTCGTACTCGCAACAAAAGCACCGAATGGAGCTTGTTTTTCCGGTATTACAAGAACTCAGAACATTGCCACAAACAATGGAGATGATGGCGGAGCACAAGTAAACGCGATCATTGCAGGAAATGATGTTTACAATGGTCAATGGCCCGGAAATAAATATTTGAATATTTTCATTTGCCAGGATATCGGTGGTGCAGCAGGTTATACCACAAACCCCGGAAGTTGGTCAGCAACTGAAATGGGGAATGGAATCTGGGTATTAAGCACCTATGTCGGTGATATCGGTACATCAAGCCCATACACGAGCCGAACATTGACACATGAAGTTGGACACTGGTTGAATCTTTCTCATGTTTGGGGTGGAACCAATGATCCTGGAGTAAGTTGCGGAAGCGACGGTGTAAGTGACACCCCGGCTTGTATCGGTTCAACAGCTTGTTTTTTGAATCAAAGCACATGCAGCAGTGATAATGCTTATTGGGGATTTGATCAGATCGATAACGTCGAGAACTACATGGATTACTCTTATTGCTCTAAAATGTTCACTGCAGGCCAGGTAGACAGAATGCGAACTTCACTTACCGTATCTTCAACGGGAAGAGCCAATGTGGTTTCTGCTTCCAATCTGGCAGCTGTTGGTGCAAGTACTACTCCTATACTTTGTTCTGCAAGATACAACACCTCAAGAAGAGTAATTTGTGCAGGAGAAACCATCCAATTTACAGATGAATCATTCAATGCTGTTTCCGGATGGAACTGGTCTTTTTCCGGAGGTTCACCTGCAACTTCAACAGCACAAAACCCGTCAGTTACCTACAATACTCCGGGGACTTACGCAGTTCAGCTGGATGCTACCGATGGAACAAATACAGATACAGAACTTACAGCGGGTTATATCACGGTATTGCCTGTTCCAACAGGAATTCCATATTACGAAAGTTTTGAAGCATTTACCAATTTCACAAGTCCTGATTGGTTTGTGAAAGACGGAGGTGGAAACCCGTGGACAGTGACAACAGCAGTAGGACGAACCGGTACTCACTCCGCTAAATTGGAAAATTTCGGACAATCCGCAAGTCAAATTGATGAACTGGAATCACGATCCATTGATTTGTCCGGAATTACTTCAGCAACAAATGCAACCCTTTCGTTCAGATATGCATATAGAAAACGAACATCAACCAACACAGATCTATTGAAAGTATACTTGTCAAAAGACTGTGGTGGAGTTTGGGATATCCGCAAAACATTGACAGCAGCAACCATGTCAGGATCCAATCTGGCAACTACACAATGGACACCGACTCCGGCTGATTGGGTAACGGTTCACATGACAAACGTAACAAGCGCGTATTGGATAGAGAATTTCAGATTCAAATTTCAGTTTACTTCAGGAGGCGGAAACAATGTCTATATTGATGACATCAACATTTATGCAGGCGGGCCATCGGATGATATCGTCTTATTGGGATTAACCGATTTAGAATCGTTCCAAAACGTCAACTTATTCCCGAATCCCGCAGAAAATGAGCTTCAAATCAGCTTCACTTCCCAAACCGGAAACCAGTTGGATTTTGCAATAACAGATTTATCCGGGAAACTGATCAAAACATTACCTGTCAATGCTCACGAAGGAGCGAACCTGGTATTTATCGAAACTACCGATTTATCAGCTGGAACTTATCTGATTAAAATGATCGGTTCTGCACAAGAAAGAACATTCACATTCGTAAAGAAATAATTCGCTCTCAAAAAGGTCGGGAACTTACATTTCCGACCTTTTCTGAACTATCCTTTCAATCAACAATTCAGACACTTAAATCAATTCCTACTACATACAATTCAAAAAGTCATTAAATTTCGTACTTGAACTGTATTCTATTTCCAACTTTCCCCTATCATTTAAATCATTGTATTATAAAACTAGCTAGAATAAGAAAATGAAAAAACAATTTTACTCACTCCTAGGTATCTCCCTTCTTTCTGCCGCTTGGAGTTTTGGACAACAGCAAGATCGCGTTCTTGACAAAAGTAATATGCGCGACGGTGAGCATGTTGAATACTGCACCACGCATAAAAAAATGGCGGAGCTTAGGAAAGATCCGAAAATGGCTGCAATGATAGATGCTGCTCAGCAAGAAATGCAAAATCATGCAAAATCCAAAGGAGATGACGGGGTTACAAAATCCACCGTCTATAAAATCCCTGTAGTATTTCATATCTTACATAACAACGGAACAGAAAACATTTCCAAGGAGCAAGTTGCAGATGCTGTTGCAATCCTGAATAGAGATTACAGAAAATTAAATGCAGATGCAAATAATGTCCAAGCACCTTTCCAGGGAATGCCAACTGACGTTGAAATCGAATTTGAATTAGCTAAAAAGGCCCCAAACGGTGCTTGTTTTGCCGGAATTACACGAACAGTGACCGCATTGACAAATGACGGAAGCAGTGGTCAGGCACAAGTAAATGCGGTTGTTGCCGGAAACGATATCTACCAGGGAGTTTGGCCTCATGCCAAATATTTGAACATTTATGTAGCTGCCGAAATCGGTGGCGCTGCAGGTTACACATTCAACCCGATGGGTAATTCAACTGCATCTGCCCAAAATATGTACTACAATGGTGTTTTCATCCTAGATACTTATACAGGTTCTATTGGAACATCCAATGTAGGCAGCAGTAGGGCATTAACTCACGAGGTTGGTCACTGGTTAAACCTGGAACATGTTTGGGGACCGAATAACAATCCCGGAAACGCTGCAAGTTGTTCAGACGATGATGGGGTTCAGGATACTCCAATGTGTATCGGTGTTACATCTTGTAACCTTTCTTCTAACACATGTAATGACACAAATGATCCGAACAATTATTCTTCATGGACAACAAACGTGGTTGACAATATTGAAAACTACATGGATTATTCGTATTGTTCAAAAATGTTCACACAAGGTCAGGTAACACGTATGCGTACTGCACTTACGAGTTCAATTGCAGGTCGTAACCAGGTAATCACAGCATCAAATCAAACTGCAACCGGTATCAATACGACTCCAACTTTGTGTGCAGCAAAATTCAGTACGGCCAGAAAAGTCATTTGTGCAGGCGAGTCCATTTCGTTTACTGACGAATCGTATAATGCCGCAACCGGATGGACATGGACATTCACCGGCGGTTCTCCGGCTTCTTCAACTTCGCAGAATCCAACAATTACATACAACACTCCGGGAACTTATGCTGTGAAATTAGTTGCAACTGACGGATCAACTAATAGCACGTCCGACATGCCTGCATATATTACCGTATTACCTACCGGAGGGAATCTTCCTTTCTATGAAAGTTTCGAAGCTTCAATGAACCTGACAAGCCCGAATTGGTTTGTTTCTAATGCAGGAGGAAACGCTTGGGCTGTAACGAATACTGCAGCTAAAACCGGAACCAATTCAGCGAAACTGGATAATTTCAGTCAAACATCCGGTCAAATTGACGAATTGATCTCTGGACCTATCGATTTGTCAAGTATCACTTCAGGAACCGGAGTTACTTTGTCTTTCAGATATGCTTACAGAAAGAAAATCTCTTCGAACACCGATTTATTAAAGGTATTCCTGACCAAGGATTGTGGTGATGTTTGGGATATACGCAAAACATTGACTGCTGCTACGATGTCCGGAACCAACACTGCTACTTCAGCTTGGACTCCAACTGCATCCGATTGGGTAACTGTTCACATGACGAACGTAACAAGCGTATATTGGAATGATCATTTCCGTTGCAAGTTCCAAGTAATAAACGGGGGAGGAAACAATGTCTATATTGATGATATCAATATTTATTCCGGTGCACCGTCTGACAATCCTGTTACTGCAGGTTTACAAGATTTGGGTACTGTGGCAAATATCAACTTATTCCCGAATCCGGCAGATAATGAAGTTCAAATTTCTTTCAGCTCGCAAATTGCGAACGAAATTAAATTCTATGTGACAGATTTATCCGGAAAACGTATCCAACAACATCAGATCAATGCAACTGAAGGGAATAACCTGGTTTACATTGCAACTGAGAATCTTTCAGCCGGAACATATTTGATCCAAATGGTTGATGGAACCAGTCAAAGAACTTTGACTTTCGTTAAAAAGTAATTACTTACAACTGAAACCAAATAAAAATCCCCTGGTGAGCAATCATCAGGGGATTTTCTATTTTAGGACCGCTTCAATCAGAAACCTCTTTTCTTTTTCACTTCAGCAATGAAATCTGTTAACTGTTTTTTATCTGCAAAGTACACCGTAACATTTGTTTCCTTAAACGTTTGAGCTCCTGATTTTTCATAAACAGTCGCTTCTACTTTGTCCAGATCAGTTAGGATATTGCATGAATACATTTCTCCGTATTTATCCATATGCTCTATTTTAAATACGTTATCGGTAACAACCTTTGCGGATACTTTGCGAACGGTCAGTTCACGCACGGTTCCGTCACCCCTCTTTGTCAAAACGGTAGAATACAAGTAATAATCTACTATTTTCTGATGGTATTCCAGTGTAGTTCCATTTATCTGCATTGAAAAACACTTCGGTCCCTGAATGGTGATTGATTTACCGTAATACTTGATCACTTCCTGAGCTTTCAACAGGTTAAAACTCAATAAACACAGGCTTAAAAGGAGGATTTTCATAGTTTTCGTTTAAATTGTAGACTACTAAGTAAACAAAAAAATCACTCTTTCACGTGAATCTCCCCCTCATTTACCAACGATTCTCCATTCATTCTCAAAAAAAGTTGAATCAATGCGATCACATCTTTCTCACAATAAATGCGGATACGATTCAAATCGTTCTCTTCGTAATAAACCCGTGCAACATCTGCCCCCGAAATATCATCTTTCGGAGTCGGGATCTTAAAAATATGGCACAACAAGGCTAAGCTGGTATATGCCTTATAATCTCCGAACTTCCACAGTTCCATCGTATCCAAATGCTGGATTTCCCAAGGTTTTTTACCCGCTATATTCAGTACATTAGGCAATCCGATTCCATGGATCAACAACCTGCGGCAAATGAATGGAATATCAAATTCCTTTGAATTGTGTCCACACAGCACGTGTTTCGGAGTATTGTAATTATTCTCCAGCAAACGGACAAATTGTCTCAACAGGGTTTCTTCATCTTCATGTGCGAATGAAGTCATGCGGATGGATTTTCCGAGGGAGGACTGATGTACAAAACCGACAGAGATGCAGACTATCTTGTCAAACTCGGCGTAAATACCGGCTTTTTCATTGTAAATATCTGCTTTTGTTTTTTCTTCGGTCAGAAAACGTGCATTTTTCGAATCAAATAATTTGGTTGTTTCTGCATCTAAGTCTGAATAGTGGTAAACTTCCGGAACCGTTTCAATGTCTAAAAAAAGAATCTTGTCCAATTGGGTTAAATCAAGCATAAAATTTTCGTTTTCCATTTAAGTTATGTAAAAATATCATTTCTCCGGACGCCATTTTTCTATTTTTTTTCGGAATAAATGCATTTTTTGTACTTAAGGAATAGTATTCCTTACTTTTGTACTCCATGGCAGAAGAATTATTTATCGCTCAATCCACAAAGAAGGAAAAGTACACAACTTTGCTTCCTCAGGCTCAGGCATTATGTTCCGGTGAACCGAATTTGGTTGCCAACCTGGCGAACATTGCCTCCGCACTCAAAATGACTTTCGATTTCTTTTGGGTCGGGTTTTACCTTGTTGAAAAAGACCAATTGGTACTTGGACCGTTTCAAGGACCGATCGCCTGCACACGGATTGCTTACGGAAAAGGTGTTTGTGGCACTTCCTGGAAACAAAATGAAACATTGGTCGTTCCCGATGTGGAAGCCTTTCCCGGGCATATTGCATGTTCTAGTGAAAGCAAAAGCGAAATTGTGGTTCCAATCCGTAAAAACGGTCAGATTATTGCTATTCTCGACGTCGATAGTGATCAGTTGAACGATTTTGACGAGATTGATGCAACTTATTTAAATGAACTTTGCGAATGGCTCGGTACTCACTGTTTTTAGGATTTTTACTTTTTTTGGCCGGTTGTGCAGAGGTTGTTCCTTTAACGGGTGGCCCATCCGATAATCGTGCAGCACTTCCTGTTGAAGGAACTCAGAACCCGGAACAAGGCGCTTTGCACGTAAACCAAAATGAATTGAACGTCAGGTTCAACGAATTCTTCACGTTAAATGATCCAACCAATACTGCGGTAATGAATCCGAACACAGGGAAATTGGAAGTCACTTCAAACAAACGCGACCTATCGATCAAATGGGATGGCCCGCTTCAACCAAATACAACCTACATCATCCAATTGAACGGAACCATTAGGGACCTGAATGAAAAAAATGATACGATCCATCAATTCGTATTCTCCACCGGAGATCAGATCGACTCATTGAAAATCAGTGGTATTATCACTGACGGATTCACTAACAAACCATCCAACGCATATACGATCGGATTATATGATTCGGTCAAAGATCCATACAAAAATGCCCCGGTCTACATCTGTAAAAGTAATGACAGAGGCCAATTTGAATTTTCTTACCTGAAAGCAGGGGAATATCAATTATTTGCTTATCTCGATTCGAACAAGGACCGGCTTCCATCCATCGGGGAAGTTGTCGCTTATTCTTCCAAACTGATTGCCAGTGGAGATAGTACTGCATTTTCGCATATTCTCGCTTCGAAACCGAAAAATCCGGTGAAGCAATTACAACTCAAAGTGCTTAATCCGGGAACATTTTACGCTTCAGGGAAAGAAATCGGTGAATCCAGCCTGACAATTAACTCGCAACCCGTGCAGATCATTAAACGCTTCGCCCCTGACTCTGTTTTAGCAGTTCTTCCAAGCAGTTCAAATGACGTCTACACCTTCATTGACGGCACAGATACCATTACAAAAATTATTTCCCTAAAAGACCGGAACAAGAATTTTTCCATTTCAGGAAAAGTTTACAAAAATGCCTGGACATTAGGTGACACCTTGCTTTTCGAGACCAATGAATTCATTGAAAAAATCGATACTTCGCTGATTATTGTGGAAGACAAGACCAAATTGAAAATCAAATACGACTTTCTTTCTTCCGGGAACCAGGTTCGGATCATTCCAAAATCCGCTATTGCGTTCGACATGATTGTCGATTTCAAAATGGGTTCTCTACATGGGAAAACCAACGTAAATGATTCCATCAAAATAGAACTGAAAACCTATCGCCCATCCGATCTGTCGAATTTGAAACTGAATATCGAAAGCATGAAAGGTCAATGGATCATCCAGCTGATGGATGGTCAAACCGCCATTCGCACATTCTTTAAATCGGAAAGTGATTCTGTCGTCAATTGGAACAACCTGATTCCGGCTGTTTACCAGATCCGTTGCATCCGCGATGTGAATGGAAATGGAAAATGGGACACCGGAATTTGGGAAACAAAATCACAACCGGAAGAAGTGGTCCGTTTCGACCTGAAATCCAAACTGAGACCGAACTGGGATATCGAAGAAACACTTGAACTGAAACCCAATGAGTGATTCCTTTGAAAAAGCCTTTAGTAAGTGGAAGATTTATCTTGCCTTGTTTATCGGTCTTTCAATTTCGGGAGGAATACTCATTTACAGCTTTACACGATCTGAATTTCACGAAGTAGAAAAAGGAACAGGTAATTATATCTGGAAAGATGCCAACCGCAATAAGCGCATCGATTATTCAAACCCGAAGGAATTCATAGCTGTTCCGAACGGTAATTTCGAGCAAAAAAATGCCTACCAGGTACTTTCGGATATTTCCTGGAATAGTAGTACCTTCTTTTGGATCTTTCTGGCGCTCCTTGGAATGGTTGGCCGGGATTTGGGTTATATGATCCGGATTCGGATCCTGACCAAAAACCAGTTGACCTGGACCCAATCTTTCCATGTCATTATGATCTGGGAATTTGCTTCAGCATTGGCGCCCGGAGTCATGAGCGGCGCTACCGTAGCGATGTTCATTCTCAACCGGGAGAAAATTGCTTTGGGAAGGGCAACGGCAATTGTTATCCTGACCGCGTTCCTGGATAACCTATTCTATGTCATCATCATTCCCATTCTATTCCTGTTCATTCCATCCGGGAACTTATTCCCGAGTGCGGGAAATGAATCCATGACAGTTATTTTCTGGACCGGTTTTTCTGTATTTGCACTTCTTTGCCTTGTCCTTTTTTCAAGTATTGTCCTGTATCCGAAATTGGTTTTCAAACTCCTTACGTTCATCACCAGGATTCCACTTTTGAAACGTTTTCAAGCAGGTGCAGAAAAGACAGGAAATGACGTAAGCACAACGGCAATCGAAATGAAAAAAGAGCCTTTTTCGTTTTGGTTAAAAGCATTTGGAGCAACTGTTTTCTCCTGGTCTTCCCGGTTTTTGGTGATCAACTTTATAATGCAGGCGTTTTTAAGTTTGGGTTTTTTACAGCAAACACAAATCTTCACCAAGCAATTTGTCTTGTGGATGTTTCTGAGAATCTCTCCAACACCCGGTGGAAGCGGAGTTGCAGAATGGGCTTTCGGCGAATTGTTGTCCGAATTCAGTACCAGTATCGTCCTTCTGGGAACAATGGCTGTATTGTGGCGTCTGATTTCTTATTTCCCCTATTTGATGATCGGATCTATCATTCTTCCCCGTTGGTTGGCCAAGCAAGGGAAGAAGAAAAACTAAATCGTTTAAGAGAGTCTGCAAAAGCCTTTGTTTTTCGGATAATATCGTTATCTTTGCGCTCTTAAAACGGTCAAAATCATGTCTTACGGCGTCAAAATTTTTGCAGGAAGAGCATCGAAAGTGCTTGCAGAACAAATAGCTACCAAGTTCGGTGCTAGTTTGGGTGATGTAAAAGTTACTGAATTCAGTGATGGTGAATTTCAACCATCATTTGAAGAAACAGTGCGTGGTCAGGACGTATTTATCGTTCAATCGACGATGCCTCCAACAGAGCATTTATTTGAATTGTTGTTGATGGTCGATGCAGCAAAACGCGCTTCTGCCCGTAAAATTATTGCGGTAATTCCTTATTTCGGATTTGCCCGCCAGGATCGTAAGGACAAGCCAAGAGTTGCGATCGGAGCCAAATTGGTTGCGAACATGCTGATGGCAGCAGGAGTTGACCGCGTAATGACAATGGATTTACACGCTGACCAAATTCAAGGTTTCTTTGAAGTACCGGTTGATCACTTATTTGCATCGACATTATTCTTCAATGAAATGAAGGCTTTGGATAATGGAAACCTGATTATGGCTGCTCCGGATGCAGGTGGTGCAAAACGTGCCAACGCTTATGCTAAGAAATTGGATACCGGATTAGCAATTTGCCACAAACACCGCAAGAAAGCAAATGAAGTTGCAGAAATGACTGTAATTGGGGATGTTGCCGGAAAAGATGTGATCCTGGTAGATGATATGTGTGACACAGCGGGAACTTTAACAAAAGCAGCTGAGTTATTCATTGAAAAAGGAGCAAAAAGTGTTCGTGCTTTCTGTACACACGCCGTGTTGTCAGGACCGGCATTGGAACGCATTAATAATTCGAAATTAACGGAGTTGATTGTTACGGACACTATCCCGTTAAAAGAGAAAAGTGACAAGATTCGGGTCATTACCGTAGCTGATCTATTCGCAGATGTGATTGATCGCCTGGTTAAAAACGAATCCATTAGTACGCATTTTATAATCTCGTAAAATAAGAAGGAGCACTGCTTCTGAAAAAGGATTCACGGAAGTGGATCAATAAATTAAACAAATAAAAACAAACATGAAAGTAGCACAATTGAGCGGTTCGCCTCGCGCGAACGTAGGGAAGAAGGATGCTAAAGCTTTGAGAGATTCGGGCTTGGTTCCATGCGTTCTTTACGGACAAGGAACACAGACACATTTCTCTCTTCCTGACATCAAAGTTGAAAAATTAATTTTCAATCCGGATGTATTTAAAATCGAATTGGATATCGATGGCAAAAAAGCTAACGCGATCATCCAGGAGATTCAACAAAATCCTATTACGGATAAAGTAGTTCACATTGACTTCTTGGAGTTAGACGCTAAGAAACCAGTTAAAGTGGCATTGCCGGTTCGTTTGACAGGAGCTTCTCGTGGTGTATTAGCGGGAGGTCGTTTGATGCAGGTTTTCCGTCGTTTACGCGTAGTTGGTCTTCCAGCAGATTTGCCGGAAGCTATCGTAATTGACATTACTAAATTGCGTATCGGTCAATCTATCCGTGTGAAAGATTTGGAGAATGATGGTTTATCAATCTCTGAAGCTAAAAACGCAGTTGTAGTATCCGTTAAAATGGCTCGTGGAGCATCTAAAGCTGCTGAAGCTGATGATGACGACGACGAATAAGATTCTATTGAACTTTAGAAAGAGGGATGCGATTTATCGTGTCCCTCTTTTTTTATACTTAATATCAGAGTCCATAAAAAAGCCATCTCTGTTTTTACACGAAGATGGCACAACTAACATTAGATTTAGGCGTAGGTTCTAATATCTTTTCCTGCTTAGGTAAGACAAAGTTGAATCGAAAATTCGGTTTTTCGCTTCGCTTCTTTCTCAAAAGCAGTTTTCAGTTTTTTAACCGTCAATTTTGAGTGAAATCGATTTAGGATATGCCCGATTTAACGTTTTAATATGGATATTTGGCTTCTCTTTTCTCCAACTGTATACAACAATTGATAAACACCACTCGCCATAGAAGTCAAATCCACATCTGTTTGTCCGGTATATAGTGTTTTCTCTAAAATGATTTTCCCCAAACAGTCAGTCAGAACAATCATCCCTCCTATTTCATCTGTTTCAATGGTCAGCCAGTCTTTAACCGGATTCGGGTACAAATTCAATTGAAGACCATTCAAATCAGAAATACCCGCCAGATCGATCACATGAATGGTTTGACTCGACGTATCATCCGGACAAGCGTCATTTACAGCAATGAGTTGCAATTCAAAAGTTCCACCGTTTGCATAGTTATGCCATGGATTTTCATCCTGACTTTGCGTTCCGTCTCCAAAGTTCCAGGTATAGCCATTCGCATTTAATGATGAGTTGGTGCAGTTCAGAATCCCGCCCGGTAAATACAAGGTATCCTGGTTAACTGAAAACTGGGAATTGGCAGGCAAACTTACCAGAACATCTATCAGCTGCTGAACAGTATCGGAAGTGTTCGGTCCATAAGCAATCAACTGAACCTGGTAGGAGCCTGAACTTGGAAATTGAACTTTAGGATTCACCTGGGTACTTGTACTTGGGATTCCACCCTGAAAGCTCCACAAATAACTTGTTCCATCAATAGAAGTATTCTGAAAAAGCAGCGAATCAGTTGAACACATATAGGTATTCTGAAGTACAAACGAGGCATTCGGAGGGTTCGTAGGTTGGGTTACTGTTTGTCCATTTGAAGATGTAACACTTGAAAAAACACCTGCTCCATTCTCCGATTTGACTGAAGCATAATAAGTAGTCCCAGTCATCAGATTCAAACCACCGACGCTCACAGTAGTATTCCAATAGTTATTGGTCCATGAAACTATATCAGAGGCTCCCGGAGTTGTTCCGAATGCCACCCAATAATTCGCAATATCCGAATTCGTATCAGAAGCGGGTGTCCAATTTGCCTCCAACATGGAGTTATTTGTCGTAGTGGAAGCATCAGCAGCCTGACCATCATTTACCGATTGAATCGCTGATGGAGAAGTCCAGTCAATTTTAACATCCTGGGATGAAATCGCAGATAAGTTTCCAGCTACATCCTGAACGATTGATTTAACCCGTCCGGCTACAGTGGAAGGATTAGAGCTTTCATAACGCATATCACCCCCCGAACCAACAGCAATGGAAGTACTTGAGCTTCTCGAGCGATAAACCCTCAAATCATTTATTTTGTAAACACAATTCCCGGTGCGGAAGGAGATGTAATTCCCGGTCGTCAGAGGAGTCGGGTCCGTCCAGGTTCGCGATAACACATTGTTTATATAAACCTGGTGTGTTCCGGTAATCCGGTCGTAAGCAATTTTGTAATCGTACCACTGGTCCACATTAAAATCGTATGCAACCTCGTCGACTAAACTATACGTATCATTCGTCACCTTATAAATCTGGATTTTGTCGCTATCCAGGCGGAAGAATACAAAATAAGAATTGCCCCGGTTCGGCAAAGTCGGATCGCTACAGAAATAATGTAACCCGGCCCTGCGGTTGGTTCCTGTTCCGGACATTGCTCCGGACCAATGATACAAATAACGGTTACTCAAATTACTTGTAACATCCGCCCAAATATTCGAATTCCCATTGCTTTCATCACTATGCATCAAATTTCCGGAGCTCAAAGCCCAAACTCCCGATTGGGATGTCCAACTGGCATGAATTGCAGATTGATCAAAGTTGTCATTGAAAAATCCTTTACCGGAATTCGATCTCCAATCACCTCCATTATTATCCGTAACCTGGTAAAAGGATTTATCGATCCCGCTTCCCCCGGAGTTATCCGTATCAACATAAGTAGCCGTAAAATCCTGCGTTATCCAACTTCCGGGAACGCTAACTGTTGTCATTGGTGCAATTGCATCTCCCAAAGCAGGATTCGTAATGACACTTGTCCAACTGGCAACCCATCCCGCGGCAGTTGTTGCACAATCACTCCGGAATTCAATTAGCAAAGCTCCGCTGGAAGAAGTGATTGTTCCGGGAGAATTGGTTCCGGTATATGTTCCGATTAATGGAGCTGCGTTGGTTGCTCCATCGTAGATATAGAGATAATCCCAATCCGCCTCCAGGGAAAAACTCGAAAAACTCAATGTAACAGAGCTCGCATTTGCAGGTTGGATCAAAGTGAAATAACGTTGATCGTTTGTATAATTTGCGCCAGACCCCCCGGAATCCGTAAATGTTCCGGAAGAAGCATTCAGTGCATTTTGCGTCGGATTATTGTTTACCAATTGATAATAAAGTCCCCAATTCCAATAAATTCCCGGATCGGTATGGGTTTGATTCGGAAAATGCTGATGTCCCTTTATTTTGATACATCCCCCCAAAACATTCGTTCCACTGGTAGCCGCACCTGAAAAAGTCCGTAAAGGACTGATCCCGTAACCACTTTGACAAATGTCACGCGTAATTCCGGCAGAAGCGTTATACAATGCCGTAGTGTACCATTGTGATTGGCTTACATAACCTTCATGTTCGTAGCCGATCGTATACGGATTTTCCGACCCGACATGCCATGCTTTGCTGGCCTCAAGGACCATTTGTGTCACCTGACCGTCTGAAGAACGAACAACATAATGGTATGAAACACTCGAAGAACAGTTTTGGGACCAGGAGATCGCCCCGGCATAAGTTCCTTGAATCGTATGAATTGTTATAGCGGAAATGGCAGTTCCGTTTCGGGAACTATAATTACAAGTTGGCGCCGGATTCCAAATTGCAGGAGCATATTCTGTCGACTTCAACCCACTTTCCTTCTCCTTTATATGATAGAGCACCCCTGAATTTGACCGGATACCTTGCTTCGAAAAAATTACTTTCTGGGCACTCAGCACACTTAAGTTTTCAGCTCCGAAAATAGCGGTCAAATCGAACTGATAGTTCGGAAAATGATATCTTGCCGCGTTCTCATTGGAATTCAGGAACAAAAAGAGTTCATATAATTCAGCATCCCGGGCATATTGGTTTACACGACCTGAATCAGACAAATAAGAAAGCCTGCCGAATATTTCCTTCAATGAATTCTGAAGTGACATTCCTTTCAGTTCCGTCATATATCCATCTATCACCTTTGCGAAAGCGGTGATTTCCATAGAAGGATTTTGTCTGATTTGTGACAATGGAATTCCTGAAAGCTGGGAAACCAGTTTCATATTCTCTTTGAAATATCCCTTCCCTTTCGCCACCATCCCCATGAAACCATGAGATTTCGGCAACCCGGAACAGGATTCCATTTCCGAAGCTGTAAGGTAGGACATTCTCGTCTGAGTGAATGAAACCGCTTCCAAAATCCCTTTTGGAGTGGACGGATAGGATTGATAAGCTTGTTGGCAATACTGTTCAAAATCAGCATTTGATTGAGAAAACGAATGGAAGCCAAGTAAACAGCTTGCGAATAGTAGAAGTCTTTTCATAGTGTTCCTTTCAGTAGTGAAGAATTAAAGATATTCAATTCTTCATACACCTGGAAATCAGGAGAAAGGAAAATGGATTTAGTAATTCAAATTTAACAATTTGAACAATCTTCACTCATGAAAAATATGGATCCACAACACACGGGAAACCCTGAAATTGAAAAACATCGTTAAAATCAGTACTGCAAACATGGTTGCAAAGATCCAGCCTAAAGGAAGAAACCAGGTAAGGAGAAAAAAGACAGGAACCAATTCCGCTACAGATAAGCCGTAACTGATATACATCGCTCCGAAAAAATAACCCGGTTCCTTATCAAAACGATAATTGCATTCTGAGCATCGTTCATACATCTTGGGTGCTTTCAGATGAAGCAAAGATCCCTTTGTTTCAAATATTTTGCCCTTTCCACATATCGGACAAGATCCACTGAGTATCGGTCTAAAATTTGACATCTCTTTTTTTTTACAAAGTTAGCTTGTTCAAACCGGTTCATTCATTCTTCTTTGACCCCAATAATTATATTATTCGGACATTTTTGTATTTTTAAGCATGAATCTTCCACGGCTTCCAATAGAAAAATTTGACGAGAACGGCTTATTACAGGCTTTTTATATCAATCGGTTTTCGGAACATTTGAAAAAATACCATTCAGACATTAATCATCCTCATAAACACGATTTCTACCTGACCGTGTTTTTTGAAAAAGGGAGGGGAAGACACGACATTGACTTTACTTCCTATCCGATTCAACCTAATAGCGTTTTTTTTCTCCAGCCCGAACAGATTCATCATTGGGAATTCGATGAGGATGCAGAAGGTTGGATCTTCTTCCATTCGGAAGACTTCTACAAATTGTATGTCACCCATTTCGAATTATTTCAATGGCCATTCTTCCAATCAAGGGATTCGAACCCGGCATTGAATGTCACCGAAAAAACAGCAACAATCTTACTGCAACGATTTTCAGAAATTTTTGCCGAATACAAAGAGAACACAAAGCATTCATTCCTGAAAATCGCGAGTTTGAGTCAACTGATTTATGCTGATCTGTCGCGCATTTATTCCGAACAAGCTCCCACCCCTGTCCAGAAGAACACCTTATATCAAAATCATTTTCACCGATTCGTAAAATTGCTGGATGAAAACTACATCCGACACAAAAATGCTTCTTTCTATGCTTCCGAATTGGCAATGACTACCAAACATCTACATCGCATCTGTTTAAGCTGCACAGGAAAAAGCACCTCACAACTGATTACCGAACGATTGGTTTTGGAAGTAAAACGAAAATTAGTCAGCGAATCGAAAAGTATCCAGGAAATTGCAGATGAATTGGGCTTTGACAATTACCCTTATTTTCATTTGTTCTTTAAGAAACATGCCGGGGAAACACCGAAGGAATTCAGGGAAAGGAATTAAGTGAGTTTATCCGTCAGAATTTTCATCTCAATCACCGGAGAGATCTTCTCGTACAAAATATTGTAAACCGCTTCCAAAATAGGCATTTCCACCTGAAATTTCTTGTTGATCTCCTTTACACATTTCGTTGCATAATATCCTTCAGCAATCATGTCCATTTCCAGTTGGGCTGTCTTTACGGAATATCCTTTTCCGATCATATACCCAAAGGTCCTGTTTCGGGAAAATTTGGAATATGCTGTTACGAGTAAGTCGCCCAAGTAAGCAGATGACTTCACATCACGGTGAATGGGGCTTACTTCATCAATAAAATTCTCAATTTCCTGAATCGCATTTGCAATCAGGACAGATTGGAAATTATCCCCGTAACCCAAACCGGAGCATATTCCGGAAGCCAATGCATATACATTCTTCAGAACAGCAGAAAGCTCTGTTCCGAACAAATCGTCCGAAGTGGTGGTTTTGATGTAACGACAAGCAAGCATACGTGCCATTTCAGTTGCAATTCCTTCATGCTGACATGCAACAGTCAGGTAAGACAAGCGTTCCAGGGCAACTTCTTCTGCGTGACATGGCCCGCAAATGATTCCTATATCCTTGTATGGAGTTCCGAATGTTTTATGAAAAAAGCGCGCCGGGATGGCATTATATTCCGGTACAATTCCTTTTACCGCAGAAAAAACAATTTTCCCCTTGAATAGATCGGGAGTTGTTTCCTTGAACAGATCCACCAAAAAAGCAGAAGGTGTTGCAACTATCAATACATCGCATCTACTAATGGTTGCTTTCAGATCATTTGAAACATGGATCTGGTTCAAATCAAATTCAACAGATTGCAAATACGTCGGATTGTGCTTATATCGCATGATATGGGCAACCTGATCTTCCCTTCGAACAAACCAGTTTACCTGCGCAAAATTATTACACAATATCTTCACCAAAGCAGTTGCCCAGCTACCTCCTCCAATGACACCAACGGTTTTCATTCGCTTACTCATAGTCTTGGCAAATGTACATATAATTCTCTTCGTTGTATTCAAACACGCGCTTTCGAATCGGGAAAATAATTCGCTATGCAATCTAATAGAAAGCACTATCTTTGCTAAAAAAATTTATGGCAGAAAGTTCACGTATTTCTACAAACAAGGCACCGAAACCGGTCGGATTGTATCCTCATGCACGCAAAGTCGGCAACCTTCTTTTCCTTTCAGGAGTTGGCCCGAGAGTAGCAGGCTCCGATGATATCGATTCAGCAGTTCCAGGCCTGAAGTTGGACAAAAACGGGAATTTCATCGAGTTTGATTTTGAAGCACAGTGCAGGAGCGTATTTGACAACGTACGCATCATATTGGAAGAATCAGGATCAAACTGGGATCAGTTGGTAGATGTGACCGTGTTTTTAGTAAACATGAAACGTGATTTCCATGTTTACAACCGGGTTTATGCAGAGTATTTCAAGGATAATCTTCCTTGTAGAACAACAGTGGAAATCAATTCACTCCCAACCCCCATTGCTATTGAATTAAAGTGTATCGCAACAATTGACTAAATAAAATTATGATCGGATTTGCAATTCGCAGTTTGATAACTGCAGGACTATTATTCTTAACGGTTTATTCTTTTTACACCGGTTATTGGGGATGGGGAATTTCCCTAATCATTCCATTGGCATTGGTAATTCTTTCTTTCATCTATAATGAAAATCTGGCGTTTACGCTAAATCACATGCGTGCCGGAAACCAGGACAAAGCACAGAGAGCTATCAATCGCATCACTTCCCCACAGTTCTTGCCGAGACGCCAGAGAGCATATGTTATCTACATGCAAGCTCTTTTGAATGCACAGGCTCTACCCCATGTAAAGGTGGAAGGAATGCTTCGTGAGGCAATGCAATTGGGACTTAAAAGAGGTCACGACAAAGCAATGGCCCGCATGCATCTGGCAGGAATTTGTGTTCAGACAGGTCGTAGACAAGAAGCAGTAACTCTTTTAGCAGAAGCGAAAAAGATGGATACTACCGGTATGTTGAAAGACCAGATCAAAATGATGCAAGGTCAAATGCAAAATGCTCCTTCCAAAAATCAGATGCGTATGGCTCAAATGATGGGTGGTCGCAAGAAGATGCCTAAAATGCGTTAATCCTTCGGATGAAATCATTTGCCAATTTTCCTGAAAACTATGAGCTCATTGATGCAGGTGGAGGAAGGAAATTGGAACGCTGGGGCGCAGTAACAACTATCCGTCCGGAACATCAGGCTTATTTTGGCGCCGTCCTTTCCAGGAAGGAGTGGAGCAACCTGGCTGATTGGGAATTCATTCCGAAGTCGGAAGGTTCGTTGCAGGGTGTCTGGAAAAAGCTGAATCCTCAAGCTCCTGAAGAATGGATTTTTTCGAGTACCGGACTTCAATTCAAATTGCGGGTTACGAACAACAAACACCTTGGATTATTCCCTGAACAGCAGATCAATTGGGAATTTCTCTCAACTCATTTGAACACCTCAAAACGTTTCCTGAACGCTTTCGCTTATACCGGAGCTGCTTCCCTGTTCGGGAGAAAAACAGGAGCCGAAGTTGTTCATTGCGACAGTGTAAAAAACATGTTGGATTGGGGGAGACAAAATCAGGCGGAATCCAACCTGGAAGGCATCAAATGGGTTCAGGAGGATGCTTTGAAGTTTATCCAGCGGGAAGTCAAACGTGGAAACACCTACGACGTGGTCCAATTGGATCCTCCAGCATGGGGAATCGGAGCAAAGGGTGAAAAATGGAAATTGGAAGAATTATTGGGCACCTTAATTTCAGAAGCCCTTCAATTGCTATCCAAGTCCGGGGTTTTGATTCTCAATACATATTCACCGAAAGTGGACGTTTCCTTCATTCAAAAAATCACCACCCAATTGGGAATTCCGGGCAAGCAAATTGAAAATTCCGAATTGTGGTTCAAGACTACAAGCGGCAAAGAATTGTATTACGGGATTGTAACGAGAATTTATATCTAAGTTAGAAAAGTTCAAAGGGTTCAAAGGGTTCAAAAAAGTGGTTAGTGATTAGACTAAAACTATTGAACCTACTTCATCTTGTGATTCACCATTTTATTCTGAATCGCATACATCACTAAGCCTACTACATTTCTTGCACCGATTTTACTCATCATCAAGGTTCTTGCGCTTTCAATCGTACGTCTACTTTTGAATAATTTATCTGCGATTTCCTGTGTCGTCATTTCATTGCAAATCAAATCCAGGATTACCAGTTCATTTTCATTGAAAATATTGGTCGAACTCATTTCAAAAGCAGGTTGGATCTTTCCGGAATGCACCATTTTGGCAATAAACATCTTGGAAGTACGGTCATTCAGGTAATAACCCGTTTCAACAGATGATTTAATGGCCAACTGGATTTCTTCCGCGTCATCATCCTTGGACAAATAACCGTTGGCTCCGTTTTCGATTGCCAGTTCAACAAACTCCACATCATCGTACATGGAAAGCAGCAACACTTTTACATCCGGAAACTTGTCCCGGATCTCTTTGGTGGCCTCGATCCCATTTTTAATTGGCATCCTGAAATCGATCAGAGCCAAATCCACATCGGTGATTTCCAAAGCGTCAATAAGCAATTGACCATTTTCAACTGCCAAAACCACTTCAAAACCCTCAATATCATTGAGTACCTTGGTCAATCCATTTCTGAAAATAGACTGGTCTTCTGCAATTGCAATTTTTATATTTCCGTTTTCGGTTGCCATAAGAGCGTAACTTTAGTTCCGGGATTCTGCAATTGGTAATTAATCTGAGCACCAATATGCTGACTCCTGCTTTCAATATTTTTCAGCCCCAGACTTTGGGATTTCAGTTTATCTTCTTTCGTTGGAACAAATCCTGTTCCGTTATCAATAAGCATTAGCCGAATACCTTCTTCATCCTGCTCCAGTGTTAATTGGATCTCAGTTGCATTGGCATATTTCAAAATATTATTGATCAATTCCTGCAAGATACGATAAACTGCCAAGCTTACTTCCCTTGTTTGCAATTCATGTTTGGGGTCATTTACAACAATTACGGAAAAATGCACGTTCTGAATTTGCTGCGCTAGGGTATTCACCAGGCTCTTTACAGCCGGAATAAGCCCCAGCTCCTCTAAAATAGTAGGAAGTAAGCGATTGGAAAGACTTCTGACCTTATTGATCGTAATCTGGACGCCTTCGTTCAATAATTTCCGTTCTTCCTCATCAATGGGAAGTGATACAAACGAAAGTTTCAATGCTGTAAGCGAAGATCCAATGTCATCGTGCAGTTCAATTGCAATGCGGCGTTGCTCAATTTCTTTTGCATCCAAGGTTGCCTGAACCATCTCGTTCTTATAATTCAGTTCGAGTTGAATCATTTCCTGCTTCTTTCTCCGCATCTTTTGTTGGTACAACACGGCAAACACAATGATGCTCAATGCCATAATGAACATTGCCAACGTGGCAATGATTAACATCAATCCTAAGTTCGAAGGCGCCTGCTGATCCATAGTGCGTATGAATATAGTATATTATAAAATAAAATCAGGCTCCAATTGACTCCATTTAAAATGGAATGAATTTCAGATCCAAAATACCCCGAAGCTAAATAATCAAAAAGCACATTATAAATCAGAATACATGAATTTCCAAGTAACAACGTTGCCCCAACCACGAAATAGATATTCTTAAATGGTTCAAAAACCTTTTCGGATCGGAACATTTCGATAAAATAACTAATAATCGTAAATGTAATATATGCAAAAGTGATCCCGGTTTGTACAGAAGGTTGATTTTGCCAATCATCAAAAAAATTGGTTAGAGTAGTCATTACTATTGAAAGAGTAAACACTCCCAAGAGCAATATTCTGGTCCTCCGTTTTGAAAATTGCTTATAAAAGAAAAATGTTGGGAATATTAATTCTGCGTACAAATAAATACGAAAAAGCCAAAGAGTATTGATTCCATTACTTCCTAAAATTGCACTTACTATTTCTACAAAAAGTGTAAAACATAAATAAATCCACAGGATTCTTCCAGCAAAAGGAAGACGCCTCTGAATCAAAAGCGTCATCCCTATCCCTATCGGTAAAAGGTAGGAGGAAATAACAAAATATCCCCAAATTTCCATCAATTACCTTGAACCACTACTCTGTGCAGCATCGTCATTTAGTGCATTAATGCTACCACAAAATGTAGGACACGAAAGTGCCTTTTCGACAATTACATTTAACAAATCGTTCTGATTAGAATCAGCCCCTACCATTACCAAGGTCGGATTTCCCGTTTCAGTTTTCGCAAAATAAAAGCGTAATCCCTTGCAATCGGTTTGATCTAGAATTTTTTGAATGTGGTTTCTTCCAAAAAAAACACCCTTTACTGCATTTGGGTTTTCAGAGCGATATCTTTCCGTATATACGCCTCCCTCTGTTAAAGTAATTTGTTCTCCTTCGTTTCCTGTAAATGACATAATAATTATAGTTTAAGTTACAGGCCAATATTATATGGAATAATTTGAACTTCCAAACCGCTAAAACAGCGAAATCAACCATACCCCTGATTTTAATGGGTTTAAAATTTTCACAAACTAAAAAAAATGTGGTTTTCCGCAATGCATTTTCCGTAAAAATACGGTTGTATGCCTCAAATCAGTAACATACATTTGTTTCAACAAAACGAAATTAATTCATTGTTTGAAATGTTACATGATCTAATAAACAAACCAAGAGTAGACATTCACAGCAAGGTGAACATCACCTATTGGAGTAGTGAGTTGAAGTGTTCCGAAGAAGAGTTACTTTATTGCATATCAAAGGTCGGATCATCGATCTCGGCTATCGAAAGTTACTTGCATATGAACAAATCCTTGCTGCAAGTTTGGTCTTCACGCAAGGCAGGTTAAAATGAGATAAGCATATTACAGCAACAGGTCGTTAAGAAATTACCACTTCCACTTTCACTGAGTTTTTGCGGCCTGTTGCTTACTTTTTTTTCCTCCGCTCACTGAGCCAATTAGGTACATTACCTGCAGAGTTCGGAGTTTGATTGCCGCTATTGTTTTTACCACTATTCATAGACTGACCGTGTTGATCTCCCAATAACCGGGAGATTAACTCCGGTCTTTTTGCCTTCGTTAAGCGGTCTTTGATCCAATCCCTATTCTCTCTCTTGTACCAAAAGAAAAACCGGTTTTGATTTTTCTTCTCATCAGCACCTTTTGCCGTGTAGATCGGTTTCAAGGTATACGGGTGGACACCGGTATAGTAAATCACCTCGGAAACGGTCATCGGAGTTGGTGTAAAATCCTGAACCTGCTCCAATTGAAAACCCATGTCCTTTGTCTCAGCAGCCAGATTGGCCATATCCGCTTCTTCACATCCCGGATGCGAGGAGATGAAATAGGGAATCAATGGTTGATTCAAATTGTTTTTCTCCGAGATCCGATCGTATTTTTCCTTGAATTGATGAAAATACTTGAATGAGGGTTTCCGCATCACGCGCAAGGTAGCGTCCGAAGTATGTTCCGGGGCAACTTTCAACCGGCCACTTACATGCCGTGTTATCAATTGTTCGATGTATTCATCGTGATTCCCATCCGCATTATTCTTATTGAAATCATCAACCAGTAAATCATAACGAATTCCGGAGCCTACAAATGCTTTTTTAATCTTCGGATGTGCATCGATTTTGCGGTACAAATTGGTCATTGCCGTATGCGACGTATCCAAATTATTACAAATCACGGGATGAATACAACTCGGGCTTGAACAACGCTCACAGATGGCCTCATCCTTCCCTTTCATGCGATACATGTTCGCTGAAGGCCCGCCGATATCCGATAAATATCCTTTAAAATCGGGAAGTTTTACCACCTCATCGATTTCATTCAAAATACTTTTCTCAGAACGGGAAGAGATGAATTTACCCTGGTGGGCCGAAATGGTACAGAAACTGCATCCTCCGAAACAACCCCGGTGCATATTAATCGAGAACTTGATCATCTCATATGCGGGAATAGCTCCTCTTTTCTTGTATTTAGGATGCGGCATTCGCGTATAAGGCATATCGAACGACTGGTCCATTTCTTTTTCAGTCATGGTTCGATACGGAGGATTTATAATCAATGTTTTGGAACCGACCTGTTGTATAATCCGGTTTGCTTTCAGTTTATTCGACTCAACTTCCACAATTTTGAAATTTGCAGCATAAGCCAATTTATCTTTCTGACAAACCTCGTGACTGGACAACTCAACGGTTTCCCATTGCTTGTTTTTCGGTAATTCTTTAGTTGAATCCTGGACAAATGCCACTTGATTCACTGTTGTCAGGGAACTGAACGGCACCCCTTTCTTCAGCAAACGAAGAACGTCGCGCAGAGGTTGTTCACCCATTCCATAAACCAACAAATCAGCCTGGGAATCGATCAAGATCGAAGGAAACAATTCGTCCTTCCAATAATCATAATGGGTAACCCGTCTGAGTGAAGCTTCAATTCCCCCGATCAAAACAGGTACATCCGGGTAGATTTCTTTCAGGATTTTGGTATAGACAGTCGTTGCATAATCCGGTCTGAAACCAGAAACTCCTCCCGGTGTATAGGCATCCGTAGAACGCATTCGTTTCCCGGCGGTATAGTGATTTACCATGGAGTCCATACAACCAGCCGTAACTCCGAAAAAGTACTTCGGTTTCCCCAATTTTTTGAAATCACGTAAATCGTCTCTCCAATTGGGCTGAGCGATGATGCCAATCTTAAACCCTTCACTTTCAATGATTCGCCCAATAACAGCCGTACCAAAAGCCGGGTGATCCACATATGCATCGCCCGAAATCAAGATGACATCCAGTTCATCCCAACCCCGTTTTTCAACCTCTTTTTTAGTCAGCGGCAACCAGTCTGTTATCGGTCTTTCGATTTCCATGAGGCAAAGTTACCAAAAAAGAGCCGTTCAAGCCCTATAAATGAAGGTTTTGTATTACATTAACAGCATCAAGCAAAGTTCAAAAAGTTAAAAGGGTTCAAAAGTTTCAATCTTGAATTAGAAATCGAGAAGTGAGAGGTTGTTTAAGAAATCTATTTGAACATTTGAACATTTGAACATTTGAACATTTGAACATTTGAACATTTGAACATTTGAACATTTTAAACACCGGAACTTCACTATATGAACATTTCGTAACTAAAAACTTCAAACCCCGGCAGTTTGGGACAGAACAAAATATATTAATTTTAATTGGATGAAACGAACCCTTGTTTACCTGTTAATCTTATCCGGATTTCTACTTTCCGATTGTACGCCAAAAAAGAAAGTGAAAGTCAAGGAAGTTGAAATTGTGAGTGACCTGATTCACCCGCTTTATTTCCAGGAAGAAATTTCGTCATTGATCAATTTTCCATTCTGGTTCAATGACAGTATCGTTTCCCAACAAAAGATCAAGCAATTGACCATTACATCTTTTAAAGGGGTTATTTCGGATACCAGTGTCTATAACCCTGATTCAGAAGATGAAACGTTCCCAAAAAGAACATTGATTTACACTTTCAATCAGGCAGGAAGGATCATTCAACTTCAAATCACTGATTTTTCCGAAGGAATCGTCATCTCCAATCAGTCTTTCCAATTCGGTAAATCAAATCAACTGGATTTTTGCGAAGCGATTCAAAAAGACAACTTCTATGGCGTTGAGAATAATACGTTTACCTACAATCCGAATAAATTCTCTACTGACTATGCTTCCTTTGAATCATCCAATGACCTCGATCTGCTCCATTTCATACTGAACAAAAAATACTTCGGCCCCTTATCAGTAGATTCCATTGCAAGCCCATTACCGAATGACTGGGTAATTTTAGGATTTCCGAATAAACCCGTGAAGCGGTATAAAGTCAAAAACAAAGTAAAGGAAACCTCCATTTCAAACTACGAATATTACAATGATAATTTTCCCAAACTTATTACAAACGAAGACTATCCATTCTTCAAGAAACGCTATTTCAATTACGAGAACGGACATTTTAACGGGTACATCGATTCCACATTCATTGATGAAACATTTGTAACTTCTGTCAAGTCGCTCATTTATTATGATAACAACAGATTGCCCAAAAAGATCATACACAAGAAAGAACATGCAGAAGGCGTAAATAATTATCAGACACATGAATTATTTACATACACTTATTATGAATAATATGCGTCGATTTCGCACATCATTAAACCCCATAATCTTATGACCAATAATCCTTTGGGAGGCAAGTTCATCCTTGCACTTATCCTTTCGATAATCGCTTTGTCCGGGCATTCCCAAACAGACCAGGTTGTCATCGGGGGCAAAACCTATTTTGTCTATCCACATCAGCAAGCTGTTACCGGAATGCAGGAATATTATCTGAATTTCGCAGACACCAAGGAGGTCATTAAACGGGATGACAGAAACGAAAAGATTGTTTCCGTGAGTGAAGAACCTGTAACAGAAACTGAGAAAAAAGCGGCCATCAAATTTCCAAAATCGTACAAAAAGTATCTCAAAGGGTTTGAGGAAATTCTTGAATTCTACCCTTATTTCATGGTGAATACGGACAATAGCATTTCGGTTGACCCGACACCTGCATTGGTGAGTTTACCTGATGGAGACTATGTGCTGTTTTACCGGGACATCCCTTATATTTCCAAACGGGTCCTGCGGTACAAAAATGATGTGGTTGCAGCTTACTTTTCAATTAAAAACAACGCAATTGAAGGAAAAAGCACCTGGTTCAATCCCGAAGGAAAAATAGTGAAAAAGGGAGATTACCTGAAAAGCGAAAAAACAGGTACCTGGCAGGTTTTGGAGTATGTTCAGAAATTTGATGAAAATTACACCTACAATACCAAGGAAAGTATTGAAAGCAGGATTGCAAAAGCCATTTACGATACAACCAAAACGACTTTTACGTTTTCGGACGGATTGCGCAACGGTCCATTTACAATCCATGAGAACCAGGAGCTGCTCACTTCCGGAAATTTTTCGGCCGATAAAGAATCCGGAGCCTGGGAAATATATCAATTCAAAACAACTGTCTCGGTAGACAAAAAGGGCAAACTCATTGTCACAAAGGGAACAGAAAAAGTATTGATCGATCGCTACAGCCTGAGAAGCGACCAAAAAAGAGGTAAATCACCGATTATACGTCATTCGGTTATTCCCTATGAATTTATGAGTTATGAAAGAAGCGACTCTTTAGTACTAAAAAACAGTTTCACATCTAACACAGGAAATTACGAAGGGGGTTATGAAACTGATTTTCCCGATTTCAGCAATTTCTTAAGTGTGCTCGAAACCGAAGCAGAAGATATTGAATTGCCGGAAGAAAACCTGACCAGTTATGAGGGGGAAGAAGAAATGATTGAAGGAGATTACTACGAACCTGAAATGCCCTTCTCTCCGGACCAGGAGTATAATCCCAATGAATACTACGAATTTGTAAATGGGAAAAGATACACTTTCAATGAGTTGATAGATTCCGCGGGTTACTTATTTGCTTATGACGGAGTCGTGGAACACTATTATCAAAACGGCCAGCTTCAGTACCGTTTTGAAGTCAAGGATGGTACACTTTTAAAAGAAGAGCCGGTTTATTGGGACAATGGAACTATTGCAAACGAAATCATTTTCGTCAGTGACTCCAATAAATTCGTTCAGCGCTATTACGATTACAACGGTGTTCTTTATTACGAAACATGGCATGATTCGAAGGGAAACATCCTGAGTAATCCCCAACAAAAAAACCAGGCATTCCTAACGATCAACAACAAAGATTACGATCGGAATTTTGGCAATCCTACTGTCATTTATTCAGATGACAAAGAACTGAAATTGAGCGGCATGCCCGACAGGATCTTATTGATCGAAGAACTGTTCAAAGCAGATTCATCTCTTGCGAAACAGGTCTATTTTCATCCGGAAACAAGAACTCTGAATGCCATTCAGCGGAACCTGATGGGTGACACCGTCTCCACTGAAGAAACTGTTTTCTCAGAAGATTATTTGAATGTGAACTCACAAAAAATTACCCGTTTCAAAAACCTGGAATTGCGGACAATCCAAAACGGGATCCTGGACGAATATTGGAAATCGAGCATCTCGGATACTGTTCCCTTAGAAAAATTAGCATACTACTGGGAATACAAATATGCTGTTGAAAAGGACAACGAATTATGGGTTAATGGAAAACCGTTCACCGGGAATTTCAAACTGAATGACCAAAAAGGAAGTTTCAGCGTGAAAGCAGGCAATGAACTTGTCCAATTATCCCTTCCGAATGGGAAAACGGATCTGAAACTCTATCGCGCAGCTGTCAAATCCTACTTGAAATCCGGAAAAAGAGCCGATATCTTGTCCGGTTATATTTCTGACTTTGGCGGGTCTAGTCAACTTTCGCATGCTGTTACAGGGCTATTCCCAACGCTTTACGGAGTTTTCCTGGCATTGTACGAACGCCAGGAATATGAATTGGACGGAAAAACTACCGTCGAAGAAGTTTATTACCGGGAAGCCGCTCCCGTTCCTTCAAACAAAGAATCCGTATTCAGTTCCGTTGAAGGCAAGTACCTGGACGGAAAACCGGAAGGTGTCTGGACGTACAAGGACCAATACGGAAAAGTCAGATCCATTATCGGTTACAAAAGCGGAGAAATTCATGGAGACAACCTGGATTATGCAGTGGCAAACCCGAAACCGAAGCTCAAAGAAGAAGACGAAATGTATGCCTACGAAAATCCGTTGAGTCAGTTCGAAGAATATCCCTTGAAAAAGACCTATTACCTGGAATCGAAGTGTACGTTTAAAAACGGGGCTTTAAACGGTCCGTATACTACTTCCACCTGGAAGGGTGACACTTTGACTTATGTCAACTATTTGGAAGGCGCAAAAGAAGGTGTCGAGTTCAAAAGAAACAAGCTGTTTTACAATCAATCCTACTATAGAAACGGGTTTATTGACGGCAATGTAAAAACCTATTTTACAAACCCGGGGAAAGACTCCGTGCTCATCTTTGATTTGGGATTCAAAAACGGGGCACTGCAAGGCGAATCCGTTGCATACCATTCCAATGGGAAACTGGCGAAAAAAGGATTTTTCCTGAGTGGTCAACCCATTGACGATTACGAAGCATATGACACACTCGGATTCAAATATCAATATGTGAAGTTCCATTACAATCAGCCCATTGAAGAAAAGATCTGGGAGGAAAACGAATTGAGTGTCCGTTACGAATTCGATTGGCGGGACTCCATTCCATTCAATTTTGCCGATATCACTGAAAGCTCCAGTATCGATCAGTTAATCTACCAGGCCGGATATTCGGATTACGGTTTATACGAACCTTATTATGGAAGACCGAGCTTGGTGAACAAATCGGGAATTGATTACCACATCACGAAATACTATCCCAATGACACCATAGCACGCCTGGGGTTGATTTCAAAAGGAGTGAAGGTCGGCTGTTGGAAATACTTCAATTATTTCGGAAAGAAACTGATGGAAGTGGAATACTTCGATTCGATTATTTCTATCAACGACAGTATCAAGTTCAAATCAAAAGGAATCCTTTATTACCTGGATAAGGATGACAATCTGTTGAGTAAAAGTTGGATCATCGAAAAGTTTGAAAAGTACGATTGTGCCCATACAGATCACAATGAGGAGCGCATGTTGTATTGTTTCTGGGAAAAAGACACTGCTCAGCACCGTAAAAACGGATATGTCAAAAATTATTATGACAACGGATCAATTCAAAATGAAGGTTGGGTAAAAGACGGTTTACCAACCGGGATCTGGAAACTGTACGATGTAAATGGCAATTTGAGCCAGGTAGGCGAATATATTCTTGGAAAACGCAACGGCAGATGGTTGAAAGGTGATTTGGGCAGCGTTAAGAACATGAGCGAAATCTGTTTGAATCCGAACCTGGAGAACCTGGATGCTATTTTAAATTACCAGGAAAAATTGCTGGATATCAGTGTGATCACTTACCACCTGGGAAAAGAACTGAAACGAAAATACTACGGGATCAACATGAATAGTGAAGAAGCTCCGGAAGGTTATTACAGCGAAGAGTCAGATTATGAAGGCGGGTACTAATTCATCCGAAATCAATCAATTAGGAAAAAAGGAGTGAGAAATCACCCTTTTTTTTCAGATTAATAAACAGGTACCCCCATTCACTCTATTAGTTACAAAGCATAACTGTTTTGTTTTTAACTTTGTAGCTATGATGGAAGTAGAAAATACCAATATGACAAAACTCGTGGAATTGATTGATTCCATTCGTGAAATGCGTTTTGTTATTCAGAACTACTTCAAGAAGCAATTGAAGAACAATGATCTCGGAATTACCGTCGAAATGCTAGAAGTTCTGATGGTTTTATCAAAAGGTCAGCAAATCAATCAACAGCAAATTGCCGATCATGTCCGAAAGAACAAAGCCAACCTGTCCCCGATCATCAACAAACTTTCAGCGAAAAACCTGGTACAACGACAAGAAGATTGCATAGACCGGAGAAACAACCTCATTTCTTTAACAGATAAAGGTCAGACACTCTGTACCAAGTATGAAAAACTGTTTGAGAAATTTTACAGCGAATTCTTAAAAGATGTGGACACCCAAAACCTGAATAAGACCATCAATATGCTCAAAAAAATCGGACAGAACGTTTCGAAGTTGAGCTAAAGGTGTTCAACAGGTTTAGCAATACCTAACCATTCACTATTGTTTTGAACTTTTCAACGAACCATTTGTACCACCAAAATCAAAAATAACCTTATGAAAACTCACTTAAGCTTTTTTTTCACGATCCTTCTCATTTCTTTTCTCCAAGGTTGTGGACAAGACTCCCCGATCAAGGAAAAACATAAAGACATGATCTCGAGTGATATGACCATGGATTTTCGGGAACCCCAAGTCATGGAAGCAAGTTTTGATTCAAATTTTGAAGATGAACCACGTACTCAAACGAATAACCTTGACTACTCAGAAGGCTTTTCAATGGGATCCGTTTCTTCAACTTACATGGTGAATTCGAATGCAAATACTACCACTTCTCATCAAAAACAGATAAAAAAGGATAAGAAAATAATCAAGAATGGAACGATGCGCATCAAATCGAATGCTTTCCGCGAAAGTAAAAAGCGCATAGATCAAACGGTTAAAGCATTGAAAGGATATTACGAAAACGAAGAGCTCGACAAGAATGACTCACGAATTCAATATAGCCTGGTTATCCGCTTACCATCCAAGAATTTTGAGCAATTAGTAAAGGGGATTGAAGATGGGAAAGATGAAATTATCTTCAAAAAAATCAATGTAAATGATGTGACCGAAGAGTTTTTGGATATTCAAACCAGGCTCGAAAATAAGCGTAAATACTTACAACGGTATAAAGAGCTTTTGGCAAAAGCTAAAAATGTAAATGAAATTCTCTCCATTGAAGAAAATATTCGCCAATTGATGGAGGAAATAGAAAGTAAGGAAGGCCGTTTGAAATACTTAAATGACCAGGTTGATTTGAGCACGCTCCGAATTAATTTATTCAAAGAATATCCTGTGAAAATTGACAGACCGGCAGAAAATCCTTTTTCTTCAAGAGCCGGACAATCTTTGGGATCCGGTTGGGATTCCGTTGTGAACTTCTTATTATGGACCGTTTCGAAATGGCCGGTCATTTTATTGCTTGGTATCCTACTTTGGATCGGGAGAAGAAAATGGAAGAAACGGAAAGTTGAAAATAATCGGTAAAAGGGCGAATAATTCATCCCATTAAAAAAAAGCAAAGATCGCATAAAGAGAATTGAAAAGTGAAGTGTAAATCTTTAAAAAACTTTTCAATTCTCTTTTTCACTTATCCGTCAGCTGACGGATTGTGACTCAGTCTTCAAAAGCTGTCGCTTATCCATCATCACTGCCGCACTTATCCCGGACGTCCGGGATTGTGACTCAGTCTTCAAAAGCTGTCGCTTATCCATCATCACTGCCGCACTGACGTTTGTTGTGACTCAGTCTTCAAAAGCTGTCGCTTTTTCTTATCTTTACGATTCACAACATTTGATTTATATGAATTTTAATACATCAGCTGTGTTCGACCAGCAAGAAGGCCTCGTTGTCCTTGTTGGGAAAAAAATTGAAACACAAATCAAGCTTCCGAAAACGGTCGCCGAGGAATTGGAATTGTTCCACAAAAATGCAGATTCACAATTTTTATATTTGCCCCTGAAAGGAAAACACTTCGTGTTTATCAAGGACCAGGAAACGGATGAAAAACAGCGGATCATGGGACACAAACTTCGAGGTGCTCTGCCCAAAGAAATCAAAAGTATTCTTATTGATGGAGCAAAATCTACGAGCCTGCTCCTTGCGGAAGGATTTGCACTTTCGTGTTACCAATACCTGAGATATCGAAAGGAGGCTGCCAAAGAAAAATTTGCATTGGAAAACATTGACTTCTCCGCAAAAATCACCGCTGCAGCAATTGATGAACTTTCTGCCACATTGAAAGCGGTTTTCTGGGCACGCGACCTGGTCAATGAACCGGTTTCGGGATTGAATGCAACACAACTTGCTGAAGCAATTGAGGAAAAAGGAAAAGAAGCCAAATTTTCAGTGACAATTCTGGAAAAATCTAAAATTGAAGCATTGAAAATGGGAGGACTCCTTTCTGTTAATAAGGGCTCTATCGATCCTCCAACATTTACAATCATCGAATACAAACCCAAAAAACCGAGCAACAAAAAGCCAATTGTCCTGGTTGGAAAAGGGGTTGTCTATGATACTGGTGGTTTGAGTTTGAAACCCACAGCAGGTTCCATGGATGCGATGAAATCGGATATGGCCGGCGCAGCAATGATGGCCGGAACAATTTACGCCGCTGCAATGATGGAACTTCCGATTCACCTGATCGGGTTGATTCCGGCAACGGATAACCGCCCGGGATTGAACGCTTACACACCTGGTGATATCATTACGATGTATGATGGAACGACGGTAGAAGTATTGAATACCGATGCCGAAGGTCGTATGATCCTGGCAGATGCATTGGCTTATTCCGAGAAATTCAAACCGGAATTAGTCATTGACGCCGCAACCTTAACAGGAGCAGCTGCCCGCGCAATTGGAACACGTGCATCCATCATGATGGGAAATGCCGATAGAAAATACTTTACCATGCTGAACGAAGCAGGAATGGAAACCTACGAACGTATGGTTGAATTTCCATTCTGGGATGACTATTACGACGATATGAAATCCAAAATTGCCGATTTGAATAACGTCGGGAACGGATACGCGGGAATGATCACTGCAGGAAAATTCCTGGAGCATTTCGTAAAAGCACCCTACATCCACATGGACATCGCAGGACCGGCATTTCTTGACAAACCACAAGATTACAGAGGTTTTGGCGGAACGGGTACCGGAATCAGGTTAATGATCAATTTCTTAAAACGACTTTCATAAGATGGAAAAAGAGAAAGAAAAAATCAAGGAAGAAGGTCGTGCGGTTCCTATTCGTGTAGGAATCTCGATCGGTGACATCAACGGGATCGGACCTGAAGTGGTGATTAAGGCATTGGCAGACAATCGGCTGTTGCTGGATTGTACACCGATTATCTATGCCTCTTCAAAAACCATCTCCTTTCACAAGAAAGCACTCAATGAATCGGAGTTCAATTATCAGAGCATTAAAGCGGCAAACGAGGCGATTAATCGCAAGGTCAATATCATCAATGTTTGGAATGAAGAAGTTCAATTCGAACTGGGAAAAGGTACCGAATCAAGTGGAAAATATGCGTTCCTTTCTTTGGAAAAAGCTACGGAAGACCTGGCCTCAGGCAAAATTGACGTGTTGGTTACCGCTCCGATCTCTAAAGAAGCTATCGGAAAAGCAGGGTTTCAGTTCCCCGGACATACCGAATACCTGGCACATTTAGCCGGAATGGATGAGGCATTGATGATGATGGTAAGCGGATCATTGCGGGTTGCTTTGGTGACGACGCATCTTCCATTAAAAGAAGTCTCAGGTGCTCTAACCCGTGAGAAAATTTTGATGAAAATCAAAGAATTGGACAGCAGTTTGAAGAAAGATTTCGGGATTCAGCGTCCAAAAATTGCCGTTTTCGGTTTAAATCCGCACGCAAGTGAGAACGGAAAAATGGGAACTGAAGAGGCAGAAATCATCACTCCGGCAATCAATATGGCGCGCAATGAAGACATTTTTGCATTGGGTCCATTTCCTGCAGATGGCTTTTTCGGCAGTCCGAATCGCGGGCAATATGATGCCGTTCTGGCCATGTATCACGACCAGGGATTAGCTGCTTTCAAAGCTTTGGCTTTTGAAGACGGCGTGAATTACACTGCTGGTCTTCCAATAGTTAGAACATCTCCCGACCATGGAACCGCATTTGATATTGCAGGCAAAAACGAAGCAAATCCACAATCCATGAGAAGTGCGATTTATTTGGCCATTGACATTTTCAATACCCGCAAATTCCTGAAGGAAATTGCAGCCAATCCATTACAAGTTCAGGAGTCCGCGCATCACCGAAAAAGAGGTGACCGACAACACGAAATTGAGTAAGAAAAAGCATCGCTTTCGATAATGGTCGAATGATAGTGCAGACATAAAATAAAAGGTGAAAAATAAAATTTAGATGAATTTAAATTGATAATAAGTATCTATTAGTTTATTTTTTCTACCTTTGCCCTCCAATTTTTGTGTAGTGAAGAAATCTACGAATGAGTTCATAATCCCTTTTGTCGGATTAAAAATAGGGACGCATCGCTATGAGTTCAACATAGACAAATCGTTCTTTGAAGGTGTTGAAGACACGCTGATTGAAGATGCAAATGTCCTGGTGGAGCTTGCATTTGAAAAGAAGGAAACAATGATGATCGCGGAATTTTCGCTTTCCGGAACTGTTGCCACTCCATGTGATCGTTGCAATGATCCGATGGAAGTGTCAATTCACGGTGATTACCGCATTGTTTATAAGTTTGGGACAGAAATTTCCGAAGATGAGAATTTAGTGATTCTTCATCCGGAAACGTTTGAACTGGATGTTTCAGCACCGATCTATGAGTTGTTGGTTATTTCATTGCCGGCCCGTAAAATTCACCCTGAGGGAGAATGCAACGAAGAAGTGATGGGTTTGTATAACAAGTACATTGTGAATGCAAACGAACCGGAAGACAATGATTGGGACGAAGACGATGAAGATTGGGATGAGGAAGAAGACACCGATGAAGATTGGGACGACGAGGATGGAGAAGACGAAGATGATTCGGATGATCCGGACGACGACAAACCGATAGACCCCAGGTGGTCAGTATTGAAAAATTTGAATTAACGATTGAAATAAATAAGTAAAATGGCACATCCAAAGCGCAGAATTTCGACAACAAGACGCGACAAGAGAAGAACTCACGTCAAAGCAATTGCGAAGAACATTGCAACTTGTCCTACAACAGGACAACCACACTTGTTCCACCATGCTCACTGGCATGAAGGCAAATTGTACTACAAAGGAAGAGTAGTAGCAGAGAAAGAAGTAGCGATTTAATTCGCTGTAACATTCCTCCTGATGAAGATAGGAATAGATATTTTGGGCGGTGATTTTGCACCTGAGGCCAATATAGCCGGTGCTGTACTTGCTAGAAAAGAACTTCCTCAGGACGTGCGTCTCGTGTTGATTGGCGACCAGGATCAGATCTTGAGTGGCCTTAACGCGTTGAATGAAAATCCGGATGCATATGACATTGTTCATGCACCTGATGTCATTACCATGCACGACCATCCTACACGGGCAATTCCAAACAAACCGAACAGCAGTATTGCCGTTGGTTTTGACTTGCTCGCGAAAAAGGAGATCGACATTTTCGCAGGTACCGGAAATACCGGTGCAATGCTGGTTGGTGCAATCTATAAAGTTAATACCATTGCAGGTATTATCCGTCCGTGTATAACTTCTGTGCTGCCAACAGTTGATGGGAAGAATTCCATCTTGTTGGATGTAGGTGCAAATGCGGATTGCAAACCTGATGTTCTTTATCAATTTGCCGTTCTGGGCAGTCTTTATGCCAAAAGTGTTTATGGCGTGGAAAAACCGAGAATCGGTTTATTGAATATTGGTGAAGAAGATACCAAAGGGAATTTATTGACGATTGCAGCTCACAAACTGATGGCTGAATCGGATGAAATAAATTTCATTGGAAATATTGAAGGTCGCGATTTATTTACCGGCATGGCAGACGTGATCGTCTGTGACGGATTCACAGGTAACATTGCTTTAAAGCAAGCCGAAGGAATCTATACCCTCATGCGTAAAAGAGGTATTCGCGATGAGTACTTTGACCGTTTCAATTATGAAAATTACGGTGGAACTCCTATTCTTGGAGTGAAGGGTAATGTCATTATCGGTCATGGGATATCTAATGATAAAGCTGTAAGAAGTATGCTACTGCACTCCTATGAAGTGGCAAAATCAGATCTTACAAAAAACATTAACGAAGCTTTTAATCGATAAAATGAGTAAAATCACAGCAGCAATAACGGGTATTTGTGGCTACCTTCCTGAGGAGGTGGTAACAAATGACGACTTAGCTAAAATTGTTGATACTTCTGACGAATGGATTACATCAAGAACTGGAATTAAGGAAAGACGCATTCTTCGGGATGGCGCTTGCTCCGATATTGCAGCTGCAGCTGTAAAAGGATTGTTGGAGAAGACAAATACCGATCCACTGGATATCGAGTTAGTGATTTTGGCAACTGTTACTCCTGATTACCCTTTTCCATCCACGGCAAATGTGGTCTGTGATAAACTTGGAATGAAGAACGCATGGGGTTACGACTTGATCGCAGCTTGTTCGGGTTTCATTTATGGTTTACAGACCGGAGCAAGTTTTATCGAATCCGGAAAACATAAAAAGATTATCGTCATTGGCGTTGATAAAATGAGTGCTATCCTGGATTACGAGGATCGCACAACTTGTGTGATTTTTGGTGATGGCGGTGGCGCTGTCTTATTGGAACCGAATACAGAAGGTATGGGGATCCAGGACGCAATTTTACGTTCCGATGGCGCTGGCAGACATTACTTGTATCAACCGGGTGGCGGATCGGCAAATCCTCCGACACATGAAACGGTAGACAAACGAATGCACTTCGTAAAACAGGAAGGGAAGCAAGTATTTAAATTTGCAGTTACCAATATGGCTGAAGTTTCTGCCGAGATCATGGAACGCAACAACCTTACCCCTGCTGATGTAGATTGGTTGGTACCACACCAGGCAAACTTGCGCATCATCGATGCAACAGCAGACCGGATGGGTGTTCCGAAAGAAAAAGTGATGGTAAACATCCAACGTTACGGAAATACTACTGCCGGTACCCTTCCACTTTGTTTGTGGGATTGGGAAAAACAATTGAAAAAAGGCGATAATTTGATCCTTTCCGCTTTTGGCGGTGGATTTACATGGGGTGCTGTGTATTTGAAATGGGCTTATAATTCTTAAATAATCGAAAACAACTATTAAATTATACTGATATGAATCTGAACGAAATCCAGGACTTAATTAAGTTTGTAGCAAAATCAGGTGTTACGGAAGTAGAAATCGAGCAAAAAGACTTTAAAATCACGATTAAATCAGAGAAAAAATCTGATTCTCAAATCATCGTGCAAGCAGCAGCTCCAGTTGTTCCTCAAATGGCAGCTCCGGTTGCAGTTCCTCAAGTTGCAGCTCCTGCTGCTGAATCAGCAGCTCCTGCAGCAGCTCCAAGCGAGGATTCAAAGTACATTACTGTAAAATCTCCAATGATCGGTACATTCTACCGCTCTTCAGGTCCGGACAAAGAACCTTTCGTGAGTGTCGGACAATCGGTTACCAAAGGTGAAACAGTTTGTATCATTGAAGCAATGAAATTATTCAATGAGATTGAGGCAGAGTATTCGGGTAAAATCGTGAAAGTATTGGTTGACGATGCTACACCGGTAGAATACGATCAACCATTATTCTTGGTAGATCCTGCTTAATTGATAGTTGTCTTCCAAAGAAAACAGCTAGTTACTCATTAAACACGATTTTATGTTCAAAAAAATATTAATTGCCAACCGTGGTGAAATTGCCTTGCGTATCATTCGTACATGTAAGGAAATGGGTATCAAAACGGTTGCAGTATATTCTACTGCTGACAAAGAAAGTTTACCAGTTCGTTTTGCGGACGAAGCGGTTTGTATCGGGCCTCCCCCGAGCAATAAATCGTATTTGTCTATTGCAAACATCATAGCTGCTGCGGAAATTACCAACGCAGATGCGATTCACCCGGGATACGGATTTCTTTCCGAGAATGAAAAATTCTCCCGTGTTTGTCAAGAACACAATATCAAATTCATTGGAGCCTTGCCTGAGCAAATTGCCGGAATGGGTGACAAAGCAACTGCCAAAGCAACAATGATTGCTGCGGGCGTTCCGTGTATTCCAGGATCCAAAGGTTTGTTGAAAGACCTGGACGATGCTCGTGAAACAGCAAAAGTGGTTGTTTACCCGATCATTTTGAAAGCAACTGCCGGTGGTGGTGGTAAAGGAATGCGCATCGTTTGGAAAGAAGATGAGTTGGAAACTGCTTGGGATTCTGCTCGCCAGGAAGCCGGTGCAGCATTCGGTAACGATGGTATCTACATGGAGAAATACATTGAAGAGCCACGTCACATTGAAATTCAAATCGCAGGTGACCAATTCGGAAACGCATGTCACTTATCGGAGCGTGATTGTTCCATCCAACGCCGTCACCAAAAATTGGTCGAGGAAACTCCTTCTCCATTCATGACGGATGAATTGCGTGAGAAAATGGGTCAGGCGGCTATCAAAGCTGCAAAGGCTGTGAATTACGAAGGTGTTGGAACAGTAGAATTCCTGGTTGACAAAAACCGTGATTTCTATTTCATGGAAATGAACACACGTATCCAGGTAGAACATACCATTACGGAGGAAGTAATCAATTACGACCTGATCAAGGAGCAAATCAAAATTGCTGCCGGTCATAAAATTTCCGGGAAAAACTACTATCCTCAAATGCATGCGATCCAGTGTCGTATCAATGCCGAGGATCCGTACGCAGATTTCCGTCCTTCTCCGGGGAAAATCACTTCTTACCACTCACCGGGTGGACATGGGGTGAGAATCGATACACATGCTTACGCAGGTTACACGATTCCTCCGAATTATGACTCGATGATCGGAAAACTGATCGTAGTTGCTCAAACACGCGAAGAAGCGATCCTTAAAATGAAACGTGCCTTGGATGAATACATCATCGAAGGAATCAAAACAACCATTCCATTCCACCAAAAACTGATGGAAGACCCTCAGTTCAACGAAGGAAACTTCACTACGAAGTTCATGGAAACGTTTGAATTTTAGGAGAACGAAATAATATAAAACTAAAGTAGGGACGCGATGCATCGCGTCCCTACTTGTTTAATCCGTTCCTTCTTCTTTTTTCTCGATTTTCTCTTTCTTCCATAAGATCCATTGAATTCCGACCTGCAAACCAATACTGCTGGCTGCGAAATTCTCTCTTAACATATGTGCCGGCTCATCTGAAGTATAAAACGTTTTATCAATCGAATTAGAATATTTAACCTCACGATCCCAAACATCTAGAATATCCGTGTAATCATGCCCTCCAGACACAAACTTATTAACTCTACCCCGCATCGGAGAAAAATAAGCATTAACCCAATTTAAATCCGCAGATAAGTTCAACCGGCTATTAATCGGATATACAATGCCTATTCCAGCTTTAAATCCTAAATAACCACCTCCCGAAAATTCGTTTTCATATTCGAAAGAAGGAATTCCACCGTTATATGTGACGCTTTGGTTCAGATACATCTTTCCAAAACCTGCCAGAGCTCCAATTGATACTTTAAGTGATAATCTTTTCAGTGATTGTAAAACATAAACGGTTGGACTGATTCTATAAAAGCGACCCCAAATTTCCTTCTTAAAAACATCTGAGACAAAATAATCGGTTTTACCAATAGTTTTTATTCCCATTAAGTAAGACCCTTCCAATTCAAATCCAATATTCCGTTTGATTTTATATCCGATTCCCAAATTAACATTCATTCCCTTACCTAACGAATATTCAAACCGATCTTTATTTTGCGTATAAAACGCTCCTACTAACTTGTTATGATAATAATTGTCAAAATTGGATGTGCCGAAAGAAAAATTGTAACCTGAAGATACTGTTACATACAAATTCTGGCCTTGGGAAGTAAATTGAATTAAAACAAAAAAGATAAGATTCAGAAAGGTTTTCATCCGTTTTTTTCGCAATACTAACATTCATTCCTGAATCCGATTTTGCAAATGAACAATTGCCTTGACTGAATGAACAAGCATACCGCATTTGCCGTATTTTCTTTCATCAAACTGCCGGGAGATTTTGCAGCTGAACAAATTTCCCTACATTCACCCTGTGAAAACGAAACGAAGTATCCTGCGGCAACTACTGGTGAACATTTTGGTTCCGGTGTTACTGATCTTTTCACTCATTTTTTACCTCATCTACCAATACAGTCTCCAAAAGGTAGAACAGGAAATCACACAGCAGAAAGAAAACATTGTTGAAGAAACGAAAAACCTGATCGAGTACTACGATTTTTCCATGCGTACACACGAAAGTGCAATCAATCATTACCTGGAAGAAAAATCGGTGGAACTGGAAGAACAGATCCGGAAGTATACACCCGAAACCGCACCATTGACAGCTATCCAACTGGAACTTGGAATGGATACTTCCGATCAGGATGTGTATCTCATCAATCAACATTCCACCATCATCAACACTACCTACAAACCGGATCTTGGATTGGATTTTTCCAAAATTGACAAAAGCTTCCAAACTTTCTTTCATCATATATTCTCGGAAAAGATGTTCAAAGCCGACCGGTTCGGGTTGGAGATCAGCACCGGAAGAATTCGCAAGTACACCTATTTCCCGGTAAATAACCAGAAGTACATCATCGAATTGGGAATTTACTCCAAAGAAGCAGACCAATTCAAGAACTTGCTGCTGAAAAAGATCAAGAGCCTCAATAAGCGCTATCAATCCATCAATGACGTAACGCTTTATATGGGTGTGAAAAAAATTGTGGATGTCACCATCCGGGATTCTGCAAGTGCGAAAGCCTACCTGCAATGCATCAATACCGAGAAACCGGTTTCAATTGATGCCGATAACCCGGAAACTCCAGGAAGTGAACGCAAGGAATTTACCTTTCTCCCGGTGATGGATGCCGCATTGTATTCGGGATATGTGCTCGAAATGCAAACCAATGATTACGTCTATCAAAAGCTATTGTCGGACCTGTTTATCCGTTTCACCATTTCCTTCATCCTGGCCCTGTTGGTGATTGCAGTTGTGGTCTATATCCGTTCCAGGAAGATCACCAGGCCTTTGGCTGTATTAGCCCAAAAAACCCAGGGAATCACAACAGAGAATCTCGGTCAGCATATTTCCATTTCAGGAAGCAAGGAACTCTATGAGCTCGCGGACAGTTTTAACGGTATGATGGATAAGCTGCGTCATTCTTACGAAAACCTGGAAGAAAAAGTCGTGGAACGCACCCAGGAACTCCAGGAACAAAAACTGATCGTTGAATCGAAGAACCACGAAATTGTGGAAAGTATCCAATATGCGCGTTTCATCCAGCAGGCACTATTGCCATTGGAAACCGAGATCCAATCGGGCTTCGACGAAAACGCTTTTGTTTATTACGCTCCCAAAGACATCATTGCCGGGGATTTCTTCTGGTTCGAAAAACGAAATACGGTGAGTTGGTTCGCAGTAGCAGATTGTACAGGCCATGGAGTTCCGGGAGCATTGGTAAGCGTTCTTTGTATCAATGCACTGAACCAGGCATTGGCTGTGGATGAAAACCGGAATACCGGAGAACTGTTGGACCAGGTGCGCGAACTTGTGGTTCAGACCTTGACAAAGGAAGCGCGATCGGTAAAAGATGGAATGGATATTTCCCTTGCCCGTTTCGATCACGAAACCAATATTCTTCAATGGACCGGGGCCAATAATCCTTTGTGGATTTTCCGGGGAGAAGAAATTTTGGTTACAAGCCCGGACAAGCAGCCAGTCGGTCAATTTGACGGTGCGAAACCCTTCACGACACATGAGATCCAGCTGGAACCGAATGATTGGGTCATCCTGTTTTCAGACGGATATGCCGATCAGTTCGGCGGACCGAAAAACAAGAAATACAAGTATGCAACCTTCAAGGAGTTTATTCTCGCTCATAAAAACAAAAACGGTTCAGAATTAAAAGCAGAACTGAAACTGGAATTTGAAAACTGGAAAGGACAGCATGAACAAACAGATGATGTGTGTGTGATGGGAATCCGGATTACCTAATTTCAAGGTCTGAAGATAATCGAGAGAGCTTCAATAGAATCAAAAAACTATCTTGCTCATTTCAGGTTAAAAGCTATCTGTATGATAAAATACGTGAATTGCTTATTCCAGACCCAAAATCGTTTTTATATGACTCCAGGCCTCATCCCGGTTGGTATTGTATCGCGTCTGCGCATCCTCACTTTTGGTTTCTGCGTAATCACTCAAACCCTGAGCCTCCGCTTTTAGCGATTCCAGGCAAGTAATCAGTTCTTTGATGTATTCCACATCATCTGCGTTCAGACCGTTACTTTTTACCACCTTGCATTTTTCGAGCATCACGATCACCGATTGCAACATCGTAGTTTGCTCGCCCATCAATTCCTTCACCCGCGGGGCATCGTATACATCATTCACATGTGCATCCGCAATTGCCCCGATTGTAATGTAGGTATTGTAAATCGTAATGGAAGAAATTCCACCGAAAGCTTCGCGCACATCCACGTCGCATTGTGCACGCAAAACAGAAAAACCCGAAAAGGTCAAAAGGATTACTGCTATAAGTTTCATAAGCTGAGTGTTAAATCCTTACAATAATACGCTTAATAAATCAGGATAAATTGCGGGGTTTTGAACTTTTTTTCAAAAAAATGCATTTCTGCTGTAACTTTATAAACATGAAATAGTCTTACGATTGTTAAACGACTACATGACCAGGAAAGAATACAATGAGGCGGTTGAATTGTATGCTGATAATATTTATCGGTTCGTAGTCAAACACACCCGAAATCGTATGTTGTCCGAAGACGTGGTCCAGGAAACTTTTGCGAAGGTTTGGGAAAAACACGAAACAATTGAAGCCTCAAAAGCGAAGTCGTATTTGTTCACAACAGCTTACCATCAGATGGTGGATACGCTGAAAAAGGAAAAACGCACCACGAGCTTTGATGGTGAGGATGTCAAGCAAGATGATCAATTGAGTCATTTGTTCGATGTTCAGAAAACACTGCAAGAAGCTGTGAACCGGCTTCCTGAAATTCAAAAGACAGTCATTCTTTTGAGAGACTATGAAGGATATAATTACAACGAAATAGCAGAGATTACGTCATTGAACGAATCACAAGTAAAAGTATATATCTTTAGAGCCCGTCAGACTTTGAAGAACTACTTGAAATCAACAGAATTAGTAGCATGAAGAAACTCATTCATATCGACAATTACGAATCCTTTTACCTGGATTATCTGGAAGGAACTCTTTCCGAAGCAGAGCGAATTGCGTTTGAGGAGTTCCTGGCTACCCATCCGGAATTACAGGTGGATGAGGAACTCGTTTTTCTCGACGATACTCCGGAAAAAATGGATCCACTCGAAAAGTTCTTGCTAAAAAAGGAAGAGCTTACCGCCGTTTCCAATGAAAACCTGGATTACCTGGCGATCGGAAAAGTGGAAAACGTTCTTTCACAAAAAGAAGAGAAGCTTTTTGATGCGCATGTAGCATCGCATCCGGAAGCTCAGAAACTGGTTGCTGCTTACCGGGAAACACGTTTGGAAGCTGTTGTTGTCGCTTATCCGAATAAAGAAGATCTGAAAGAAAAGGAAATTGTATTTGTTTCCTGGAAATTAATTGCCGGTATTGTCAGTGCTGCTGCAGTGATTCTTTTGTTCTTCCAATTGGGATTCAATTCCGGTAACAGCAAAAAACTTCCAAGTGTTTATGCGAATCACACTAAACACAATCACAAAACAAACTCAAGAGATAAAAAATCACCGGAGATTACTCCTTCCACTCAGCCGATAGAGCAAAACAACACGTACGTTGCTCAAAAAGATGCTTCAAATCCTGTCCCAACTTCCAAAAAGGATTGGAATGCGAAGCAAAAAGCCAATGCCCCGGAAGAGCAGATCATTCCTGTTCAACCTGAATTGGAGAAAAACCAGGTTGCGGACAACAAACCACATCACCCGACCATCTTGCCGGAAGTGAAAGACAACAAACAACTGGTTGCCCCGACATTGAATGACGAAGTGAATAAAGCTCCTCACAACGATCTTGCCTCAAATGCCGGTAGTTCTTCGAACATGAAAAACCCGATTCCGCTTATCACCAATACCATTTCAGAGAAAACAAAAACGCCGGTGGATTTCAAAACCGGGAAAGCAACTGAAACAGAAAAAGGCGGGTTTTTCCTTAAGATCGGGAAATTTGAAGTTTCGCACAAGGCTTCTAAGAGAAAATAATTGAGAATTGAGAATGTAAAATTGAAAAGAGAAGACTTTGCTTTCAATTAAGAAGGAGTATCCCTACTCTTATCAATTCTCAATTGTCCATTTTCACTTTTAATAAATTTCATCAATGGATGCTTTCAGGATTCAATAAAACAACTATTTTTATCGGACCGCATGAAAGAAACCTCCTTCATAGAACAGAACAAGGAAAAATGGAAAAAATTCCAGTCTTTGACTTCAAATCAAACCAGCGATCCTGAAGAAATCGCCGATTTATATTCTGATATCACGGATGATCTGAGTTATGCCCAAACTTTCTACAACAAACGTACTGTTCGCGTTTACCTGAACCAGATAGCGCAAGGAGTTCACAACCTGGTGCACAAACAACGAAAGGATTCCTTTCGAAAACTGTTCACGGTTTGGCGGGTTTCCATTCCATTGGAAATTTACAGGTCCCGGAAGAATCTGCTGTTCGCACTATTCATTTTCTTATTCTGGACGTTGGTCGGAGTGATCTCTACCCATTTCAACCCGGATTTCCCGCGGATGATCATGGGCGACGCCTACGTTGAAATGACTTTGAAAAATATTGAAAAAGGCGACCCATTGGGTGTTTATCACAGTGGATCACAGGTAAGCATGTTCCTGGAGATCACTCTCAATAACATTACGGTTTCGTTCTACACCTTCATAGCCGGAATTCTCTTTACAATCGGGACACACATACTGATTTTCAACAACTCGATCATGTTGGGAGCATTCCAGTATTTCTTTCATCTGAAAGGTTTGCTGATCGTATCTTTCCTTGGAATCTGGATCCACGGAGCATTTGAGATCAGTTCGATTGCCATTGCAGGTGGTGCAGGGATTACGCTCGGAAACGGGCTGCTCTTTCCGGGTTCCTATACCCGATTACAGAGTTTGCAGCTTTCCGCCAAAAGGGGCCTGAAAATCATGATGTCGCTCATTCCATTCCTGATTGCTGCCGGCTTCCTGGAAAGTTATGTGACGCACAATTACCAGGAATTGGCTGATTGGGCAAAATGGACCATTATCTCAGTTTCATTCGCCATCATCATTTTCTATTACATCATCTTCCCCATTGTGGTTGCAAGACGCAACCCGGAATTGATCCATGAAAGTGATCCCCCGATCAAAACATATGTCAACGTTTTCGATTTGCACAAAATCCGGACTTTCGGCCAGATCTTTTCCGATTCATTCTCTTTTTACCGGGTTCATATCGGTAAGATCATGCGTTACAACCTCGTGTTGACCATTCCTATCATCATTGCGGTGGTTGTTTTCCAGGACCTAATGCGCTACGAAGACCTGACCCATCAATACGAATATGACTGGGCTTCCCAACTGAGCATTATCATGGGATTTGATATCCAATCCATCAGTGATTTTGTGGTTACGTTATTATGGACGATCATCTTTTCCATTTTCACACTTTCGATCCTGTATCATTTCAGGAACCAGGAGCAAAAAGCAAGCTTGAAACTGTTTGTTCCCTTTATGTTGCAAAAACTTCCGGGAACGTGGCTGGGTATGAGTTTTCTTTTCCTGGCACTCTTCTACGCTCCCTGGTACTGGATGTTTTTAGTATTATTCCTTGCACCTTTCTTCTGGCTACAAGGCGCATCCATTATTTTGGGTGATGAGCGTTTCGGAAAACGATTCGGAAACGGGTTCCGGTTCGGGGCGAAGAACTACGGAACCATTCTTCTTGGTATTTCCCTGATGGGATTGGTGCTCTTCATCTTCGCTCAACCGATTGCCTGTGTTCTCAGCTACCAGGATGTCAATTTCATGCGGGAGCCGGTATTGGAAGATTTCCTGGATAAATTGGCAGGGTTCGTTAAGAATGTTTCCCGTTATTATACCAGTGATTTTTTAGTACCTGCAAATATTACAAGGCAAATTATCTACGTCATTTTCATGCTTTTCTCGCTTCCGTTCTTTGTAATCATGATGGGATTCATGTTCCATACTTTCCAGGAACAAAGCCAATCGGCCGGTTTGAGAAAACAATTTGCAAACTTCGGAAAACGCAAACGTTACCAGGAAACTTCACTTGACTTTGATTAAGCTGCTTCTACATATTGTTCTATTCGTCTCGTTGACCAGCGGGATTCCGTTTTCCATCCAGGCGCAAAAAAAGCAAACGGAGAAGAAAAAGGAACTGACCACGCGTGAGAAATGGAACCAGATCCGCGAAGAGCACGGTTACAAACAATCTGAAAAATACGAAGGCCCGGAATCGGATTATTACGAAAGCCCGACCTCCATCAACGAATCCTCTTCAACGAGTTCAGGAAGTCCGAACGGAACCACCAAACCCTACCAGGGAACTCCTTATTCCCCGAAAGACCTGGAGCGTGGAAAAGGCGGTAAAAATGGTGACGGCGGAACAGGAAGCCTTGAAGAAGACCCGAATATTGAACCTTCCGAATCAGTAGATATCCCGGATTTCGATACTCCGAAAGGACCCGATGTGAATGCTCCCAATATTTCAACCGAATTCTGGAAGTGGCTGGGAATTATCTTATTGGTCGTTGCATTGGCAATCCTGGTCTATTACATGATCAAAAACAGGAGTCCCCGCATCAAAACTATTCCTTTTGAAGCATTGGTCGAGGACCTGAACCCGGCAGAGATCAGCAAGACAGAACTCGAATTGCGGCTTGACGAAGCAACAGCTTCAGGTAATTACAAGGAATGCGTCCGGATCTACTTCCTGTTTGCAATGAAAGAATTGATTCAACGCAGGTGGATTTTCTGGAAACGGGAAAAGACCAACATGCATTACATCATTGAAGTTCAAGGCCGGCCAATTGCGCGCGAGTTTGAACAGATCGTGTCTATTTACGACTTGGTTTGGTATGGAGATTACAACATTGATTCAGCAAGTTACCAAGTCATCGAACCACAATTGAAAACCGCATTCCAAAAAATAGAAAAGGCCTAATGAACAGAAAAGTCATCATATCGTTTCTGGCATTTGCATTGTTTATTGGCCTTGTAGTCTGGTTTCTCGACGGTGCGGGAGGAGATTCTGCCCGGCATGTCCAGAAAAGATACAGCTCCGATTGGAAGAAGGTATACGGCCTGAAAGACGAGAATCCGCGGAATATTTCCTTCTTCATGGATTTGTTGGACGTTCACGTCAAGGATTCCATTTACAATTTGAAATACTGGTCGGACCTGGATACCATTCCGAACCACGAAGAGGCGACTTACTTATTCATCGGTGACGAATTTGGAGCTGATGAGTATTATGATTCCATCATGCATTATGCAGATAGTGGGGCGACTGTTTTCCTCAGTTTCAATCACCTGACAAGTAACTTATATGAACGTCATTTCAAAGAAGGCGCTTTCTATTGGGATTACAGCAAAGTTCTTTTTGCGTGGATCGGCGATACAACCGTTCCGTTCTATTATGTTTACGAAAACGATACGATCAACGAGGATTGGTATTCCTTTTCAGAAACCGAAATCATCGACACCAATTACCGCTCATACATGTACGCGATGAAACATCCGTTCGCATTCTATGAGAAACACCACAAAGGAAAAGTCCATTTTCACAGTATCCCCAATTTGTTTGAGAACTACCAGGTGATCCAACCGAACGGATATGCCCACGCACGTATTGTGTTGAACAAGATCCCGAAGGATAAACCAGTTATTTTCCTGACCTGCGGAATCAATGATTCGAGCCGGCAGATCTCCAACGATGAAAATGAAGATGACGGTTCGGAGAAGGAAGACACTTCCCTGATCCAATTCATTTTGAAGAACCCGGCTTTGCGGTTGGCATTCCTGTTATTCATCGTGTTGTTATTGCTTTATGTATTCTTCCGGGCAAAACGAAAAGAGGAAATCCTTTCGGGCTACAACCAGAAACGCAATATGTCTCTGGCATTTGTGGAAACCCTGAGCTCCATTTACATTTCCCGCAATTCACCGATCGGGGTTTTGCAGGTCATCCGCAAGAACTTCTACTCTGCCATCAACCGGCATTTCTACATTGACCTGTCCCGGAAAGAGAACCTGGAGCAAAACCTGGAAAAGCTGATTGCAAAAGTTCCTTACGATCCGGAGAAAATCAGGGATCTCGTGAGAAGCCTGGATTCCCGAAAGAATAATGTGGACAACAAACATTTGGGTGCTGTCAACGCGAAAATCCGCGCATTCTATATCGAAACGGGCATTCTTCACCCGACGGAAAGTTTTGTAGCTTCCGACAAAGAAGTGAACCTGGACAAGTCGATCTTCATCGGGGCCTTTATCCTATTTATGGGAATACTGACCCTGATCCGTGGATTGTATCTCTTGTCGCTGGGAGGAAGTATCGGGATGTTCTTCATCATTCCGGCAATCGTACTGATCTATTTTGCATCACGTTACATCCGGATCCCGGTTGCGACCATCAAATCAACTGAATTGGTTATTTATGGCTTGGTTGCCGGAAAACGCGTAATTTCATTGAACCAGACCATTCGTTGTAACGTGGAGAAATCGCGGATCACATTTGAATGCGAAGACGGAAATACCTTTATAATACGGCAGGCCTTACTCTCCAAAAGAGCAAAGTCTGCATTGAATCAATTTGTAGAATTCATTAAACTTCATAAATCATGATCCAAGAAGGAAATGACGATTTAGCGGCATACATGCCAAACACGGAAGGCCAATCTAACGACCCGGCTTCAAACGACTCAACTCCGGAGGAACATCCGAGTGCTTTGTCATCCGCATCAGACGAGACTTCTGAAACCACAGCTCCCACTTTCGTGCAACGAGACCAGACGAACCTGCTTTGGGTTGCTGAAAAAGTGAATCGGGTGCGCGAAGAAATGCGGAAATATGTCATCGGTCAATCTGAAATGATTGAATTGTTATTGGCGGGAATTTTTTCCAACGGACATATTTTATTAGAAGGTGTTCCGGGTGTTGCGAAGACCTTGTCTTCCAAAGCATTGTCGCGCGTGCTGCACGTAGATTTCTCCCGGATCCAGTTTACCCCGGATTTGATGCCTTCAGACGTTATCGGTACTTCGGTATTCAACATGCAGGAAAGCTCTTTCAACTTCAAGAAAGGTCCGATCTTTTCCAATATCGTATTGATCGATGAGATCAACCGTGCTCCTGCAAAAACGCAGGCAGCTTTGTTCGAGGTGATGGAAGAGCGGCAGATCACGTACGACGGAATACAGTATACGATGTCTTTCCCTTTCCTGGTGATCGCTACGCAAAACCCGGTGGAGCAGGAAGGAACTTACAACCTTCCGGAAGCACAATTGGACCGTTTCCTGTTCAAGATCAAGTTGGATTACCCGACGCTTGAAGAAGAAACAATGATCCTGACACGTTACAAAGAGCAAATCAAATCCCCGGATTTGGAGAATATCGTTGCCGTATTTACAGCAGATGAACTGCGCAAGGTGCAGACCATCGTAGAGAAAATAATTATCGAGGACCGGTTGATCCAATACATTGCCCAGATTGTCAATAAGACACGAAATCACGCCAAATTGTACCTCGGAGGTTCGCCGCGTGCTTCGCTTTCCATTTTGAAAGCAGCCAAAGCATTTGCAGCCATCCGCGGACGCGACTTCGTAACCCCGGATGATATCCAATTTGTGACGATCCACGTATTGAATCACCGTTTGATCCTGACCCCGGAAGCGGAAATGGAAGGAACGCTGATGGAAGAAGTGATCCGCGAAATCGTTCAAACAATCGAAGTTCCGCGTTAATGAAATTCCTGGCAAGCTTACATCTCACCCGGTTCTTTTTCCTCACTGCAGGAATCGGGATCGCGTTGGTTGGAGGGGCGTTTTTCGTTCCTTTCCTCGGCATCATCGGCAAAACGATCCTGTTTGTGCTTTTGTTTGCCTTGATCCTGGATGTATTGCTTGTGAACCTGTTCAAGGAACCGATCCGTGTGCAGCGCAAATACCTGGAGCGCATGAACCTCGGCGACGAGAACAAAGTCGTGGTTTCCGTATTGAACCAAACCGCCCAGCCTTTGCAGGTTGGGATCTATGAAGGTTATCCGCTCTTCATGCAAAAAAGGTCCGCGGTCTGGAATACCGTCTTGCTGCCGAAAAAAACAAAAGACTTTCATTATTCATTCACCCCGACCGAACGCGGGGAATACGAATTCCGGGACGTGGTGATCTTTGTCCGCTCCACCCTGTTCCTTGCGCAACGACGCATTGTGATCCCCTTGGTGCAACGCATTGAAGTCTATCCGTCCGTACTTCAGATGAAGCAATACGAATTGAAAGTCTTCAACCAGCAAACACTTTCCCAGGGAATCAAGAAAGTGCGCCGCATCGGGAACACGAGCGAGTTTGAACAGATCCGCAATTACGTGCAGGGCGATGACGTTCGCACAGTGAACTGGAAAGCAACCAGCCGCAAGAACGAACTGATGGTGAACCAATACCAGGAAGAACGTTCACAGCCCGTTTACTGCGTGATTGACAAAAGCCGCCCGATGCAATTGGCATTTCACAAGATGACCATGCTGGATTATGCGATCAATTCCGCTTTGGTATTCACCAACATTGCTTTGCGCAAAGGCGACCGCGCCGGTTTGATCACCTTCTCCGACAAAATGGGAGCCATTGTTCCCGCAGAACGCAACCAGGGACAACTGAGACGCATCCTGGAAAGCTTGTACAACCAGAAAACGCTCTTCAAGGAAGGAAACTTCGAATTGCTGTACCAAACGATCCGCAAGCAAGTGAAAACGCGCTCCCTCCTATTGCTGTACACCAACTTTGAAAGCGAATTTGCGATGCGCCGAGCCTTGCCGATGCTGCAACGCCTCAACAAACGCCACGTATTGGTGGTGATCTTCTTCCAGAACAACGAATTGCAGGAATTGGCCCAGCAGCCCGTTCACACCCACAAAGAACTCATTGAAGCAACCGTTGCCGAAAAAATGTCGAACGTGAAGTGGAACATTGCCCGCGAGCTGCGCCAAAACGGAATTCAGACCATCCTTTCCAAACCGGAAGATTTATCGATCAATTCAATTAATAAATATTTGGAATTGAAGGCGAAGGGGGTGATATGAGGATTATTCGGAAGACAAATTCACTGTACGCGAACAGTTTCCCTTCAATGTGAGACAATATCAGTTGCAATAACAACCACTATTAAATTATAAACTATGAAAACTATAGATATTAATTTTATTCCTGAATCAAGAAAATATTTAAAGCGATTTATTGACTCTCACTATAAAACTTTTTTCGCTGACATGAATGAATATCAACCTCATAAAGGTTATGGAATATTTCCTAATTCATCAGAAATCGTTCAGTGTATGCGAGAAATTACCCATATTTCAGGGGAGGTTTTTGGTGACCTATCTATTCCTGAAAAATTTAATTCTCCCACTGATCTTATAGATAAGACAAAATGGTTCATTGACCATTTAGAATCATTTGACAGCTATTTTATTGAAGCACTAAATATTCTTACAAAAGAGAATCAAAAAGCTACAATTCCTGAACCAATAAATGAAATAAACAATCATCGAAGAAATACAATTGACGTTTTCAAAACTTTCCTTCAGTTAGCACAACAAGAATTATCAGACACCGGACAAATAACATTTTCTAATTCTCAAACGGAAATTGAAAAAATTGAAAATCTATTAAGAACATTTCACAACGTCTGTAAACAAATCTTACAGAGACGAAAAGAAAATGGAATTCCTAGACCTACTTTGACAATAAATGATGAATACGATGTTCAGGATTTACTTCATGGGCTTCTTAAAATATATTTTTCAGACATAAGACCTGAAGAGTGGACACCAAGCTATGCTGGCAGTTCAAAGCGCAGTGACTTTCTTTTAAAAAAAGAGAAAATTATTATTGAGGTAAAAAAAACAAGAACTACCCTGAAAGACAAGGAAGTTGGAGAACAACTTATAATTGACATTGCAAATTATAAAAAACATCCAGATTGTAAAACACTAATTTGTTTTGTTTACGATCCTGATAAATTAATAACAAACCCTAAAGGAATAGAAAATGACTTAAAGGAGATTTCTTCAGACTTTAAAGTTTTAGTTTTTATTCTCCCATAATAGCGTATAATTATTTGAAAATTCTATTAAATATAACAACTAAAAACTATTCAGTATGGATCGATATGATCAACTTCTTAAACCCTATAAAGACAAGGTAGAATATTTCATCTCAGAAATCAACAGGTTATTGCATGAACCAAAAACAGATGAAAACAAAAAAGTCTTTTTATGTATAACTCAAGAAGCAGTTGAATTCTCAGCTAAACAAGAGTTTGATATTCTATCTGAAAAAATCTTAGACATTGATATTCATCCATTATATCTAAGGAAGTTAGAGATTGGAAGTGAATTATCTAATCTTCTTCTCTCTCTTTACGGATACGATTCCTCAACTTCTTTGTACGTTTTAAAGCATTTAGTCAATGATTAACATCAACTCCCTAAAAACTCCCTCCACCAGTTCCTCAATCTTTTCATTCGAATCATCTTGTTCCAAATCTGCTGCTTGTTCAACGAGCTTGTAGTAGCTTTCGAAGTTCTGTTCCGTTTCCGGGATTTCCATCAAAGAAAAAATCACTTTTGCATTGCCTAAAGGATAGTCGTTCGCCGGAACATGCAGGCGATCCAAGGTATTTGTCAAGCGGGAGATCTTGATATCGTCTTTGATGAGCGTTAGAATATTTGTTTTCATATCTCGACGGATTTGTTGCACATTGATTTTCAAAAAAGCAATGCTAAGCAGAAGCAATCAAAAACTTGATACCGGATCGGTTATCGAAACTATATTTCTATCTTTGAAAGAAGTAGAAGGCCTAAAAACGGTAGATTTAATCTAACCAAAAGGAGAATGAAATACCTACCTATGACACAACCGGAATTTGAAACATTCATTGAAAAAACGCTAGAGGAATTAAAGTTAGCAGCAGAGATTCATGCTAATATGCCACTACCAGATATCGGTAGTTTTCAATGGATGAGGGAAGGTGACCCTATTTATCGAAATCGGATCGATATCGTAGCTGCCATCTGTAAAGAAGTCTATATCGATCCCAACAACATTTATCCATGTGTCGATTTGCACATAAGTTATAATGAGGACAAAACAGCACTCGCTGTTCGTGGATTCATAGCGAATTATTCTCCGAGACCATTCCAAAGAGGTTGGAGTAATAGACCAGGACCATTTATTTATGCGATTTCAACTAATAGTCCAGAAATTGATGTGAACTCAGAATCTTTTAAGAATAAAATGTTCGAACTCGGACTCTGGCATAAACCACCAAACGATGAAAACACATAACATCGGCGATCCATTTTTCAGAAATCCTCTTTGTTGTCGCGAGCAGCTTTATCAAACCACCATCAACTCCCCCAAAACCCCTTCCGCCAATTCCGCCCATTTTTCATTTGAATCGCATTGCTCCAAATCTGCCGTTTGTTCAATGAGTTGGTAGTAGGTTTCGAAGTTCTGTTCCGTTTCCGGGATTTCCAACAAGGAGAAAATCACTTTTGCATTGCCTAAAGGATAGTGGTTCGCCGGAACGTTTAGACGATCCAGGGCGTTTGTCAAGCGGGAGATTTTGATATCGTCCTGGATGAGGGTTAGAATGTTTGCTTTCATATCTTGACGGATTTGTAAATCCCGATTCTTTTCCATGTAGCAAGTGTCGAGAAAAAATTCCGGAAACCATTTAACAGATATGTCAAACTCCGGAATTTCTTTGGGTGTTCGCATAAAACGAGGTGTTATATTTCTATCTTTGAAAGAAGTCGAAGGCTTAGAAGTTCCTTTGACGACTTTGCTGGATTATTAACGTCTATTAAAAAATGCCTAATACGGAATTCTCCTTTAAATCTTTATCAAAAGAGTCTAATGTCGTTGCGAAAAATATTGAATTAAGCTTTTTTATCTTCATTACAATCTTTCTTACCCATAATTTATTAGCTGAATCCAATCCAACAGATAAACTCATTAAAAGTATCATCCTGGGAATAATCCTTGTTTTTGAGTTGCGGTTTATTTATAAGTTATTCAAAGAGCCAACATTTTTGTCGATTTTTAATGGTGAAATGACTTTACGTCCATCCTTCTTTCTTTTTAGAAGAAAAATCCCAACAATAGAAATAATTGGATATTCATCCATTGTAAGACCTTACTTCGTAAATAAGGGAAGAACAAAATTTAAATATGCAGCTTACCTATTATATCTCAAAAATGGAAGAAAGGTTCTACTAACAGAATACTACTTTTTAAATTTCAATAAATTCAGTAGTGCCCTTAGAAAGACTGGAATAAAGTTTTTAGGACACGAAGAAAAGGAATGGAGCGCGATGAAGAGAACGTTTAAATATGACAAAACATAGCTAGTTGATTCGTGCCTTAAATCCCACCAACTCCCTAAAACCTATAGCACACCGACGCCTGTTGTATTTGTGTTATAAATTGTATTTTAGATGGCATATAAATAAGTTATCTACCATTAACAAAACGCGATTGTTAAAACAAGAACGAAAAACAATGATCAATAAGGCAAAACTTCTGCTGTTATTTCTATCAGTCATTTTACATTCAATGTTAATGGCTCAAAACACTAATCACAAGATAATTGAAACTAAGACATTTAATGATTCTTTATATAGCTTATTAATCATTGATTTTGAAAACGATTACTCCCTATTTGTAGAATATTATGAACCAAACGTTAAGCAAAGTGAGGGTAGTTTTGATTTGAGATCTTATGATTCACTTAACACATTTTCAGACACAGTTTTTCTTTATCAATCACCAGTTGATGGGACTACTTGGCCCATAATTCAAAAATTCCATTCAAAGAAAAGAGGTGTTTGGAAATACTATTATTCTAATGGGAATTTACATTACTTAGGAAATTATGAAAACAATTTAAAGGAAGGGGAATGGAAATATTACAGTGATGAAGGGGAATTACAAATTACACGGATTTATAAAGGAGGAAGAATAATAAGTCAACAAATCGTTTCGAATGAATCATTTATTATTCCTGAATGAAAAAACAGTAGATAACACCAAATAATCAAAAGCGCCAAAAGATTATATTTGAGAAGGTGCCTTTGCCTATTTGGAAAACGTTATCCATAATTGTCCAACGCTCTATGAACCTCAAAATCATCCATACTATAATTCTAATAATTCTTCATTTAGGGATGATCCCTTTTGTTAATTGCCAAGAATTGTATGTATTCAAGGAAGATGGGAAATCTGGATTTATGGACAGACATGGCCAAATTAAAATAGAAGCTAAGTTTGATGCGGCAGAACAATTTACGGAAGGTTTTGCAGTTGTATATCTTAATGGTAAAGCTGGAGTAATCAATCAATCGAATGAATTAGTTGTTAAGCCCATTTACGACAATATTAAGCAGTATGTTGATGGTTTTGCAGTAGTTACAATTCAAGACAAGTATGGACTGATTGACACAACCGGAAAGATTGTATTAAAGCCTAAATACGATTGGATAGGTTTTCAAGCAGATAACATCATTGGACTAAAAGAAGATGAATTGTGGACTTTTTATTCGTTAATCGAAAGAAAAAAAATCAATCGCCAGAAATATAAAAGCATCGGTGCTTTTAGTGAAGGATTGGCTTCCGTAGAGGATAATTATTCTGGAAAACATGGTTTTATTAATTCACACGGAGATTTAATAATTCCATTTGTACTAACACTCGTTTATTCTGATTTCAGCAATGGTTTTGCCGCTGTTTGTGATAGTAATCGGAAAAACATTTACATCAACAAAAAGGGAGTCAACACATTGGGTAAAACTTTCGATTCAGTTGATAGATTCTATGAGGAACGAGCCTTTGTTAAGGATACATACTATTCTGAAGGCTATTTTATCGACACTACAGGTAATAGAATATCACAAAACACTTATAAAAGTGCATGGTTTTATCGTGAGGGATTATGCGGAGTAAAGAAAGACAACAATTTTCTAGTGATTGATAAGAATGAGAAAGTATTATTCTCGTCAACAACAATAGAAATAAGATTTACCAATGGCGAGTTCGTTTATTTCTGCGATCATTCAAAAGATGATTTGACTTGGGGAATAATGAATAAACAATTTAAGCAAGTCACTGATTTAAGATTTACTCAATTTCTCAATGACAGAAGTGTATCAAGACTTGAATGTTATTACGGAGACCCAACAAAATGGTATGGATACGGCAAACACGGATATTTGAACATTGAAGGAACCGTGATTTGGGAAGAAAAAACTATGGATAACACCAAATAAGCAAAAGCGCCAAAAAGATTATATTTGAGAAGGTGCCTTTACCTAATAGTAATTCCCAAGATCCTGAAAATGAAAGCTAAACTCGAACAATGTCCCTGTTGTGATTATTTCACCCTAACGAATAGAGGTGATTATGAAATCTGTGAAATTTGTTTTTGGGAAGATGATGGACTTGATTTGACCGAATTAAAAACACATTCAGGACCTAATCATATAACTTTGGAAGAAGGCCGCTTGAATTTTCTGAAATTCGGAGCGTGTGATGAAAAGTCCTTGAAACATGTGATTAAGGAGTCTGAGCGATTAACGTTCAAATACGATAAACGCAATACCATTAACTGAGAAACGTTATAGATGAAGTATCTTTTATTAACCATATCAATAGTACTTTTCAATTGTTCATTTTCTCAGAATATCATCACTAAATCAGACAAAATGAATCAACTTTTAAAAGAAATTTCAAGCAAGGCAATTGAACTGGGAGATTACAATTTTGCACTTTCAAAAGAGCAAATTGATTCTTTATGGATAGGCTACGAGCCAACGACTAAAAGTGAAATTGAAAAAGTTGAAAAACGACTTGGCATTTCACTACCTCAGGATTATGTGGATTTTTTATTGATTACAAATGGGTTTCATGCTGCAACTGGTGTGGAACCAAGTTTTTGTAAAACCAATGATATTGACTACTTGAAGAATGTAGATTCAGAACTTTATGAAATTTGGATTGAGACCGGTAATATAGAAGTTGGTAATAGACTAAAAACCGCCATCAAAGTAGGAGGATATGATGAAGAACAATATTTCTTTCTAATTCCTCCAGGCAAGGAAAATCCAAGGTGGGAATATTGGGTATTTGCTGCTTGGGCACCGGGAGAAACTAGTTATAATTCAATGATAGATTACTTAAACGCTGTTTTGGAGACGACCAACAACTTTATTAATCATAAAAAGGATAGTCATAATAGTAAATAAACACCTCCGCAGATGTACGATTATATTTCCCTTCAAGCTGATTCTAATTATTCGAAAATATTTGAATATCGACGAATTACAAAAGATTTTTCATGCCGTTGATGGATGCCAAATTAGAAGCAACGCATCTGGTATCATTCAATTGGGAGACTTTATAATAGTGTTGCAGGGAATTAAATGCTATAGTAATGGAAATTACGCTTTTGACGATGATTCTAAATTCGACAGGATCAATTTGATTGAAATAAATGTCCCTCAAGGCGCTGAATCAACTTATGAAATAGAAATCCGGCAAATTGCAAATGAGATATCGGATATAATTGGTTGGCAAATAGACTGGAAAGAATAATTATGTGCAAAGATTGTTTTGAAAAGAATATGATGGGTTTCCCTTCGGAAAAGGATTATAACGATTTCATCCAAATTCTTGACGAGAAGGTTAAAACCAGGAAAATGAAATTTAATGACTCACTGGAAAACTCAACCAATATTCTTGGCATCGACTTTCGGGTTTATGCTACTTGTAATTCCTGCAGGGAAGATTGGGTTTTGGAAATCCCTGACCATGCCAACAGAGGTTATTTCTTGAATAAGAAGGGGGTAGAAATTTACTATACCGAAAGGAACAAACAAAGTCGAAAAGTTAAAAGAAATGGACTGATTATCCTTCTAGGAGTAGTGATAATAACCATCTATAAATGCACGTAGATAAATACAGGCAGGAAAATGATATACATAATACGGGGATGAAAATTTTACAAGTAATAAGTAAAAAAACACTTAAGGCTTACTTCATAGTCTTAACACTGGCCTACATCATATTGATACTCAATTTAACAAACGACATTTATGCCTTTCTAACCATTCCTTATGCTTTTCTTGGACCAGTCCTGTTTTTTGGACTAAACAGGAGTCTGAAGGTTAATTTTAGTTCATATGTCGAACAGAAGTACCCTGAGTTAATGAAAAAACATGCTGTAGAATGGGGAGTGATGAAAGGTGAAACGTTGAACACCCTTTCCGTATATCAAAGTAAAAAGGACTTCGAATCCTTCAATGATCCGATTCTTATGGGATATTTTGAGAAAGGGTTATTATTAATCAGGCTTACCATTTTTTCATTTATCCTCACCCCGATAATTGGAATAATGGCAATGGAACTAAAAACGTGATGCCATTTCCCGCTGACATAAACATACCCCAAAGTTGGCGCGAGCAACCTGTCTCGACCATTCGGGATCTCGCTCGTGCCGTGTAGAAACAAAAATTCCGAACCAATCTTATAAATCAAAAAATCAGTTTGATTTAAACCTGCTTTTTTACTAACTTAAAGTAAATGAGCAGGAAATATAAATTTAGAAATCCGGAAGCAGCTTATTTCGTAAGTTTCGCAACGGTCCAATGGGTTGATCTTTTCACCCGGGAAGTTTATTTTGGAATCTTAGCAGATTCCTTAAGCTATTGCAGAAAACACAAGGGAATAGAACTTTACGCTTACGTATTTATGCCCAATCATGTTCATTTACTTTTTAGATCTGTTGAAAATGATCCTTCCGGTTTTATGCGTGATTTTAAAGGATTTACTTCTCGCAAATTGATAGAAGCGATAAAAGAAAATCCCCGGGAAAGCAGAAAAGAGTACTTGTTAAAGTTGTTTGAAGATGCCGGAAAGAAAAACAGTAATGTTACCAAATACCAATTATGGCAACAAAACAACCAACCAATTGAGGTTTTTAGCCCTTGGGTTGTTGAACAAAAAGTGAACTACATTCATAATAATCCGGTAAAAGAAGGACTGGTAACCAATCCGGCAGACTGGAAATATAGCAGCGCACGGAATTACGCAGGTGATCAAACTGTTTTGGAAATAGATTTGATGGGAACATGATTTGAGTACGACTACGCTAGCACGAGCTAGAGACTACGCCAGCACGAGCTAGATCCCGAATGGTCGGGACAGGCTGCTCGCGCTAGCTTCAGACTTGTACTAATTTAGATACTCGCGCTAGCTTTTATATTTCTGATCTATAACCTGCTGTTTATTAAAAAGAAGATGGCCAATCCGATCACTCCTGCAACAACAGAATAGATCACAACGCCTTTCGTATTTGACTGGCGCGTTTTGCTATTGTAGGTATGACTGCAACTTTGGCATTTCGTATGGTGCATCATTTTGGGGCCGATCATTCCGCCCCACCAAGTCCAGCCTACCGCACTTACCGAATTACTTCCGCACTTAGGACAGCCTGATCCCGAGTCTTTTGAGACTTGATCTAAAATATCTTCGTTCATAGCATTTGTTTTTAGTATGATTAAGTGTTGCCAAGTTAAAAAGGATTTTCCAGGTTTTTAACCGGAACCGGAAATTTCTCATCCTGATGCTATATGACTGAAAAAACAACCAAGCTTCAAACTGGGTATTTACTATGTGTTCTATGTATCTATGTGGTTTACTTCACCACATAGCACACAATAGGTCACCTAGTTTTTTAGGATTTATTGCAGCTTGGCGAGTTTTCTACATTATTTCCGGTTAATTGTGTATCCACCTGCTTCTATCCGCAATCAGTTTTATTGCAGACGCATTCCGTTTCGTGAAAGATCCAATAAGTTTGGTTTCATATGCGATAAGTTTCGCCGCAGATCGAATAAGTTTAGCTGCACTCTCAATAAGTTTGGTTACACAACTTGTCCCGACCTTTCGGGATTGAATAAGTTTACTTTTACATGCAATAAGTTTCGTTGCACATTCAAACAGTTTTGATAAACATAGAATAAGTTTGTGTTCACATCCAATAAGTTTCGCTGCAGATCGAATAAGTTTCACTTTACATACAACCAGTTTCGCTGAAGATTGGTTCCCGGCTTGGTGGAAGTAACTTTTTTACCAATTATACGTTATCCGGTTCTTATGAAGCTATTTCTTTCACTTTGTTATTGCTTATTGGTTCTTCCGGCAGTTTCCCAAAATAAGATCCCGGTAAAAGAATTGAAACGATATGAATGGATCGCTTATAACAAGAACGTCGACGATTCCTCCGAAATTTTCAGTTCAGACACACTGTTCCTGGCCAAATCTGTTGACTTGGAATCATCGGAGCAACTAAGCGGGGAGGATAACCAGGAGATTGACCGGCTCTATCCCCGAAGCTGGCGACTGGACCTTACCATGAATGATTTGGATACAAGCGCTCAGAACAACGAATTTTACTTCTTTTTTGTTGATCTGCGCATAGCTGCCAGGCGTCGGGTTATGGAAGTTGATAGTGTAAGCTATCAGTTACTCATGCAGAATCCGACTGCCGAAACACCCCAAACGCGGGCTGTTTTATTGGAACTGGCGAACATGAAGACCGGCGAACTGATCCAGATTACCGATTCACTGACTCATCATTTTTATTACATCGAAAAAACAACGGATAAGTTGCAGGTGCTAAGAACTTTGAAAAGACGTTATGTTTTTGAACCAAAAGGTTTGAACAGCGGATTCTGGACTTTTTTAAAAGGAAAGCAGTTGATCACATTTAGCAATAATACAGGAGAAATGAACTTTCTTTTCCGGGTAGAACGCATCGATAAAATTCGAATTCGCCTGATTCGGATGAACCCGGATTAACGCGGGTATCTTATCTTCCGAAATAAGCACTCCTCTTTAGTGCGAGTCAGTGGCAAACCGGTTTGGAAATCGATTCGATCACCAATCGAACTCGAAGAAAATTAGTACTTTTGCAGTTAAGTCTAAAGTTAATTGCAAGAACGATGAACCACCAGGAATCCATGCGCAACGCGGCCGAAAAAGTGCGGTTGAAAAGAGAAAAAGAAGCACGCGAGGAAAAAGGACGACCGGTTCGGAATAACTAAACACGAAGAGATCAGGCAGGAATCCATCTTTACCTGTTCAGACGACAAAGCGCCTGGTTTAACTTTGCACGAATTGCATCGCTGGTCTTCGTGTTTCCGGGAACCCTGATGGTGATATTTTTCACCCTGATGTGACCTCGAAAGATATAACGAAATCGGACTTGAAGCATTTTGGCATCATCCAAATTTTGATAATTATAATGTGACAAGGGAAAGAATAAAGTAATGAAAGAATTGGAGGACAAAATGAATCATGCAAAATAAAAAAGTGGTTAAATGAAATCAATAAACCTTTTACAAAAAAGATCCGGATTGGTATCCTTCCTCCTATTATTGGTGATTACTTCGTGTAGTCAGGGAGAGGGAATAACTGCTTCCTGCTCTAAAAAACACGAGTTGACTATTGATCGCTTTGTGTTCCCCCTTCCGGAGTGCTATGATCTGTATGAATTGGATCCGGATTTGTATCTTCCGGACAAATATGTACAAACTACCATCGCGAAGGGCGATACGATTAAACTGGAAGTCGGTTACAGCGAACTGTCAAAACTGGAAGGTTTTTATCTCGAGTCCAATGAACTTGACATCCTTGTTACAGATACAATTGAAGGACATTACCTGAGAAAAATTTCTTATTGGAAAAAAAGTTACGGAATGTCTGATGGATATGGTTTGCGCTTATACATCACGGATATGCTCCCTGAAAAAAATGCTCCCCTACCTCAGGAGAACGAAGATGGGTCTGCTGATTTAACTTGTTTTTGCCATCGCAGGATATTTTCTGCCTGGACACGCGACAATGTATGCCTTACAAAGGCCGAACGCGATTTATTTATTACAGCTTTTAAGAAAGGTAAAATAGTACAAACTCCTTAACCCATGAATTTTAATGGCCTGAATGATTTAGACCTCTATTTTGGAGTTGCGGCTCTGGCAATCATGCTGGTTACTTTAACGGGGATTCTCCTGGGCCTTAAGTTTAGAACCATTGGCTACAAAGTAGTTGTGCTGGTACTTTCACTGGGCGTATCGGTTCTTTCCTACTTCTGTTTTCGACATGAAATTAATTTTCCCATTATCGGATCCTTGTTTTTAGTTGAATCGCTCGTTGGTTTCGCTATTATTTTCGTACGCAAACCCTAAACAAATGTGGTCCTCAAACGCGTGTGAAACAATATCAAGGACACGTGGGCGCAATAAAATTGTATTTTAGCCGTCCGTTTAAAAGACTTTTTCAAAATCTGCCTAAAGCATATGGAAACTATCAGGACACGAAAAATAGGAGTTGAAGACCTTGAAAAGTTGCAGAAGATTGGCAAACAAACTTTTGAGGAGGCGTTTTCAGAATTCAATTCGGAGGAAAATATGAAAACCTACCTGGAAACCGGATTTTCAAAAGAAAAACTTAGCGCAGAACTGGAAGACAACAACTCCGAATTCTATTTTGCACTTCTGGAGGATGAAGTGATCGGTTACCTGAAAGTGAACTTCGGGGAGTCGCAAACAGAATTGAAAGACCTCAATGCTTTGGAAATCGAGCGGATTTATGTCTCGAAAGCATTTCTTGGAAAAGGTGTCGGACAAATATTGTATGACCGGGCGATTGAACGCGCAAAACAGAAAAACGCAACCTATATCTGGCTGGGAGTTTGGGAAGAAAATCCAAGAGCCATCAGCTTTTACCGGAAAAACGGTTTCGTAGCATTTGACCAGCATCTTTTCAAATTAGGCGATGATGAACAGACAGACATCCTGATGAAACTCGAACTGGATAAAGCAGTCACTAACAACAAAAATCAATAACTATGGCCTTCGGATTCTCGCCAAAATACAATCAAGACCTCCCACTTGATGACTTAAGAACAGAACAATTCCTTGTACTTGCAATAGAAGCAGCAAAAAAACTGGGGTGGAACATCGGTTACACCAGTGAAAACGGTTTCATTGCCTTTACCGCTTTCTCCATGAGTTCCTGGAGTGAAGAAGTTCAAGTGAAAATAGCCGGCGGCAATGCAAACCTGAAAAGTCAATGCACAGGCAATCAACTGGTGGATTGGGGTAAAAACAAAAAGAATATTGAAAAGCTGATTACCACATTCAATGAATTAAAAGCCTCCACTTTTGCGGAAGAACTTACTCAAAAATACGAGGAACTTAAACCGGAATTGGTTTTAAAGGAGCAAGATTATTTAACGCAATCCTCATCATCCAAAGAAGGAATCACCGATTTTCTTTCAATCTTCAAACCCTCACCGGGTTATTTCGTTACTCCGATTTTAATAAACTTAAACTTGGCGGTTTTTATCCTGATGGTTATTTCCGGAGTTGATTTCATGACTCCCGCCAACGAGAGTTTAATTGCTTGGGGAGCCAATTTCCGACCTGTAACTTTGGAAGGCGGATGGTGGCGACTATTCACCAATTGTTTTCTGCATATCGGGGTTTTTCATCTTCTGATGAACATGTTCGCTTTACTTTATATCGGTTTGCTTTTGGAACCCTATTTGGGCAAGGCGAAATTTACGGCTGCTTATTGCCTGACGGGAATCGCGGCAAGTATTGCCAGTTTGTGCTGGCACGACCTGACGATCAGCGCAGGTGCATCCGGAGCGATATTCGGAATGTATGGAGTATTCCTTGCAATGCTGTCAACCAACCTCATCGAAAAAGCGGCACGAAAAGCTTTACTGACCAGTATCGGGGTTTTTGTCGGGTATAACCTATTGAACGGACTTAAAGCGGATAGCGGTATAGACAATGCAGCCCACATTGGCGGGTTACTTAGCGGACTTGTTATCGGGTATGCTTTCATTCCAAGTCTTAAAAAGCCGGACGAAAATAAATTGAAATTCGGGACGATCAGTTTATTGTCCACCCTGCTCCTGATCCTTTCCTTTGTGGTTTATAGCGTCCTTCCAAATGACATCGGAAGCTATGAGGCTAAAATGAAAGAGTTCACTTCAATGGAAGCAACGGCATTGGAAGTCTATAGCTTACCCGCCAATACAACCAACGACAAATTACTTTTTGCCATCAAGGACAGGGGAATTCTTTGTTGGAAGAAAAACATCGAACTCCTGGAGAGTTTCAAGGAAATGGATTTACCGCCCCAAATCAGAACGAATAACAAACTTCTGGGAGAATACTGCGAACTGCGGCTGCAATGTTACGAACTGCTTTACAAAGCCGTTTCGGAAGACACAGACAAGTATAAAATGCAGATCGATAGTTATAATAACCGGATCCAATTGATCATAGATGAACTGGAGAAGGTAAATGGCAACTAAAACGAAATCCAGCAATACTATTGAAAAATATGGCTCGAAAAAAGAGACAAAACCAGAAAGCTGATCGACTCATGTCTATTTTGACATTTGTTTCCATCGGCGCAATTATTTGGGAAATATCACTGTTCCGGAAAACATTTATCAGCGTATACATTCCCTTAATGCTTTTAATTGGTGGCGGTTTCATTCTATTTCTTCTTTTCAGGAATCGGATCAAATATTATGTAGAAAATCCACACGGCTTTTTTTTGCAGGCTTTCCATGGCATTCTTTTGTTCGGAGGTTTATTGATGTGCTCATTCATGGCTTTGAATCACTATATTCCGAGCGGAAAGTTGGAACTGGTAAATTTAAAAGTCATAAAAACAGGAGAATTATCCAAAGGTCGGCACGGTTGTGGAAATCCCTATGCAGTTGTTGACTATCATGGTTTTGAGAAGCAATTGATTTTCCCCTGTAACGCGAACCTCAATGGTACAGAACGGATCAAAGTGCGATTGCAAAAAGGATTGTTCGGTTTTTTGGTCGTGAAAGACACCGAGCTTGTAAATTCAGCAAATCCCGAAGAAACTAAACAATACCTGAATATCTTGGTTCGTGCTGATGCATATTATTCAGATGGAAACATTGAAAAAGCCATTGAATTATACGAAAGGGCCATTCGACTAAACCCATCAGATAAATTGGCTGCAATTCGATTGAGAGAACTCAAGCATATCTATAACGGCAAATAAACACCTCTAAGACGATAACCAATCATGCATAAAATCGAAACCAATAATCGGGTAAGCAGGTATTATAAAATATCCGTAAACTTCGGCCTGTTTTATTATTACTACAATTCCAAGACTTTTCGTTTGCAGAAAGGGATCCAACCCTATCTTTTGGGTTTTGTCTATACCCTATTGAATTTGTTTACCGGATTTTGGGGATTCTTAGGATTTCTTAGAAAATTCCAGGGTTTAAGAAATACATTCAAGGCCATTTACATAAACCTCAGCGGTGGAGAGGATATCACGAAACTGGACACGGAATCCGATTTTGACAAATACACCGTTTATATCTATAACAATCTCGACAGGGCCAGCTCGAATGAAATGAGTTTGTCGGATGTAGAAATCATTCTCGAAATCCAGGAATTATACTCCGAATCGAATACCGAACTTTTCACCCCAGCAAATGTCGATTTTATTTTGGATAACCTGTCAAAAGTGAATATGACACAACTGAATGAAAATCATATCGAATCGGTATTCCATGCAATTGATATTCATAACAGGTATAACAAAGAAAGGTGATTGAATAAGACTTTGCAGTTACAATTTGTGCTCTTCTGTTTATCCGTTTTTGATTCTGTATTTCGTCTCATTAACAAATCAAATAGGTATGAAAAAAACCATTATCTTTGAGTAGTATGATCAAATTAATCGAAGAGAAGCTCAATGACATCGTTTCACTGTGCAAAACGCACAATGTGATATCTATTGCTTTGTTCGGTTCGGCCGCAACGAATTCCATGCACGAAACCAGTGACATTGATTTCCTCGTGCAATTCTCAGATGAAATTGAGGTCCTTAATTACGCCGATAACTACTTTTCCTTTTTGGAAAAACTGGAAAATTTGATAGGCAGAAAAATTGATCTGGTTTCACGGAAATCACTTAGAAACCCAATCCTGATCGCCGAAATTGATCGTTCCAAGGTAGACTTGTATGCAGCCTAAAATTTTAAAATACATCTTGGATATCCAAAGTGTGATCCAGGAAATTGAAACTGTAAAAACGAAAACCAATAATAATTTTCATTCTTTTCAATCAGACATCATTTTACAAAGAGCTATTGAGCGGGATTTAGAAATTATCGGAGAAGCTATCCGAAAGATCATAGAGATCGACCCTGCAATCCAAATTACATCTGCAAAACATATTATTGGACTAAGAAATATCATTTCACACGCTTATGATTCAGTTGAACCGGAAATGATCTGGGGAATTATTCAGAATAATATTCCTTTACTATCGGATGAAATGACTAATCTTAAAAACTACTAACGTTATTTCAAACCAACAGATTTGTCAACTAGTTCTATCACTAGTGTTATTCCGACAAATCGCGAAAATATACACACCGTAAAACATGGACGACAAACTTTTAAATCATTTTAGAAGTATTCAGCAACTCTCCGATGAAGAGATCGATGCAATCGATGAAACATTGACTGTAAGGTCTTTTAAAAAAGGAACGTTGCTGTTGAAAGAAGGCCAGCATTCTTCCGATACGTATTTTGTACTTGAGGGAATTGTAAGACAATATTACATCACAGATGGTACGGAAAAAACCAGCGATTTTTTTACCGAAGGGCAATGGGTCCTGTCAGCCAATCACATCACTCAAAACACCGCTTCAAATCACTTCGTAGAATGTTGTTCAGACTGCAAACTGATTATTGGAAACAGTGAAAAAGGGGAAGATCTTTATGAAAAATTCCCCAATCTCGGGACCGTTTCCCGGAAATTAATGAGCCAGGTTTTTGTCGGGCAACAAACCAAACTGGAAGCCTACATTTTAGACAGCCCCAAAGAAAGGTACCTGAAACTCCTGAAATCAAGCCCGGAACTTTTCCAAAAAATACCCCAATACCAGATAGCCAGTTATGTGGGCGTAACACCCGAATCGTTGAGCCGGATCCGGAAAAGATTGGCCTTGGAAGGTTAATCCTGCACCTTGTCGTAACCTTGTTTTTCAAATGCTTCTGTGTTAATCCCTTTTATCAACAACCACAAGACCATCATCACCTCGCCAATCCAGGTATATTCACTGACTGTAATTTTCACTGCCGGGAACAGAAAAAAAGTGGTGAAATCAATTAAGTATCCAATGCAGGTAACCAGTAAAAACCAACCGATGATCTTAGGAATGTATTTCGACTTAATGACCAGGTAACCCATTGGCAGGAGCCACAATCCAAAAAACACATTGATCATTTTGATGCCATATTCATGTAAATTGAGAAAGAGACTCACCAGTGTTTCAACTTCCGCTTTGGAAGAATAAACCAACTTTTCCGGGTGTTGTACCAAATGCAAGACAGCAACATGATTCAACTCGTTTATAAACGAAATAGGGACTGCTATCAAGGTGAAAGTGACAATCCATCCGGCATATCTGCTGTTAACAGGCTTCAGGATCCTGGCAATATAAACTGCGGTAGCAACCGTAACCAAAGCACAAAGGATTGCACTCACGATACTCAGGCGAAATAAAGACTCCTGGGAAGCGATGTTGGAAATGGTTAGCGGTATATTTTCCCTGTCAACCAATTGGCCGGGTACATACATGATTCCAAAAACACCCAATGGAATCTGGAGCAGGTAAAACAAGCCCGCAAATCGCGCGGTAGTTTTAATTGAATTCGTTTTCATACTTTTAATTTTATCCTGGTTGTACATTTAAGAAATCGCCAGCTGCAACTTCAAAGGACAAAATTAGGTGTACGACAAGCCCTTGTCATTGACTTTGGGTAAGAAATGAAAATTCTTGTCGACCGGACAAACACATTTTACCGCTCAAACTTTTCAACCACTACTGCAAATTCCCGATGAAATCTTACCTTTACTCCATCCGCCGCTGCGGATACAAATCATGACGCTTCATTCCAAAAAGGCCAAAATGAAAAAAGAAACTACAGCAAGCAATTCAACAGCGCTAGTCGAAGATCCAACAACGGACAGGCGAATAAAAAGTGCCCATTTACCAACGGTCCCGGAATCCCGTTTAAACACCCAGATGGCGAAACCTCATCCTATCAGCGATCCCGATGTGCCCTATCGCGATCTGACGAATGCTGAAACCAAACGGGAAAGTATCGAAAGGATCATTGATAAGCTGGATGTGAAGCATAATTTGAGATACCAGCGCACAGTTGACGACACCTATTGCAATGTGTATGCTTACGATTTTTGCTACTTCGCACGAGTTTACCTACCTACCGTTTGGTGGACACCCGAATCGCTTGAAAAAATACTGGACGGGCAAGAGATAGAACCTGTTTTTGACGAAACAGTCGAGCGCATTTACTCGAGTGCAATACACGATTGGTTTTTGAAATGGGGAGCCAGTTTCGGTTGGAAACGTATGACAGACCTGGATGAGATTCAACGTAAAGTAAACGAAGAAGGTGGAGTTGGGATTATCTGCGCCAAAAGGAAAATTGTCGGACTTTCCGGACATATCGCACCTATTGTCCCTGAAACCCATTTAAAAAAAGCATACCGCGAAAATGGAGTGGTGATCTACCCTTTGCAGTCGCAGGCGGGAAAATTGAATTACAACTATTTTGCAAAAGCACGGAAAGACTGGTGGAATCATGAACGGTATTCCTCTCACGTGTTCTATTACCATGATTAGGCAACCCTTTTCAGTCAATTAAAATTTATAAATACATTAAGTCAATTAAAATAAATGAACGAAAATCCGAAACAAAAATATTACTGGGGAATTGGATTAGAAAACGAAACCTATATGCAATTCGAAGAACCACTCCTTGTTTCCGGTGCATTTATACAAGAAAAAATTGGCTGTGAGCGCTACAGTATTGATTATAGAAAATGCTATAAATCAGGAGTATTGGCGTCCGTATTGGAAAATGGATTGAATAGAGACAAAAATTACCAGGTAAGCAGAATGATCAATAGCCATTCGCTGGATAAAATAGATCTGAACTACCAACATAAAACGATTGCATCAACTAATCCGGCGGCCGATAACCCGGAATACCTTGGAAAGTCCATTTTGGAGAATTTCCTGGAAACCCAGCCATACAATATTCAGAGTATGCTGACCCAAAAGACCAACCCGATGGGATCGGTGAATTTTGACGGTGATTCGATTGAATTTGTGACCAAGTACTTTGAGAACAGAACGATTTCCGATTCGTGTGACGAACTCGCTGCTACTAAAAAACTGTTTATTGATAAAATAAACGAATCAGGTGTTCTGAACGGGACCTTACACTTCCCTGACTACAACATCGGGTTCAATATGTTTATGTCGAACCAGGAAAACATCGTGTTGTTCAATAATGGGACCTACCATTTTCATATCACTTTGCCAACGTTAACAGAAAACAGCCGAATTGTTGATTATGCTGATTTTGAAGCGAAACACGCCAATGCGATTTACCTGCTCCAATGGTTCGAACCACTTTTTATAGCAACCCTGGGTAGTCCGGACATCATGCAGGTGATCAGCACGAAATACGGGTTAAAAGAACAATTCGCCGGTGGCTCCATGCGAAATGCGATGTCTCGTTATACCGGAGTCGGTACGTTCAACAAGGTCATGGCGAAAGGAAAGATCCTCACATACCAGGTAGAAGAATTCAGAAAACTCCTAAGGTTTGAAAAAGAAGAAAATATTTGGTGGCGGGATCAGATTGCATCAGCCTTCGACTACGAATTACTTTCAGATGTTGGCCTGGATTTCAACCAGGAGAAAATGTATCAAAGCGGTTTTGAGTTCCGCAGCTTCGACGAATTCCCGGCAAGCTATTTAGGTGATCTGCTCCATGCAATTATCATCATTTGTGAACATTCATTGAATCTGCCCAATGTACCTTGGGCTCACGACAGCGTGGTGTGGAATAACCTGGTGTTCAAGTCATTGAAAGCGGGTTACCAAACAGAAGTTACCCCCGAAGAAAAACAGGAAATCCTGGAATTGTTAAACCTTTCATCGGTTCAATCTGAATTTGAATCCATTGTCATGCTGGATGCATTTTTCTTCCGGATCATCGCGGTATTACATGAGAAATATAAAAACAACAATACCTGCATCGACAATATGTTGGGAGAGAAACCGAATACTGCCCCTCAATGGGGAAATTTCAATAAATACCAGGTAGAGCAGCATTTGAAGCAGATTGAAGGGGTTGAATAAATCAGTTGGAATATGGACAAGCAAAAAATTACCCGGGAACTAGTCCTTGAAGCAGAAAACACCCTTTTCTCCGCTCAACTGGTAAGCGACGTGGCCATTCTTGACCAATTATTGCACGATGAGTTGGTAGCAGTTGCGCCAACCGGTCAGATTCTAACCAAGCAAATGGACCTGGACTCGCACAAAGCAAAAACCATGATCATCGAAGATGCTTCAACAGAAATCGACAGTATTCAAATAATGGGCGATACAGCTCTCACCATCGTTACCATGACGGCGAAAGGAAAAATGATGGGAACATCTTTAGAAGGAAAATTCCGGTACTTCAGGGTTTGGAAACAGTTTGATGACGCATTGAAAATTATTGGGGCAAGTTTTATGCAATTACCTTAAAGTTTGACCTACATTCGAACCATTCACTCCTGAAATCTATCTATTATTCATTCGCCAACCATTTTGACTACGACTACAGTCATTTTGGTTACATTCGTTTTTTAATTGCGCTGCAACTTTGTACCATCTAAACAATAGAAGTATGCAAATCGTTTTAACAGGCTCATTAGGAAATATCAGTAAACCGCTTGCCGGGGAGTTGCTTGCAAAAGGACATTCGGTAACCGTCATTAGCAGTGACGCGGGAAAACAAAAAGACATTGAAGCATTAGGTGCAAAAGCTGCCATTGGTAAACTGGAAGACGTTTCTTTCCTCACGGATACCTTTGCCGGTGCGGACGCTGTCTATTGTATGATTCCCATGAACATGAGTGAAATCCATCAACAAGCCTATATGCGCTCTATCGCCACTAATTATGTTCAGGCACTGAAACATGCGAATGTGAAACGCGTGGTGGTTTTGAGCGGTTGGTCTGCCAACCTGATTAAAGGAGAAAACATAGAAGATGTCTTTAATGAACTAACAGACGCTTCACTAACTATTATGCGGCCCGGTTCCTTCTATACCAACTTTTATTTTTCCATGGACCTGATAAAAGGCAAAGGATTTATCGGGAAATACTTAACTCTTCGCTATTCCGGATTAATGGCTTTGCTGAGAGGCAGGACCGGCATGTTAATGGGAAATTATGGTGGAGACGACAAAATTGTTTTTGTCTCACCCAAAGATATTGCAGAAGCAGTTGCCGAAGAATTGATCAATCCACCAACCGCGCAACTGAAGATCCGGTATGTTGGAAGCGAAGAAATGACTTGTAATGAAGCTGCAGGAATTATTGGCACCTCTATCGGGAAACCCTGGCTGAAATGGGTTCTGATTTCAAACAAACAAATGCTTCAAGGATTGAAAATGGCAAAAATGCCTCAGGAACTCGCAGAAACGATGGTAGAAATGCAAGCTGTTATGCATAGTGGAGCACCACTTAAAAATTTCCATCAGAACAATCCCAAAATGGGAAAAGTAAAATTGAAAGATTTTGCGAAAGAATTTGCTGCGGTTTACCATCAAAAATAGTATCATTGGATATGGCAAATACGGAACCACATAGAATACGATCCATCAGTGAGTTTCATCGCTTAAGAAACTTACCCAGGCCCGAGCATCCTTTGATCAGTTTGCTTACAATGGAAGATTTCACCGGTATGCCGGACAATATCGAGTTGAATGCAGTATTTGATTTCTATTTTATTGCATCCAAACGCATGAAGAACGTGAAGTACAAATACGGACAGCTTCATTACGATTTTGATGATGATGGCGTGTTGTTTTTCATGGCACCCAACCAGGTTCTCAAGTTGGAGATCCAGGAAGAAAAAATCTCGGAAAGACCTTCGGGTTGGATCTTGCTGATTCACCCGGATTTTATCTGGAACACCCCACTTGCAAAAACAATCAAGCACTATGCATTTTTCGATTATTCTGTCAATGAAGCATTGTTCCTATCTGAAAAAGAAGAAGCGGTATTAACCGGCATCATACAACTTATCAAACAGGAATATCATTCCAATATTGATACCTTCAGCAAGCAAATCATCGTTACACACATTGAAAATTTGTTGAGTTATTGTGAACGGTTTTATCATCGCCAGTTCATCACCAGGGAAAAGGCAAATCACCAGATCCTGGAGCGGTTGGAAGAATTATTGAATGATTATTTTAATCACGATGATCTGAATTCCATCGGTTTGCCAACTGTGCAATACATTGCAGAAAAATTACACGTTTCAACAAGTTATCTGGGCAGTTTGCTTCGGTTACTCACCGGGCAAAATACCCAACAACACATTCACAACAAGTTGATCGAAAAAGCCAAAGAAAAATTAGCAACGACCAATCATTCAATCAGTGAAATTGCCTACGAATTAGGATTTGAGCACTCCCAATCTTTCAGTAAACTATTTAAGTTAAAGACAAACCTTTCGCCCCTGGAGTTTAGGCGATCGTTTAACTAAATCCGGATCGATTACTGTATTTTATTTTTACCCTGCATTCCTTCGATCAATCTCCAATTTCACTCATTATCAAACTGTTTTTAGTCATTTTATAAACCCTGTTCAAATCTATTTATTAGCTTTGGGCATTCATTTTACTACAATTTAAACCACCCTTAATGAATAACTCTTACTTGACGAGAATTGCGTTTTCTCTTTTATTTATTATTGGCTTCGGATTTAAATCCAATGCGCAATATTATACTATCCCTGATTCTTACTTTGCATGGTGGATACAATTTTATCATCCGGCATGTATCATTAACAGCAATCAGCTTGATATTAATTCTCCCGAATTAGCAGCAATTGATTCCGTAGACCTTTATGGAAGCGCAGCTGTAAACCTGGACGGAATCCAATACTTTACCGGCTTGATTTCATTGCGATACAATAACTATAATGTTACAACGATTCCCTCTCTACCTCCTAATTTAAGAGAGCTGCAATTGAATAACACTCAAATCGTAAATTGGCCGATTCTACCACAAAGCCTAAGAGAATTTCGTTGTGATGATAACAACCTCACAGCGTTGCCTGTCCTACCCGATAGTTTAACATGGCTGGATTGCATGGGTAATCAGTTAACTTCACTTCCTCCGCTTCCATCTTCTTTACTACACCTTTATTGCTCAGGTAATCAAATCGGGGTATTGCCAGTATTACCTGCACATTTAAAAGAACTGGCGGTTTACAACTGCGGTTTGACTTCAATTAGTAGTCTGCCCGCTGAACTCACTTATTTATTGTGTGACGAAAATCAAATCACTTCATTGCCAACAGTCCTGCCCCCCGATCTGGAGTATCTAAGCATAAATTACAATCTGATCACCACCTTACCGAATCTTCCCAGCGGTCTTGTGAACCTGGAATGTAGTGTAAACCTGCTTACAGTACTACCTGATTTCCCTGCCACATTAAGAACGTTTGATGCCTATGGAAATCAACTTACTGAACTGCCTGATCTACCCCAATCCTTAATAAGTCTTCAATGCCCTAATAATCTAATAACAAGTTTACCGGAACTGCCTGATTCCCTATGGTCCTTGGCAGTTTCCCATAATTTGTTGACAACATTACCGCATCTACCTTCCACTTTAGCATTTTTCCGATGCGACACCAACCAGATCCATTGCTTCGAGAATTTACCTGAAAACACCCAACAGCTATATACCTGGTATATCTCTGGCAATCCGTTCACCTGTGTGCCAACTCATCGGTCTTACACAGGGAATACGCCGGTTTGTACGAATAGCGTATGGAATAATCCTTACGATTGTTTCTCCAATTACACTCATGGAATAAAAGGAACTGTTTATGTAGACCAAAACACCAATTGCAATGCCGATCTATCCGATCAGGCTGTGGAAAATGTCCGTATCAATCTGCTTGACAATTCGGGGAACTTTGTCTCTTTAGTTTATACTGACAATTTCGGAGGTTACTATTTTGAAGTTCCCAATGGTACTTATCACATAATAGTGGACACCGTAGGAGCAGCTTATTCTTCCAACTGTACCATCGAAAATTCCGTCACCGTCTCGAGTAATCTGATTGACAGTGTCGATTTCGTAATTGCTTGTGCTAACAACGATGATCTATCTGTCAGTGGCATAGCACCAACCGGAATTGTATTCCCGGGACAAACACACGGCTTATTGGTTTTTGCAAGCAATCAATTTGGGAATTTTCCTGTTTCCTGTTTGGATAGTTTATCTGGAGAATTAACCGTTTCAATTACAGGTCCGGTCACTTATGCAGGAATTCCTCCACTAGGGTTTCCACAGCCTGCGCAAGTAAATGGAAATACGATCACTTTCTCTGTGAACAATTTTTCGAGTATGAACTGGGAGGATCCTTTCCTGATGAATCTACTTGTTGATCAAACCGCACAATCCGGCGATTCTGTTTGTGTTTCAGTTACCTTGGTTTCTGCAACTGAAACAGGTAATTTACTAAACAATCAAATGGACTTGTGCTACGCAGTCGGGAATTCCTACGATCCGAATATAAAAGAAGTCTTTCCTACAGTAGTCCCTCCCAATTACAATGATTATCTGACTTACACCATTCATTTTCAAAATACAGGTACTGCACCTGCAATTAATATCAAACTCACAGATCTGATTGATCCGCTTTTGGATCCATCCACCTTTGAATTAATACATGCAAGTGATCCGGTCGAGTCCAAAATTCAGCACGATTCATTATCCTTTCAATTCAATAATATCTGGTTGGCAGACAGTACAAGTAACGAACCGGAATCACATGGTTTTGTGCAATACCGAATCAAACCATTTGTTCCATTAAGCAATGGAAGTGCTATTGAAAATAAGGCATCCATTTACTTCGATTTTAATTCACCAATTGTTACAAATACAGCAGTAACAGCCGTCGGTAATTTATCCGTCAACAAATCAAGTAAAAATAACCCGGTAATTTATCCGAATCCAAGTAATGGTATATTCCACATCCAGTTTCCAGAATCGGTTGAAGAAGTTTATGTGTATACTATTTCCGGTTTGCAGGTCGCACACGAAACCAATCCGAATGCCAATTGGAGTTTGGATTTGAGCAGTCAACCAAAAGGTGTCTATATCTTAAAGAGAAACAATGGCGATCAATCCGGTTATTCAAAACTGATGAAACTCTAATATGAATCAAAACCTTAACAAAATTACACAACTTAACTCCGCAAAAATTGTGTAATTTTGCACAAACTAATCGAAAAGGAATGTCAGCAACAGCAACAGATCTTGGAATACAAGAAACATTAAAAACATTGGGCATCGAAGCGGTAAACCGTGGAGCTTCAACAGGAGGATATTGGTTTAACACGCGCGGAACTCAAATCGATTCAGTTTCGCCGGTTGACGGAAAAATCATTGCATCTGTTTCTTCGGCAACGGAAGCAGAATACGAAGCAATCGTATTGAAAGCACAAGAAGCATTTAAATACTGGAGAATGGTTCCTGCACCGAAACGTGGAGAAGTTGTTCGTCAGTTGGCGGAAAAAATCCGTGAGAAAAAACAAGCTTTAGGTGAATTGGTTTCTTACGAAATGGGGAAATCATTGCAGGAAGGTTTGGGTGAAGTTCAGGAGATGATCGATATCTGTGACTTTGCAGTGGGACTTTCACGCCAACTATACGGTTTGACCATGCACTCTGAGCGTGCAGGACATAGAATGTACGAACAATATCACCCGCTGGGAATCGTAGGAATTATTTCTGCATTCAACTTCCCGGTTGCGGTTTGGAATTGGAATACAGCACTAGCTTGGGTTTGTGGAGACGTTTGTATCTGGAAACCGTCCGAAAAAACACCTTTGACGGCTATCGCTTGTCAAAAATTGACGCAAGAAGTTTTCGAGGCAAATGGAGTTCCTGAAGGAGTTTCCTGTTTGTTGATCGGAGACGCTGAAATAGGAAAACTAATGTCGAATGACACACGTGTTCCATTGATTTCTGCGACAGGATCTACTCGTATGGGTAAATTGGTCGGTGAAGCAGTTGGAAAACGTTTGGGTCGTCACTTATTGGAATTGGGTGGAAACAACGCAGTAATCATCACAGAAAGTGCAGATTTGAAAATCGTTGTTCCGGGAGCTGTATTCGGTGCAGTAGGAACAGCCGGTCAACGTTGTACTTCCACTCGTCGTTTGATCATCCACGAATCTGTTTACGATAAAGTAAGAGATGCCTTGGTAAATGCATACGGACAATTGCGTATCGGGAATCCATTGGATCAGAATAATCACGTTGGTCCGCTGATCGATAAAGATGCAGTAAAAGCTTACCAGAACGCATTGGTTCAGGTAGTGGAAGAAGGTGGAAAAGTATTAGTTGAAGGAGGAATTCTTTCAGGAGAAGGATACGAATCCGGATGTTATGTAAAACCGGCAATTGCTGAAGCACAAAACAGCTTTAAAATTGTTCAGCACGAAACATTTGCTCCGGTATTGTACTTGATGAAATACTCAGGTGGTGTTGAAAATGCAATCGCACTTCAAAACGGGGTTCCTCAAGGATTGTCTTCAGCGATTATGACCAACAACTTACGTGAAGCAGAGGCTTTCTTATCTCAAGCGGGATCTGATTGTGGAATCGCAAACGTGAATATCGGTACTTCAGGTGCTGAGATCGGTGGAGCTTTCGGTGGTGAAAAAGAAACAGGTGGTGGACGCGAGTCCGGATCTGATGCCTGGAAAGTATACATGCGCCGTCAGACAAACACGATCAATTACACCGATTCATTGCCATTGGCACAAGGAATCAAATTTGATTTGTAAGAATCATTTCACATATAAATAAACGAGTAGGGGGGCGATTAATCGCCCCCCTACTCGTTTTTGAACTATCTTTGTTCAAACAACCAAATTCCACGATCATGAAATACCGTTCCAGCTTACTCCTCTTGCTCCTAATCCTTATTCTTTCACCCGGTTGCAAAAAAGAACCCACCTATCATTTAAACCAGGAATTTACAATTCAATTGAATAAAACCGTGCGGGTACAGGCAGGTAATGAGAGCATCACTATTCGGTTTACCCATTTAGTGGATGAAACCAGATGCCAACCGAATACACAATGCGCTTGGGCAGGGGAAGTCGCCGTTCAGATTGAGGCAGATATATCAGATTATATTATTGGTTTCCATTCGGATTATCCATCCACTAAAATCCATAATGGAAGAACTATTACTCTCTTGGATGTCGACTATGGAGCAGCCAAAAATTATGGAAAGGAAAAGAAATATTCGGTCAAGCTGAAAGTAGAATAACTACCTCCGCCCGGTCTTTATCTTCATTAATTCTCAACGATATGAAACCATCCTTAAGTCTCTTAACAGGGCTGTTCTTACTTCTAATAACTTGGTTGTTTGTCGGAGTATCAAGAGACGCAGAGTTCAATGAACCGAGTTTGTTCCTTAAACACAGGCCTTCCTTCAGAATCCATTTCTATTCACCGTGCGGAATGTCCGATTTAACCATCCAGGATTTGCCAAAACCCGAACAAGCGGACGAAAAAGCTTTTGAGGAATTTGTGTTGCATCACTATGACTTTCAGGAAAACACCTCTCTTTTGACTTTTATGCTTATCCAGCTCACTTTGACTTTTCTCAGTTTCGGATTGTTTAATGTGAAAGGAAGGAAACCTATAAACGGGTGGCAAATGATTGCTCATTTTATTATCTGTCTGTTCTTTAACAGTATATTGATTTTCTTTATATTGGCATTCGATCAGTTTCTTACAACCGTCATCCTAAGCATTATCCTCATTGGAATCAATTACTGGATCTTCATTTTAACAAGTCTTTTCAAAGAGCGAAAACCCTGAAGAAATCTTCCTTATAAAATAAACATTGGGTACGCGAATTCATTGCCATTGGCACAAGGAATCAAATTTGATTTGTAAGAAATCATTCATATAAAATAATGTAGGCACGCGACGCATCGCGTGCCTACATTATTTTATGACATTCAATCCACATCACCATCCAAGATCTCGGTTACCCGTCCAACCAGTTTATCCACCGTCATGATCTTAATCCCATGCGGGTGGGAAGGCGCACTTGTAAGCAATGATTTTACAATTCCTTCCGTTAGTTCTCCGCTTGCCTGGTGCTTCTTCTGAACAAACAACACCAACATTCCCGGTTTAATATCTTTTCGCAATGGTTTCATGTTTCAAAGGTAGAGATAATCACTAATTCTTATTACTAAATTATATATTTGAGCCACTCTTTTCTGTTCCCAATTTGAAAATGAAAAAATCAAATAAAAACACCTTACTTCAATCTATTTCACATAGAAAATGGCCGCTTCCGGTTAAGCGCTGGAGTTACTACCAGGAATGGAACAAGGCTTTGTTTCTCCATTGGAAAGTTCCTGCTGACACCCTTCAGCGATTTCTACCATCCGGATTAAAACTTGACACCTTTGAGAATGAAGCATGGATTTCCGTAGTCGCATTTACGATGGAAAAAATAAGACCGAAAAATTTACCTGCGTTTTCGCCTATATCCAATTTTCATGAAATTAATATTCGAACGTATATAATCAATAACGGCAAACCGGGAGTTTACTTTCTCAATATCGAAGCACAAAAATTGGTATCGGCAAAACTCTCGAAACTACTTTCCGGACTGCCTTACGAGAAAGCAAAAATGAAGCGAAACCTTCAAACAGAGGTCCAAACCTACCATTCCAATCAACAGGAAAAAGGTTTTGAGTTTGCAGCAAACTACCAGGTTTTTGCCAATTCCGTATCAAAATCGGAATTGGACATTTGGTTGACAGAGCGCTATTGCTTGTATCTGGACAAGAATGAAAAAAACTATTTGTATGAAATCCACCACTTACCTTGGGAACTACAGGAGGTTGAAATTTCCGGAATTCGTACGAATTATCGGATCGGCTCAATTGATCTGAATCGCAAACCGGATTTGATTCATTATTCTAAAGGAGTGAATGTTATTGCCTGGAAAAAAGAAGTTCTACTATCTAAATAGTAAGTTGCTATTCCGCAGAATAGTATATTTGATGCCAATGATTACTCGCATACTCAACAACGGAATTGCTACTGAAAATTCGGATTCGCTGAATCGCAAGATCCGTATCGGTAATTTGATTGCGCTTCTGACCGCGGTGGTGATGTTTTGTTACACGCCCTTGTACATCTATTACCACGAGCCAGCCGGGATTTTCAATAACAGTTTCTTCTTTCTTGCCAGCATCGTCACTTTTTACCTCATCCGGAAAAAAAAGTACAGCCTGGCATTCTTCTTTCACATTTGCTGCGGATTCATTTATTTCATTGAAGGCACCCTGACCTATGGTTTGCAGACCAACCTGCATTTCTATCTCCTGATCATGTGTATGATCAGCGCCGTGATGTTCGATCGCCGGAAAACAATCCAGGGTTTTATCGCATTTGCTATCCTTTCCTTTTTCGGATTGATTGTCTGGCTTCAGTTTCACAAGCCATTCATTACCGTAGTGGAGCAATCCGAGTTCATCCAATCTGTGATCGGGAATGTCAACCTCTTGTTACTTTTTCTGATCAGTTCACTGTTTATCCTGTTTTTCAAGGAAGAAATGCTGAAATCCCAGAAACACATCCTGGAACAAAAGAACCTGATCGAGGAAAAGAACAAAGACATCCTCGACAGTATCAACTATGCCCAACGCATCCAGTTAGCCTTATTACCAAGCCGGAGCAATCTGCATTTGCTCTTCCCCGATTCGTTCCTGTATTTTCAGCCAAAGGACATTGTAAGCGGTGATTTTTACTGGATCTTCCAAAATGAAAACCACCGTTTTGTAGCCGTCGGGGATTGCACGGGGCATGGCGTTCCGGGAGCTTTGATGAGCGTTTTGGGAATCAACCTCCTGGATGAAATCGTGGGGAATAAAGGTATTTACAGCCCTTCAGAGATTCTCAATGAATTGCGTTCGGGAATTATTGCAGCATTCGATAAAGAAGGAAAAAGCAGCGAATACAAAGATGGAATGGACCTTTCCATTATCCGGATCGATTTGAAAACCAACTCCTACCTCTTCGCGGCAGCAAACAATCCCGTTTATCATATCTCCGGAACAGCGTTGGAGGAACGAACAGCAAACAGGCAAGCGGTCGGATATTCGCACGAGTTGAAACCGTTTGTTGAACAAGAATTCACTTATCAGAAAAACGATATGCTGGTCTTGTTCACTGACGGATTTGCAGACCAATTCGGAGGACCCAAAAACAAAAAATTCCGATACAAACCTTTCAAGGAATTGCTTATGGACCAACCAACCGAGAAGATGGAAAACCTCTTGTCTACCCGATTTGAAAATTGGAAAGGAAACCTCGAACAGGTGGATGACGTGTGTGTACTCGGTATTCGATTGTGAGTTAACTTTGGTACAAAAAAATAACGATGAAACTCGCCCTTTTCAACCAACAAAAAAAGTTCAGCAAGTATTTGGAGAATCTCAAACAGGTTCCGATCATGGACTATGAAAAAAACCGATTGGTTGAAAAAATCAGTTCCATTGAAATTCCAAACGTTTCCACTTTAAGTAAAGTCAATCTTCAATCTTTCTTCGATTACCGGATTTTCCCCACAACTATTTTGTCCGCTTATACCCAATGGGAAGATGAACAAAGAACCATGCGAGCAGGTGATACCATTTTACAACAAGTTTATCTTCCTCCTTTTCCGAAACTTTCTCAAAAGGTACTTTTCGGAGTTCGTATCAAAGAAATATTCCGGGAGGAAAAAAGATGTGGTTTTAGTTACGAAACATTGAAGGGACACGTTGAATGTGGGATATCCTATTTCCTCTTAGAAGAGACGGATGGAAAAATCAGTTTCAAAATTCAGACTTTTTCGAAACCCGGAAATTTTTTCACACGTTTGCTCGGACCCATTTTCGCTATTCAATACCAAACCTATTGCACACAAAAGGCATTGAAAAATGTCCGGAAGAATATTGAATCCAATCTTTCCAATTCATGAAAAAACTGTTCCTTATCTGCATCACAATCATGGGAACAGGCGCTTTGACATTTTTTCTCTACAAGAAAAACGAAGGGCCGAACCGGGTGTATGCAATCGGCGATCCGCTGGATAGTTTGAACCATGTTGTGGTTTATTACAACGGCGGAATGGGAAATGTAAGTGAACGAAACACCTCACCGGACGGATACAATATCGGGTTGAAATACCAATGCGTGGAATTTGTGAAACGGTACTATTACCAGTTTTACAAGCACAAAATGCCGAACACATACGGAAACGCCATCGATTTCTTCAACAAGAATCTAAAAGACGGTGAATTGAATGCAGACCGCGACTTGATACAATATACCAATCCAAGCAAGAGCAAACCGCAGGTTGGCGATCTGATCATCCTGGATGCAACTTGGACGAACGAATACGGGCACGTGGTAATCGTTTCAAAAGTAACGGAAGATGACGTGGAGATTATCCAGCAGAATGCGGGAAATCCGGATCATCCGAGAGATGTGTTCGATTTGGAATTGAATGATGGATTATGGGAGATCGATCATTCACGCATTTTGGGTTGGTTAAGAATGAAGTAGGTGTGCGATTATCCCTACTTATAAACCGTATCTTTGAAATAGATCATATTGTTCCTGACAACGAAGTTTAGATCATAATTACGTGAACTGACTTCTTCGTCAATTTCAGTGTCCGTCACCGTTTCATGCACATGAAAAACAATACTTTCCGAACTCCCGGATTCAATTTTGAAGTCGCTTTTAACGGGTTGACTTTCTTCATTTGCACCGTTCCAGGTAAATGCCTTAAATTCAAAACTCTTATCCACTTTTCTTCCATCCAGGTGGAATACAAGCGGGGAATATTCGCAAACAGCACTTCCACTGTGTTTTTGGGAAATGAAAATGTACTCTCCCGAACGGACCAGCAATTGATCTAATTCGTAAGCACACTCTCCTGACTCAGCTGGAATAGTCCCATGCTTGATCATTTTGAATCCTTTCTCTTTTGTTTCGCTTAAGCGGAAAAACGGATAACCGCTCTCTGCCTCATTCTCCAAATAACAAGTGACCATCCAAATATCCTTACCCACTCTTAAAAAAGAAGCCAGCGTGTCTTCCTCGTCGTATCCTGAGAAATCGTATTTGTCAAGAAATTTGAGTGAAAAGTCACGTTCCAGTCTTTGCAGTTGCTCTGCATTCAGATACCCTTTCTGCTGCCGGAGTTTCTCATAAAGCTTTCCGTCATTGATCTTTTTCTGACGTTTTGGGCTGTTGCAGGAAAATAGCAGTGAACCAAGCAGCAGAAAAATCCAGAAAGCTTTTGAATTTTGCATTTTCAATTTTGAATTAAACTTACTCTTTTTTCCCGCTCGCCAATTTAAAACTGATCCGGTAATAGAAAATCGGAAGGAAACCCAACTGCGTTTTTTCAGCCAATGGTTCCTTGCTTGGATTTGCCAGATCGGGCGCATAAGCCAAGCCCAGGATGTTTCGCGTATTCAAAATATTCACCAGATCCAAACCGATCTCATGAGTCACCTTGCGCGCATTCATCTTCCAGCTTATTTTCAAGTCTGCACGGAAGTAATCTTTGAACTGACGTGTGTTAAATGCAGAATCACTAAAGATGAGTTCTTTTTGTGCACTTGTGGCTGCCAGATTGATGTAACCGTATCGTTTACCACCCGCAACAGTCACTTTTCCGCCTAAACCAATGGTATGTTTTTTTCCGATATGAAATTCTTTCCCGAACAGGATATTTGCAGTGTACAATCCATTGTAACTCGTATTCCTGGTAATTCCGTCACTTCCTTTATACTTGCTGTCGTAAATGGAAACGGTGGTCAGGATATAGAAACTCTTGTCAAAAAACTTTTGCAAGGTCAATTCTAAACCGTAGTTCACACCCGTTCCTGTATTTTTTAAGGTATCCGGGAAGAAACGTGCAAATCCACTTCCTTGGTTGATCATGGAGAAGGAAGATGGCTGAACAGTTACCGGAACCTGATACAAGTATTGGTAATAGATTTCTGTTTTAAACTGGAATCCCTTTTTGAAATTCTTTTGGTAACCCAAAGCAGAATGCATCGATTTGGTGAAACCCATCTTGCGATTGTGGTAAATCTCATTTCCGGAAGCGTCTTCCAAATGATAGGTATAGGTATAATACGGTTGCGTCTGACTATGTAGTCCCGCTCCCGCAAATAATTTTTGATTTCCCTTCATTGCCCATTTCCATCCCAAACGAGGTTCCACCGGACTCAGTGAATTACTGAACGAATAATACTGTGCATGCAATCCGGCGGTGAAGTCCATTGTTTCAGTAATCCGGTATTTCCATTGGAAGAACGGTTGAATCAAAACACCACCTGTTCCTTTATAATCCCAACGGTTCAGGAATTGTGTCCCGGCGGTATTCAATACACTATCTATCATATTGAATGTAAGGACATCCATATTTAAACCTGTTTTTATCACATGTTGCTTTCCAATCTTATGATTGATACTAAACATTCCGGAATACTTGGCGATCTTGAAATCGTAGCCCATAATCCTGTAAATACTATCTACACGAATCGTCACTTTTGGCTCACCTCCGTTATAAGTTGTGTCCAATGAACGGTTCAACAAATCATGATGTGAATGCTGGTCTTCGATACTTCCGGAAAAGGTCGTGGTCAAAAATGTCCGTTCGGAAAGCGATTTTTTATAAGTCAATCCGGCAACGCCCATTCCTGTTCCGAAGTATTGGTCGCGGTCACCTTCCCCGTATAGATCGGTTGTGTATTCTGTTTGGTCAGAAATCAGAATCTTGATATCGCTCTTACCCCCTATTCCCCAAAAGGAAAGCTGACCTCCCTTTTTGAGTGGAAAGTTGAATTTGAAAGCCCCGTCTCCATAAACCGGAACTGCATCCGTTCCGATCCGGATTCCCATGAATTGGAATAAGCTCAGGGTCGAATAACGGCCCATTACCAGGTAACTTGCATTGCTTTTTTTGCTCAAAGGCCCCTCTGCCAAAACCTCCGTTCCCAAAAATCCGAACTGACCGGTGAATTCATGTTGTTTGGAATTCCCATTCCGCAATTTCAAATCGAAAATCCCCGAAACGGAATTCCCATATTCTGCCGGGAAAGCCGACATGAAGAAGTCCGAATTTGCCAAACTTTTGTTATTGATAATGGAAACCGGCCCACCGGAACTTCCTGAAATCGAGAAATGCGAGGGATTTGGAATATCGATTCCTTCCACCTTGTAAACAATTCCGAGTGGTGAATTCCCACGAACTACGATATCATTACGGGAATCATCTGCTCCCTGGACACCTGCGAAATTACTCGCCATTCTGGCCGGGTCACCCCGTGAACCCGCATAGCGTTCGGTTTCCTCTACTGAAAATTGTTGAGCAGAAACAGTTGCCATCTCATTCTTGACCTCTCCCGGTTTCTGGGCAGTCACAACCACTTCCTCCACCTCACTTATCCGTTCCTTCACCTTGATTTCCAATACCGTTTGTTTGCCTGAATTGACATCTACGGAAGCTGTGTAATTTTCATACACTGTCGATTTGATCGATAAAGGATGTTTCCCAACCGGTACGTTTAAAAACTCGAAGACGCCCGCTTCACTGGTGAATGCTTTCAGTTTCGTACTATCGGAAAGGGTAATGACAACTTGAGCGCCGAAAACCGGGAAATCCGATTCAGAATCCAGAACAGTGCCACGAACAGTTTGAGTAGGCTGCGCAATCAATAGTGATACCACCGCGCAAAACAATACGGTAAGGATAGTTTTCATTCTTTGAGTATATCAAGCGGTAAATATACACTTATTGAATAGACTTCAAATATTCCTCTTTAGTCCATTCCTTGATATATACCCTGCGCAAATCCAAAAATTCCATCGGATTATTTTTCAGGTTTCGCACACGCGAATAACTCAATGTAAAATCGTTTGCATACCAAAGCGGTATAATTGGCGGATCTTTCATCAGCTCAATTTCTGCCTTCGAGAACAGCTCCAACCTTTTCTTCTGACTAGCCGAGCGGCCTTGTTCAAAATAGTTATCGAACAACGGATTCACATAACGTGATTGATTCCCGCTTGAAGGCATGTCTTTTTCTTTCGGAACCAATTTTCCATAGAAGTTCCCCAGGAATGTCTCCGGGCTTGAATAGTCGGCAATCCATGCTGTTCGGAACATGTCTCCTTTTCCCATATTTCCGTCTTCGTTGCGTTGTTCAAAGTTGGATCCGTCAATATTTACATTAATTCCAAGGGTCTGATAAATCTGGTCAGCCAATTCCTCTGCCACAGCTGTATTCAAATCACTGATATCCAATCGCAAGTCGACACTTCCAAAACCTTTACCACCAGGATAACCTGCTTCTGCCAATAATTGTTTTGCCAGTTCAGGATTGAAATCATACCCGTATTTTTTGATCTCGGAGAAATTGTACCCTTTAAATACCGAACTGATCGGAGGAGTGATTCCATAGATCCCATATTCGTAATACTGGTTCCGGAGTACGTTATCTGCCAGGCGTTTCCGATCAATGGCATAATTGAACGCTTTTCTCACCCGAACATCCTTAAAACGCGGATCATTCATATTGAAGAAATAATACTGTGTGGTAAGCAAAGGATTATTGTACAACTCTTTCAAGGGAGGCTGCGCATTGAAATCGGAAATCCGGCCTTCCAGCATTTCTGTGATACGTGAAGTTGGCAAACCGGAAATCAATAAGGTCTTACCTTCTTCGAACATTTCCAGTTGTTCCAGTTTTCTTGTTTGAACATAAAAAACAACCGAATCCAGGTAGGGCAATGCATTTCCCTTATTGTCAGTCATATAGTAATCTTTATTTTTCAATAAGATGTATGTTTCGTCCTCTTTCGGTTTTGTAAAGCAAAATGGTCCTGTTCCCACAACGTCCGTTTCCATTTTCGCTTCAACAATTTTTCTGGAAACGATGCTTGCACTTAAATTAGCCAGCTTATTGATGTAGGTTTGATCCGGATTAATCAAGGTGATTTCAAACTTATTTTTCTTGATTTTCATGCCACTGATCGATTTGGCCTTTCCTTCGTAATACTCTTTGGCACCTTTCACCTGGTTTGCAAGCAGGAACAGATATGCCGCTGTCGGATTCCCTTCTTCATTCGGTTTACATGCCTTTTCAAATGTGAACAACACATCATCTACAGTTAGTTTCCGATCATCCATGGATTCAAAAACCGGATTTTCGTGAAAGAATACATCATCGCGGATTGTAAAAGTGAACACCGTACCGTCACCGCTGATACTCCATTTTTCAGCAATCTGAGGTTGAAGGGAAAGATCCTCCGCATTAAAGCTTACGAGTCCTTCCATCACTTGGGAAAGCAATTCAAAAGAATAGACATCATTCACCTCTCTTGCAATAAAGGTCGAAGGTGTATTATCCAAAGCCATTTTAAAACTTCCTCCGGCGAATTCAAATTGTTTTTTATCTGAATCACAAGAAGCAAGGATAAGAAGAAGGAGAACTATAGGGACTAATTTCATAGTAGGATGTACGTTTATCAATACAAGAATAGAAAAAATCTTTTACTAAAATAACTTAAAAAAACAAAATTTACACATCCGAAATGTTAAGTTTGATAGTGATCTAATCGACGAACATGTAATATTTCATGACAAATTAACTCATTAGGTGGTTGAATTAAAAAAAAATTGTAATTTCGTCGTGTAAAATGTTGGTAATGTAAAAAATAGCTATTATACTTGCCACAGTTTTTAGTTTAGCTACTAAGTAGAAAATGAAACAAATAAACTTATTCTTACTTTGCTCTTTCGCGTTACTGTTAAGCTTTTCAAGCTCGGCGGTTCTTTCTATTGAAGGAAGTTATCAGGGTAAAAATTTATACGTTCAAAATCCGGAAGATGGAGATGGCTTCGGCTTTTGCGCAACAAAAGTTACTGTCAACGGTGATATCTTACCTGGTGGAACGGCCATATCGGCTTTTGAAATTGACTTTTCGCTCTTTAATATAGAAATCGGTGAACCTGTGTTTATCGTTATCGAACACAATGACGGTTGTAAACCAAAAATCTTAAATCCGGAAGTTTTACTTCCCCGCAGTACATTCAACACAGTTGAGATCCAAATTCAAAACAGTGGAATGTTAACCTGGAAAACTACAAACGAACAAGGAAAACTTCCCTTTATTATCGAACAATACCGTTGGAACAAATGGGTGAAGATCGGTGAAGTTCAGGGAAAAGGTACTCCCGGAACCAATGCTTATGAATTCCTGGTTGCTCCTCATTCCGGTGAAAATACCGTTCGTGTAGTTCAAATTGATCATTCAGGAGCTAAAAGAAACTCGAAAGACGTGAAGTTTACGTCTTCCGTTCCGATAGTCGTCAAGAACCCCGTCAAGGTCAAGGATGAAATAAACTTCACAGCATCAGGGAAACCAATTGAAACGAAGTACGAGATTTATGACGCTTATGGAAACATCGTCAAGAAGGGTATCGGTTCGTCGGTTCCATGTTCGAATTTATTGAAAGGAGCTTACTATATCAACTTCGACAACAAAACAGAGAAATTCTTTAAGGGATAAAAATCCTACAGATCATATTGAAAACCCCGACGATAATGTCGGGGTTTTTGTTTTTATATAACTCAATCCTTGCCGTGAGTTTCCGATTAATCACATACCCATTGTGATTCTTTTTCTTATTTTCGAATCATGAATAAAATTGAACATATCGGAATTGCTGTCAGAAATCTGGACGAAGCAATCAAGACCTATACCGAACTCCTTGGAACCGAATGCTACAAAACAGAAGCCGTGGAAAGTGAAGGAGTAAAAACCGCTTTTTTCCAGGTAGGCGATTCGAAGATCGAGTTATTGGAGGCAAGCAATGAAACAAGCCCGATTGCCAAATTCATTGAAAAAAAAGGCGAAGGAATCCATCACATTGCGTTTGATGTCACAAACATCGAAGAGTCAATGAAGGAACTTTCTTCCAAAGGATTTCAATTATTGAACGAGCACCCGAAAAATGGCGCTGACAATAAACTGGTTGCATTCCTTCATCCGAAATCTTCGAATGGGGTTTTGGTGGAATTATGCCAGGAAAAAAGGTAGTTCGAAAACATCCTGGTTTTTTGCCAACAAAACCGCTTCGATACCTGCAACTTTAGCTCCCTCCACATGCTGAGGACTGTCGTCGATAAAGATTGTTTTTGCCGGATCCAGGTTATTCTCCGAGCATACCAATTCAAATATGTTTGAATCAGGTTTGCGCATCCCGATGGCAGATGAGAAATAAGTCTTCTCAAAATACTGCTCCAGGTTCCGATGTCCGACCGTTTTTTCCAAAGATCTCCGAACAGCATCAATGTGAAGATCATTGGTATTGCTCAACAAGAAAAGACGGTATTTCTTAGAAAGTTCTTCCAAAAACTGTAAGCGCTTTACCGGAAAATCCAGGATCATAGCATCCCAAGCATGAACAACCTGGTTCGCTGTTGTTCCAAATGGCAAACGATCCAAAAGTTGATTTACGAAGTGAAAGGAAGAAACCTCTCCCCGTTCAAAGCGATCAAACAAGTGTGTTTGTTGCAATTGGGAATACGATTCGCCAAAATTGGTCATACCAAGGGAAATAAAAGCTTTTTCTGTTAAATCATAATCCAAATTCAACAAAACTCCTCCCAAATCAAAAATGATTGCTTCTTTTGAGTGTTCAAACATGACACAAAAGTAGTAAGTTCACTTTGAATCGCTGAATTATGGAAGAAAAAGATTTAAATGCACTTGTCCAAAAGCTCCAATTGAGATTGAGCCAACGTAAGTTGCTCGAAAAATTGCAAGCACAAATCCACAAAGACTTTCAGCGTTCGGGAATAAGCGAGTTCGAGCTGAAAAGTACGGACCCTGTAGAATGGAACGAAGAAATTCAAACGATCCTCAGACAACTAACGGAAACTGAACTCCAACACCTGCTTTACCTTATCGACATTCCGGAGCTAATTCTAAGGCAGACAAACGACCATGAAAATCGGTTATTCTATCTCTCAAATGCCATTCTGCATCGCGAACTGATGAAAGTATTTTACCAGATTCAGTTCAAATAGAAGATCTGCTAATCAATTACCCGAACAAAACAGGGTTAAACTTGATAATTAATCGCTGATAATTGATCATTATTTCAGCCTTCGTACAATATCTGTCAATTTTGCATTTTTTTATCGCGATTTCCTATTCACGCGTGGACTAAAAGTTTTAACTTTACCCACCATTATAGTGCTCGAACATGGATAAAGTGACGTACGTAGGAAATGCAGATGTAAATGCGATAGACCATTTATATCAATCTTATATTAAAGACCCTGAAAGCGTAGATATCAGCTGGCAAAAGTTCTTCGAAGGATTTGATTTTGCACGCATGAACTACGAAGACGGTGGCGAAATTCCTGAAAATTTTCAGAAAGAATTCAAAGTAATTAACCTGATTAACGGGTATCGGACTCGTGGTCACTTATTTACAAAAACCAACCCTGTCCGTGAACGCAGAAAGTATGAACCGACATTGGCTATCGAAAACTTCGGTTTGGATGCTTCTGATTTGGACACAGTCTTTCAAGCCGGCGAACAAATTGGGATTGGTGCTGCAACATTACGTGATATCATCCTGGATTTGGAGCAATGTTATTGCCAATCCATCGGGATCGAATACATGTATATGCGCGAACCGGAACGTTTGGAATGGTTCAGAAACAGCATTGAAGTAAAAAATCGTCCGAAATTTGACATTGAACGCAAGAAACATATCTATAAAAAATTGGTTCAGACTTCCAATTTTGAAGCCTTTTTAGGTAAAAAATATGTGGGTCAGAAACGTTTTTCCGTTGAAGGTGGTGAAACACTGATTCCGGCTTTGGATGCCTTGATTGAAAAAGGGTCCAGCCTGGGAGTTGAATATTTCGTAATGGGAATGGCTCACCGCGGACGCTTGAATACCCTGACAAACATTTTCCAGAAACGCCCGCAGGATATCTTCTCCGAATTTGAAGGAAAAGAATTTGATGCTGACGGTGCATTTGATGGTGATGTGAAATATCACCAGGGATATACCAGCTCGGTAAAAACCGCAAACGGAAAAGAAGTAGGCTTGACGCTTGCTCCAAACCCTTCCCATTTGGAAGCAGTTGACCCCGTTGTACAGGGAATTGCCCGTGCAAAATTGGACAGTCACTTCCAGGATGAAAATAAGGTTTGTCCGGTAATGATCCATGGAGATGCAGCTGTTGCAGGTCAGGGAATTGTTTACGAAGTGATCCAGATGGCCTTGCTTGACGGATACAGAGCCGGCGGAACGATTCACCTGGTAATAAACAACCAGGTTGGCTTTACAACAAATTTCTACGACGGACGCTCTTCAACTTATTGTACGGATGTTGCCAAAACGACTCTTACACCTGTATTCCATGTCAATGGAGACGATATTGAAGCGGTAATCCAAACCATTGAAATTGCAATGGAATACCGTCAAAAATTCCACCGTGATGTGTTTATCGATTTATTATGCTACCGTAAATACGGACACAATGAAGGAGATGAGCCTAAATTCACGCAACCTAATTTGTACGACATCATTGCAAAACATCCGAATCCGAAAGTGATTTACCAGAAGCAATTGACTGCTGAAGGTACCTTATCTGAGGCAGATGCCAAAAACATTGAAGACGAATACAACAATTACCTGGAAAACGAATTCGAAACAGCTCGTAAGAACGAAAAAGCAGTCGTATGGGATTTCCTAAGCAAAACTTGGGAAGGTTTCCGTCACAGCAAATCTGAAGATTTCGATTCTAGTCCTGAAACAGGGATCAAGAAAGAGAAATTACTGGAATTGGGTAGAAAACTGGCTACTTTACCCGAGGGTAAAAAGTATTTCCGTAAGATTCAAAAGATTTTCGATGACCGTTTAGCTGCGGTTGAGACAAATAATCTGGATTGGGGAACAGCAGAAATGTTGGCTTATGCAACCCTATTGGACGAAGGAATTCCGGTACGTATTTCCGGTCAGGATGTGGAGCGTGGAACATTCTCTCACCGTCATGCTGTTGTAAAGACAGAAGATAACGAGGAAGAAATCGAAACGTTGAACATGCTTTCTGAAAAACAAGCTCCGTTCACTATCTACAACTCTTTGTTGTCTGAATACGCAGTTCTTGGATTTGAATATGGATATTCATTGGCTACTCCGAAAGGATTGACTATTTGGGAAGCGCAATTCGGGGATTTCTTCAATGGTGCCCAAATCATGATCGATCAATTCATTACTGCCGGTGAAGACAAATGGTCCACTCAAAGTGGTTTGGTGATGCTTCTTCCTCACGGATATGAAGGACAAGGTGCAGAGCATTCAAGTGGTCGTATCGAACGTTGGTTGCAGCAAGCTGCCGATGATAATATCCAGGTTGTAAATACTTCTACGCCGGCAAACCATTTCCATTTACTTCGCAGACAACTGGTTCGTCCATTCCGCAAACCGTTGGTTGTGTTTTCACCGAAATTATTGTTGCGTTACCCTGCTGCCACTTCTACATTAGAGGAAATGGCAAGTGGTCGCTTCCAGGAAGTGATTGATGATTCAACTGCGAAAGTCGGTTTGGTGGATACACTTGTTTTCTGCTCCGGAAAATTCTATTATGAAATGAAGGAAAAAGCGGCCGAAATGGGCATTGATAGTATGGCATTTGTCCGTGTAGAGCAATTGTATCCGTTACCTCAGAAGCAAATTGATGCGATTATCGCAAAATATAACGCTAAAAATGTGATGTGGGCACAGGAAGAACCTGCAAACATGGGTGCCTGGACTTACATGGCTATGAACTTGAGACATATCCCGTTTATTGGAGTAACCAGACCTGCATCCGCAGCAGCGGCTGAAGGTTCCAAGAAATTACACGAACGGCGTTTGAAACAATTGTTTGCTGATGTATTTCAATTTGCATCAGTAGCAGCGAAATAAGATAATTACAAAACTAAATACGATTCAATTATGTCAATCCTTGAAATGAAAGTACCTAGCCCGGGAGAATCGATTTCTGAAGTAGAAATTGCAACCTGGTTAGTTTCGGACGGTGACTATGTAGAAAAAGACCAAGCTATCGCAGAAGTTGATTCTGACAAAGCAACATTGGAATTACCGGCAGAACAAGCAGGTATCATCACTTTGAAAGCGGCTGAAGGCGATGTAGTGAAAGTTGGGCAAGTTGTTTGCCTGATTGATACATCTGCTGAAAGACCTGCAGGTTCGGCAGCTCCATCTGAAGCTCCAAAAGCGGAAGAAAAAGCTCCAGTTGCTGAAAAGAAGGTGGAAGCGGCTCCGGTTGCTGAAAAAACAACCGCTCCTGCTCCCAATCCGGGACCTGTGAGTGATAGTTATGCAAAAGGAACTCCTTCACCAGCTGCTGCGAAAATAATGGCTGAAAACGGAGTTTCCGGAGCAAAGATCAATGGATCCGGAAAAGATGGACGTATTACCAAACAGGATGTTGTTGAAGCAATGGCGGCTGGAATTCCGGCTGACGCTACTCAAGGATGGGGAGGAACTCGCGATCAGAACCGGGAGAAAATGTCCATGCTTCGACGCAAAATTGCAGAGCGTCTGGTTTCTGTAAAGAATGAAACAGCTATGTTGACTACCTTCAATGAGGTCGATATGAAGCCAATCATGGATTTACGTACGAAGTACAAAGACCAGTTTGCTAAATTCCACGACGTGAATCTTGGGTTCATGTCTTTCTTTACGAAAGCGGTAACCGAAGCATTAAACCTGTTCCCTGCAGTGAATGCGCAAATTGATGGAAATGAAATGGTATTTCATAACTATGCGGATATCGGCATTGCAGTTTCTTCACCAAAAGGATTGATGGTTCCGGTAGTGCGCAATGCAGAGCAAATGAGTTTGGCTGAAATTGAAAGAGAAATCAAACGTTTGGCTATCAAGGCACGGGACGGAAAAATCACACCGGAAGACATGACCGGTGGTACTTTCACTATTACAAACGGGGGAGTTTTCGGGTCGATGATGTCCACACCGATTATCAATCCTCCTCAATCAGCTATCCTGGGAATGCACAACATCATTGAGCGCCCGGTTGCGATTGACGGTAAAGTGGAAATCCGTCCGATGATGTACCTGGCATTGTCTTATGACCACCGAATTATCGATGGAAAAGAATCTGTAGGGTTCCTGGTAAAAGTGAAAGAGATGATCGAGAATCCGGAGAGAATTATTTTCGGAGGAAAAGATCCGTATGCAGTTCTTCTGGGATTATAAAAATTCAATAAAAGAGTATTCAAAACCCTGTGTTAATTAACACGGGGTTTTTATTTTACCACCCTAGCCAAGGTTATAAAGCGGATGACAAATCCAGTTTCTTTGATGGTCGATGTGAAAACGGAACAATCTAAAAAAACAAAAGGTTGGTATAGGGTTTACATACCAACCTTTTTCACACAGCACCGGTTCATAGGTCAAAAACTATTGAAATTTTTTCACTTTCGTGCCGTCTTCATAGATATAAATAACAAGTCCCGGAGTATTTTCATCTGCCGGTTGACCTAACAAGTTCACTATTTCCTTTAACGGATTTTCCTTCATGGTATTGTCTACGAGAACCAATTCTTCAAAAGTTCTACGGATTCCATCCTTATCTACCTGCGTGATCCGGTAATAATTTTTATTAGTTACAGACGGATTGGAGTGTACCATTGAGTAACTTTGTTTCTCTGTTGAATTTCCTTTCGATTCAACCGTACCGATACTTGTCCATATTTCAGCATAGGGATTTGTAGACCATTCCACGTCAAAATAGTCGTTATCCTTTTCGGATTGCGTGATCCAATCCAATTGATTTTCGCTCCCCACTCTTTTTGCATTGAATGAGTACATTTCAACCGGAAGAACAACATTGCATACAATATCGAAATCACTTATCTTATATCCTGAATAGTTAAACGACCCATCGGATTGAAAATTAAATCGAAAACGGAAATTGGAAGATGTCGGAGTAATAAATGCTGGAATCGTACTTCCGGCACCAAAGTTTCCAGTCCATCCAATTCCCGGACCATAGGGATTCGTCCATGTTGCCCCATTATCCAAGGAATATTCAAGAAATAAAAAATCATATGAATACTCTGCATTTCCACTTGCCGTAAAGGTTATTGAAACGGTTGAGCCATTTGCACAACTTGCATTGATTGTCGGAGAAGTATAGGTCGCATTCAGATTAGCGCCGTAATTTCCGGCACAATTGGTTGTAACTACACCACAGCCAGGTCTCCATTGGAGCCCACCCACATTCGACCAGCCCGGATCAACTCCGCCGGTCCAGGTGTAAGGTAATTGACCGAAAGCAGCAAACCCAGATGCCACGATCAAACTTGTTAATAGCTTTTTCATGATTTCTTAAGTGTTGCTTTCGGTAAAAACGTGTCTTTTGCAAGCAAGGTTATGATCAAACCTTCGTCGTTCACGAATGAGAATTCAACTGACTCTCTTCTCAAGTCTTCGTACAGGGATATGTCAAATGTATTGATATCAAATCCGATAACATGGGTGTCATCGATCAAATAGCTTTGACAATAGTAGTAAGTAATCGCCTCCAGCTTTTGCTGTGGCATCTCCGCAAGTTGTTCTTCTGTAAAATGAATCAGTAACCTTTGGTCGTATGTGGAATTATCCTGACCAAAGGAAAAAGACGCAAGAGTTAGAAAAACAATTAGCAATAAATTGTTAATCATCGCATTAAGTTATAGTTCTGCAATAGTAAGCATTGATTTAAAGACTGAAATCACAGATGAATGTTTCATAATTCGAAATGAACATTTGCGTAACTTCCGCGAATATTATTTCCATGGTAAATATTTCACAAAGATTTAGAAAACCAACGCTTTGGAAGAAGAATACGTTTCCTACTCATAGCTAAATACATTTCCTTATTTTTGTTGTCAGATTCAGTTAACTATGCGCATTCTATTTTTTATTGGTTTTATTGCAGTATTGAGTTCTTGTGGCGGGAACAATTCAAAAAAACCTCAAAAAGAACTTTCTATCGATCAGTTATTCAAGAAATATCCTGACAGTGTTCCAATCCTTATCAAACATGGTAATCTGATGCTGGAGCGCTACGATTACGACAAAGCTCTCCAGGACGGTGCAAAAGCTTACCGCATGCAGCAATGGAATCTTGATGCCCGTTTTTTGTATGCCAATGCATTGAACAACCGGGCAAGTAGAACACCGAGTGACGTGATGTCAGCTCAAACCCATTTCAAGTATGTGGTGAAGAAAGACCCGAAGAATCTGGCCGCTTTAGTGGCATTGGCAACTACTTATGCCCAACAGGGAGATAATGAGAAAGCATTTTATTTTACCAATGAAGCATTGCGCATCAATAAAAAATACCGGGATGCCTATATTCTAAAAGGAAGCATCTATTTGAGCCTGGATAATCGCGAACTGGCAAAATCATCCTTTCAAACCGCCATCGACCAAGATCCGGATTTCTTTGCAGCGTACCTCAAACTCGGTTTGATCTACCAAGAAGAACATGATCCTTTATGTATCCAGTATTTCATTACTGCAACGCAAATCCGACCCAACAACATTGAGGCCAAATACAATCTGGCATATGCTTACCAAGAATTCGACAAATTGCAGGAAGCGCAAGTGATCTATCGCGAAATGTTGAAGAAAGATCCCACGTTTACTCCTCCAATGTTCCAGTTGGGTTGGATTAAACAATTCAAGCAAAATGACCTGGATAGTGCAATTTATTTTTACAATGAAACCCTGCAAAAAGAACCGCGCTATGTGGAAGCCTGGCATAATTTAGGCCTTGCTTATGAAACAAAAGGTGAAAAATATCAGGCGATTCAGTACTACAGAAAAGCATTGAAATACAATCCTGACTTCGCTATTTCAAATGAAGCCATCAAGCGTTTATCCAAATGACGCCCAAAAGAGCCCTTCTCGTTCAAACACTCATTGAAGCACTCCTTCCAATCTTAGGGTACTTTTATTGGAACTGGGATGCAAGTTTTATCCTACTGTTCTACTTGATTGATTGGATCCTATTTTGGGTGCTAACAGCATTCAAGGCGCGAAAACGGATTCAATTCAGTGCGAATCATCCGGAAAAGCAATTAGCCATCAAACAACTGAGTATTGCATTCTTATGCATTTTAAGTACTTCTCTTGCTGTTTTCCATATTCTGCCCAACATTCATCCGATATTTTCATGGACAGAGCGTATATGGGCATTTTTAAGCTACAGCGATATGGGAATCCAACAAGGATTCATTTTGATTCCCTTGATGGTACTTAGCGGTTACCTGACTTACAAACAGCAATTCTTACTTCCTCAACTATTCCGGAAATATCCGGTAAATTATTTCACGCGTGAATCTGTAAAACAAGGATTGTTGCTTTCGTTGGTATTTGGATTGATATTACTTGTCTCTTACTTTGTTACTTTTCCGGATGAAGCATTGCTCTTCGGAACTGTCCTGGGCGTTGTCATTTATCGTTTGGTCAACAGAAGCGCTGTATACTCCTAGACCACTTTTTCCAACTCCTGGAATGTAATTCCCAGTTCTTCCAGTTCATCCAGGATCGGATTATAGATTTCAGGCTTCGTCGGAAGTAAGACTCCTCTTTCTGAAATCTGATTATTCATTATCAATTTCGCACAGATTGCTACCGGATAACCGACCGTTTTAGACATCGCAGTATGCTCCTGGTCATCTCCTAAATTCACCATGGAAGATTCAATGAAGCGTCGTTCACCATTCAGTAAATACGTGAATTGGTGAACCATCACCAGCATGTCTTTATCATGAGGTTCCAACACCCATTTATCCAATAACAGTTTTTCCAAAATTTGAGCAGCTGTCGCATCTTTTAATCCCAATTTTGTGGAACCATCAAACAATCCCAACCATTCAAATTTGGATATATCGGTAATTCCCAAAGGAGCACATGCATTCATCCATTTTTGCTCAACAGGTGTTTCCTCCTCAAAGGGCAGAAATGCGTTGACAAAAGTCCTGGGTGTCAAATTTTCAGAATTGGGAAGGATCAGATGATCATCTGTAAGACCTAATTGTACGAACGCATTCCAATATTTACAAAAACCGGGCTTTCTCAACGTTCCACGATACATAGTCGGAATATCCTCCAAGCCATAAATATGCCGGTAAGACAATGAATCCCTGTTTGCATATCCGTCAAAGTCACCGTATCCGTCTACCGAAATGGTATCCAAACGTGTAAAAACTTGTGTATACGGAATGTATTTATATTGATGTCTGTCAATGTAGCAAGCCATTCCACCCTGAGCGGCCAATACCACATTTCTTGGATTCCAGGTGAATTTATAGTTCCATGGGTTATTATCGCTTTCCGGAGCTACCAAACCTCCGCAATAAGATTTGAATCCGGTGATTTCCCCACCTTGATTCTTAATGGAATCTACAATGCGCATGGCACTCATGTGGTCCAATCCTGGATCCACCCCTATTTCATTCATGAAAATCAAGTCTGCCGAACGAGCTTCCTCATTCAGCGCGTTCATTTCAGCAGAAACATAAGACGGAGTAATCAGGTTTTTTTTCAATTCGAGGCAATCCCTTGCTATTTCAACATGAAATCTCGCCGGAAGCATGGAAATTACTAAATCTGCTTGTTGAAGTTCTTCCCAACGCTCGTCGCGATCCAATGCATTGAACGAAAGTGCCACACCACTTGGATGATCTGCCAACTTATGTTTCACCAGATCCAAAGACCTGTCAACAACACGCAACTGCCAATTGTTCTCGTCAGCGTGATCAAGCAGGTATTTAATAAGGGTAGTCGCAGAGAGGCCGGCGCCTAAAAGCAAAATTCGTTTCATATTCATTAAATCTATTTACGAAATTAACGGAATTCAATGAATTCAGATATAGAATTAACCTTATTTAAATTGAAAAACGAGAAGAAATCGTACAAAACAAAAAAAGCCTCTTAAAAAAAGAGGCTTCTTGTTCAATATTTCAAGAAATGATTTATTTCAATTCAGAAAGTTTAAATGATTTACCATGCATTGAACTGGTAACTTTAAACCAAACATCCCCGCAGTTACTTCCATCCAAATGTTTGATTTCAGTTCCTTCACTATAACTAAATCCTTTAGATGCACCTGCACTAATGTAGTTATGACCTCCATTCACGCAGTACTTGTACTCAGAAGAAGTATCATTAATAACTTTAAATTCAATATTGCTCAGAACTTTCTCGGAAGACACTGTCTTGGAGGAAGTAAATGACTGGATTCCTAATGCTCCAACAAATGCCAATGTTGCAAACGCAGAAATTTTGATTAGTTTTTTCATAGTAAAAAATTTTTGGTGTATAAATATATGAAAACTGATATTAAAACTCTAATAAATTTATTTGGTTGCGTCAACAGCGAACATCAACACCAGTTTTCCTGAGGAATCGTAAATGTTAAATACTTGTTCTGCAAAATCGACTGTTAAACCTTTGCTTCTTATGATCTCCATAAAGCGTCTTTCATTCGTAGCCACCAATTCATCCGTACACATCATTTTGGTGGAAATGATATCAAAAAAAGCAACTGTATTTCGAGTCGTTTTCATGTTTCCGGAAATGCGATTGCATCCATTGCTTCCAGTGAACGAATTCGTGGACATATCCATTTTGATCATTGCCTTTGAGTCCTTAACGGTAACTCCATCCATCTGGATCAATTTCAAATCTTGCTGGTTGAAATAATTCCAGGGTGTTTTTTCAGGTCTTCCGGTTGAAGACGGATCTTGAGTAAGAGGTTTTGAAACGGTTTCCAAAACGAATACTTCTTTCTTCTTCGCTTTCCAGATCATCAAGCCACCCTCATGGGAAATCTTGAAGGATTTCTCCGAAATAGATTTCAAGAACTCCTCTTCAATACTGGTTTGCATTTCCGGACAAGCCATTTTCGTTGACGCACCTGTTTTTACGCAAATCTTACTTTGCTTCTTATTCATTTTGATAGGAGCCGTAAAACTATTGCATCCGCTTCTTCCGGAAATCTGGTGATAAGTGCTGTCGAAATTGATTGATACATCCGCATTCACCACTTCTTTGCCATTCATTCGGATCACCTTATACAAAACACCTCCGTCGGTGCTGATCATCGGGGTTACAGAAATCACTTTCTCCAACCTATAGGTATAACGTGATAAATCCTGCGGAATTGGTGCAGGACGTTCCGTTTCGATCACGTCAATGACATACCGGTTTCCTGCAACGTACTCAAATCCTGCAATTCGCTCATAGAACAACTCCCATGTTTTTGATCCATCCTTTTGTATTTGAAAACAAGTCTGGGCCATCATCCGACGGCATGGTACACATTCTTCCTTTACGGTCATACGGATCGTCTTTTGTCCAAAGAGACTTGTTTGAGTAAGTAACAATACCAGTAATACACCAATGTTTTTCATTTTTTTCATTTTGTCCTCAAGTTACAAATTTGCTGCCAAACTTTCCGTTAAAGTGCGAATATAAAAAAAGCTCCCCGAAGGAAGCTTTAAAAGAAAGTAATTCGATTATTGAATGACCAATTGTTTCGTAATCACATTTTGAGTTTCCGTATCGGTTAACCGAATGAAATATGTTCCATTTTTGAACCCTTCAACTGAAATGGTCATCGTTCCGGAATTCATTGCTTTTTGCATAACAACCCTACCGGACAAATCTACGATTGAAAGATCTTTCGTTCCGGCAGATTCGCAAACGATTGTCAAGTCGCTGGATGCAGGATTCGGGTAGATACTCATTTCCTGCTGAATAGCTTCGGTCAAGCCCAATATACATGTTTCATTAACCGGGCTTCCATCACAGTAGTTGATCGGATACAAAAATGCATTTTCTGCCGGAGGATTTGCAGGTTGAAGGTCCATATTTGTACAACCTAATTGATGAACAAGGAAATCCCGGACAAAATTTGCTGTTGTGTCCATGTATGCAATTTCCGTTGCGGTACTTCCGGCATATGGAACGTGATCAGCCCCGGGGAAAGTATACAGTTTATGCGGGTGATTCAAAGCGCAGCTTCTTTCGAGTAACATGCGACTTCCATCCAGGTACATCAAAGCAACACCCGGATTTACAATCCCACGGTTGTACTTTACAACTCCGTCGGCTGTTCCATGAACAGAAACCAATGGAATATCTCCTGCTTCCAACCAGCTATATCTTCCCAATGCACCGCATAGATTAATCACTCCAACTACTTTGGTGGAATAACCAGGATTACCACTGGCACCTTCCAAACCTCCAAGAGCGGCAAGATTGGTTCCGTCAACATAATCTGCGATCTCGCAATCCTGATCCAGGTAAGCAGCGTGCAATGCCGTAATTGCTCCCGCTGAACTTCCTCCAATGAATATACGTGTCGTATCAATTTTATACGTGTTTGTTGTTGCTCTGTCCTTATAAAAGAAACGAATGGAAGCTTTTAAATCCTGCGTTGCACGAAGCACTGCTTTGATTGCATTTACAGAGTCAATAGGGAAAAATCCGGTTCTGTAATTGATCGAAGCACAAGCATAACCTTTCTTCGCGAAACGATTGGATAATGACTGTACATCTGCATCCGTCTTTGTACCGCCCAGGAAACTACCTCCGTGAACCCAGATAATCAAGGGTCTTGCAACTGAGGTGTCTGCCGCCGGTTCATAAAAATCCAATGTCAATGAGGTTGTTGAACCTGAAAAAGAAGTGTTCGATCCGTAAACGATATTGCTGGATAGCGTTACGTTGGAATAAACATCGTCTGCGTATCTTCCGGTTTGACAAGGCGTTTGAGCCAATGCCGCAGAAGATAACAGAGCGGATAAAAGAAAAGTAGAAATTTTCATGTGTTTGTTTTTAAGATTATGGGAAAGTAACTGATGGGTAATTAACAGCATTTACAGCCGGGATCCGGGCATTGTATTTATCATTCAAAGCCCGAATAAATTCATTTGAAATAATGGCATTTCCTCTCGGATTGAAGTGAATCCCATCCAACGAATAAGCTCCACCTGAAACAAATTTCGCACTCAGGGTGATTCCGTTATAAACAATTCCGGATTGCAGATTTTTGACTACTTCATTTGGTTTTGCAATTGCCAAGTTATAAGTTGATGCAATTGCAGTGATTGCATTATTATAATCAGCAATTTGAGCTCTTATCATACTCAGCTCATCCAGTGTTAAAACAAATTCATTTCTAAAAGGGAAAACGGAACCCATCGAATTACATTTCACAGAATCCAACGGTGTGCTGAGCAATACCAATTCACCGGCCACCATATGTCGGACACCAAATGCACCCGCTGCCGGGTCTTGAATCATAAAACCGTTTGGTCCTTCCTGAAATGAGATCCCAATCGGATTATAAATTGCATTCAAGGATGCCGCTTTATCGGGGGTGAGATTCAACCCGTTATATGGAATCGTTGTAAAATAAGGCATCTCCGTAATATCCGGAATTAAGGAAACAACTCCTTTTGCACCATTTGCCGTCAGAGACTGGACAATTTGTTCGTACGCAACACTGAAAGTCGCCGGATTGATCATCGTCCCATTACTCGCACCACTTTGCGTATACGGAAGAACATCTTCTATCCCTACAAACAATGCAAAACAAGTAGGGCTTGAAGCCGTTGCATCACCTAATACACTTGCAGTTCCTGAAGAACTCATGCGACCGAAGAAAGGATTAAGTGAACCGTATGAAGGAACATTGACAGCGGTCACCGTCATTCCGGGAACTCCAAAATTTCCAAAAGTCTCACTCGAATTGTATACATTCGATCCAAATGCAGCGACATCTCCACCGGATGCCAAACGAACAGGAGAAAGTGAAGTCACTCCCAAACAATCCGTTTTATAACCCAATTTGAATCGCGACATTCCCTGACCACTTACACCAACTGAATTACTTGACATATAAGGCTGATAGAACGGTCCGGAACCGACTTTCTGCAATTGTGCGCTTAACAAATTCGCAATAGAATATTGTTGTCCTTCATAATACAACGCATCATCCATATAACCGGCAGTGTGTGAACCGCCAATCATTACAAAACGCGTTGCATCCAGATCACCCGCCGAGCTTTCCGGTTTTTCATATTTCGGTTTGCACGAACTCAGAACAAGAGTTCCGATCAATAAAGTAGCTAAAACTTGTTTCATTTTCCTTACCATTTATAACTTAAACCAATACCCGGAGAAATTGCAATGGTAGTGAATGTACCTTGCAAATTCGACTCGTAATTCCTATCTGTTCGCTTGATATGCGTGTAGTAAAAGGATAAGTCCACATTGAAATGCTCATTGAACTTAAATCCTAAACCTGCTGTCCCATAAATACGTTGGCCATCAGGCGATTCCGGGGTCACGTAACCCGATTGAACAGGTGAAAATCCGTAACCTCCACCCAATCGGATGGAAATCAGTTCACTTGCCTTGAAGTTTGCTCCACCTCTGAATGCAACAATGCTTTTATACTTTCTGGCCGATTTGGTGTCTACCAGGCTCGCCGTATTTGTTTCGTAATCGAAAGCCAGTGTATCATATGCTTTCCAACCAACGTAATTGATATCCAGCACAAACTGCCACTTTTTTCCTGTATCGTAGGATCCACCGAGAGTCAAAACGCTTGGTAATGGAAGTGATGATGTGAAAGGTCCGTTTGGAAAGTTTGCACTCAAAGATTCCGGAACCGTAAATTTTGCGTCTCCATCTTTCACTTTCATGGAAACTTTCGAACGATAGGTCAAACCAAGAGAAAAGTGTTCGTTGATCTTCGCGTTCAACCCTAAATTATATCCGAAACCAAGCGCCTTACCAGACAATTCCGCATGGCTGTATGATCCGTCGGCGAACTGAACCGGGATATCTTTCTGTAAATCCACCTCTCCTGATGAAATAATGAAGCCTGCACCGATTCCAAAATGCTCATTGATCTTGTAAGAAACTGTCGGTTGGAAGTAAATGGATTTCAACGACAATTTGGTCAATGCGAATCTTCCGATCCACGCATCTTCATATTGAATAGTACTTCCGAAAGGAGTGTAGACTGCCAATCCGACTTTCAGTGACTCCATTTTTTTAAATCCGAAAAGAGCGTACAATGAAAACGGTGTTCCCATAGGCGATTTTGTCCGATAACCATCACCGGATGCCGAATCTACAAATAAGGTATTTGCAAATATGGGAGAAAATCCTGCGTTGATTTCACTCTTCTTTACAAATGCAACTCCACCGGGATTATAAAATAAGGACGATGCATCCTCAGACAATGCAGTTCCTGCAAGCCCCATTCCTTGTTGCTTTTGTCCCTGAAAATTCACTTGGAATCCTTGTGAATGAATAGTAATCACAGCGAAAACGCTGAATAGAAGTAGTACTAATTTTTGCATAGTTGACAGAACGAAAATGCGTTAATGGCGAGTAAGATACAAAAAATCTATGAGCGCACAATAAATTTAACAATCAGGTTCTTTTTTTAATTACATGCGTTAAAATTAAATTCACATCCGAAATAGATTTCATATATTGCGTTATTAAACAGGCAATTATGAACGGACTATATTTAATTTTTATCGGAATCTTTTTGAGTTTTAACTCCACCGCTCAAAATATGGTTAATGAACCCAAAGGGAATTTTGGTGGTGACGGGAAGAATGCGCCCTCATTACAGTTGAATGAGAACCATACATTTGTTTATACGGATCTGACAAAAGCTTCCAAACCGATTGTTGCTGAAGGAACCTGGTCGATAGAATCTAATGAATTGATTTTAAATCCTGATTCCAAAGCGCGATTAAACAAACATTACACGCTTATCCGTGAAGGGTTGTGCATCAAGACGAGAAAGAATCTGGCGTTTTACACCTTGTGTAATTGCAAGTAGTTATTCAAAACGAATTTTCCGCAATCAATCAGAACTATTGAGTCACAGCTGATTTTTTCTATCTCAGCATGTTCAAATGCCCGTTGAAGACTTCGTATCGGTCATCATCCAGGTTTTTAATACGAATGGTCCAAGTATAAATTCCTGCCTGGACTAATTTGCCCATGTAAGTTCCGTCCCAGCCTTTAGTCACATCGTGAGATTCAAACAATGTTTCACCCCAACGATTGTAAATCGTGAATGAATAGTTTTGTGTATCATACCCGGCAGTCACAACCGGAGCAAACACATTGTTAAATTCATCCCCATCCGGTGTAAATGAATTCGGAACATAGATAATACGATCCTCTTTTATCGTAATGATCAAGGAAGCCACATCTATACAGCCATCCGGACTGGTAACAGTTAATGTGACAGTATAATTCCCGGGAACCTGCGGATAATGATGCGCCGGATTCTCAGCACTGCTGTTATCACCATCTCCAAAGTTCCAGAAATAAGAACTTCCGTTTATGGAATGGTTATTAAACTGCGCATCGGTTTCTGTTTGCGACAGCACTTGCGGGCTTGCGTTAAACATTGCGTCCGGATTCGGATAAACAATAATGTAATTCGTTTGGGTCGTACTCGTTGAACATCCATTGGTAGTATTCGTCAGGGTGATTGAATAAGTCCCCGCCGTATTAAACGTATGATCGACACCTCCCACTCCATTTGCGGTGGTGTTATCCCCAAAGTTCCAATCAGAAGTTGTAACCGCAGGATCCGAGGTGAAATGAACGTCCAAAGGAATACATCCACTTAAAGCATCCGCTACAAAATTGGAATTCGGTGAAGGATCGACCACAATATTCATCGTGTTTGTTCCACCGCAACCTTGTGTATGAATATAAGTCACTGTATGTATTCCTGGCCCGGCAACACTTGGTGTGAAAACACCGGTTGGATCTGTAATTCCTGTTCCCGACCAGGTTCCACCCGCAATATCAGCAGTCAGATTTGCAGCAGCTGCGTTATTCTCGCAGAATGGTCCGGCAGGAGTCAAATTGGGTACTACCGGATTGTTAACAGTAATCGCCATACTTGTTACCGAAGCGCATTGTCCTGTACTTGGAGTAAAGGTATAACTTCCGGAAGTCGTATTATCTACAACTGCAGGTGTCCATGTTCCTGTAATCGAATCATTTGATATACTTGGTAATACGGGAGCCACATCGCCCGAACAAAGTGCCGGAATTTGAGTAAACAAAGGCGTTGGAGCCGGACCAACGACAATTGCAACTGTTACCGGTGAAGTACATTGCGCGGAATTCGGAGTAAATGTGTAATTGACAGTCCCCACAGTTGATGTATTGATTGTTGCAGGAGACCATGTTCCGGCAACTCCATTATCAGAAGTCGGCAGCAAAGCTTGTGGCGTCGCATTCAGACAATAAGTCGGATGAGCAGGAAAAGTGGGTGTTATAGAAGCCAGTACATTCACTGAAATAGTTGCCGGAAGTGCACATTGATTCACATTCGGAGTGAAGGTATAAGTTCCGGAAACCGTATTGCTAATAGCAGCAGGAGACCAAGTTCCAAAGATAGTAGGCACATTGGTTTGAGCCGGAAAAGCTGGAGCTGCCTGACCCGAACAAATGTCCGGAACAGGAGCGAATGCAAGTGTAACAAACGGATTAACGGTCACATTTACAGTTTCAACAGATGTACATCCTGTAGATGAAGTAGCATTCAAAATTGCCACGTAATTTCCGGGAGCCGGATAAGATACAGTATGTGGCCCGGGACCTGTAGGATTGGATGGACTACCCGATCCATTCACAAAATTCCAGCTCAAGGAACTGTAATTTGTCGAAGTGTTTCCATCAAAGGAAATCGGAGTTCCGGCACAAACGGTAAACGGACCACCTGTAATATTGGCATCAGGACCCACAAATGTTCCGGTTCCACCCCAATTCAATGAAAATCCATTGGTCGCGTTGGTATTATTGATAAGAATCGCGTAGCTTGTTCCTACAGTCATATTCAATTGTTGCACATAGGCGTCTTCGATACCGCTCCAACCAACCGCTTCATTTTGGTCTGTTGAACTTGCATTCATTCCTGTACTTGCATTCGCATTGATAAAGGACGTTGCCGTGCAGCGAATAGCAGTTCGCGGTCCGCATGGATCCGATGTGCTCAATTGAAAAATAATGAAATCAATATCATCCATTTGGTTTGCCGGAATGATATCCATTGTCAAGGTTCCGGCAGTTTGACAAGTCCAGGTATACCAAACCGAATTGGTTTCAAAGATTCCAAAACCGGACAAGCACGTGCCTGCATTTTCATTGTTATTCACTCCACCACTAGTGAGGTTGGTCACACTGATTGAATTCTTGTTACACAACCTTCCTGCTCCGTTACAATCTGCAGACGCAACCGGTGGTGGCGTGTAATTATTGATACACAGCTGGAAAGATCCCCTTTGAGCAGCAGTTGTACTGATTCGAATCAGGTAAGCAGTTCCCTGAACCAAACCCGTATTGAACAGCTGCGAATCCGGAGAACCTCCTGTTCCATTCGTACAACCTCCGATCACTTGGTTTAAAGGTCCGGCACAGTTTCCGGAGTAGATGGCAATTCTCGGTTGTTGGATAGTGGCACCATTCACGGAAATCAATACATTGGTTCCGATGGCCACAAATGAAAACCAGACATCCGAAGTGGCAGAAGCTGTCCAGCATGGTGCCGCAGCAAATGTGCCGGCAGTGGATCCCGCGCTTGTATATTGAGTCGTAGACGAGCAGTAATTGGTGACATTGGTCAATGGCAAGGCTGTAGCACAATCATCTCCCTGGGCAAATGATTCACCCGAAAAGAACAACAGCGAAACGAATAAAAGACCTTGCAAAAAATTCGGTAAACGGGTTTTCTTAAAATCGGTCTCTTTCGATAAAAATGGGGTTATATTTTTCATCGACATAAGTAATAATTCGGAAGATACGAAATCCTCTGAATTATTAACGTAATCAAAGTGAAGAAGTTGCTTCAAATCAAAACAACATTCATGTGGCAAAAATTTTTTATCTTTCAGAAAACTTGAATCAATTTGAAATTCCTTTTATTTTGCACTTTAATTCTATCTTGTTTCTCCTTAACCGCTCAAGTGGATAGTCTTTCTCTCGAAAAATGCTACCTAAAAAAGGCCGATAGTCTATTTGAACGAGGTGAGTATGAAGCTTCACGTGCTTATTTTTTGTCAGCCCAAACCTATTCTTTAACTAAAAGTTCCAGCGAAAGAGATCTCAAAGAAAAAGCCAAATTTTACCTTGAGAAACAGCGAAAAGTCGATGTGGCGATAACCTATAATTTGACCGATTCTATTAAATACAAATACCGCATGGAAGAGGCAAATCGGTGGCTGACCATCTACAAAGATACATCCACCGCGGTCTCTTATTTTCTCGAAGCGCACAAAATATTTCCTGATAAACCAGAACCGATGGAGTGTATTGTATCGGCTTTAGACCTGCAACACCGAAAGATGGATACAATAGTCTTATCCAATAAACAAGCAGGAAAGTACCTTTTTATAGGGAAACAACCACGCTATAAATTTGATTATGTGTCCAATAAAACAACTATCACCGGCTATCAGTTTCGTTATCTCAACTATCAGCTGACTGGTTCTCAAATAGATTCCGTTTTTTGTTTGAAGGATAGTTTACCCTTCACCGGAGTATTGATTTCTCAAGGAACAATAGTTGCTGATAATAGTGGTACTAAAACAGATCGGTATATTTCATTATATCAATTTGTATCAGGAATGCGTGTTTCCCAAACAGATTATCAATTATGTAAGGCACCGTCATCAAAACAGATCCCGAATCGATTGCACCGTTACATTCCATTTGAACCAGACGAATACGTTTGCGGCATTCAAATAAGTTTTAAAAACACCGTGGAAAAAATCACGTATTATCCATCTGGCACATTATCGGGCAGATCATATTACGGAACGAATAGTCACAAAGCTATTTATTATACGGAGTCGGGTGACACTTTAGGTACATCCCTTCAGTATTATTCTGAGGACAGCATCTATCAAATCACCTCTTCAAAACGTTTTTTTGAATCCGGACGACTAAAATCTTTCAGTTATTCAAAGGAAACTATCGAAGGACAAAAACTCATCAATGACTATTTTGAACGTGATGAACAAGGTGATACCTTGAAGTATATTCATTTTAATGCCCTCGATGGTACGACACTTTCTGTTCAACAATGGGACGATGGTGGACATTTACTTCGACGGCTCACCAATGAAGCAGGTAGCCTAATTTCTGTACCGACTTCACGTACAGTCTTTTTATCGGAAGATTATCAAATCATTTCGGAAACTGAATTTGTCGGAAATTATAATCGGAAACTGCTTGAAGGTCATGACCCACATCCGCTTTTCGAAACATTTGATATGGTTCCTGACTCACAAAAGAGTTTTCACTATGTTTTTTATGCCTATCCGAAAGGGATTTATGGAAAAGAATCAAGAAAACATTATGAACGGATTCGAAAAATTCAACAAAAATTGGAAAAAAATTGAGTATTTCATTACTTCACAATACTAAACCTACTAAAGATAATTGTCAACAGATCAATCTATTCATCACCAATAAAGACATACAAATGCGCCACCTTTCCATTTTCGAGAATGAAAAAATCCATCCCTTTCAAATCGCCCTGGCTCGTTTCAATTGTCCAAAACAATCTCGCTCCGTTCTGTGTCCATTCCATTGGCCTGACAGCTTTAAAATCGAATTCAGGATCCGTTTGTACTTTGTCAATAAAGTCGGATACTTCACTTATTCCGTTCAGGATGGTATTCGGATCATACATCCGTACGTCATGTGCATAAATTTCAGATAACATACCATCTCTTTTTGAACGATTTCGTTCGTTCCAAACCGCCAAATGGGCTTCCTCCAAATTTTTAATTGATTCTGCATTCATAATATAAGTCTCTTTTAAGTCTGCTAAATTAGATTCAAAAAAGGAAGAATAAGTTGATGTATATCAATGTCTGAAACATCCCAATTTCATCGTTTGGAAGAATTTTTATATTTGCACTTATGCATCATTCCCTGATAAATTACATCCATGAACGTTCACAAAGTGAATTATCCAACGAGGACATCCAACTCATCAAGGAAGCATTTATTCCAAAGAAGCTCAGAAAAAAGGAATTTTTATTGCAAACAGGAGAAATATGCAAATACATTGGTTTTATTGTAAGTGGCGCTACCAAACAGTATACAATCGATGACAAAGGAAACGAGCATGTAATGAATCTGGCCATTGAGCACTGGTGGACTTCCGATAGAGAAAGCTTTTACAATCAAACTCCAAGTATTTATGCAATTGATGCTTGGGAAGAAACCGAATTATTGTTGCTGCCCTTTGGATATTATACACGAGTAAATCACATTCCTGCTTTTAAAGAGATGAGGGTCAAACTGGATGACAACAATTACACTTCTAACCAGCGGAGAATGAATCACATTTTAAATATGAAAGCAGAACAGCGCTATGAAGAACTAGTCAGAGCCTACCCGGAATTTCTTCACCGGTTTCCACAGCATATTTTGGCTTCTTATCTTGGCATTACAAAAGAAACTTTGAGTCGTATCCGAAATCAGACGAAAGGATAGTTCCGAACTTTACTTCCCGATACAAAACTTACTAAAGATATTTGCCAACAGATCATCTTCGGAGATTTGACCCGTGATACTTCCGAGCCAAAACATAGCCTGGCGGATGTCCATCGCTACGAAATCTCCGGTAATGTTGGTTTCCAATCCCCATTTTGCTTTTTCCAGAGCATCCTGGGTTTTTTCCAAGGCATCCAAATGACGTGCGTTGGTCACAATCGTATCGGATTGCGTATTGAAGGAACCTAAGATTTGTTGGGACAACCACGCTTTCAATTCTGATACCCCACTTCCATTCTTTGCACTGATAGCCAAGAATGGTGTTTCAAAAGCTCGTACTTCATCCGATTGGCCTTTGCGTAGATCGTATTTGTTTCCGATCACCAGGAAGTGTTTATCCGGATAGACTTTTGCCTGTTCATCAGCCCAACGACCGGTCTCTTCAGGGTTCATGGATAAATGCCCTTCTATTGAAGAATTTTCTCCGCTGAAATCACTCAACATCAATACGATCTTGGCTTGTTTGATCTTGTCCAGGGAACGCTGAATTCCCAAGGCTTCAATTTCCTCGGCTGCTTCTTCCCGAATTCCAGCCGTATCTATCAGTCGGAATAAGATTCCATCGATATTCAAAATTTCTTCGATGACATCACGCGTTGTTCCGGCAATATTGCTCACAATTGCCCGGTCTTCACCCAGCAGTTGATTCAAAAGCGTGCTTTTTCCCGTATTGGGTGCCCCGACTATTGCAACCGGAACTCCATTTTTTAGCACATTTCCCAATTCAAAGGATTGGATCAATCTTCGTACATAAGCCAAAACTTCAGTCACCAAAGCCAATAATTCCGTTCGGTCAGCAAATTCGACATCCTCTTCCGCAAAATCCAATTCCAGTTCCACCAAGGAAGCAAAATGAATCAGTTTTTCACGTAAATCGCGCAATTCATTGGAAAACGATCCGCGCATCTGGTTCATCGCTACTTCATGTGAGCGGGCAGATTCGGAAGCAATCAGATCGGAAACGGCTTCAGCCTGGCTCAAGTCCATTCGTCCGTTCAAAAAAGCACGCATGGTGAATTCTCCCGGTTTGGCTAATTCACAGCCATTTGCCAAGAACAAACGGATGATTTCCTGTTGAATGAAAACCGAACCGTGACATGCAATTTCAACCGTGTTTTCTCCGGTGAAACTATGTCCTTCATGGAATATCGTCGCAACCACCTCATCCAAGACAGAACAATCCGGGTTCTTCAATCGAAGGAAATGCGCACTATGCGAAGCTACCTGTTCGAATGATTTCCCAGCAACCTGTGACAAAATTGAAATGGCATCTTTTCCTGATAATCGGATCAAGGCTATCGCACCCATTCCCGGGGCTGTTGATAAGGCACAAATGGTTTTTGGAGAAATACTCATAGCGCAAAGTTACAAAGTGATTTCCACCTTTTTACCATTGCCGTAAAAAGGTGGAGCCAAAAAGGTCTAGGTGCGGTAAACCAATCGACCTGTTAGCGGGTTATGACGTATTTTTTCTTAAACTCGTCGTTCCTCCTCAAACAGAAGAAAAAATAACCGTCATTTACCGCACAGGTACCCGATCTTGTTCACCAAAGCACCACAAATTTAGGTTCTCTAAGTTGAACTATTTATTGCTTCAGTTAATTAACCATGAACTGTTTAAGCAAAAAAGCCGAATAGATTTCTCCATTCGGCTTCATTCAAGCGATTTATTATTGTTTCACAAAAGCTTTTACAGCAACTCCTGTGGAATGTTCAATCATCAGGAAGTATTTTCCGCTTTCCAAAGAACCCATATCGATTGTGGATGAAGTTGTTTTATCGATCAGAACTTTTCTTCCGGCAAGATCCAGGACTGTCAGTGTTTGAATTCCTTTCAATTCACCGAAATTCACCTGTAATAATTGGCTTACCGGATTCGGATAGATTTCGAAATCACCGAAGGATTCCTCTTCCAGCCCCGCGCAATTTTGAACGGTAACAGTGAATGTAGCATTGTTTGAACATCCGTTTGCGTTGGTCCCGATAACAGTATACATCTGAGTTGTTGACGGAGTTGCCATTACGGTCGGACCAGTTGCACTATTCAATGACCCTGCAGGGCTCCAGCCGAACACAGTAGCGCCTGAAGCCGTTAATGAAGCCGAGTTTCCACTACAGATAATTCCATCGGCAGGAACTGAAGCAACAGTAACAGTTGGAGCCGCCGCAACAGTGATGTTCGTTCCGTTATCTACGCCAACTGTAGCCGGAGCAGAGGCATCCACACGAATGCGGTATCCTGTTCCGGCCGTCAATCCACTTGGGATAGTCGCAACAATACTCAATGATCCGGTAGAAGTGGTAGACAAAGTTCCGATTGCAGTTGGTGCAGCAAATGATCCTGTATTATTTGATAATTGAGCCGTGTAGACATTTCCTGAGGTCACTGTTCCCGTAACCGTAAAAGGAACCGAGATGCTTGCGCTGCTGTTCGTACAATAAGTTGTCGGTGTGATAACACCAGTGGCAACTGCGGCACTTGCACCACCGGAAGTTCCCGTAATTTTCAGCTCGTCGATTGCAAAAGCGGGATCATTTCCTGTACTTCCGTTTTGCCATCTGAATCTGAATTTCAAGGAAGCCAAATTGTCAAATGCAGGGAGCGAAATAGAAGCATTTGTCCAGGTGGAAACTCCTGAATATTGACTTGTAGCTGCTGTCCATATCGATCCGCCATCAGTTGAATATTCTACAACTCCATAAGATGTTCCTGAAGCTCCGTCACACAGATAAATGAACTCAAGTGTAACACTCGTGTAACCGGTAGTGGAAATTGCAGCACTTTGCGTGGCACTTTGGTTTGAGGAAGAGCCGGTATCGAACGATGCGTTACAGATTCCGAATCCACATGCCTGCGTGTTATAAATATGCAGGTAAGCGGAATTGGGTCCGTTAGTCACTCCACCCGGTTCATCGGGAGTATCCGCAACTAATCCGAATCCGGAGTTATCTACATATTCGGAATTCAAAACCCATTGATTGTTTCCCGAACCGCCGTTTAAAGTCCAGTTTCCGGCACCCGATTCAAAATTGTCCTGGAAAAGTGTTGTTTGCGAATGCGCGGATAAGCCCATAAATAGGCCACCTAATAGTAATAGTTTATTCATAGTAGAAGTTTAATGTCCCGCAATTTAGCGCACACACTTCTAAATTCCAAACTTGTTAGTTTGTTAACACATTCAATTACAAATCTTTGCGATTTAAACGAAACAAGGCGATTGCATAGAAAAGTCCCATGAAGAGTAAGGATAACACTGCAACCTGCCACATATCCAGCATGTAGAACTCACGCGGGTGATTTGGATCCTGGTGTTCCACAAATATTTCCTTAAAGTAAGGTAGTGGTGTCAGCTTCGAAATGTTATTCATCGGCATAAACGCATAAACGGATTTCGGCAGGAAAAGACCGATGACCACTTCCACAAACAGCACCCCGTAAAATAAGATGATACTCAGAGCAGGCCGGGTCAAAAGTACCGATAACAGGAAAGCCAATCCGAAGTAGCACAAGGTTTGAATGAAGAACAGGCCTACAAAATGGATATTGGTGTACCAGTCGAGTCCTTTGCCCTGCGACAATCCGAAAACAGTTCCTACGATAAAAACATAGGCAGTTGCTACCAAGGAAAGGAAGAAGATTACCATGAACTTGGAGGCGATCACCTGCCTTTTGGTCAATCCGTCAATAATGTGCTGACGAAGCGTGCGGTTGGAAAACTCGTTGGTCGCTAAAATAATGACCACTACTGCCAGCAGCAGGTTAAAGTAACTTCCGGTATAAGTAACCAGGTTCCAGATATTCGGGAAAGAAAACATGGTTTCCGAGTCGGGAAACAGGTGCAGCTCCTTATTCAGGCGCTCAAAAAATTCGTTCATTCCCAATAGTGCCAGCGGGATCAATGCCATGTAAACAGCCAGGATGATCTTAACGGAAGTGAGTTTCTTGATTTTAATCCACTCTATTTGAATTAACTTTTTCATGCTTCAATATGACTTAAGAATGATTGTTCCAATGATTGTTTCTTAACGAAGATTTCTTCGCAGTAAATATTCGCCGATGCAAGCTTTTTATTAATCTCCAAACTACTCAGATTGCAGGTAAACTCCATAAGCGATTCTTGCTCACTGATCAAACGCAGGAGATCCGTTCCCAGCAAATCTTTAATTCGGGCAAGCTCAGAACTTCTGATAAAAATATGTTCTTTATCCTGGATGATCTCGCTCAATTTTCCTTCACGTATGACCTGACCCTTGCGCATAATAATCACATCGGTACAGATCTTTTCCATTTCGTCCAAAATGTGCGAGGCAATCACAATGGTTTTCCCTTCTTCTTTCAAACTCAATAGAAGGCGTCTTACATCTACAATTCCCATAGGATCGAGTCCATTGGTCGGTTCATCCAAAACAAGTATTTCCGGATCAGAAAGTAAAGCTCCCGCAATCGCGAGACGTTGTTTCATCCCCAATGAATAGGTTTTAAACTTGGATTTTGCACGTTCAGATAATCCAACCTTCAGCAAGGCATTTTCAATAGCAGGAATCGGATCCTGGATTTCTTTGATCTTTGCAACAATCTTCAGATTGTCAATAGCATTTAGATAAGGATAGAAATTCGGCGTTTCCAAAAGGGCACCGATCCGTTTGCGATTCGCAGCTTCAGTTCCATTTCCGAACCAGGAAAAAGTACCTTTATTAGCTTTCAAAATCCCCAAGAGAATAGCAAGTGTAGTTGTTTTTCCACTTCCATTCGGTCCAAGGATGCCGAAAATCTGGCCGCGTTCTACCTTGAAGGAAATTCCTCCCAGCGCATGCACTTTTTTGTATTTCTTGTCGAGATCTGTTACTTCCAGAATGATATCAGACATAGCGATTGTTTTTTGTAAAGCTAAAATAAATAAGAACCCGTGATCAAAATTTTAGTACGGGAGGTGATTTTGAATTGAAAATGGAAAAATTGAGAAGTTAAAAGGAGTTTCGGCGATGCACCGCCTTTCATTATCAATGATCGTGGGATTACATAAGTGAGCAGTGATTTGTCCTCTTCCAAATTTTAGAATATTCCGTCTTTAATAATGGATTTGGTCTAAAAAAAGCTGCATCTCAGTAAAACGGCTTGTTAAATACTTAACCTTTTCATACAGTATCCATACTCTACCTATGCTCTATCCATGCTCTATCTATACTTGACCCTGAATTAGCTATTTTTGAAATGCGAAGGTCTTACTTTTTCACCCGTAATTGCACATCTGTGAGAAGTTACTTTGAACTATTCATTCGGAATTAATTTCTATCCCGTTTCGTTTGAAAGAAATCGATCATCAACTGTGAACATTCATTTTCCATCGGACCTTTACTGACAACTGTTCTGGGGTGATACAGTTCATTTTGAAAACGTCCGGCACCACGTTTTTCATCACGTGCAGCGAAAATGATCTTATCCAATTGTGACCAGTAAAGTGCTCCTGCACACATGACGCAGGGTTCCAAGGTGACATAAAGCGTGCAATCTTTCAGGTATTTCGCTCCCAAATATTCCGAAGCAGCGGTGATGGCTTGCATTTCAGCATGAGCAGTCACGTCGTGGAGACGCTCCGTCAAATTATGTGCTCTGGCAATAATTTGGTTTTTTACGACTACGACGGCTCCAACCGGGATTTCTCCCAAATCAAAAGCCTTTTGTGCTTCCATATATGCCTGGCGCATAAAATACTCGTCGTTGTAAGGAGAAATCATCAACTACTTCGTAAGGGATACTTCAAATGTCTTTGTCCAGTACTTCCCGGTCATGTACAATTTCTTGGTGAGCTTATTGTAGGCGATACCATTCAATACATCTCCGCCGTTCTTACCGCGAACTACCAGTTCATTTGCATCGATTTCCTGCAAGACTCTTCCTGTTGTCGGTTCAATGACCAAAACTGTTCCTGTCATGTAGACATTCGCATAGATTTTACCGTCGATGTATTCCAGTTCATTCAAGTATGTTCTCGGCCCCATCTTGTCGTATACCTCGATTACTTTGGTTGCCTGAAATGATTTTGGGTCACGGAAAGTAATGCGTTCGGAACCATCCGACATGATGATTGATTTTCCGTCGTTACACAATCCCCATCCCTGGCCTACATAAGTGAATTCATTTTTAAGCATCATTGTTTTCTTGTCATATACGAAACACTTACTGTTCTGCCAGGTAACCTGGTACAACAAATCCCCTAAAATGGTAATTCCCTCTCCGAAATACGTTGCATCCAAGCCATTCTTCGGTTCACTGAAAGCCCCTGTTTCCAGAAAAACCGGCCCAACGACTGTTTTTCCCTGTTGACCTGGATCTCCTGTTCCTTCATACAATTGATTTCCATCAAACTCGTATCCTTGCGTATAATTCTCAGCATTGTGCGGATATTCCTTCACAATTTTGGTGAACACCAATTCCGGAACAATATCAGAAACCACTTTAATCCAAATCGAATTATCCAGAGAAGTTCCATCCTTGAACGTTGAGCGCAAAACCAACGGCCTTGTTCCGACTCCGTAATAATTCGTTTGCATCGCAACCGTCCGGGTTTGCATCTTCGGATTATCCCAGGTTTCAAAAACCGAATCGTTGTAGAGCAATTCCACCTTCACCAATCCCTCAGGAATGGCAAATTTTACAGGAACTTCGGTTCCATAAACTACTTGCAGATCACCTGGGGTTTGAAATTTAGCTAATTCCGTATCTTCCAAAGTTGGACCTCCACAATTTTTCAGCATGGGAACTAAAATGAAAGCTGCCAATACCAAAATGAGGAGTGCAATAATTCCGTATCTTCTTTTCATGATTAAATGAGTTTCAAAATGTCTGATGCATTTATCTCCGAATGTGTTGCGGAATAAATGACTTGGTGATTATCAATAAGAATTGCCTGGGGAGATTGATGCTGTATTTTTGTAAGCTCTTCCATTTCATTCGAAATGGATCGATATGCTATTAAATCCAAATAAACACAGGTTGCCTTTTCAGGATCCATGTTGTTCTCAAAACGATTGATTGCCATGGAAGAAATGCTGCAACGCGTACTATGCTTAAAAAACAAGACCGGTTTCGTTTCAGATGACTTCATTAACTCATGAAATTGTTCGGAACTGGTCAATTTCACCCACGGAAATTCAACTTTCTGTTTGCTTGAAAAAAGTCCCATCTTAGAAATTCACTCCTTTAAATTGTTTCAGGAAACGCACATCATTTTCCGAATAAAGTCTCAGGTCATTCACCCGGAATTTCAATTGGGCAATTCGTTCGATTCCCATTCCGAAGGCAAAACCGGTGTATACTTCCGAATCAATCCCGGAAGCTTCCAATACATTCGGATCCACCATTCCACATCCCAAAATTTCCAACCAACCCGTGTATTTACACACATTGCATCCTTTCGAATTACAGATGGTACAGGAAACATCCACTTCTGCACTCGGCTCGGTGAACGGGAAATAAGATGGTCGAAGCCGGATTTTCGCCTTATCACCGAACAAGGATTTCGCGAAATAATCAAGTGTTTGTTTCAAATCGGCAAATGAAACGTTTTTGTCAATATATAACCCTTCCACCTGGTGGAAAAAGCAATGTGCACGCGCTGAAATTGCTTCATTGCGATAAACCCTTCCGGGAGAAATGGTCCGGATCGGCGGTGTGGAAGATTCCATCACTCTTACCTGGACAGAAGAAGTATGTGTTCTCAGCGCCATTTCACGTTCGCCTTTCTCAATGAAGAAAGTATCTTGCATATCTCTTGCAGGATGTTCGGGCGGGAAGTTCAAAGCGGAGAAGTTATGCCAATCGTCTTCAATTTCAGGACCTTCCGAAACCGAATAACCGATGCGTTCAAAAATGGCAATGATCTCACTGCGAACAATCGAAAGCGGATGTCTGGCTCCCAAAGGAATCGGTTCAGCAGGCCTTGTAACGTCCACATCCGAATCGGTGCCTTGAACAGTTTCCAAATTTTCTTTGGAAATCATCCATTTTTCTTCAGCCAGGATTCGCAAACCATTCAATAGTTGTCCAACTTCCTTTTTTTCCTCATTCGGAACGTTCTTCAATTCACCAAAGAGATTTTTCAATTCTCCTTTGGAACCCAAGAAGTGAATGCGGAATGCTTCGACAGAATTGAGGTCTGTTACGGCATAATTTTCAATAGCTTCCTTAGCTGCAGCGATTTGCTCTTTCATTCTTTAATCCAACCTTTTAACTTTTTAAACGTCTATCTAAAAATATATTTCCAGAAATGTAACTTTTTCTTTTAATTTGATGTTTAAAAACATACTTTTTCAAACAACGAAGTTACGAAATTGTAGAGAATCAGATTATAATCCCAAAAAGATTATATTTACAACGAAAAAAACAACACTATGAACAAAATGGTACGCAACATTGGATATTTTTCTTTGATTTCAATACTGATTGTATTGTCTTCCTGTAAGAAAGATCCTTCTGTATTAAAGGTTTTTGTACGTTCGTATAATAATGAATTGGTTAACAACGCCAAGGTTGTAATTATTGCAGATGTGAATTCTGATCCGGCAACACCTGCTTATGTGGATACGGTTCAAACAAACTCATCCGGTTTCGCATACTTTGACATGGAGTCCTTTTTCAGCCTGTTAGGTAAAAAAGAAACTACCGGTTACTTTGATGTACTAGCAAAAAGTGATACTAAACAGGGAGACGGCTATATTCGTTGCAGAGCTCACATAACCAACGTAATAACCATCAATCTTAACCAGTAATATCAAAAATATGAATACACTTATTAGAACAGCATTCTTCGGAGCACTTATTATCGGTATGGGTGTTGTTTTTTCATCTACAGGTTGTAGAAAGAAAAAAGACACTACTGCAAAGATTTATGTTCTCGATGCTCAAAACCAACGGGTAGCAGGTGCACAAGTTGTGTTGAAAGGTGAATCAACAGTTCAAAATTCCCCCCCGGTTGTTCTTTTCGACACAACCTTGAGTGATGGTTCCGGGATTGCTTCTTTCAACTTCAATGATGTTTATCAATTAGGACAAGCCGGAGTAGCGGTTTTGAATATTGAAGCCAAAAAAGATGCACTTTCAGGTGAAGCGATTATCAAGATCGAACAAGAAAAAGAAAACGAAGAGACTGTATTTATTCAGTAACTCCTCATTCACATAGTTTTGAACCCCGACTTCGTACCAGCGAACGTCGGGGTTTTTTATTCATACAAAATTCAATTAGGAACATTCATAACACGCTTTTATTCATTTCAAAAGGGGAGTTCTCTTTTTATGTCGGAAATTGGAGATACAAAACTAGTATATGTTATCACGTTCAATTTTGACTTTGGCTATTGGAGCAACATTAATCGGCATCGGTTCTTGCAGAAAGAAAGAAGATACGATTGCAAAGATTTATGTATTGGATCAAACCAATAGTCGTGTAGCGGGAGCAACAGTAGAATTAATAGGTGAAGAAACGCCGGGTTCCACTGGCCATGGATCAGTAAGAGATCCGAAAGTAACAACGACCAATGAGCAGGGTGAAGCCATATTCAATTACAACGATATCTATCAGTTGGGGCAATGTGGTGTAGCCGTATTTACAATAAAAGCAAGCTTGGGTGGTGCCGTGGGAAACGGCATCATCAAAGTTGAGCAAGAAGAAACATCAGAAGAAACGGTTTTTATTTAATCCATTTATTTTATAAGAAAGTAGGCACGCGATTAATTGCGTGCCTACTTTTTTTATCTCATTCCGTCAATTCGTATTTATATTGTTTCCCTTTCTGGATGGCAGGGATTCCTTCTTTCAACCACAAGGGTTCCGGTTTATTCAACAGGTAGAAATCAAAAAACTGACGCATCCGGATACTTAAGTCCATTCTGTTGGCGGGCTTCATCAGGTTATGGTCATCCCCATTGTAGTTCAGGAGCCAAACCGGTTTTTGAAGCCGGCGCAAACCGGTGTACAACTCAATTCCCTGATACCACGGAACCGCACCATCTTCATCATTATGCATGATCAGCAAAGGAGTTTTCACCTTTGGCAAACCGAAAATCGGGCTGTTCTCTACATACAACTCAGGTGAATCCCAGATTGTTTTTCCAATCCGGCTTTGGGAATGCTCGTATTGAAACTGCCTGCTATACCCGGAACCCCAACGAATTCCACCATATGCTGAAAACATGTTTCCAACCGGAGCCCCCGCCATTGCTGCTGCAAAGCGGTCTGTCATGGTAATCAATTGCGCAGTTTGGTATCCACCCCAACTTTGCCCTTGTAAACCCATTCTTTTTGAATCCACATTTGAGTATTTTTTCAAAACGGCATCCGTTCCGCTCAGGATACAATCGTATGCACTATTTGCCGGATGACCGGCTACATAGCGGATATTCGGAATGAATACCACATATCCTGCTGAAGCATATTCAGTCGGATAAATAATCGAAGCCGTCGGTTTCGGGGCATAATGATTGTGAATGTCATCCGAGTACATTTCGTAGTAATAGACCAATAAGGGGTATTCCTGGTTCACATCAAAATTTTCCGGTTTATAAATCAAACCTTCCAATGGAATTCCAGAATAACTCGTCCATTTGATCAATTCTACTGTAGACCAATTGTACTGACTTTGCTGTGGATTGGCGAAGGAAATACGGGAAATTTCAGCTCCCGGTTTTGTAGTTGCGAATAAATCCGGGAAATCACTATTGGAAGAACGACTGAAGATGAGCTGATCTGATTTTTTTGCTTTCAAAAAGCTGAAATAGTGATGGTTTGACCCGGAAATCAATTCAAAATTCGGATTTGAAAAGGAACCTCTCACACGGTAGACATCCATCATTTTGGTTAGCTTACTAAAACGTGTCAAGACCGTGCTTTCCGGATAATAACGCACGGAATCCGGGTTCAGGTTGAATAATCTGTAGGAATAATTGGTATCCTGGTCGGAGTTCTGTAAAACAGAAGTAATGGAACGTACCGTCTTTGAAGCGATATCATAGGACAGGATATCCTTATCCGATTGAATAAATAGATTCCCGTCGTTCGGTCCCCAACCGATGATTCCCTGGGGTTCATCGTCTTCGATCATTCCGTTTTTATCCTCAAAGAAATTTCCTTTCCAAGGGCATGTAAGACATTCTTCTACCTGGGAATCGACATCCATCAGATAATAATTCTTGGCGCGTTCATTCCAGAACACAAACTGTTTTCCACCCTGAGACAAGAACCCTCTTGTAAATGTCTTTTCCCTCAATGTGCTGATTTTCCCGTCTGAAACCCGGATCAGGTAATAATTGGTCGGATTCATGGTATGCCAGGTCTCATAACGGTACATGGCATCGCAATTCGCCAAAAGGACTTGTTGGTCGAATCTTTCAGTTGAATAAACATTTAAGCTGTCATTTCCCAAAACCACTGCTTGTCCTGAACCCAAATGATAAACGGCCAGGTTGGTTCTGGTTTGATCTCTTTTCAATTCCACCAATTGCTGAGGTTGCAGGCGATCGTCTTTCCAATGCCACAAATCCACTTTTGATTTTTCACTTTCCAGTAGCGAATCTTTGAACGGTTTTTCAGGTCTGTCAGCAACTCCGAAAAACACATCCGCATCCTCATTATTCAGATATGGTCTGAAATTCGAAGACAGTACCTCGTCATTTGCGAATTGCATGGAAGTATCTATCAATTGTTTGAACTCTTTGGTATCAGGGCGGATGATGAATAAAGACCACCGTTTATTAGTTGCAGTATCAACCGTTGCCAATCCGAGCAAGGAGTTATTCTTTCCTGAGAAACTGATTCCTGCATACTCCGAGACACGTTTCTTGTCCATCCAGGTTTCTTTCCGGGAGAAATCATAAATTCCCAAACGAACCGAGTCTTTTTTGAATTTTTCCTGTTGGATGAACACCGCATAATTCCCATCATCGCTGAGTTCGAACTGAGTTACATTTTTAAAGCATTTTTTCTGTTTGGAAACCGGATTGATCAACGTAAGCAATTTGCCATCCGTCTTGGTTTTTCCTTTTTTCTTCTCGTGTTTTTGCTCCTTTTTTGATTCCCCTTTCGTCAAATAACCTTTAGGCCATTCATTTTTTGTAGAAAGAAAAGCAAGCGCATTTCCCTTTTCAGATAGTTTAAATTCTTTCACCTGAGCGAATTTCACCAGCGAATCGTTTTGAACAAACCAAATTCCCAATGAATCTTTCGGCCACTTGTCTTTGTTGACTTTTGCCAATTCCACTTTCCTCAAAGTATCGAATCCGGGATGGATCCTGAACACCACATAAGTTCCGCTTTCATCGAATTTCGGCTCGTAGCCGCGTGCAACCGAATCTTTTTTCCCCGACATCAAATTCACCAGGTACAAGTATCCGTCACCTCGATAAGGTTTAATGGAATACACACTAAACTTCCCATCCTGAGAAAGTTGCACATCGCCAATCCTGTTCCAGGAATTATACACCTCCGGACCAAGAATCTTCTTTTGTCCAAATGCATTTATTCCAATGATTAGTGCGATCAAAACACTGAGTCCAACTGATACTTTCATGAAATCCGGATATTTTTAAACTAAAGCTTAAATATAAATACTTAATTTGTGACTCAAATAATAAAACTCATGATCCTGCGAAAAGGAATATTACTTGTGATCACTATACTTTGGGTATTTCAATTTTCCGCGTTTTCTTATGAAATTCCAAAATCCAACCTGGAAATCAGGAATAATTGCTCACCCCGACCAGCTTCTGTCATTGAATTATTCAACCTAATCGATCCGGTAGAAAGAACAGATGAACCCGATGAATTAAACGGGAAAAAGTCTACTAACCCGGACAAAAAAGCCATTGCGGGAGATAGTATTACGGTATTAAAACTTTTAAAGGAAGCACAACCTATCGCCCATTCAGACTACAAGAAGGCATTCAAGCTAACCGCAGAAGCGATGCAAATTGCAGAAGGGACGAAAGACAAGGAACTCATGGGAAGAGTGCAAAATTCGATTGGGAATCTGTATTGGTTTTCGGGAGATTACACCCACGCTTCGGAATATTATATCAATGCACTCAAGAATTTCCAAAAGACAAAAAACACCGGTCAGATTGCCGAATGTTATCGGAATATCGGATGGATTTACCTGGGACAAAAAAAATATGACCTGTCTGAAGAATACTTATTGAAATCCTTGAACCTGAACATTAAAATTGACAATAAGGAACGCATCATAATCAACTACGACGACCTGGCAAATTTATACCTGACCTCAAAACAATACGAAAAGGGGTTGAAATCGTGTGAGAGATCAATCAAACTTGCCAAGGAACACCAACGGGTCGATGCCATTGGAACCATTCATATCACAACCGGTCAGTTGAATTATGAATTAGATCGTTTACCCGAAGCGGAAAAAGAATACAATGCCGGAATAGGAATCCTGTCAAAAGTTCCCAACCAATCGTACAATTTATGTTTGGGGTATCTTGGCTTGGGGAAAGTAAAAAACCGACAAGCGAAATCATCGGAAGCACTTCCCTTATTCGAAAAGGCTATTTCCCTTGCAAAAGCACATAATTTCCCTCCCGAACTCGCCGAAGGATATTACCTGGCATCCAAAATCTATCAGTCTCAAAAAAAATTGGATAAGGCCTTTGAATACATGGAGCTTTACTCGGAAACCAATGATTCCGTCAATGCAAGAAACAACCGCGATTATATCCAGGAAATGGGGGCGAAATTGGAGTATGAACAAAACAAACTTCAAATAAAAAACTTAGAGCAGGAACAAAAACTGTCGGATGCGGAACTCGATCGCGAACGCAATTTTAAAATCTTTCTCTTCGTGGTCATTTTCTTCTTATTTCTTCTCGGATTCTTTATTTATCGCTCATTTCTACGCAAGAAGAAAGATAATCAGATAATCGCAAGAGCTTACCAGGAAATTGAAATCAAGAACAAGGATATTTCAGACAGTATTGAATATGCTTTGCAAATCCAGCAAGCGAGGTTGCCCCAGATTCAATCCATCCAGGATTCCTTTCCGGAGTTTTTTGTGATGTATCTTCCAAGAGACATCGTGAGTGGAGATTTCTATTGGTTCACTGAAACGGAAAACGGTAAAAAGATCTTTGCAGTATCGGATTGTACAGGGCATGGAATTCCCGGAGCTTTCATGAGTATGATGGGAATTGACGGATTGAATTATGCCATTCTTGAAAAACGGATTGAAAGTTCATCCCAGATTTTGAATCACGTCAATAAATTCATTATTGAATCCTTGAAGCAAGATTCCGCAGAGACCATTAAGAACAAAGACGGAATGGATACTGCAATCTGCATTTTTGAAAAAGACCTTAGCAGTGTGAAATATGCAGGGGCAAACCGACCATTATGGTTGATCCGCGACAAGGAACTGATTCAGTACTCACCCGATAAAATGTCTATCGGAGGAAATAATTATTCCGATTTTGAATTCACCGAAATCACCATCCCGCTTCAAAAAGGGGATTCCATTTACTTGTTCTCCGATGGATATCCCGATCAGTTCGGTGGTGAACGCAACAAGAAGTTCATGACTAAAAACCTCAAACAATTGCTATTGGCAATTAATCACCTCTCTGCAAAAGAACAGGAAGAAATCCTTCAAACCAGCTTACAGAACTGGAAAGGAACCTTCCCTCAAATTGATGATATTATCCTGGTAGGAATTAAACTTTAATGGTATGAAAATTACGCTTGTTGTTTTGTTGTGTACTCTCGCAATCAAATTATCGGCTCAACATGGTTCGGTATTCCCGCAACCGACGCAACTGGAACAAACGAGCGATCAATTTGTTTTCAATGGTCGCTTAATGATTGACAGCACACAGATTCCACGCGAATTGTTCGCTTATTTCCAGCAGGCATTCGGGCGGAATTTCATTCACTTGGAAGCAGTTTCCCCCAAACAGGCAACAATCCGTTTAAATCGAATTCAGACCTTTGTTTATACGGAAGGGTATCAATTAACGGTTTCAAATTCCGGGATTGATATCCAATACAGCAATGATGAAAGTTTGCGTAATGCGTTCCAAACGCTAAACCAATTGATCCAAAATCCCAAGGAAATTAACGGGATTCGAATTTCCGATCAACCGGCATTTGCATACCGTGGAGTTCACCTGGATTGCAGTCGTCACTTCTTTACCATCAGCGAGTTAAAAAAATTCATCGATCAGATGGCAAAACTGAAATTCAATCGCTTTCATTGGCACTTGACTGATGACCAAGGCTGGAGAATCGAGATCAAAAAGTATCCGAAACTCACAAGTATCGGAGCCTGGAGAGATAGCACCTTGATCGGACATTTCAGCAAACAACCGATCGAATATGATCATCAAAAATACGGTGGATTCTATACGCAGGAAGAAGCAAAAGAATTAGTGGAGTTTGCACGAATCCGTGGGATTGAAATCATTCCGGAAATCGAGATGCCGGGACATGCCAGTGCCGCCATAGCTGCCTACCCGGAATTGAGTTGTACGGAAAAGCAAATTCCCGTGGTGGGGACCTGGGGAGTTTTCGACGATGTTTTCTGCAGCCAGGAAAAAACGCGTGACTTTCTGAAAGATGTATTGGATGAAGTGATGGAAATCTTTCCTTCACAGGTGATCCATATCGGAGGAGATGAATGCCCCAAGGTGAATTGGGAGAAATGTCCGAAATGCAAAGCCATCATGACCGAAAATAATTTGAAAACAAGTCATGAACTTCAAAGTTTCTTTATCCGTGACATTGAAAAACATGTAAATGAAAAAGGGAAAGTGATTATTGGCTGGGACGAAATCCTGGAAGGTGGTCTGGCTCCGAATGCACAAGTGATGTCCTGGCAAGGAGTGGAAGGCGGAATTGCTGCTGCTAAACAAAAACATGCTGTTGTCATGACCCCGACTTCCTATTGCTATTTCGATTACTACCAAAGTGGTCATCCGTCAGAACCGCTTGCAATCGGTGGTTATTTACCACTTGAAAAAGTGTACCAGTTCAACCCGGTAAAAGGATTGGAAGATGAGTACAAGCGATACATCCTGGGAGGACAGGCAAACCTTTGGACAGAATATTTACCCACTATTCAATCAGTTGAGTACAATGCCTTTCCACGATTGGTTGCCATGGCTGAAGTGTTGTGGAACAGAAGCAAAGCACCCTATTCCGATTTTGTAGAAGCACTTTCCAATGATTATTTACCCCAACTAAGAAATGACGGAATCCGTTTTTCCACTTCTTTTTTAGATCCGAAACTGGAAATCAGACCTTATGAAACCGGAGTAAGTTACAACCTGATCAAACCCGTCAATGAGGTTGTTTTTTCATTAAACAACGAAATAGTAACCGGAATCAACATCGAAAGAACAGATCAAGTGCAGGAACACCGTTACTTGATTCATTCCAACATTGGAGACCAGGAATTACGTGTATGTGATTATACTTTCACTTCACATCTGGCATTGGGGAAATCGGTGAAATTTGAACCCCGACCCCATGAAAAGTACAATAACAATGGAAGTCTGGGATTGACCGATGGAGTTATCGGTGGAATTCCCTGGAAAGGAAATCAATGGTTGGGATTCAATGAAGATACCATTCAATTTACATTGGATATGGAAACAATCACGACCTTCAATCACTTGCAGATCGGAACCTTGAATGATCCCGGCTCCTGGATCTATCGACCGGAACGGTTTCAGATCCTAACCAGTTCCAATGGTAAGAAATTCAAAAATACCGCCAAATCAAAATTGAACGGAGACCTCATCGATGTGAAGAAAAAAATGAAAGCTCGTTACATCAAAGTAATCATTTACAACAAAGAATTGATTCCTCCGGGTCAAACCGGTGCAGGTTTCACACCGTGGACTTTTATTAACGAACTGATCTTATCGAAATGAAAATAGAAATTTGTGTGGGCACACTGGAGGCCGCAAGAATCGTTAGTAAACTTCCGATTGACCGCATAGAAACATGCGTAGCATTGGAACAAGGCGGATTAACACCTTCAAAAGCCATGGTTAACTGGATCCAAAACACCTTTGATCTGGAGCAACACGTGCTCATCCGTTTAAAGGCAGGTGGTTTTGTTTACAACTACGATGAAATTGTAGTGATGCGGGATCAGATCCTGGAGATGAAAGATACCGGGATCAAAGGGTTGGTTGTCGGGGCTTTGACGAAAGAATTCAAATTGAACGTGGAAGCTTTGGAAACCTGGAAACGCACTGCTCCTTCCATTGATTTCACCTTTCACCGGGCATTCGATTCGATTGATGATTGGAAAACTGCAATGGACCAACTCATTAAAATGGGTTTTAAGCGAATTTTAACCAGCGGGTCCGATCAAAGTGTGGCTCATGGAATAAAGCGTCTGAAAGAGCTTGTTTCATATGCAAACGGGCGAATAGAAATTATGGCCGGAGGCGGCGTGAAGGAAGAATTGATCCCGGAACTTAAAGCAACAGGTGTTCATGCAATCCATTTTTCAGGAACTTCTAAAGTGACCGTTGAGTCGGGAACAGCATTTGAAGAGACTTTACTCTTACCGGATGAGAATAAATTGACCGAAATTTTAGCAGCGATTCAGGGATAAAAGGTCATTTACACTTTTCGCAAACCGCAGATCTTCGAAGAAATTTTCAGAATACAAAAACCCCTGATCTCTTTTCAGAGTCAGGGGCTTTGTTTTTATAATACTCAGGATATTATGAGAAGGATTCAATTTGATCCTAACATCTTAATATCCTAATGTCAATTTAATTCTTAATCAACTTGAACGACTGCGTTGCTCCGCCTACTTCGATATTCAGGAAGTAGACTCCTTGCGCTTCAGTAGAAATGTCGAATGTGATACCACTGGTTGTCTGCGGTTTTTCCTCACGAACCATTCTTCCCGTTACATCGCGAATTACAAACGATTTCAAGTTCACTTCCTTATTGAAGGAAACCGTGATTTTACCATTGGAAGGATTCGGGTAAACTGAAACATCTTCGAAATTCAGATCATCAATTCCCAGGTTCGAGATTGTTACACATGCACTTGTATCCGTACAACCGCTTTTTGTAACAATTACCGCATACGATCCGTTCGCAGGCGCAATGAATGATTGGCTTGTAGCTCCGGCAATAACACTATTTCCTGTTCCACAATTGATCCATTGGTATTGCGCTGTACCTTGAGCCGAAGAAATAGTCGTTCCGGCAACGGTCGTATTCAGGTTCAATGTTGTCTGAGTGACTGTAGCTGTTACACAAGTTCCGGCAGTTACACAACCTCCTTCTCCTCTTACGAAGTAAGTTCCCGGAGTTGATACGTTGATTGACGTTCCAGAACCGACAGCAGTTCCGCCACAAGTCCCGGAATACCATTGCCAGGCTGTTGCATCATTCAAAGTTCCTGCAGTTACAGACAAGGTTGTTGAACCGGCCGGACAAATGGTTGTCGTACCACCAATTGTTGCAGCTGTCGGAGGTGTACAAGGTGTTGTTGGAGTATAACAAATCTCCAATCCCCATGAACTTAAAGCACCACCATCACTATTCACGGCATCTGAGATCGTCAATGTCCAGGTACCACTCATGTTCTGACCATCGAATGCGCTCAACAAACCTTGTGACTGATAAGTACCGCCGCCAACAGGAGGACAAGGAAGTGCTCCTGCAGCTGCCTCATCATCCAAATTCAGATTGAAATTGTCTTCATCATCACAGATATTGCTCCACAAAGTAACCATTGTACCTGTTGGACTGGTCAATTTAACCGTCAGATCATTAATCCATGTATGTGTCCCTGCTAGGTTGACAACATTCAAGTCATTGATAGTTCCACCTGTTGGAATATTCAATGTGGAAGTTACCGTTGGTGTTCCCGAAGCAGAAATCGTTACCGGTATGTTTGTTGAATTGAATGTCATGCAAGAAGCAGTGGTGAAAGAGAATGTTGCGGATGTTACAGCTGCAGAGCAAGAATTCAATGTTTCAACTTTCCAATAATAGGTTGTAGCCGGACTTAATAAAGTAGCCGTGTATGTTGGAGAAGTCAATCCGCTTGCACTTTCAACAACATTTGTAAATGCTGCATCTGTTGCGATCGTAATATTGAATTGTACTCCAACACCGGAATTTGTCCAACTCATTGCCGGGCTCACCGGAACGCTTGTTGCAGCATTCGCCGGACTTGACAAAGTTGAAGCCACAACTCCCGAAGTAGAAATCAAGACTGTACCATTCGTGAAGTGTCCTCCTGAAGTAGAAGTACCGTTCACAGTCAAACTGTAAGTTCCAGGTGTTGCACTTGCCGTGTTTGAAATCGTCATCGTTGCATTCGTTCCCGGCGTTGCAGGATTCGGGGAGAAAACTACCGTTGTTCCCGCAGGATTTCCAGTTGCAGATAAAGTAACCGGATCAATATAAGAACCGATTTGTCCGACAAGTACCGTAAATACCGCATTTGTTCCCTGACATGCAGAAACAGTTGAGTTTTGGAAATTTAAGGTATAATCATTAGTTGCTGCAGTGATTGCGAACACATTGTTTGAAACGTCGAAAAAAGTCCCGTTCTCACACATAACCATGACGATTGCAGTTGTAGTTGCCGTATTCGGTACCGTAATCACCTGTGAACCATCATTCGGAACGTTATTGGCAATGACACTGAATGTAGCACCTCCATCTGTTGAGATCAATACATCCACATTCGCACAGGCAACCGGCGCGATATCTGTATTTGCTACGGACCAGGTTACTGTTTGAGTGGAATTTCCAGGCCATGTAATTCCTGTTGCAGTCGGGTAATTCACAATGAATGGTCCGGCTGAAGTAGTACTTGTAACAATAATATCTGCATTGTCATTACAACCACCATTCACTTCATTATCTCTAACCGTACAACGGAAATGCATCGTTCTATTCACAGTCGGAAGAACTTCCCAGGTAAAAGGTCCGTTGGACATCAAACTTGCAATAGATGGGAAATAACGTGTTCCACTTGTAGAAGGAGTTCTGGAACGGAAATTCGGGCCGCCCGTATTTGTTCCAAGCGGTGGTTGCGTTGCCGTTCCGGTCTGACCGTTATCCATTTGTTCCCAGCAATAAGTCAATACGTCTCCGTCCGGATCTGTTGCCGTTGCTGTTAAAGCGAAAGGAGTATTTGCAGGAATAGTGACACTTCCTACTGTTCCGGTAATTGTTGGTGCAGTTTGGTTCGGAATTGCTGTTGAAACAGCACAGCCATTTCCACTTCCATTGATGAAAAGGTGCATCTCATTCATGTTTACGCCATGAAAATTATCATCCGAATGCGGTTGAACATCTTGTGGAGAACAAATCCCAGCATAAGCCATGATCGAGCTACCTGAACCCGGTTCCATTGCAGTTGCTCCATTTGCATTTCCCGAACAAGAACCGGTACTTCCTCTGAAACTATGATTTCCGGAGAATTCATGCCCCATTTCATGAGCTACATAATCAATATCGAAAGCGTCACCTACCGGAGCGCCGGAACCTGTGACACCACTTGCTTTTTGTGATGAACTACACACTACACCTAATCCCGCCAAGCCACCGGAGTTTGTTCCGAAAACGTGTCCGATGTCGTAATTTGCAGAACCGATTACAGAAGTAACATTTGTTTGGTTTTCATTAATCATCGAGCCCGGATTTCCATTTGTATATGGATCCGTACCCGCATTGGTGTAAATCAATAAGTTGTTATTCGGAATAATCGTCAATGTTACAGCCAAGTCGCGCATGTAAACACCATTTACCCGATTCATTGTTGTTACCTGAGCTGCTTGAGCCAATGCAACTGTTCCTCCCTGGAACGTTGTATACTCTGCAGAAGCTGCCAAAGCCAAACGGTATGTACGTTTGGTACAGTTTCCGAAACTTTTCACGATTCCATCATTCGCTCCTTTGATTTCAGTTGGAAGTTGTTCTTCCAAATGACAAACGAAGGTTTTGTCTGATGTATAATCTGCTCTGGAATAAACCACATAGTTTTCAATATCACCACCTCCGAAAGAATATGGATCAATGAATAAAGTCGATTTTCCGGGAATCAAGGTCATTGCATGAAACCCTTGTGGAGTCAGATCAAATTTGACAACCTCACCGGAATTATCCATTGCAACTCCGTCATAAGAGCGGATTTCCGGGAATTGAGCTGCCAGCCCCAAAGACATTGTTTCGTTTTCATGAACCTGATAGTTTCCTACAGTACCGTCCGGTTTAGGAAGTTCAATAAAAACAGGGATGTAATTCGGATCATCCAAACGCTTGACCTGCGATAAAACCTGGTGCATGTTTGCTACATCCAATTTAAAGGTCAGGAATTTTGTTGGTTTGATGTAACGAGTCCCGCTAACCGGGATCTCATTTTCTGTAATCATTTTCCAAGTGCCTTTTTTCATCTGTGTCGTTTGGGAAAACCCAATCGAACATAGCGATACACTGAGGAAAAACATACTGGAGAGTATAGCTTTTCTTTTCATAAGAGAGTAAATTGAGCTCTGAATTTACAATTTAAATCGTTATCTCAAATTACTTTTAACTTATAAGGTTGAATTCTCAAAATGTCTTCGCAGGTTTATCGGTCATCTCAAATACCAGTTTAGCTCCATTTTTTATGCTTTGGAAATTCAATTTGAAATCTTTCATTTTTGCTCCATTCAGGTAAACCCCTTTCACATAACAGTTTTTTTCGCTTTGGTTCTTTGCCGTAATATCGATTGTAGCACCATTCTCCAAATGAATTTTTGCAGTTTGAATTAAAGGACTTCCTAAAATATAGTCGTCCGAGCCAGGACAAACCGGATAAAAACCAAGTGAACTGAAAATATACCAAGCACTCATTTGTCCACAATCATCGTTCCCGCTCAATCCATCAATTTTCGGGAGATACTTCGTCTTCAATACCTGACGGATATACTTTTGAGTCAAATCCGGTCTTCCAACCCAATCAAACAAATAAATCACATGATGAGAAGGTTCATTCCCATGAACATAGGAACCCATAATTCCTTCCCGCGTAATATCTTCCGTATGTTCAAAGTATTTGTCCGCGAGTTGCATCGTAAATAAGGAATCTAAATGCGATGCGAAACGTTTTTTTCCACCCATCAAATGAATCATGGATTCTACCTGGTGTGGAACATACAAACTGTAGTTCCATGCATTTCCTTCAATGTATCCCGCCTGATGAGTCTCCAACGGATCAAACTTCTCAATGAATTTTCCCGAACTCATTTTAGCACGCATAAATCCGGAATTGGGGTCAAACACATTGATATAGTTTTCACTTCGCTTAAAGAACTCTTCGTAAATATCCATGCGTTTCAGACCATATGCCAGTTTGGCAATTGCCCAATCGTCGTATGCATACTCCAGGGTTTTGGAGACAGAACTCCCGCTTTTATCTTCTGCAACATAACCCAAGTCCATATAAGAACCGATTCCTTCAAAATAGCGGGTTCGCGCAGTTTGTACACATGCATCCAACGCCTTGTCATAATCGATTCCCTCCAACCCTTTGTTGTATGCGTCCGAAATAACAGAAACGGAATGATAACCTATCATACACCAATTTTCATTGGCATAATGTGACCAGATCGGTAACATTTTTTCCGCGCTTTGACTTTGATGAGCGATCATGGACAAAACCATGTCCGCATTCCTTTTTCGCTGAACCAAATTAAATAGCGGATGCAATGCCCGGTAAGTATCCCAAAGCGAAAAAGTGGTATAGTTCAGTTGGTCATCCGGATTTCGGTAATCCGAAAAATCCAATCCACGATAAATCCCGGAAACATCCTGGTAAACGGTAGGTCCCAGACAGGTATGATAAACCGCCGTATAGAAATTGGTCAGATCTCCTTCATTCATCATTTGAACCTCGTACTTATCCAATTCCCGGTTCCACAAATCTTCCCCTGCTTTTTTGTAATAATCAAAATTCCAGTGAGGTGCTTCGGTGGTCATATTCAACAAGGCACCTTCCATACTTACGTTCGACAAGGCAACTTTTAACAGCAACTCTTTGGAGCCATCCAGGTCAAAATCAAAAAATGCCCGCAACTGCGAAGCCGACATTTCCGGAAAATCAGTTTTCAGATTGAATTTTCGCCAAAAACCCTGGTAGACTTTCTTTGATTGGAAATCATCATATCCATAAGATTTGATTGGCTTGGAAAATTCGATTGCGAAATAAACGATCCGGTTCTTCGCCCACCCGTTAGTTTGCCTGAAACCAACAATGTGAAACTCATCCAGAACACGAACGTAAGTGTTTACGTTCTTCCCGTTATAATTGTAAATTCCCGAAACCAAATCGAGAATAATGTGTGCGGAATCTTGATCTGAAAAGGTGTATTTGTGGATACCGACACGCGTTGTTGTTGTTAACTCAGCCTTGATCTGATGGTCATCCAGCTGAACAGAATAGTAATTTGGTCTGGCGATTTCATTCTGATGATTGTAAGCAGATCGAAAACCCCCTTCCGGGTTAGCCGCAACTCCCGGATTCAACTGCAACTTTCCACTGGTCGGCATAATCAGGATATCTCCCAAATCCGAATGCCCCGTACCGCTGAAATGCGTGTGGCTGAATCCTACGATTGTAGGATCTTCGTATTGATAACCTGCACAATATTTATAGACATCCGGGTTGTATTTCCCGTCAACCGCATACGGAATGGTATCGGTATCCGGACTTAACTGAACCATTCCAAATGGAACCGTAGCACCCGGAAAAGTATGTCCCATTTTGGAAGTTCCGATTAACGGGTTGACATAATTCAATTTGCTTTGACCCAATGCAGAATAAGCAAGAAGAGCTATTCCAACGGTCAGAAGAGAGAAACGCATGGACTTCAGATTTTCGCCGAAGGTAGTAATTAAGCCATACTTTACAATTGAAAACAGAATTTATCCCACGGAGGAACACGGAAGACCACAGAATATTATTCCCGCAGATTCCACGAATAACCCAGATTAACTAGAAGCGCAGGTGTTTTACCGTGTGTCCGTTATTGATGAGTTGTTTTAGGGAATCGATCCCGATCGTCAGGTGCGAATCCACGTATCCGGCAGTCACTTTTGAATCACTTTCACTGGTCTTCACACCTTCCGGTGTCATTGGTTGATCACTTACCAGAAGCAATGCCCCGGTTGGGATTTTATTTGCGAAACCAACCATGAAGATCGTAGCCGTTTCCATATCAATTGCCATTGCACGGATACTGCTCAAATACTCCTTGAATTTTTCATCGTGTTCCCAAACCCGTCGATTCGTTGTGTAACAGGTTCCGGTCCAATAATCAAAACCCGCATCACGGATCGTGGTTGAAATTGCCTTTTGAAGCGCGAAGGCCGGTAATGCAGGAACTTCCGTAGGGAAATAATCATTACTTGCTCCTTCACCGCGAATCGCTGCGATGGGTAAAATCAAATCCCCCACCTCACTTTTATTCTTCAATCCACCACATTTTCCAAGGAACAAAACAGCTTTGGGTTTGATTGCAGAAAGCAGATCCATACAGGTTGCTGCAGATGCACTTCCCATTCCGAAATTGATAATGGTGATTCCATTTGCTGTCGCACATTGCATCGGCTTACTTCTACCTATCACATCTACGTTGTACGTTGCAGCGAACTTCTCTACGTAGTTGAGGAAATTACATATCAGGATGTATTCTCCAAAATTTGCAAGATCTTCACCTGTATAACGCGGCAACCAGTTGTCTACTATTTCTTTTTTTGTCTTCATTGTGAAGTTTGAGAGTTGTGTGAAAATAACCAAGATTATCGAGACATCCGCATTATTTTTAGGTGAAAATCAGACTAAAACGATATTGCTCACTTTCATTCTTTGTATTAAGAAATTGTAGATCTATTTCCGAAGGAATGTCCAAAAAGTCTTTTTACTGATTCCCGTCACTTTGATCTGCGGATACAATTCCTGAAAGGAAGCCGGTACTTTGATCTTTTTCGAATCTTCCCAACTCATTTTGGCTCCGAAAGCTCCATCATGAGCGATTTCCAAATAATCCACTTCTTGTTTTGTATGAGTCAGCCAAAAGAAAACCTCCGGGTTTTTCCCGGCGTATTGATTGGCTTTGAATCGCTCGCTAATGACAAAGTTCTTCCACAATTCTTCGACATCATTCCTGAATTCCAAAGGTTGATAAGCACGGATCAGGGCGTTCCGGATTCCATTATCCAGGAAATAAACCACATGGCTTTTCTTCAATTCGTAGCGATGACCATTACTGTAGGAAGAAATCAGCACCAATAGGTTGGCTTTTGCAAACAATTTCACATAACGTTCCACTGTTTCATTATCCAAACCGCATTTCTTTCCCAAATCATTGAAACTGATGACCTTTCCAATATTGAAAGCCAAGTGACGCAACAACTTGATCAGCTTGTCTTTTTTATTGATCCGTTCAGATGCGCCCAATTGTGTGAATATGCTCGACTCAATGATTTCCGAAACAATTTTTTCAGCCTGATCTTCCTGCATCACCACTTCCGGATAATAACCATAAATCAAGCGTTGTTCCAATACTTTATCTTCCTGGACCAAGCCATGAAACTTGGCGCTCTCCGAATAAGAAATTGGAAACACATTCAATTCCAATCCTTGTTCCCGCAAAGCTTCCCACAAATCTTCATGTAATTCGGGTTCAAAAGAGCATATCAGGATCACGTTTTCAAGAGAATCCAGTTCAATGGCAAAATCGATGTATTCCTGAAGGGTTTCCAACAACTGGGCATCCCGGATAATGACCACTTTCTTATCCTGGCTGAAGGTTTTCAATTCCTTCAGGGAATCGATTGCCTTCCGTTCTTTTTTGTTCGAACAATCAATCATTCCAATGCCGGGATCCTCCAAATTAAAGATGCGGGAAACCAACGTGAGTCTTCCCGTTCTTCGCGCACCTTTGAGCACAACAATTTTACTTTCCCGGCATTTTTGACGGAGGACCGGTTCGAGTGTTCTTTCAATCATGATTCGCAATTAATGAGTCGAATTTAATCTTATCCGATAAATTCATTTGAAGATTGCGAAAAATCAATAAACAAGTGGATGTTGGTTACTCCTTTTCTGTCAGGATTTCAAACTTTTGGAAGAATTTGGCCGATCGGTCCGAATGCATGAATTTGTTCCCTCCATAGCAGATCAATTCGTAGCAAGCATCTCCAAATTGGATGAACCGTTTCCATTGATATCCTTTGACCGGATCCAAAACCAATCCTTCAATTCCTTTTGCACCATCGTCCAAAACAAATTCTTTGGTCCGGGCAATTTCGTTCTCCACAAAGTTGTAGCGGTTATCATCCAAATAATCTGCAGAGGTATGAATGACTAACTCAAAGGTGTTTCCCTGTCCCAATTCCTGGTAGAGGTAATGTTTTTTGGTTTCATCTTCCAGCAGGATCGGTTTCCCGCCAAAAGTCATCCGGAAGGTGCTTTCCTCATCCGTAATGGAATAATTTCTCCACGACTGGACCAATTTTTTACTTGTTTCCGTTGCATTCGTATAAGTTGCCTTCACGGCACGTACCTGGAATCCTTTTTGTCTCAGCAATTGCAAAACGCCGTCCGTACCATATAAATGACCCGAGCCAATAGCACAGAACACGCTTCGTTTACGGATCAACGTATCCAACCCTTTTGCCATGATCTGATTCCGTTTGGTGATCAGTTCATCATAAGCTTCAGGTGAACTTTTGAATTGCGCTTTCAACATATTGGTTAACGAAGCAATATCTCCGTTGATATACGTTTGAATAAATGCTTCCTTACTGAAAAACAACCCGTTTATTGCCGTTTTTGTGCTGAACAATTCAGGATTCTCTGCCAATTTCAACTGATCCTGAACCGTTTCCAACTGGTAAAATTTCTTCCCGCCACAATATCCGGTTTGTTGAAAATAAGCATCCAGGAATTGAGGTCTTCCATCTTCAGAACCATAAACCGTTTGGGTAGCCTTTTTCGAGCTGGAAAAGGAGCGTTTCTTATCAAAAAGATCAAAATTAAAGAGATTCAACCGCACATCGTATTGGTCGTAAATCTGGGTGACGTCGGTTTCCAAAACAACTGCATCAACACTTGCAAAAGCCGTGTATAACGAATCAGGGAAATTGAACAGGCGCGGATCGTTCGAGTGCATACTCCCGAATACATAACTCGGTTTCTTATTCCCTTTCGCCTTGATTTCCCACAATAATTGGTATTCCTTTCCCGTTTCCTGGGCAAAAACAGGAAGGCAATTCAAGAGAAAAAGAAAGAACCCAATTTTATACATACCGCTAAAAGACGCTTAAAAAGATGAATAGTTTTATTTCGGTTCGTTAAACAATTCTAAAATTAACTAAAAAATCAGTCTGTCCACATGATTTTCTCCAAAAGCATAAGGAATATATGCCAGGGAATCAATCGGTTTCGTTAAAATAACGGGTGTGGACTTTCCAAGTGAAATTGTTCCATGTGTTTGAGACAATCCCATCGCATAAGCTGCATTGATCGTTAAGGCATTCAATGCCTCTTCCGGAGTCAATCGCATCTTTACGCAAGCAAGCGAAAAAATTTGCTGCATATTGTCGCACGGGGTAGTTCCCGGATTGTAATCCGTTGCTAAAGCGACCGGAAGCCCTTCCTGTATAAATTTTCGGGCATTTCCATAAGGAATGCTGATAAAGTGAGAACAGCCAGGAAGGAATGTCGGCATGCATTTGCTCCCTTTCAATACCGAAATATCTTCGTCATCTGATTCTTCGAGGTGATCTACGGAAAGTGCTCCCAATTCCACCGCAGCTTTCACACCGCCCATAATAGAGAATTGATTGACATGCACTTTCGGAATCAGTCCGACTTTCTTCCCTTCCGTCAAAATGAGTTGCATTTCCTCTACAGAAAAGTAATTGCGTTCACAGAACACATCGATATAATCCGCCAATCCTTCTTTGGCAATCAAGGGAAGCATTTCATTGATAATCAAATTAATATATGCCTGGTGATTTTCTTTGAATTCCTTTGGAAAAGCATGTGCCCCAAGGAAAGTAGCTTTAATTGCAATCCCCGCTTCTTGTTTCAGACGTTTGATCACGCGCAAGATCTTCAATTCAGCTTCAACGGATAAACCATATCCCGATTTGATTTCAACTGCACCAGTTCCGTTGGCTTTCATCCTGTTTACGCGTTTCATTGCTTCCCGGAACAATTCTTCTTCTGAAAGCTCACCCAATCTTCTTGCGGAATTGAGAATTCCTCCACCTTTCAAAGCAATTTCCTCATACGTCAATCCATTGATCCGGTCCACGAATTCTTCTTCACGGGTACGGGCAAAAACGGTATGCGTATGCGGATCACAAAACGCGGGTAATACGCTTTGACCTTCTGCATCAATCACTTCAACACCACGCCAATCCGTGATTCCCTCCCAATCTTCCATGGGACCGTAAGCCATAATGACCCCGTCTTCCAAAGCCAAAAATGCATTTTGAATCGTTGGAATTCTTTTCATTGCTTCACCACAAATCATTTCCGGAAAATCTTCTCCGACTTGATAGAGCGTGTGAATATTTTTTATTAGAATCTTAGACATTTTTCTCGAGTGTTTCAGACTTCAAAGGTAATACATTACTCTTATAATTTGAACCGCGAAGACGCCAAGGACGCGGAGAAAAATACTTTGCGCTCTTTGCTTCTTTTCGACGTCAAAAAAATGGGATTCACCTAATAATCTGATTCTTGTTTTGTTAAAATCAAATATTAAGAAATCATTAAGCCAATTTTAACTATTTTCGTTATAGAACTACGAAAAACTATGAAAAACGCCTTCTTATGCTTATGCGTAAGCATCTCTTATTCTGCCTTTTGTCAAACTTTCACCGGCGGCGGCGGACCAATCAATGACAACACAACGATTGACATTCCTGTTTCCGTTTCGGGACTTCCAACAACAATCGATACCGTAAACTTCGGATTGGAAACTGTTTGTATCAATCTGACGCATACGTATGATGCAGATTTAACCGTTTGGATCGTCGCTCCGGACGGTACGGTAGGTATGTTGTTTTCCAATACAGGTGGCGGAGACGACAATTTCACCAACACCTGTTTGAATTCAGATGCTGCCAGTAGTTTATCTTCAGGTACCGCTCCTTTTACCGGAACATTCAAACCCTCCGGTCAAATGGGATTGGTAAACAACGGACAAAATCCGAACGGAAGCTGGAAATTGCGTGTGAATGACAATTACGGTGCAGATCAGGGAAATGTAATCTCATTCTCTATCACCTTCGGAAACAGTCCGGCGAGTTATTTTTCCTTTACTTCTTCGCTTTTACCAATTGTTGAAATCAACACCAACGGAAATGTCATTCAAAATGATCCGAAGGTAATGGCGGATATGAAAATTCGTTTCAACGGACAAGGAATCAGAAATTACATGACAGATGCGCCTTCCGATTATAACGGGAAAATCGGTATTGAATTCAGGGGAAATTACTCTTTATCACTTCCTCAAAAACCTTATGCATTCGAAACGTGGGATATCAACGGAAACACCATCGACTCATCTTTACTTGGAATGCCTGCTGAAAATGATTGGGTTCTGCTTGCAAATTACAACGACAAATCATTTGCCCGAAATATTCTTCCCTTTCACCTGTTCGACTCCATGGGACATTACGCTACACGTACACGGTTAGTGGATGTTGTTATGAACGGGGAATATCAAGGAATTTACTTATTGGGAGAAAAAATTAAGCGGGATAATAACCGTGTTGACGTGAATAAACTGGACCCCATCGATATCGGTGGAATCGATTTGACGGGTGGTTATATCCTGAAAATCGATTATTGGGACAACACTAACTCGTGGCAATTGAATCACAGTCCGATTGGCTTCCCGGGATTGGATATTCACATGGTTTATGTGTATCCAAAGCCGCAAGATCTAATGCCTCAGCAAATTACTTATATACAAACTTTTATTGACGATTATGAAAATGCGTTGTACGGACCAAATTTCGCTCATCCTAGTTTGGGTTATCGTGCATTCATTGATGTTCCTTCTTTCATTGATTACTTTATTGTGAATGAAGTCTGCAGAAATGGTGACGGATTTAAGAAAAGTCGTTTTTTCTCAAAAGACAGAGACAAGGCAGATGGAACAGTGAAAAAATTGAAAGCAGGACCGGTTTGGGATTTCGATTGGGCAGAAAAAGACATGTGGAGCGGTTCTGAGGACGGTTCTCAATTCATTTATGGAGAATGTGATCAGGATGTGAATGCTCCTGGTTGGTACATCCGTCTACTGCAGGACACTTTATTTGCAAACGAATTACGTTGCCGTTACGATGATATGCGAAGAAGTATCCTGAAGGAATCCTACCTAGACTCGAAAATTGATTCCGTTGCTTCAGCTGTGAATGAAAGCCAGGCTTGGCATTATCAGACTTGGGGACATTTAGGAAGTGCAACAGGAACTCCGGAAGTTCAGGCACCAAGTCAGACCTATGCGGAAGAGGTTCAGCGATTGAAAGATTGGTTCCACAGAAGATTAATCTGGCTGGATGCAAATATGCCGGGAACATTGAACGGATGTAGCATGCTTGGAATTCAGGATTTAGTGAATGCGAACAAAATTAGTGCTTATCCGAATCCTTTTTCCTCCATTATCACCATCGAGTGGACACAAGCAGATTTGGTAGGAGCAGAATTAACAATTCGGGACGGATCAGGAAGAACAATCAAAACACAAGAAATCTCAACTGCATCTGCAAGCGATAAATCATTAACAATAACGGATTTACAGGAACTGGCAAATGGTGTTTACTTCATTGAATTGGTAAAAGGTGATGAACATGCTACGTTGAAAATTATTAAATAACTGCGGATTTTTTCAGATGCACTTGTTGATTTGAAATAATTCCTTATTTTTGCACCCGCTTGCATCGGTAAGTGAGCTGTCAGTCGGACAGCAAAAATAAATGCCTCGGTGGCGGAACTGGTAGACGCGCTGGATTCAAAATCCTGTACTTTCGGGTGTGCCGGTTCGATTCCGGCCCGAGGTACCAAAAAATAAAGGCTGAGAAGTTTTCTTCTTGGCCTTTATTTTTTGTCTTCATTCTCGTTCTCATACTCATTCTTTCTCAGCCTTTATTTTCAGAGCGAGAAGCAGAATGAGAATGAGAGTTGGATTGTAGTTCTGAATAAAAATCAGTATCTTAAATAGATAACTTAAAATCAGATACTACTATGTTTGAATTTCAGAATCTCGAAGTATACAAGAAAGCAAAAGCATTCCATTTAGAATCAAAACAACTAATCCATTCCATCAAACCGGATAAAACGGTAAAAGATCAGTTATCTCGCGCTTCATTTAGCATAGCACTCAATATTGCGGAAGGATCAGGACGGTTTTCGAAACCGGATAGACGTAATTTCTTCATTGTTTCAAGAGGTTCAGTTTTTGAATGCGTCGCAATTCTTGATGTTTTGCACGATACCGGTTCTATTGACAAAAATATTTTTGATTCATTTTTACAAAAGGCTGACGAACTGTCCAGAATACTCTATGCAATGGTGAAAAATTTAAACTGATGATTTTTTCATCGGCTTTTTTTGCCCTCTTCTCTCACGCTCTAACTCGCTCTTCTCGACTTTTCTGTCCATCAGCTTTTTTCAGTGTGTGTGAGAACTGAGTGTGGAAACCACTCAAAATAGAAGAATTGATGTCGCGGCTGTTAGTTCAAATCAAATGAATAAATTCCTCACCTATCTGATTGAGCTGATTGAAATAAGCTGTAGGTGAAACGCCAACGATCTTTTGAAAATCCTTATTGAAATGCGATTGGTCTGTATAACCCAATTCATCCAATATCGGGGCATGGACAGACCGCTCCAGTTCGTAACGCTTGCTGAACGATTTTACCTTGATAATTGTCGCATACTGTTTCGGGCTCATCCCTACACACTCATTGAACTTTCTTCGAAAAGTACGTTCACTCATAAAATGATCTTTGTATAATTCGGAAACAGATATATTTCCCGCAACTGAATGAATCCGTTGGAGAGACGAAGAAATTTCCTGTGAATAATGATTCAGACTGCTTGCGTTAAGTGTATTCAAGAGAAAATGTTCCAACAACACATGTTTTTCTCTTTCACCGGATATTTCCCTCAATTGTTCCAACAGGTGATTAATGTTATTACCGAACACCAATGATGCCGGGGCATTGCATGCCCGGTATTGTTCCAGGCTATCCTTCACAAAAAGATGAGCTGAACCGGGTTGAAATACCACTCCGACCAAATGAACGTCTTCCTGGTAACGCAAAAAATTACTATCCGGGTAAATCCCTGTCAAAACTACTTCCGGTATGGCGGAAAATCCATTACCCCCGCGTGAAATAAGTGCAGGAGTATTCCCTAAATTAAATACCAGATCCAGTGTTCCATCCGGCAAACGGTGGTGAGTGGTATTCAACTTATCGGTATTCGACGAATAGAGCGAATAGAAACATCGAATATGCTTTCCCAGATACGTAGGGGCTGTTTTTATAATATTCATTAAAATGACCGTTTTTTACACATATAGACCAAAGAAAACCAAGTACATTTATGCTAATTAAAATTAACGAAATCCCAAGACAAATGACGACGATAAAACTTCTTGCGCTATTATTTCTATTGTTCATGAAACCTTGTTTCGTTCATGCCCAAAGTCCCGAAAAAATGAATCCGAAGGAAATCAAACTTCTGATTGACAGTCTTGGGAATGCATTGAATCGTTTATATATCTATCCCGATCAAGCAACGCGCATGGTTCAAAGTATCAAAAAGAATTACAAAAACGGATTGTACAACGGTATTAAAGACAAAACCGAATTGTGTTATCAGTTGATGAAAGATCTTCAGCAAGTTCACAAAGATGGGCATCTCAGCATGGTTTATGATCCGGGATTTGCCAATTTATTGGAGACAACTATGACTGATGAGGAAAGACAACAGAATTTTGAATACGACCTGAAAAATCATCGGGAAAACAATTTTTCTTTCACTAAAACGGAAATTTTACCCGGAAATATCGGGTATTTGAGATGGGACGGTTTTTCCGGATTTGTGGAAGAGGCAAAACCGACCTTCGACGCTGCTTTTCAATTTGTCGGCAACTGCAAGGCATTGATTATTGACATGCGCTACAATGGTGGCGGTTCCCCTCCGATGGTACTGCAGACAGAAAGCTACTTCTTCGAACAAAAAACCCGCATGAATGATATTGTTGACCGAAACATGGACACCGTAAAAGGGTGGACCGATCCGAATATCAGCAATTTCAAATTGAAAATGCCGGTTTACATTTTAACAAGCCATTATACGTTTTCGGGGGCAGAAGATTTTACCTATGGAATGCAACAGGTAAAACGCGCAGTGGTGGTTGGCGATACAACAGGCGGCGGAGCACATCCCACGGGGAGTTTCAGTATTGGTCAGGGTTTCGTAATGGATATCCCCACGCATCGGTCACCGAATATTATCAGCAAAACAGATTGGGAAGGAACTGGTGTGAGACCTGATTTTGCAGTTGCATCCGAACTAGCATTACAAAAGGCTCAAGAACTTATCTTCAATGACTTTTTGTCCAAAACAACTGACGAAAGAGAACGCCAATCGATTCAATGGAATTTAACAAGCCTTGAAAACAGAACTCTTCTAACGAAACAATTACAAGAGGGAACTATAAAATTGACCAATGAGGTGCTTCTAAGTTATTGCGGCGAATACCATCCTTCCGAACCAAATAGTGGGCTGCCTGTTATGACTATCTTTTTGAATGGAGGTAATCTTTACAGAAGGTATGAAGGCTCTCAGGATTTACGCTTAATTCCCATTTCCGCAACTAAGTTTGTTTACACTGATGACAGTGGCAGAAGCATGGACTTTGAAGTAACAGAAAATGAAAAGATTTCCAATCTCGTCTTATCAAATCAGCGTGGTAAGTTTACGTTGACAACGAAACAGTAACCCATACGTCCTGTTTTCAAATAATCAAAGGGTAATCGAATGAATAATCGATTACCCTTTTTCTTCTCATACCCCTTGGAGATTTAACCAGCCTGTGGATCCTAATTTCATGTACTACCTTTCAATTAAAACGCTACAAATCAAACTCCAATATTGGTTTTCAGAAGGTTAGTTATCGGTTCATTTCTTAGATTCAACAAATTTGATTTAATTATCTCTATTCTGAAATAATGCAATTGAGGTATTCTTTGTGCATTGGATGCGAGTATTTGCTCGTTAAAGCCAGTTAAAAGTTCATTTTGAAAGTTTTCGATCAAAAAAATGTCGTATTTTTCAAAATGAAAATTCGTGTCAATATGAAAAAGGGTTGGGGAAATATTCTTTTTGAACGTACTTTATTTGTAATCATCGGATTGCTCCTGGTTTTCGTATGCACCACGGGTTATTGGGTGTATGACCGTTTGGCGCAGGTTTCGGAAAGTCCGCTTCCGACAGATTTAAAGGAAACCAGAAGATTCCTTGTTCGCGATTTGAATAACAACATCTTGAAATCGGACAATCTCACCTATTCCTACCTCTATCAGAACAATCCGAATGCACTTTTGGATTTTGAAATCCTGGAATCACAAACCACCCGTAAAATTGGCCTATTAAAATCATATAAGGAAGACGATTCCACCTATCAAAAACAGATAACAGGACTTGATTCTTTGGTAAGAGCCCGCTTCTTCAATCTGGACACATTGATGAGCATTAAAAATGAGAACCGGGTTAATGAAACGATGTCCATTGTAGAAAATGAAGTTCAAAATGCCAGTGAAATGGCACAAATTAAAATGGAGATCCGGGATCGTGTAAATGAATTGCAAACTCCGCAGGTTCTGCCCCAAGAAGAGGAAACCAAAAAGAAGTGGTTTCAGCGAAAAAATAAAAAAAACGAGGTAACTGTTGCTCCAACGAGTACTCCACAGGTAAAAATCAAAGCGTCCGACATTGCTGCTGCAAGCACGAATGAAATCGCCAAGAAAATCCAATCCGTTAAAAACAAAGCCGTTTCCAAAGAATCCTTTCTCAACTTGTACAAATTAAACCTGGAACAAGAAAATAACCAGTTGAGCAAGCAAATCGGGCAAATCTTTCGGGCAATCGAATTGGCAGACAAAAAGGAGCTTCTGAAAGAAACAAAACATGCCAAACAGGTTGCTGCAGAAACCAACCAGATAATTCTTTTATTCAGCGTCATTTCAAGTTTATTGATCGTAATGATCGTCTTATTGATCATCACTTTGTTTACCAAATCGAAAGAAACCAATGCCCAACTCAAATTGGCGAAGGACAAAAGCGACCAGCTGACAGAGGCAAAATCGCGTTTCCTGGCTACCATGAGCCATGAAATCCGCACTCCGCTCAATGCCATCTCGGGTTTCACCGAACAGTTGTTTTTCGAACCATTGAATGCGAGTGCCGCCAAAAAAGTAAAAATCATACGCAATTCGGTCAAACACCTTTCCCAGATCACTAACGAAATCCTCGACTTATCCAAACTGGAAAAGGATCATATCCAACTGGAAAAGATCGCCTTCAACCCTTCCAATGAAATCATGGTACTTCACGAGCAATATGAGCTTCAGGTAATGGAACGGAACAACAAACTGGTGGTTGAACTGGACGAAAACCCATTTCCAAATGTATTGGGAGATCCGCTAAGATTCAAACAGATCATTATCAACCTGATCAGTAATGCCAACAAATTCTCAAAAGACAGCCTGATTACAATTCATTTGAAATTCGAACTTCTTGACAGCAATCACATCAACTGCCTGATTGAAGTTCAGGACCAGGGAATCGGAATGTCAGAGGCACAAATAGAGCGGATATTTGAACCATTCGAACAAGCCGATCTAACGGTAACCCGCAAATACGGTGGAACCGGATTGGGATTGAGTATCACCAAACAAATTATCGACAAACAAAACGGTACGATCCGGGTGAATAGCAAGGAAGGAATCGGAACCACTTTCTTTATTGAGATTCCATTTGAAATAACAGCGGATAAAATTGATGCCCCTAGAGAACCGTCCCGCACAGATTTTTCATTTCTAAAAGACAAAAGTGTCCTTATCGTAGACGATGAACCATTTAATCGTACGCTCTTACGAAGTATGTTTCATGGTGTGAATCTGACCTTATTGGAGGCGACAAATGGTTTGGAGGCTTTGGAACAATTGAAAAACAACGATGTGGACATCATCTTGCTGGATGTGCGAATGCCGGAGATGAACGGACATGAGTTGCGGGAAAAAATGACCGAAATGGAAACCCTCGATCAAATCCCGGTGGTCGGTTTAACTGCTACCCTTGATCCTGAGAAAAGAAAACACATGCTTGATTCAGGATGGGCGGAAGTTCTGACAAAACCTGTCAATCCGGAAGAATTAAGAAGAATAATATATCAAATTTATAAAGACCGTAATATGGGAACTGAATTAGATGAAGCCGATTTCAAAAGTCTTCAAAAACTGACAAACAACAACGACAGCTTTTATAAGGAATTGCTCCAGACCTTCGTGAACTCAACCGAAAAAGGGTTAATCAAAATGCAGGAATTGGCACAACTTGAAAACTGGTCTGAAATCTCCGAGTTAGCACATCAGTTAGCTGCGCCTTTCAAACATTTTGGCGCAAATAATTGCTATACCACCTTGAAGGAAATCGAGCGTATGGGAAAAGGGACCGTTTTGGTTCATGAAATGCAGGATCTCCTGGAGGTATTCGAGGATCAGGCACAACACATTATTACACAGGTAAAAGAAAAATTAAATTAAGAATAAACTATGGAAACCGGTATAACACAACGGATTTTTATTGTAGAAGACAATGACTGGTATCAAAAGCTTTTAGTCCATACCGTTTCATTGAACCCCGATTACGAAGCGGAATCTTTTTCCACAGGAAAAGACTTGCTTACCCGTTTGAACAATGATGTTCCGGATCTGATCACCATGGATTATCGGTTGCCGGATATTTCAGGGGAAGAGTTATTGGAGAAGATCAAGGCATTGTGTCCGGGAACGCAAGTAATTGTGATTTCCGAACAGGAAGAAATTGAAACAGCCGTGAGTCTATTAAAGTTGGGAGCTTACGACTACATCGTAAAAGGAACAGACATCCGGAACCGCTTGCTGAATACGCTTGCCAATGCACAGAACCAAACCAAACTCTTAAAGAAAATTGAAAAATTAGAGCAGGAAGTTCAAACGAAATACAATTTCAGCGACACCATTATCGGGCAAAGCAGTAAAATGCAGCACATTTTCATGTTGTTGCAAAAAGCAGTTTCCAATAATATCACCGTTTCCATTACTGGGGAAACCGGAACAGGAAAGGAGGTTATTGCGAAAGCGATTCACTACAATTCAATTTACAAGGACAAACCGTTTGTAGCCATCAACGTTGCAGCCATTCCAAAGGAACTCTTCGAGAGTGAATTGTTCGGTCACGAAAAAGGATCCTTTACCGGAGCAAACCAAACCCGCATCGGGAAATTTGAAGAAGCTGACGGAGGCACCTTGTTTTTGGATGAAATTGCAGAATTGGATCCTGTATTTCAAGCCAAATTATTGCGTGCATTGCAGGAACGGGAAATCACCCGGGTTGGAGGAAATAAGATTTACAAATTCAATTGTCGCATTATCGTTGCCACGCACAAAAACCTGCTTCAGGAAGTGAAATCGGGAGCATTCCGGGAAGACTTGTATTATCGTTTGTTCGGTCTTCCGATTGAATTGCCACCACTTCGCGAACGGGAAAAAGACACCTTACTGATGAGTAAAAGCTTTGTAGAGCGTTTTTGCAAAGAAAATGGCATGTCTGTAAAGAAAATCAGTCCGGCTGCTCAAAACAAGTTATTGGCATATCCGTGGCCCGGAAATGTGCGGGAGTTGAAATCGGTGATCGAACTGGCTTCTGTGATGTCGATGAATGACGTTATAGATGCAGACGATATCGTAGTGGCAAGTGCGGATATTCTCTCCGGAATCATCGCTGAGGAAATGAGTTTGAGAGCATATAACCGGAGAATTGTGCAATTGTTCCTGGATAAATACAACAACAACACCAAACTGGTTGCCGACAAATTGGATATCGGTCAAACAACCATTTATCGCATGCTCAAAGAAGAAGATGAAGACTGATTTTTTTTCATTTTGAAAATATTTTTTTCATTTTGAAAATATTTCATAGCAATGCCAAAACCAAAACCGTTGATAATCAACGGTTTTTTAGTTTCTTAAGCTTTGGCACGTTCTTTATAATAGACTATGCAAGAAATTCACTTTGAAAAAACGTTTTCGCCAAGTGATTACAGATTGAAATAAGATTTGAGTTATATAGGAAATATTTCCGTTCGAGTGGTAAAGGTCCCTTTGGGACCACACCGCTAAATTAAGAAATAGATCCAAAAACATTACAATAGTCTCGACTTAGGAATTATGGTATAGTGGGTTTGAATTATAAAATTCCTAAGACAGCTATTGTGACATTGAGTCTCATTATGAAGAAAAATTAAGAGTGTACTATCAATCATAACGCTATAAGTTAGGTAACAATTAGGTTAGTTTAGGTTTCAGTTTAGGTTTAATTTAGAGGTAATACATGTACAGGTTGATAGTGAAGTACGTGTGGTAGCTACGCCCCCGACGAAGAATATTTGTCGGGGGTTTGTATTTTAATAAATTGTAACTTTTAGGACCTCAACCCGTCATAGAAACAGACGTCAAAACAAAACACATGAAAAGAACTACTTTACTTCACTTCCTTTTTGCTGTTTTCATCAGTATTAGTCAAACTGTTTATGGACAGACAAAAGAGATCACGTATCGCTATGAAACTAGCCTGAAAAAACTTTCAGATGACAAACTGGCTGTTCAGTTGAAGATCAGCGGTTTTTCCGAGGATACACTTACCTACTGCTTCCCGAAGATCATCCCCGGAATTTACGGAGCCATGAATTTCGGACAATATATTTCTCAATTCGAAGTGTTCGACAAAAAAGGAAAAAAACTCAGAGCGGAACAACGCGACATGAATTCCTGGAAAGTGTATGATGCCAAAGAGATCGCTCGTGTTTCGTACCTGGTGGACGATGCCTGGGAAACCTTCGATTACAAAACCGGACGCGGCTTTTACCGCTCCGCAGCAAGTTCGTTCAGTGACAGTTCATTGGTGATTACTCCGAACAGCTTGTTCGGTTATTTCAGAGGACACATCAACCACCCGATCGAAGTCAATATCCGGAAAGGAATCAATCTGTATCCGGCAACCAGTCTGAAGAAGACAGTGAAACCCGATCATGACCTCTTCCTTGCCAAAGATTACCATCAATTAGTAGACAATCCCATCCTGTATGCTTTGCCCGACACTACTCTAATTCAATTGCCGGGAATTTCGGTCGAAGTTGCCTGTTATTCCACTTCAGGAAAGCGTATTTCCAAAGACATTGCAGAATACATCCGGCCACTTCTGATCAATCAGACCAGGTACCTGAACAACAAACTGCCCGTAGATCACTATACATTCCTTATCTACCACAATCTTGCCCCGGACAGCAGTCATTTGATGGGCGACGGTTTGGAACATTCCAATTCGACCCTGATCTTATTGTACATGCCTTTGGATATTGAAACCATTCGTCAGAATATCTATGGAATCGCCAGTCACGAGTTTTTCCATACGCTGATGCCATTGGGCTTGCATTCGGAAGAAATAGAGAATTACGACTACAATGAACCTGTTTTTTCCAAGCATTTATGGCTCTATGAGGGAATGACGGAGTACTTCACGATGCACATGCCCATCAAAACCGGATTGCGCACGGAAAAGGAATTTTTCAAGATCGTGGAAGAGAAGATTGCAGACATGAAACACTTCAAACCGGATCTGGCAATCACGGATCTGAGTCTTCATCCGATGGAAATGCAAGATCAGTATTACAATGTTTATCTGAAAGGCGCTTTGATCAATTTATGCCTGGATATCAAACTTCGCGAATTATCCGGTGGAGAATACGGAACGAAAGACCTCGTATTGGATCTGATGGCTCATTACAAGGGTAAGGCATTTGAAGACAATCAACTTTTTTCCGAAATGGTAAATGTAAGCGGGTATCCGGAACTCAAGGCATTCATAGCAAGTTATATTGAAGGAACAGAAGTACTTCCGCTGGAGGAAATGCTACTGAAAGTTGGGTTGAAACTGGAAGACGGGAAAATCACAGAAGTGCAGAATGCTACAGTAGAACAGTTGAAATTGCGGAAGGAGTGGTTGCATTGATTTCACGAATTCAAAGAGTTATTAGATCGCTTTCGGATCCGGTTGGTTTAGAATTCGTGACTCGGCGGTTGGCAGGATTTCATGGCCATGAAAAGTTGCATATTGTTTGGTAAACTCAGCACCAAAAAATAAGATCATACAGGAATACGAGACCCAGAGCATCACCAGGACAATGGAGCCCGCTGCCCCGTATGCTGATCCCGGATTTGCCTTTGCAAAATAGATTCCCAAGGCAAATTTGCCCAGTATGAACAATAATGAGGTAACCATCGCGCCTATCCATACATCGCGCAATCTGATCTTGGCATCAGGAAGGATTTTAAAGATCAATGCGAAAAGGACAGTAATTACTCCGAAAGAAAGTGCAAAATTCACTGTTTTCAGTAAAAACGGCATGAAATCCGGAAGCCTGTTTTCGATCATTCCTCCAAGTGCTTCCAGACAGGTTGTGAGTAAGAGCGAGACAAGCATGAGGAATCCAAGTGATAAAACAAGCCCGAAGGAAAACAATTTTGTTTTTAGGGATCTCAACCATTTTTTCTTGGCAACAACCTGAACTTCCCAAATTTGGTTTAAAGACGTCTGCAATTCGGTGAATACTCCCGTGGAGCCAAGAATCAAAGTCCCTACACCGATAATTGTTGCGATAACCGAGGTTTTTTGTTCGGAAACCTTTGCGATGATATTTTCAATAGTTTCAGCCGTATCATTTCCGAGAGCACCCTTTATCTGATCGGAAATTTCTCCCCTTACCGCATCTTGCCCAAACACCAGTCCTGCAATAGCAATCACGATGACCAATAACGCAGGGATCGAAAAAACCGCATAATATGCTACCACAGCACTTTGTCTGAATGGATCCGCTTTCAACCATTCTTTTGCGGTTATTTTCGTAATGCTCCAAAGTCCTGAAAAAAATGGTTTCTTTTTTGTTCTTGGCATATCCACCTATTTACTTCATTATAATTTAAGCGTTTATGTTTTAGATTCCAAAAAACATGGTATAGATGTGGGAAAGATGTAAGTTTTTATTTGTCGGAGATTTTTTAGCAAGTAGCTGATAAACAAAAAAAATCACCTCGCTTGCCCTGATGTTTATTCTTCAAGGCTTCAGCCAAAAAGGCACACCAACCTGGACGATAATAACACAGATGTTCCTTTCGGAGCTTGCAGCGGAGGACAGCGGTTGGGCTACCATGTGGGAACGCACGGGAACTTATTCATTCACCATTCACGAGGATTTGATTGTGGGCGCAGGTGGAGATAGATAAGATCAGTTTATTATGAAGAAGGGTAATCAGGAATGATGGCTCTTTTTTTATAACCATTTATGGTAAAAATGATCTGATAATTGCACGGAAAGCATAAAGAAAAGCATTCCATAAAACCCTAAAACCAGTCTCTTTTCCTGTTGTTTCAGTTTGTTGTTTCTGTCTTGTTTTGTATTTCTTTTTCATATGCTCAGCTATAATGAACGGAAAAGTCGAATAGTAAAGTAAGAGAATGCCTTTTACTGATGTTTCAGAAGGATAGAGTACCTCTTTTGGGTTCGAACAGGAGAGGTAATCTTCTTTAATATTCGATTTAAAATCTTCAATAAACACGAAGAAGGGGCTTTCTATTTAACCAATAAACTATATTCCCATTCGCGATCCAGCCTAACGAATAAAAATACCTATAAAATTGCAAAAACGGGTATAAATCACTGAATTGAAAAACAAATACTTCTTCTCTTACAGAGCCTGGGGTCGGCACATATCTTTACATCAGTTATAGCTATTAACTAGTGTGGAGCAGAACCCACTTAAAAAAACGACTGACCGGCACAGGAATAAAGCAGGGGCGAAACTGAAAAGCCTTAAGAGTAGGGATAACAACTTTACAAAATGGGAAATAATATATTAAATGTGAACATTTATGAGAGCAATGGTTCTGCCAACATATTTGTTACCAACACAAGCCAAACCGATTATGCTTTTATAGCAGAGATCAGTGTAACCGTAAATGGAACATGGACAAGGTATTTTTATGATGATTTTACAGTTGGAGGCAGAATGATTCCTCCAGGTTTAGGACAGTCGAAACTTACTGTATCATTACCCGCAGGTGCTAAATGTACTGCTGAAGTTCATTATTGGGTGGCAGATACGGTTGCTACTGGAAGTAACTAATTGAAAACAGGGAGAGCCTGATAACTCTCCTTGATTCAAAACACACTTTATGTTGAATAGCGGAGCCAGAGCCCACTTAAAAAACGGATTGACCCTTTACTATCTAGTTTACCAGTAGCGTTAATCAAATACTGTTCTAAACAAGTCCAGGGATCCGAAGAATACCCGACATAATATCGATCAATACTCAATGAATACAAAATGTAAATGTAGTAGGTCATATAAAACAAAAGTCCAACATTTCTGTTGGACTTTTAAGCTCCCTCTGCCCCGTACGAACGGGACGACCCTCTGATTAATCCCGCACATGCGGGACTCTGACCAACTGAGCTAAATATCCAACCGGAACAAAATCCGGAGCACATAATTGTTCTATTAGGTTCCGCGATTTTTGTTTCTTGATAAAACGTTCCATTCGAATTGCATCAGGTTCGGTTTTGGAAATCTCGAAAACTACCTGCAATTTCCAATCTTTTACTTTTCCCGTATACTTATCTCCTGAATTAGTTAGATGCTGTTCTAGACGAGTCCAGGGATCTGCGGAATACCCGACATAGTACCGATCGATACTCAATGAATACAAAATGTAAATGTAGTAGGTCATATAAAACAAAAAGTCCAACAGAAATGTTGGACTTTTAAGCTCCCTCTGCCCCGTACGAACGGGACGACCCTCTGATTAATCCCGCACATGCGGGACTCTGACCAACTGAGCTAAATATCCAACCGGAACAAAATCCGGAGCACATAATTGTTCTATTAGGTTCCGCGATTTTTGTTTCTTGATAAAACGTTCCATTCGAATTGCATCAGATTCGGTTTTTGAAATCTCGAAAACTGCTTGCAATTTCCAATCTTTTACTTTTCCCGTATACTTATCCCCGGAGTTAGTTAGATGTTGTTCTAAACGAGTCCAGGGATTCGAAGAATAACCAACGTAGTATCGATCGATACTCAATGAATACAAAAAGTAAATGTAGTAGGCCATATAAAACAAAAAGCCCAACATTTCTGTTGGACTTTTAAGCTCCCTCTGCTGGACTCGAACCAGCGACCCTCTGATTAACAGTCAGATGCTCTAACCAGCTGAGCTAAGAAGGAATCTGGTTTCGCGGTTGCAAATATAGCTAAAGATTTGTTTTTAATACAAATTCCGTGAAAAAAAATGAAAATATTTTTTGTGAAATCGAGTAGTAGCCTGACTTTCAGCACTAAAAATCATCTTCCGTCAAGGTGAAATCATCCAAACTTGCGTCGCAACCTTCTTCTTCACACGGTGATTCATTGTCATCGATCATGTCAAACGGAAGATCTTCTTCACATTTTGCAGGCCTTAAAATATTCGTTCGGGATACATTCAATCGGATTTCGGACCTGGAGGAACCATCTTCCTGGGAAAACGATTTTGCAAATGGTGTACCAACCAGTTCAACCAAGGCACCCTTCTTCAAAAAATCCAAAATACGCATATTTGCGCCTTCCTTTTTCCAGATCGTGCAATTTACCCAAGTCGTTTTGGTCCGCGCTTCTCCTGTACGCTTATCACGCCAATTCTTATTGTGCGCAACCGGAAAGTTTACTGCAATGACACCCCGCTCCATTTGTTTCACAACGGCGTCCTTTCCAATATTTCCAATTAAGCGTGTTTCAAAAACAGTTGCCATATTCTATTTGATGGTAAATTAATGAGTTTCAAGTGTGTTTCCCAACAAAAGTAATACATTTCAAGTTAATTCTTCCTTTCTACTACAATTGAATCGGGGAAACCCTTCTTTTTCACCTCGTTACAGTATTCCTCCGCTTCCGATTTTGATGGAAAACTCCCGGAAAAATACTTATAACGGTAACCGGTTTGTGAAATCTGTGTGCGGCTTACTGCGTGTTTCAGGCTTTTGAAACTTCCTTTTTCCGTATCTATCCATTCCTTCGAACTCATTATCTGAACACTGAATGTTTTTCCGGCGGATGCCGTTTGCTTCGCACCTTCATTTTCACCGGTTGATTTTTTGGTAAATGAAATGTTTTTATGTGTATCCTGGAGATGACTTCTCATTGCGCGGAATAAGGCAGATGCAATGACATCCTGACCTTCCGATGTGTTCAGATAATTCGCTTCCGAAACATTGGTCATGAATCCACACTCCACCAACACACTCGTCATCTCCGTAAACTTCAGAACCTGCAAAGAATGTTCGCGGTCATCCGAGTCCTTCACTCCTCTTGATTTTCGACCTGCCCTCGTTTTAAATTCATCTTCAAATGTCCTTGCCAACTTGACCGATGCTTTTGAACTCATGGAGTGGACATGCGATTCCGTCCCTTTGATATTGGTATTCGGACTTCCATTGATGTGCACTGAAATAAAGTAATCCACCTTTTTTGAATTTGCCATATTCACCCGCTCATCCAACGTCGGATAACGGTCATCTGTTCTCGTGTACAAAACGGTCACATTTTCCAATTTCTCCGAAAGATAAGCCCCGAATTTCAAGGCAATTTTTAAGGTCAGATCCTTTTCAGCCAACAAATTCTTATCTGCGGCTTCATGGCCCGGATCCGAACCGCCATGACCCGGATCAATCAAAATGGTAATTCCCTGGCCAAAAGAACCGGTCGAAAGAAGAATAAAAACCAAACTGGTGTAAACGAACTGCATCCTGCAAATTTATGGGTCTGTCGGACTCCTTAACGAACTATTCCAAAAGGTTACTAAATACTAAATGTTAATTTTCTATCTTTGCGCCGTGAAAGCAACTCTTATTATTTCCGTTTACAAAGATGTCAGTGCATTGGACGCCGTTCTCAGAAGTGTTGCTTTACAAAAAGAAACCGATTTTGAAGTCATCATTTCGCAAGATTGCAATGATTCCTGTTTTGACGAATTGATTGAAAAATTTCGTTCTTCCTTCCCGATTAAGCATTTACAGCAGGCAGACGAAGGCTTTTTGAAGACCAAAATGCTCAATAAGGCCATTCGTGCATCAGAGACAGACCGGTTGATTTTTATTGATGGAGATTGCGTCTTACATCCCCGGTTTATCCAACAATACGTGCGCTATATCCAGGAAGGAAGAGTCTGCGTTGCACGAAGAGTAAACCTGGATGCAACTACTTCCGCTAAGATTCGCACCGGTGAAAAGACCATTCCGGGTTATGTGGAAATGATCAGGAACAAAAGCACCAGTGTCGAAGAAAGTTTCCCTTTGTGGAGTCTTTTACAGCGAAAAATAGTTCCGCTATTGGGTTCAAACATGGGTTGGTACAAAGGGGATCTGATCAAGATCAATGGTTTTGATGAAAGTTATGTCAATCCCGGATTTGGGGAAGATACGGATATCGAATTCAGAGCCAAGAAAGCCGGAATTGTTCCCTTCTCCACCCGTTACAAAACGATTCAGTACCATTTATTCCATGAACGACCGAATCGCGAAAGCCTGGTTAAGATCAGCAAAGATCTTTTTTCCGAACGTCAAAAACGAGCCGATTACCGTTGTCAATTCGGATTGGAAACTTTAGAAAAATAATATAACGAATTACGCTATTCAAAACAATTCGGAATTAGGAATTAGGCATTCGGAATTATGAAAAGGTCAGAAGCAATTGCATCAGCCAACAGCCTTCCTGCAGGTGTCAAAATGATTTGTTCTTCGGTTTGAAATAGTAATTTTTTACCCTCGTAATCATTTACGATCTGAAGCCATTCTTCATTAGGCTGAATTAATTCAAACAACAATTGCTTGGAAACTCCCCATTTTGTCCGGAGTCCGATCATCAGGTTTTCATTGAACCGATCAAAGATTGTCAAAGTCTCGACCGTTTCCGGCAGCACTCCCTTTTTCAACTCGGTCATATATGCCATGTTGTTTGCCAAATTCCAATACCGTTCATCTAAGTTATATCCATGAGCAGAAGGGCCGATTCCCAAATATTTCGATCCTTTCCAATAGGAAGTGTTGTGCTTGGAGTAATGTCCATTCCGCGCAAAATTGGAAATCTCATACTGCTCATACCCCGCGTCCTTTAAGATTGAAACAAGCAGTTCAAATTGTTCCGATTGTTCGTCGTTGCTGGAAACCACCAACTTTTTCTCCTTCACCCATTTGGACAAGACTGTTTTTTGTTCAACTGTCAAACAATAAGCTGAAATATGTTCCGGTTTCAGTTCTATGATCTGAAGCAATTGCCGTTTCCATTCTTCCAAACTCATGTTGGGTAATCCATACATCAGGTCGAGGCTCAACTCATCAAATCCGACTTGTTTGGCGTTTTGAACCGCATTCAGGCTGTCTGCCGCTTTGTGGCTTCTATTCATCCATTTCAGCTGTTCATCGTTGAACGACTGGATTCCGATACTCAACCGGTTAACTCCCAATTTTTTCCAGTTTGACAAATTTTCCAGGGAGCAATCATCCGGATTACATTCCAGGGTTATTTCCACCGAATCATTTAGTTTGTAATGTGCTTTTACTCTGCTAATTAATCGGTCCAACTGATCAATTGTCAAAACACTTGGTGTTCCACCACCGAAATAAATAGTTTCAAATTCTTCCTCCTGCCAAGCTCCCGCCCTGATTTCTATTTCCGCACATAACATATTCACCATATCGCTTTGATAGGTGTGATTGGTTGAAAAATGAAAGTCGCAATAACTACATTTTTGGGCGCAAAAGGGAATATGAATATAACAGCCAGCCATGCCACAAAATTAGGTATTAATTAGACGCTTCCGTTCGGTCAAAATTGTTGGAAGAAATCAAATGTTAAAAAACGCTTTAAATTTTTACTGTTCCACAAAAAGATATACTTTTCAAATATGGGATTTAAAGAACAACAGGCAGCCATTCAACGAGAATTAGATCGATTTATCGACTTATTGGGGATTTTATTGCCACGTTACTCTAAATTGCTGAAGCGCAAAAACTTATCAGAAGATGAATTACACGAATTAGGTGAATTGGAACACTTCCTGATTGGTGTAAATGGTCGAATTTCTGAAATTAAACAAGTACTTGAACAGGACGTCTACGGACACTCTTTGGACTTGTATTACAAATTGAAAGCTAAAGCTGATTTAGGGGATGAGGACGCAGCAAAAAAATTGAGCCGATTACGTGATTCGTACAATGACTCCATGATATCCGGACAGATCATACACTGGAACTAGGTATCATTCAAAAACATGCCCCAACAAAAAACCGCTGAATCACTTCAACGGTTTTTTTAGTTTATAAAGTTTATTCTAATGATTGACTTTCCTCTGCGAGGAATTCAATCACCTCTTTAAATTTTCACTTTTGAATTCCTTAAGGTTTCTCTCTTGTAAAAGCAGGAATTCCTGTAACGTCCATTCCGGTAATCAACAAGTGAATATCGTGTGTTCCTTCGTAAGTCACTACAGATTCTAAGTTCGCCATGTGGCGCATCATGGAATACTCACTGGTGATTCCCATTCCTCCATGGATTTGGCGAGCTTCACGCGCAATATCCAGAGCGATTTCCACATTGTTTCTCTTAATCATCGAAATCATCGCAGATGTTGCTCTTCCTTCGTTTCTTAATTGTCCAACACGTAAAGTGATGAATTGAGCTTTCGTGATTTCAGTGATCATTTCAGCCAATTTCTTTTGTGTCAATTGGAATGCACCGATCGGAACACCGAATTGAGTGCGTTCTTTTGAATATCTCAATGCCTGATCGTAGCAATCCATTGCAGCACCCAAAGCACCCCAAGCGATCCCAAAACGAGCAGAATCCAAACAACTTAAAGGAGCCCCTAATCCGGAACGACCCGGAAGCAGGTTTTCTTTCGGAACTTTTACGTTTACAAAAATCAACTCACCTGTTGCAGAAGCGCGAAGAGATAATTTTCCATGCATTTCAGGAGTTGAAAATCCTTCCATACCACGCTCAACTACTAATCCATGAATACGACCTGTTTCATCTTTTGCCCAAACTACTGCGATATCTGCAAACGGTGCATTCGAAATCCACATTTTCGCCCCATTCAATAAGTAATGGTCGCCCATATCCTTGAAGTTGGTAATCATACTTCCCGGATCAGAACCATGGTCAGGCTCGGTTAGTCCGAAACAACCAATCATTTCTCCGGTAGCCAGTTTCGGCAAATATTTAAGTTTTTGCTCTTCAGATCCATACTTCCAAATCGGGTACATCACCAAAGAACTCTGAACAGAAGCTGTTGAACGCAAACCGGAATCACAACGCTCCAATTCCTGCATAATCAAACCGTAAGAAATCTGATCCAGACCCGGTCCACCGTATTCTTCAGGAATATATGGTCCAAAAGCACCGATCTCTCCTAATCCTTTCAATAGATGCATCGGAAAAGTTGCCTTTTCATAATGTTCATCGATGATAGGGGAAACCTCTTTTTTTACCCACGCACGAGCGGCGTCGCGTACCAACTTTTGCTCATCTGTAAGCAATTCATCCATTAACAGATAATCCGGATGAGAATATAAATCAGATTTCATTTGAATTTATTTTCAATTATTGGTGCAAATGTAATCAAATCAACGAATGAATAAAAATGGAACAATGAATTACAAATAGTACTTTTGTACCAGGATATTAAATTGGCTCATGCAGTTAAGCGGACAATTCTTTACTACTTCGGCGGCAAATAAAGTGATGGTTCTTACAGAAAAGAGTTCCAACTACTCGTATTTGATTATTGCAGCTTTAGGATTGTGCCTCTTACTGATTTCAGCTGCCCGTTTGAGACAGCGCGAAATATTCCTGATTCTGGGTCAGAATACTTTCTTCTTTCAAAGTCTTTCGGAACAATACAAGAATGGGATCAGGGAAAATCCGCTTTCCTCCGTTTTCTTAGTCTTTCAATACATTATTATCAGCGGGATCTACATTTATTGGTACAATCATTTTTCCATCGTGGATTTTAACACTTATCAGACAATAGTCCTAACCACTTTCCCAGGGATTCTATTGCTGTATCACCTTTTCAGCATTTCATTGGCAGGAACAATTACGGGTTTCAGTCAAATTATCCAGGAAGTCAACCAATTGACATTAACAATGGCACAAACCGCCGGAATTGTGATCTTAATTGAGTTTTTCTTCATTTATTTTCAGCCTGAATTCGTAATAGAATCCAAACTGATTATCGGCGGAACCTTCCTGTTTTTCATTGTTTTACGAATTATTCGCGCTTTTTATCACGCCTTGCAACTTGGCGTATCATGGTATTATATAATTTTGTACCTTTGGAGCCTCGAAATTCTACCTCTTCTGATTGGTGTGAAGCTGGTCTTTCCAGGTGAGGTTTCAAGTTGGTTAGGTTAAATAAATGTTGAACGCTAAAACAAAATAAACCTTGAGTATTAAGACAATATTGGTTTCGCAACCGAAACCAGAAGGCGATAAGTCTCCGTATTTTGATTTGGCCGAAAAATATAAGTTGAAAATTGATTTCAGGCCGTTTATTCACGTCGAAGGTGTTCCTGTACAGGAATTCCGATCTCATAAAATCGATATTAAAGATCATACCGCTGTAATTTTAACGTCCAAAACTGCTGTGGATCATTTTTTCCGTATTGCAGAAGAAATTCGTTTTGAAGTTCCTGATACCATGAAGTATTTCTGTATTTCTGAAGCAGTGGCTTTATATTTGCAGAAGTATGTAACGTATCGCAAACGCAAAATTTTCTTTGGTAAACAAACCATCGAAGATTTGGTAGATCCTATCAAAAAGCATAAAGGAGAAAAATTCCTGCTTCCTTGTACTGATATTTTACAAGACAAGATTCCATTAACACTTGAAGAAGCAAAAATCCCTTTCACCAAAGCGATGCTTTACAGAACGGTAGCTTCCGACTTAAGTGATCTGGAAGATGTGTATTACGACATGCTGGTTTTCTTCAGTCCGGGTGGAATTGAAAGTTTATTCAAGAATTTCCCGGATTTCAAGCAAAACAAAACCTTGATCGCGGCTTTCGGACCGACAACAGCAAATGCAGTTGTAAAGAACAATTTGAGACTGGATGTTCATGCTCCAATGCCGAATGCACCAAGTATGACAGCAGCAATCGAAAATTTTATAAAAGAATCTAATAAGAAGAAATAATCCGTTTCGAATTATTTCTTCATGGAACAAAATACGTAGGGACGCGACGCATCGCGTCCCTACGTATTTATCCCTGTTAACCATCATTCTTTTTAGCATTTTTTTGTTAGAAAGTATCTTTCAATACACTAAACTATTGCATCTGAATTTCGATATTTGTTCTTGCGAATCGAATTTCGTTATTTTTACCATTCAAATGAGTCGTATGGCACAAAAAAGTAAAGAATCAACTGAGTCTTTTTCACCAAAAGAGCATAAAAGAGCAACTATCACTTATTGGTTACTTGCCACTTTCCCGCTTTATTTTATTGGGGCATTGCTTTTATTCCAATCGGAAGACAATCTCCCGCCTGTTGCGATGCTTGACAATCCGCCAGAATTATTGGCATCTGTCATTATTGCTGATGATGGTGAAACAGAATTGGGCCGCTACTGGAAAATCAACAGAACCTCTGTCGAATACCGCAAAATAAGCCCGAATGTAACCGATGCATTGATTTCTACGGAAGATGAGCGCTTTCACGAACATTCCGGGGTGGATTTCAGAGCAGTTGGGCGTGCAATCATCAACGTTGGTGGTGCGGGAGGTGCTTCTACCATTACTCAGCAACTTGCAAAACAATTATATACACTTCAATTGCGTGAACGCCAGGAATTGGCGCGGGCAAACGGGGAAGATGTTGAAAGCGGTTCTTCAGGAAGAATTGGAAGAATGTGGAACCGTTTGAACGAAAAAGCGCGTGAAAACATTATCGCAACCCGTTTGGAGGCGCGTTTTACAAAAGAAGAAATTATCACCATGTACTTGAATCAATTCGATTTCCTTTACAACGCGGTGGGAATTTCCAATGCATCCAAAGTATATTTCAACAAGAAACCGGGGGCACTATCCAAAGAAGAAGCTGCCATGCTTATCGGAATGTGTAAGAATCCTGCACTTTACAATCCATATACATTCAAAATCAAGAATTATCGTCTTTCCCTGGCACGAAACAAAGGTGTCGACCCATCAACCATCAGCGCAGCGGAAATTGCAGATGCGAGAGCTTCTGACAGTCTTCGCGCATTGACAAGACGGAACCAGGTTTTAATGCAATGGCTCAAAAATTCAAACGAGGAAAACAGCGCACTTCGTCAAAAATTAACCCAAGCGGAGTATGATCGCCTGAGCAAAAAACCATTGATCACAAATTACCAGATCGTAGACCATAAAAGAGGAATTGCTCCTTATTTCAGAGAGTCATTGCGGAATGAAGTCACTAAATTACTGAATTCCAAAAAAGAAGACGGGTCGTTGGTTTACAAGCGTGAGGACGGTCTTCCATACGACATTTACAGAGACGGATTGCGTATTTATACTACTTTGAATGCGGATATGCAGGAACATGCAGAATATGCATTGGAGAGACATCTGAAAGAAACATTGCAACCACAATTCGACAAAAACAACAAATCATCAAAAAACTGGCCTTTCTCCAACACCTTATCCAATGACGAAGTAAAAAACATCCTGAATTCATCCATGCGACGCTCGGATCGTTACCGCAATTTATCTGATGCCGGTATGTCGGATGAAGAAATCAAACGCGTGTTCAATGAACCGATCCAAATGCGGGTGTTTAGTTGGAATGGTGAACGGGATACCATTATGAGTCCAATGGATTCCATGCGATACTACAAATCATTCCTGCAAGCCGGGTTGATCTCAATCGAACCGAGCACCGGATTTGTAAAAGCTTGGGTTGGTGGAGCAAATATTGACCATTTTGCCTACGATCACGTAAAATTGGGTAAACGACAAGTAGGTTCGACAATCAAGCCGTTTGTTTATGCCGCTGGAATTACCATGAATGTTGTTAAACCGGGATTAGTGATTCCAAATATCAACTATTGTGTCGATCTATACGACCCGAATGGAAATCCGGACGGACAATGGTGTCCGCACAACTCAGACGGAAGTGGAAAAGGAGGAACAGTATCGATTTCCAAAGGGTTAGCGAATTCCATGAACAATGTGGTGGTTTACACCATGAAACAGATGGGTGCATTGGCCGGACCCAAAACGGTAGCAAAACTGATGCGTGATATGGATATCGAATTGGCTGACCGCGATGTAGTGCCTGCAATGTGTCTGGGTTCCATGGACCTGTCTCTTTACGAATTGGTAGGCGCCCAAGCAACTTTTGTCAACAAAGGAATTTTCAATAAACCAACGAGCATCCTGCGCATTGAAGATCGCTCAGGGCATGTCATTTACAGTGCCAAAACAGTTTCCAAGGAAGCAATGAACGAAAACGTTGCGTATACCGTTTTGAAAATGATGAAAGGTGTGGTTCAGGGAGGTACTGCAAGCAGATTGCGTGGTGGTTCAGAATACGGAAATATTCCCTACCCAACGGCAGGTAAAACTGGAACAACTCAAAACAATGCAGACGGATGGTTCGTAGGTCTGACACCGGATCTGGCAACAGGCGTTTGGGTTGGAGCTGAAGATCGCGGCGTTCGCTTCCGAAGTACCGATCAAGGTCAGGGAGCACGAACCGCGCTTCCTATTTATGGATATTACATGAACAAAGTATACAAAGATCCAAAAATAGCCATCTCCACTACCGACTTTGAAGCTCCGAGGAATTTTGATAATTCGGTATTCACTCTGACTGGTGAAATTATTGAAATAAAAGAATCGGATTCCACGAACGTTATTCCACCGGATATATCCTTTTAATTATGAATAAAGTTGTAAAAAATGTTGAAGAAGCCTTAATCGGCATTGAAGATAATATGACCCTGATGGTCGGCGGATTCGGACTCTGCGGAATTCCTGAAAACTCTATTGGGCAATTGGTGAAAATGGGAACAAAAGGCTTGACTTGTATTTCAAACAATGCCGGTGTGGATGATTTCGGATTGGGCTTGTTATTGCAAAATAAGCAAGTCAAAAAAATGATTTCTTCCTACGTGGGAGAGAACGAAGAATTCGAGCGTCAGATGCTTTCCGGAGAACTGGAAGTTGACCTGATTCCTCAAGGTTCCCTGGCAGAACGCTGTAGAGCCGGCGGTGCCGGAATCCCGATGTTTTTTACACCTGCGGGATATGGAACAGAAGTTGCCGAAGGAAAAGAAGTACGTGTTTTCAATGGGAAACCACATATCCTGGAAAGTGCCTTAACTGCTGATTTTGCAATAGTGAAAGCATGGAAAGGCGATACGGAAGGAAACCTGATTTTTAAAGCAACAGCCCGTAATTTCAATCCCATGATGGCAATGGCAGGCAAAATTACCATTGCTGAAGTGGAAGAATTGGTTCCTGCAGGAGAATTGGATCCCAACTTCATTCACACTCCCGGAATTTTCGTTCAACGGATTTTTCAAGGGGAAAAATTTGAAAAACGCATCGAACAACGTACTGTTCGAACAAGATAAATGACATTCTTTCGATTGGATAATAAGTGGCTCATTTGGCCACTTTTTCTTTTCCTGATGGTTTATGCTATCATGAGGGCACTATTCGTTGAACCTCTGTTTGATGAATTGGCAACTCTGTATTGGTATATACAAACCGGTTACTTACCCGGACGCGGGGCAACAATGGATACCAATAACCACATCCTGAATTCCCTGGTTTCGCATCAATTTTTCCGTTTGTTCGGGGATCACTTTTTTGCCTACCGTCTATTTGCTCTTTGTTCTTTTCCCGTATACTTTTTTGCAAGCCGCAAATTCCTATTGAAAACCAAAGCGGGTTTTTCCATGCTTATTTTCCTGGCCCTCGTTTCCGTTCACTGGATTTTCGATTATTTTTCCTTTTCCCGTGGTTACGGACCATCGCTTGCTTTTTTGATGCTGGCTTTTTGTTTCATCCAGCTTTGGTTGGAGAGCCATAAAACGAGCCATTTTGTTGCGCTTATTTTCTTTTTCATCGTTTCTCTGCTGTGTAATTTGAGTTTGCTTATTCCCTTGGTCATACTCCTATTCTACCTCATCTTCATTTCCATTATCCGCTCAAGACAATTTACGGTAAAACAATTGGTCGGTTTCTGGATCACAACCCTCTGTTTCATTACGTTTCTTATCCCGGTTTACATTTATATCAATAAGCTGAAAAAAGCAGGAGGACTTTGGTGGGGAAGCCTGGACGGTTTATGGGAAGTGACTGGAAAATCTCTGAGCGAAAATGTGTTGTTCTCCGATAACCATTCCTTGAAGTTCATCTTTCTATTCCTCCTTTTCGTCCTAGGAATAATTTTTCTCTACAACTGGAAGAAAACGGGCTTTATCCCGTTCATTCAAAAACCCGAATGCTGGATTCCCGCATTATTTGGGCTTTCCTTGATATCATTCGTTTTTCTTGCCCGATTCATGCAGGTGAACTATCCGATGGATCGTGTCGGGATGTACTTGGTTCCGCTCTTCATCCTGAGTTTTGGGCTGCTCGTACAAAAAATTCCAATTGCAAAATGGAGCCTGTTGCTCTTACTTTGGTTTCCGGTTACATTTGTCTATAAAATGAACCTGGATACTTCCGTTTTCTCTCCACAAGATCGAATTCACCAAAAATTCTATCAAAAAATTGCGAATCAGGTTCAGACGGACGATGTGCTTTCCGCCGATTATGTTTCACAGGCAAGTTACGCGTACCTTACCCGAAAGGAGAAAATACCTCATATCGCAACCGATTATCTGGCGAGCGATACCTTGAGCAGAGGAGATTATCATATCTCTTGGGTCGACCAATTGAATTGGCCCGGATATTCCTGTGTTCTTTACGACCAGGTAAGTGGAACACGCTTGTATAAAAGAAGCGGTAAATTTGAAAAACAACTCATACTCGACACGTTGATCCAGCAACTAAAAAGTGACCAGAAAGTCATTTATGTGATAAGTTTACCTCTTGAACCCTATTCAAACCAACTGATTCAAACGTGTGTTGAAGGATCAGTTTCCCTGGACAAATACTGCCTGGATTTGAACCTGCGGCATGAAGTTCAATCTGTTTCAGGAGAACGAAGAACAGACAATACCCGCTTCAATTGGTACTTCGGCAGGAAAACCGATTACCGCTTTCATTATCCGAATCATTTCATTTCCGTTTTACCGGAAGATCGATTTTTACACATCCGGTTTTACAACGACGATTTGAATGAAGTAACTTTGACATCTGTTCGTGTTAAAATATATGCGGTTACCAAAAGTTCAAATAACTTAGTAACCAGGAATTAATTAATAAGACTTTGATTCAAAAAAACTCCAATACACAAATCACAACCTGGATCCTGTTTTTAGGTTTGCTGGTTTATGCCATTCTCCGCGCATGGATCGTTGAACCTATTCACGATGAAGTGGCAACTTATTTCCACTATATCGAAACAGGGGAAATCAAAGGTGGTCGTTCCTTGATGGACGCCAACAATCATTTGCTGAACAGTTGGTTGGGAAATCTTTCCTACCGCTGGTTCGGAACACATTTTTTTCTTTTCCGGGTTCCCGCGATTGCTTGTTTCTGCCTTTATTTTTGGTCGAGCAGAAAACTAACACGCAACCTGAACATCGGTCTTTGGGGAGAATTGAGCTTTGTTGCATTGAATACAATTCCCTGGATCTTTGATTATTTCAGTTATACAAGAGGTTATGGACTCGGAATCGGGTTATTCATGGCGGGTTTATTGCAGCTGTCCTTGTGGTTAAAGGAAAAGCATACGGGGCATTTAATTCTTTTGCTCTTATTTTTTTATCTGGCAATACTCTCAAATCTAACCTATCTCATAACGAGTTTAATCGTTGTTTCCTATGTAATTTTTATCACATTACTCTATTCCAAAAAAATAGGAATTAAAGCATTGGTCTTTCATGCGTTCCTGCTTATCGTATTCTGTTACTCACTTATTCCCCTGGTCGAATTCAGCTTTGCGTTAAAGGAGGCAGGAGCTTTGTACTATGGAAGCCTGGACGGGCTTTGGTGGGTCACCGGGAAAACCCTTTCGCGTTATATTCTTTTCTATGATGCAAATTGGCTTCGGATTGCTTATATTCTAATTGGCCTGGTCGGAGTAATCCTTCTCTTCATCCAGTGGAAAAAAGAATCGTGGCTACAATTCATTACTAGTACTTCTTTCTGGCTTTGTATGCTCATCGGCGGAAACATCCTCGCCATTCTTTTCCTGGCAAAAGTAATGAAGGTCAATTACCCGGAAGACCGGGCTGCCATGTACCTTGTTCCCTTGTGCATTTTGGCTTTGACCGTACTTTTTGCTCAAAACAAGATTTCCAGGTATGTGCTGTTGATCCTGTTGTTCTTTCCAATAAGTTTTATCGCCAAATTGAACCTGAACACCTCTGTCTTCTCTCCAGACGACCGAATGAGCGAATCATTCTATCAAAGTGCAATGAAAGATCTCAAACCCGATCAGACGGTAAGCATCTATCCCATTCAACAATTGACCTATGCCTATTTTGAGCGAACCAATCCGGATCATAAAGAGAAACACATCGGAACCCTTCAAAAAGATTTTCTTCCGTCCAGTGATCTAATCCTTACAAAAACAACCTGGTTGTTCCCAAAAGACGACATCAGCATGTATAAGGTGGTGGCAGAAGATCCTGCAAGTTCCTATATCGCATTAAGACGGAAAAAACCATTTAAACAAATCCACTTGTTCGATTCGATCGGAAAGACCAAACAATCCGATGAAGAATTTATCTTGTTCTATGATGCACCGATCCGACCTGAATGGAGAAATAAGCTCATCCAAATTAATTTGAAGGGTGATCTGAAAACGGACACCGAATTGAATGATTTCAACATCGTGGTTGCCACCAATGATTCCACAGACAGGAACCTGAGATATGACTACCAGAACCTTCGTTGGTATTATGGTGAGAACATCCGGCAGTTCAAAATGAATTATCCATATACCGCAAAGCATTTTCTCAACGAAGAATCCCGATTGATTATTTATATTTGGAACCCGGAAAGGAAGCATTTCAAGCTTAGAAATCCGACAATTCAGATTATTGAGTTAAAATAAGGCATATGGCACTAGATAAAACCGGAATAGCAAAACGAATTGCGCAGGAACTACGAGATGGTTGGTATGTGAATTTGGGCATTGGTATTCCAACCTTGGTTGCAAATTACATTCCTGAAGGAATTGAGGTTGAATTTCAATCTGAAAACGGAATTTTGGGGATGGGTCCTTTTCCTTTTGAAGGAGAAGAAGATCCGGATCTGATCAATGCAGGAAAACAGACAATCACAGCACGAAAAGGTGCCGCATTTTTTGACTCAGCCATGTCTTTTGCCATGATCCGTGGTCAACATGTTCAATTAACTGTTCTCGGTGCGATGGAAGTTTCACAAAACGGAGATATTGCCAACTGGAAAATTCCGGGTAAAATGGTCAAAGGAATGGGAGGAGCAATGGACTTGGTTGCTTCAGCTGAAAATATCATTGTTGCAATGATGCATTCCAATAAGGCCGGCGAATCTAAAATATTGAAAACATGCACCCTGCCATTAACAGGGGTTGGTTGTGTTAAAAAGGTCGTAACAGAGTTAGCCGTATTGGAAATTAAAGACAATAAATTTCACCTGATCGAGCGTGCTCCTGGTGTCAGTGTCGAAGAAATAATTTCAAAAACAGAAGGTGACCTGGTAGTTCCCGACTTTGTTCCTGAAATGAGCATTTAATAAAATTCCTTTTTTTACGTTATCCAACTCATGATTCAAAAATTATCCATTCTTATTCCCGCGTACAACGAGGGGCCAACTATTCACCTGATCCTTGATAAGATCAAAAAGGTGCAATTGGAAAACGATGTTCACAAAGAATTGGTAATCGTAAACGACTGCTCTAAGGACAATACTGTTGAACGTATTGAAGCTTATATGGCTGCTAATCCCGATATGGACATTCGTTTCTTTTCCCAACCTTACAATCAGGGGAAAGGTGCAGCAATCAATCGTGCAATCCAGGAATCAACAGGCGATTACATCATCATCCAGGACGCCGATCTGGAATATGATCCGGAAGAATACAACCTACTTTTGAAGCCTGTCTATATGGACAATGCGGATGTTGTTTACGGATCCCGCTTTATGGGACAACAACCTCACCGGATTCTTTTCTATTGGCACTCCAAGGGAAACAAGTTCCTTACCGGTCTTTCCAATATGATGACGAATCTGAACCTGACAGACATGGAAACATGCTACAAGCTCATCCGTTCTTCGATTGCCAAGGATATCAAGATCAAGGAAAACCGTTTCGGGATTGAACCCGAAATCACTGCTAAATTGGCAAAACGCAAGGGAATTCGAATCTATGAAGTCGGAATCTCCTATTACGGCAGAACCTATGAAGAAGGCAAGAAAATTGGCTGGAAAGATGGTTTCAGAGCGATTTTCTGTATTATCAAATATAAGTTTACAAACTAATTCAAAATTGAGAAGTAGAGAAATCCGCTTTTCAATTCTCAATTATTCATTTTCAATTCCAAGTTGCTTTCAATAAAAAAACCCCGAATCTTAGAAAGAATCGGGGTTTTTAATGTTTTATATTTGTTGGCTTAGTACAACTCTTGTTTCAAAGCGGTACGGTAATCCTTAATTTCTTCCCTGTTGATCTTGTGCTCTGCATTTTTCAAAAGATTCAACAAATACAAAAAGTTTTCCTGATCTTCTATTTCCAAAGGATACTCATTTCCTTCTTCATCTTCTTCGTATTGTGCTTGTACATCAAACCCGTTTCTATCAATCAAAAATTCGTATGATAAACGCAAAACTTTCACCACCAAAGGATCTTGTTCTTTCAAGGCTTGTTCGCGCAATTCTTTCAAATCCTCCACAAGGCCTTTGTAAGCAATCCCCTCTTTTTCCACATTGGAAATAATCGTTTCTAATTTTTTATTGGCAATGGCCGTTCTCATACTTCACTTATTTTCAAGGTTGTAACTACTTTTCAACAACTTTCAAGACATGCAAATGTAATGACTTATTAGCAGTTAAAATAACATCCAGGGTCTTTTTTTACAAAATCACCCGAATTTTGATCTATCTTAGAATGATTGGATTGATTTTAATCCCTCGCTTTCTTTCAGAATTCGAACTCATACGTAGAACGAATGACTATATTTGTAAAAACAGAAAAACCGAACTTTTGCTAGATATTTTACTCAAAGGCATTCTCACCGGATTTATACTCAGTATAATGATCGGACCTGTATTCTTTCTTCTTTTGGAAACAAGTATCCGCAAGGGAATTCGTGCAGCCATTGCATTTGACTTAGGTGTCTTCCTTTCTGATCTGATCTACATTATCATTGCCTTGATCTTCTATTCGGAAGTAAGCAAAATCACTTCCGGCGAATACGGACATATCATTTCGATCGTCGGAGGAATTATCCTCGTCATCTTTGGATTGGTGACCTTGCTGAAGAAACCCAAAGAAGACAAAAAGGAGGCTGAAAAACAATTAAATAATCAAACGAAAGACCTGATTCTTTTAGGACTTAAAGGGTTTTTGCTGAATTTCGCCAATCCAGGTGTGATCTTTTATTGGATTACGGTCATCGCATTGGGTGCAGACGGAAAGAAAAGCGCCAACAATGCCATTGATGAAAGTACCTACTGGTACATCCTGATTATCATGGTAACCTTCTTCTCCGTTGATTTGCTGAAGATCTTCGGTGCCAAAAAACTAAGACCCTTCATTACCGAGAATGTTTTGGTAGGGCTCAACAGGCTGATTGGACTGATTATTATCGGGACCGGGATATTGTTGGTCATCAAAGGGTTCCTGCAAAAATGATTCTTGTAACATTTCATTCCATAACCGATTATTAAATAGAAATACCAATCAAATTCCATGAAATTCGTTTGCATCCTCTTTTCTTTATTTTCTTTTACCCTGATGGGTCAGGTCATAAACAAGGAAAACCTGACAGCCAAAGAGAAAAACTATTATGATTTTCAGCAGACTCAATTGGAATCCATTGGAAGCTATTACAAAGATCAATTGGGTGAATCTCGGGACAAACACGGAAAATGGCTGTATTATGACCGTTTCGGAACGGTGATCGAAGAGCGCAACTATTTCCGCGGGAAACTTCATGGAAGGGTCATCGCAAGTTATTCCAACACTAAAAAGAAGCAAGAGGGTTACTTCAAGATGGGGGAACAGGACAGTGTATTCAGGGAGTGGAATGAAACTGGAAAATTAAGTGTCCAGGGATATTACAAGCTCGGTTTACCTACCGGAATCTGGGAATATTACTACCTAAGCGGACAGAAAAAACAGGTGGAGGAAATCATTGATTCAACCACTTATCTACGTGAATTCTGGATGCCAGATAGCCTCCACACTCAGAAAGTGACGAACGGCAACGGTGAGTACCTGACTTTTTTCGATACAGGAACTGAAAAAGAATGGTACAACTATAAGAATGGTCTGAAGGATGGCCCTTTTGAAGAAGTCTCCATTTACGGATACCTGCTCATTGAAGGCAAGTTTAAAAACGGGGAAAAAGACAGCACCTGGAATTTCTTCTATTATACCGGAAAAAAAGAAAAAACAAGCAACTACGTCAATGGAAAACTCGATGGCGAATACAAATACTTTTACGACAACGAACAGGTAAACGTTGAAGGGACCTACAAAGAAGGCGAAAAATCAGGATTGTGGACCTGGTATACCAAAAAAGGAACCAAGGACATGGAAGGTTCTTTTGACAAAGGTCAACAAGATGGGAAATGGACTTATTGGTACCCGACAGGAGAACTTCGGAATTATGCCGAGTACGATCACGATAAGAAAACCGGAACCTGGCAATATTTCTACAAAGACGGAAGCAAATTCAAAAGCTCACCTTATGTAAACGATGAGAAACAGGGACAATGGGACACGTGGTATGAAAACGGCAATCTTCTCATGTCCGGAAAATACGTGAAAGGTAAAGAAGAAGGAACCTGGGTGAACTATTGGGAAGATGGCAAGGAAAAGAACATCGCCACATTCAAAAACGGATTGCTCCATGGAAAATGGGAATCCTACTTCCCTACCGGCAAACCGAACATCTTCGGAGATTACAAAGAAGGAGAAAAAACGGGCGAATGGACGAGTTTCTTTGAAAACGGCAAACCGAAAGACATATTCAACTACAAGGTAATCACCAAAAAATCCAAAATCCAGAATGGTCCCTTGAAAGACTACGACATCAAAGAAAGTGTGAAGGACGGTCATTCGGTTTCATTCTCCCAGAAGGATTTCAAAAAGACGGAAGAAGGAGATTATAAAAACGGTGAGAAAGACGGTGTTTGGTATACTTACTGGCCCGGAGGAAAAATTCCGAGTAATACCACCACCTATAAAAACGGTTTATTGGACGGAAAATCCACTGAGCTGGACAGAAGAGGAAATCCTGTTTCCGAAACCGATTACAAAAACGGGTTGAAGCACGGAAAAATGAAAATCTACGATAAACGTGGTAAAGTAGCAAAAGAACTGGATTTCGAGTTTGGTCAGCAAGTCATCAAAACCGGCGGGAGCAGTATTGAGTTTAAAGCGAGATAGGAAGAATTCAAAAGGGTTCAAATGGTTCAATGAGTTTAAAGTATCTAATAAATTCAATTTTGAACTTTTGAACGAATAAAATCCTTGAATTAAACGAACTTTTTTCTTAAATTAAGTAAGAAAAGGCTCATGACAGATCAGGAATTAGGCATTTTTGGTGAGCAGATGGCTCAAAAACACTTAGTCAAACAGGGATATACCATCCGGACAATCAACTTCCGTTATTTGAAATTCGAGGTCGACATCATTGCACAGAAAGACGAAAAAATAATAGTGGTTGAGGTGAAAACCCGTCAAACAGCTGAAATCGGCGAACCTTGGATGGCAGTCACTAAAAAGAAACAGCGGCAGATTATATTTTGTGCAAATCAATACATTCAATCCAGAGATTTACCCAATGAAGTGCGCTTTGATATTATTTCGATCGTACACAACCAGTTCCGCACCAAGCTGGAACATATTGAAGATGCATTTTCGACATAACCATTGAAAATTTAAAATGGATAATGTAAAAGGAAAGGAATTGCAATTTAACCATCAAAAAACTTTTCAATTTTACATTTTCAATTATTCATTAAATCAACTGGTTTCCAGCTTTGTAACTTTTCTCGATTAAACATCTTATCTTTGTGCCGTCTACTGCGATAGTAAACATTTAATTATGCTCGTGATGAACACAAGAAAAACAGGTACAGGGAAAGTCCGTACAACGACAGGAAGAGGAGCGAAGCCAAGTGGCTCAAAACCTGCTTCAAGATCAGGGAAACCTGCAACAAGAGGAGGTAAACCAGCTCCTAGAACGGAAAAACCGGATGCTGAAAAAAGCAGTACTCCAAGACCAAGACCGGCAGCTGCCGACGGATCTTCAAAACCTCATTATAAGCCGAAAGTTCGCAAGGGTGATCCATTGCCAACTTTTAACGAAGAGGATATCCGCTTGAACAAATATTTGTCCAATGCCGGTGTTTGCTCGCGTAGAGAGGCTGATGTATTGATCCAGACCGGAGTTGTTTCAGTAAACGGCCAGATTGTAACCGAATTGGGTTACAAGATCAAAAAAGGAGATAAGGTACAATACGACGGTGAAACGATTAACGCTGAAACCAAACGGTATGTATTGTTGAATAAACCAAAAGGATTTATCACAACCATGGATGATCCGTTGGGAAGAAAAACTGTGATGGGCTTAATCATCAACGCATGTAAGGAGCGCGTTTATCCTGTAGGTCGTTTGGACCGTGACACAACCGGATTATTGTTGTTTACAAATGATGGAGATATGGCAAAAAAGCTGACTCACCCACGTTATGAGGCAACAAAGATTTACCATGTGGAAGCAGACAAACCTGTTCAGGCTGAACATTTGGAAATGTTAATGCGGGGAATCGAATTGGAAGATGGTCGTATCCAGGCAGATAAAGCTGAATATGTGAAAGATGGAAAATCTTCCCGTGAAGTAGGAATCGAAATTCACTCAGGTAAAAACCGGATTGTACGTCGTATGTTTGAAAAACTGGGATACGAAGTAGTGAAACTGGATCGTGTTCAATTTGCCAGCTTGACAAAAAAAGACTTACCAAGAGGATATTACAGGCATTTAACGGAGAAAGAAGTACATTTCCTTAAAATGACTAAATAATTCAAAATGTTCAGAAAGCTGTTATTCCTATTCCTTTTAGCAGTTATTGCAACCCCGGCTGATGCCCAAATCAGGAAGCATCAACGGAAAAGAAGTACCAATGCCGGTACCCTTTTCTTCTATTGGGGTTACAATCGCACTGCTTATACGCAATCCAACATCCATTTTATCGGTTCGGATTACGATTTCACGTTGAAAGGTGTCAAAGCAACGGATAGACAACCCAAGTTCGGAGCAAATCTCTATTTGAATCCGGCGAATATGACTATCCCCCAATACAATTTCCGAATCGGGTATTATTTCACTGAAAAATGGGCATTCTCTCTTGGAGTGGACCATTTCAATTATGTGATGTCCCATAATAACGAAGTTACTTTGGATGGTCATTTCGATATGGGAGCGGACTCGCTTTGGGTAGGAAACTACAGCCAGCAAACGACCGGCATCGATCGCAACACTTTTCATTACGAACATTCGGCATTGAATTATCTACGGATCGAATTGATGCGTTCATTTGATGTCTGGGAGGCTGGAGACAAGCGGCAATTTGCAATTACAGGAAATGTCGGTTTGAACCTGGGTCCGATGCTGACAACAACAAACTTCCTGTTTGCGAATCAACAAACCGATCGGTCGACAGCACTTTCAGGTTATGGAATCGGTGCAAATGCCAGTATGCGCTTCGAGTTTTTCAAACATGTCTTTATCCAGGCGGAAGGCGGATTGGCTTTTGCACATCTTCCGGGCGTAAAGACTCGTGCAAATGATCGCAATCAACGTGCAAAACAAGCTTTCGGATTAGCAACCTACAATATATCTTTGGGGCTGATGTTCTACATCAAGACCAAGAACGGTTGTGATAGCTGTCCACATTGGTAACAATAATTGAAAATGGATAATTTTAAAATTGAAAAGATTTTAAACAATACAAACTAATTAAAATAGACGTGAGATTTAAGTCCTAATATCTTAAAATCCAAAAGTCTTAATATCTAAAAAAATGTCACAAGAATTATCAGAACAAGAAATCCAGCGACGACAAACGTTGCAACATTTACGCGATGCAGGCATTGATCCATATCCTGCAGCACTTTACCCGGTAACAGATTACTCCGCTTCAATCAAGAATCACTTTGAAGAAGGAAAGCAAGTTTGCCTGGCAGGTCGGATGATGAGCCAGCGTGTAATGGGAAAGGCTTCTTTTGCTGAACTACAAGATGCTGAAGGAAGGATTCAGGTGTACTTCAACCGGGATGAAATTTGTCCGGGAGAAGATAAAATGCTTTACAACGATCTATTCAAGAAGTGGTTGGATTTAGGGGATTTCATTGGTATCAAAGGCCAAGTATTCAAAACACAAGTAGGTGAAGTTTCCGTAAACGTAAAAGAATTCACACTACTGAGTAAATCATTGAAACCGCTTCCGCTTCCTAAAACAGATGCCGAAGGACAAGTACACGATGCATTTACAGATCCTGAAATGCGTTACCGCCAGCGTTATGTTGATTTGGTTGTAAATCCACAGGTAAAAGAAGTTTTCATAAAGCGCACGAAATTATTTTCTGCTATGCGCAACTTCTTCAACGATGCAGGCTACATGGAAGTTGAAACTCCAATTCTTCAGGCAATTCCAGGAGGAGCAGCTGCGCGCCCTTTCGTCACACATCACAATGCCTTGGATATTCCATTATATATGCGAATCGCCAATGAATTGTACTTGAAACGATTAATCGTAGGGGGATTTGATGGAGTATATGAGTTTTCTAAAAATTTCCGCAATGAAGGAATGGACAGAACACATAACCCGGAATTCACCGCAATGGAAATCTATGTTTCGTACAAGGATTACAATTGGATGATGGATTTCACGGAACGTTTATTGGAACATTGCGCAACGGCTGTAAACGGAACACCTGAATGTACTTTTGGTGAACACCACATCAGCTTCAAAGCACCTTACAAACGTGTTACGATGCGTCAATCTATTATAGATTTTACCGGTTTTGATATTTCCGGAAAATCAGAAGATGAATTGAGGGCTGCCGCCAAAGGAATGGGAATTCCCGTGGATGACACAATGGGTAAAGGAAAATTGATCGATGAAATTTTCGGTGAAAAATGTGAAGGAAACTACATCCAACCGACGTTCATTACAGATTATCCGAAAGAAATGTCTCCTTTGTGTAAAACGCATCGTGAAGACCCTGAATTGACCGAGCGTTTTGAATTAATGGTTTGCGGAAAAGAAATTGCAAATGCTTATTCCGAGTTAAATGATCCGATTGATCAGCGTGAGCGTTTCGAAGACCAGGTTCGTTTAGCCGAAAAAGGAGATGATGAAGCGACTGGAATGATTGACCAGGATTTCTTGCGTGCTCTTGAGTACGGGATGCCTCCTACATCGGGATTAGGAATCGGAATGGACCGTTTAATCATGTATTTAACCAATAACCCATCCATCCAGGAAGTTTTGTTCTTCCCTCAAATGCGTCCTGAAAAAGTGATGAAAGTTGTTCTGAATGAAAACGAACAATTGATCTTCGATATCATGCAACGCGAAAAAACGATGGAATTGATGAGCCTGAAGGAATCCGTAAACTTGAGTAACAAGGCTTGGGACGTAAGTATCAAAGGGCTTACAAAACATGGTTTATTGAAAGTGACTAAAACGGATGAAATCCTGAACGTGGATTTTATAGGTTAGTTATTACCGAAATAATAGTTGGAAAACCCTGATATGCTAGTCATGTCAGGGTTTTTCTGCTTTTGGAGATAAGTGCAAGAATATCCTCCTATTACCATGGTAATTAATTATTTAGCGTCGATTCTGTGAATATTTGATACATCATCGAATTAATCAACAAAAATTTCACAAACACATCTTTTCAAGCAACTATTTTTATCAAACTAACATCTATAGTCTTGTGAAACAATTACTAACGGAAATGAAATACTATTCAAAATAAATACTATCTTATTCCGAATTTACCACGCTTTAGGGCAAAAGCTACATACTATTTATGAACCGAAAAAGAACCGATTCGAACCGATTGATCCTTTCTGTGTGTGCAATCTGCGCATTTACAGCAATGCTTTTCTTGTTCCCGTCTTGTAAAAAGAAAGCAAAAATAGAACCCATTGACCCACCGGTTGAAGAAGGAACAGGTGTTTCCGTGGACTTGTCGTCTGTTCCCTACGCAAAACTATCCGATTACCGTTTCTTCGAAGGGGAAATGAAAAATCAGAACCCGGCCGAACGCGTAATTCCCTATGAACCGGCTTCGGGTCTTTTTACAGACTATGCACACAAGAAACGTTTCATCTGGCTACCGGCCGGAACGCAAGCCTCCTACGTGAATGATCACGATGTGTTGGATTTGCCCGTTGGTGCGGCATTGATCAAGACATTTTACTACGATGACGTCCAACCCGCCGGAAATACAAGAATCATAGAAACACGCATCATGATTCGTAAATCATCCGGTTGGATCTTTGCGGATTATGTCTGGAATACCGAACAAACAGAGGCATACCTGGATTTGCAAGGTAGCACGACAAATATCAGTTGGCTCCAAAATGGTCAACCGAAAAGCACTGCTTACCGCATTCCAAATGAAACGGAATGTCACACTTGTCACAAGATGAATGACCAACCTATTCCCATAGGGATCAAGCCCCAAAATCTGAACATCGATTTCGCCTATACGGATGGAACCCAAAACCAATTACAGAAGTTGATTGCCGTTGGATATTTACAAAATAACCTTCCGGGAAACATCGTTTCCACTGTCAATTATATGGACCAGACAAAAACGATCGATGAACGTTTTCGTTCGTACGTGGATATCAATTGCGCCCATTGCCACAGCGAAGGAAAACATTGTGATTACAGACCGATGCGCCTAGCATTTTCAGAAACATCCGATCCGATTAATTTGGGATTATGTGTAGAGCCGGAAGAATTTATTAATTCCGATTTAGCATATATTATAAAACCCAGCGATAAAAATCGCTCCATGATGTACTATCGTCTTGGTTCCACGGTACCGAGTGAACGCATGCCTTTGCTGGGTAGAAGCGTTGTGCACGAAGAAGGTTTACAGCTTCTTGAAGATTGGATCAACTGGAAGCAAACTTGTAACTAATACCCTATTTATGAACTTAAAACCCAACGATTATGAAAATTAATTTTACATTTTTCCTCTTGCTTGGAATGCCTTGGCTTTCACAGGCTCAAAACACGTGTGCTACAGCACTCCCAATTACCGCAGGAACATATGTGGTAAGTGTTGTTGATGGAACAGAATTTCCGACGGTACTTTGTACGCAAACCGGTTTAGGAACTGCAGGTGAATGGTATCAATACACTCCATCTACAGATTACACCGTTACTGTTTCAACTGACTTACCTGCAACTGCGGGAGTTGATACCCGCCTTCTGGTCTACACAGGAACATGTGGATCATTAGTTTGCGTCACCAGTGATGATGATAGTGGTAGTGGTTTGACTTCTTTGGCAACATTCAATGTTGTTGGAGGAACAACCTATACCATTGCTTTTGATAACAGATGGTCATCCACTGGCTTTAGTTTTCAGTTAACGGAAAATCCAGTAGTAGTTCCGGTAACTCCTCCAATTACATTTACTGCGAATACTTTTCCATCAATAAGTGGAACATACGGTTTAGCAACTACCGACATGAACGGAGATTTTTTGGATGATATCGTGACGGTTTCTGCTTCCAGTGTCCAGATTCTGTATCAACAAATCAGTGGTGCATATGTAACAACAAACATTCCTACTTCCACTACCATGTTTCAACCATCCTGGAGTATGGCAATTGGGGATATCGATAAGAATGGGTTCAATGATATGCTCTACGGTAGTGGGAATGGGGTCACATTCATGAAAGCAAATGCAACCGGAACAGCTTACACCGAGATTTCAGGTACCGAATATATTTTCTGCCAACGAACCAATTTTGTAGATATTAATAACGATGGGAATCTGGATGCGTTTTCTTGTCACGACATTGATCCAAATGTTTACTACCTCAATGATGGAAGTGGAAACCTGGTTTATCATCAAGGAGGATTGGGAGATCACCCGGAAGGTGGAAATTACGGTTCTATTTGGACGGATTATGACAACGACGGTGATCAGGACCTTTTCATTGCGAAATGTCGTGGTGGAGGCTCTACAGCAAAAATCAACGAATTGCACAGAAATGATGGTGGTGGAGTTTTTACGAACGTTTCCGCAGCAGCGAATATGGCAGACCCAATTCAAACTTGGTCTTCTGCCTGGAATGACTTTAACAACGACGGTTGGATGGATGCAGCGGTTGGAGCAAGCTCTACTGATGATGGGACACATAAATTAATGAAAAACAATGGAGACGGAACTTTTTCAAATGTTACTGCCGGATCCGGATGGGATACCAATCCAAGCTTAAACATCGAACACGTTTCTTTTGATTTTGACAACGATGGATTTGCAGATGTACTAGGTGGAGGAAATAAGATTATGTTCGGAAATGGAGACATGACTTTTGATCCGGTTGTTTATGCCTTTACGAATGGTTCTATCGGTGATATGAACAATGACGGATTTTTGGATATCCGAAACGGGAATACGATTTACATGAGCGATAAAAACAGCAATAACTGGATTACAATTAACTTACAAGGGATTCAAAGTAATTCAAATGGAATTGGCGCTCGCGTAGAAATTTATGGTTCTTGGGGAAAACAAATCCGGGATATCAGAAGTGGCGATGGATTCAGATACATGAACACATTGAATGCACATTTTGGAATCGGGACAGCAACTGTGATTGATTCCTTATTCATCAAATGGCCATCCGGACAAATTGACCAGGTGAACAATCCTACAATCAACGCCCCAATTACAATTGTGGAAGGTTCACACCCATTGAGTTTATTGGAGTTTGCCGGTAAAAAAATCACCTTATATCCAAATCCGACAAGTGATTATTTGATGATTGAGAATTTCGATCTGATGGATGCTGCAAACATTGAAATTTATACTCAATTAGGTCAGCGCGTTTTGGAAACCCAAAAGAAAGATTCAAAAATCTCATTGACTGGTCTGGTTAGCGGACGTTATTTCCTGGTTATTAAAACCAAGAACGGAGAAAAGTATTCCGAATCATTCATCAAGATGTAACTCATCTATACATGCAAAAAAGGGACACCGTAATTGGTGTCCCTTTTTAATATTAAGCAATTTCGATTACAGTTTGAAGATAACTCCACCGGTAGTGAATGCTTTTCCAAAACCAATCTCTCCGTAAATTCCTATTTTATCTTTCGGGAAATAGCGGATACCAGCGTGCGGACCTATAAAGAATAAAGCTCCTACTCTATTATCGTAATAAACCTCATTCTTGAATTTCTCTCTAACATTTCTGAAAACAGGACCGCTACCGATATTCATACCGGCATATACGTCCATTTTATCTGCAAATGATTTTCCTGCTTTATCGGCAATCAACTGTAGAAAGTGGAAATTACAGTTCATTCCCACCGGGATTCCAAAACTCCAATAAGCATCCGGGTTTCCAAAAATGTATGGTCCATGATAACCAACATCCCCAATTCCTGCTTCAGCTCCAACAAGGAAACCAAGACCGATGTATTTGTGGATACCAAACTCCATTTGAAGACTAAACCCTGCGAAATTATTATTATACATCCGGTCATAGTCAGAATAAACAGAATAATGGTTACTAATACCTAACCCTAGCTGCAAATACTTACTTCCGCTTCCACCAAAGCCCTGAGCCTGCGAATTGCTTGCAAACAACCCAACGGTTGCCAACAATAACATAAATCTAACCTTCTTCATAACCAACGTTTTTATTTCTTATTGTTAAATCAAATATAAGCAAGTAGACCAAAAGATGAGATAAATCAACTTTTTTTGTGATTTGGCTCATTTTAATTGGTTTTATCCTTTCGGAACTTTGAACTATCAAAATCAGGAACTTATGAAAGCACAGGAAATAAAACAAAGCAATTGGATGAGACTCGAAAATTTGGCAAACGAATATCGATTCGGGGTTATTGCAATCACCTTACTAATTATAGGATGTTTAGGCGGCGTCACCATGAATTACGGCGCCTCACTCCATACATGGTCACTGATTGTTGTAGTAATCCCAACAATGACCACTTTGAGTCTGTTGCTGGCCGTGGCTCCTATGAGATGGATTTTGAACGCATTCATTGTCACGGTCATAATCGATTTGTTAGTCATTCCATTTGTATAAATAACCCTATGAACTACTACGGAGGCTACTTATTCAGAATAAGTAGCCTTTTTTGGCATTTGAATATTCTGTGAATTCCAAAGTTGTCAGTACCTTTGCACCTCCAAAATCGGAAAATATGATTTCAGTAGATAATGTAACGGTAGAATTCAGCGGAAAAGTTTTATTCAGCGATGTTTCTTTCGTCATCAACGACACAGACAAGATTGCCTTGATGGGGAAAAACGGCGCAGGTAAATCCACCCTGCTGAAAATCCTTGCGGGTGTGAATAAAGCAACCAAAGGAGGTGTTTCCGCACCAAAAGACGCGGTGATTGCCTATTTGCCTCAACATCTGTTAACTGAAGACAATTGCACTGTTTTTGAAGAAACCAGCAAAGCTTTCGCAACTATTTTCGCTATGCGCGACGAAATAGAAGCCCTGAATCAGGAATTGACAGTCCGGACAGATTATGATTCGGACGATTATATGAAACTCATTGAACGTGTTTCCGAATTAAGTGAAAAATTCTACTCGATCGAAGAGATCAACTACGATGGTGAAGTAGAAAAGGTCTTGAAAGGAATGGGATTCGAACGGGAAGATTTCACCCGCTCAACTTCTGAATTCAGTGGTGGTTGGAGAATGCGGATTGAATTGGCAAAGATACTGCTTCAAAAACCCGATCTGATCCTCCTGGATGAGCCTACCAATCACATGGACATCGAATCCATCCAATGGCTGGAAGATTTCTTAGTGAACAGTGCCAAGGCTGTGGTAGTCATTTCACATGACCGTGCATTTGTGGACGCAATCACCAATCGAACGATCGAGGTGACAATGGGCCGCATTTACGATTACAAGGCGAAATATTCCCATTACCTTGAATTGCGTAAGGAACGCAGGACACAGCAACAAAAACAATACGAGGAACAACAAAAATTCATAGCGGAAACCACCGAATTCATTGAACGTTTCAAAGGAACATATTCCAAGACATTGCAAGTCCAATCCCGCGTGAAGATGCTAGAAAAGTTGGATATCATCGAAGTGGATGAAGTGGACAATTCTGCTTTACGCCTCAAGTTTCCTCCTGCTCCCCGCTCCGGATCTTACCCGGTTGTCATTACGGATCTAAGCAAGAAATATGATAATCACCTTGTTTTCGGAGATGTCAATGTGACTATCGAACGGGGAGAAAAAGTGGCTTTTGTCGGCAGGAACGGAGAAGGAAAATCCACACTGGTCAAAGCAATCATGAACGAGATCGGCTTTGATGGGAACCTGGAATTGGGCCACAATACACAAATCGGGTATTTTGCGCAAAATCAGGCTTCGCTCCTGGATGAGGAATTGACCATTTTTGAAACCATTGATCGCATTGCCGAAGGAGAAGTCCGCACCAAAATAAAAGATTTGCTGGGCGCATTCATGTTTGGCGGGGATTCTTCTACCAAAAAGGTGAAAGTGCTCTCAGGAGGGGAAAAAACGCGTTTGGCGCTGATCAAACTGTTGCTCGAACCGGTCAATTTGTTAATTCTCGATGAGCCTACCAATCACCTGGACATGAAAACGAAGGATATCATCAAAGATGCATTGAATGCGTTTGACGGAACATTGGTTTTGGTTTCACATGACCGTGATTTCCTGGATGGATTGGTTACGAAGGTTTACGAGTTTGGAAACAAGCGCGTGAAAACACATTTTGATGACATCAACGGATTCCTGGCAACAAAGAAAATGGAGAATTTAAAGGAGATTGAACGGAAATAATTGAAAATGGAGAACAAAACGTGCTAAGACCTGATCTCTTTTCAATTCTCAATTGTACAATTTTCAATTAACTGAAAACCGTGCGGATGACTTCCAGCGATTTCATTTTACGCATTCCACTTACATGAAACTCATAGTATTCCAGCCACGCATCGATCAGTTTCACACGTTCCTCTTTCGGAATTGAAAGAGCCAGGAAATCAAGTTTGGCGTATTCCAGGCTATCTGCAAGCCAATGCAACCAGGATTCTTCCAGGTATGCAGGAAGAAACGGGAGTTCATTCGTGAATTTACCTTCCTGCAATTCGAAATATCTGGGTGGATTGTTTTGTATTTCGGGTTGAAACCCTTCCAATTTGGAAACCTGGGCTAAAAACCAAATAAGGTAATTACTGAGTTCTTCCGTCAAATTCAGCCATTGGATCTCATCACTTAAAAACCGGAACAACTTCTTGTCCTGATGGTTATCTCTTAAGCAAATCAGCATCAATTCGGAAACAAAAAACGCGATACTTGATTTCAAGGGATTAGTCAACAACTGATGCAATGGCTCCGTACTCTCCATTTCTGTCAACTTCATCAAACTACTGTCATTTCGCTTGTAATAAGTGATCTCCACCAATTCCAGCGGAAACAGGATCAACCCTTTTTTCTTCTTAGCTCCCTGGAACAAAAATGTCTGAAGCCCTGATTCCAGTGTAAAAAGATTGACAATCAAACTGGTTTCGGAATAAGCTAAGCGTGATAAAACAACCGCTTTATCTGTGGTTTTCATCGGATTACGACTACCTTCCCCACTTTCTTCCCTTTTCCATCCGTTGGCGCAGTCCAGATAAAATAAACTCCGGAACTGACATCTTCACCTGTCAATCTTTTTCCGTTCCAAGTCGCCGTTCCACCATTGGAAGTCGTTTTGTAAACCAGATTTCCGGCAGCATCCGTGATCTTCACATCACTTCCGTATTTGATTCCCTGGATGGTAATCGGTCCGAAGAAATCAGGTTTCACCGGATTCGGGAAAACAGTTGTTGAGGCATACTCCGTATCTTCGTAAGTGGCATCTGCACGATAGGAAACCATTCCATTGTCAGTAATGATAAAAAGTTCCCCTGTCAGCTGATTAAACTCCATATCCAAAACTACATTTGAAATCATCGGGGAATTGTCCTTATTGAAATTTGAGATCACCTCCTGTCCGTCTGCAGAAACCAAAAACACACCTGATTCAGCAGTTCCGATCCATTTCCGATTTCCTCCGTCAACCTCGATATCCGAGATATATGAATTTCCGAGCAACATCTCCACATTTCCGTCATAGGTTACCAGGATACGGGAAACATCCGGTGTTCCTGCAGCAGAAAAAATGCCATCACTATTATACAAAACAGCCAAACCATTGTCCGTTCCGATCCAAATTTCATTGTCAAAATCCACTGCAATTGCTGTTACATTATCTGAAGGCATATTTCCGGATCCACTACCGGTTTGCATCACTTTGATGATATCATCCGAAGTATTGGAAATGGTTCCGTTATCTTTATAGCCCATCAATCCCTTACTGTAAACTCCGACCCACTTATTACCGTTGTAGTCGATTGCCAATTCCGATGCGAAAGCTGCAGAAACCAAGGGATTAGTGGACATTGCGTACCAACTTCCATCTGCCGTCCGAACCTTCAATAGCTTGTTCGAATAACCGTTTACTATCCATAAATTTCCATCTTCATCATATTCCAAGGCAGTAATGCACGTCATGTTGTTGCCCAATGTAGTATTTTCCAAAATCGAATTGGAAGCTCCATAAACCTGGGTAATTTCCGAACCGTTAGCGATACTCAGACCATTCAGGCAATAACCACCGAGAGCAACCTCATCCAGGTTTTTCGGGTTGATCGCTGCTGCACCAATATCCCAGATCCCGTTTGCCCACATACTTGGCTGGGTTGATTTATCATACAGGTTCCAGTTTTCATCCTTCATCGTATACGCCCCGGAAGTACTAAAATTCAACGTGACGCGATCAATAGTTCCACCCGTTACCACGATCTTTCCTTGGTTCCCGTTGATACTGAAAAAGTCATTCTTTGGCGGACCTTCTTTGGAGATTATTTTCGGCGTTCCATATAAATCGTATTTCACCAATCCGTTCTTAAAATCTGCAACCCAATAACTGTTCCCACCAAACGCGACCGATCGGATTTGAGGAGGTGGATTGGAATAACTGGAGATTCCGAAAAAGATAGATGCATCCTCGTTAAAAAGAATGTATGTATCTGAAAAACTCACTCCGAGCTTATCGTTCACCAATTGAAATTGTGTGATCTCCATATCAAACTGATGACCGATTATTTCTTGCAAACCACCGGAAGTGACTTTCATAATCGAATCTCCGCCATACGCTTCTCTCCGGGCAAAAACATAAAATTCATTGTTCAATAAGATTGCTTTTTGATAAGACACCTCCAAAACCGGTGCGTCTACACGCGTATCAACCACCCAGTTATTCGGATTTCCCAACAAGGGATTATTTTCAAAAGCTTTGACCATCCCATCGTTGTGCAATGCATAAATGGAATCGTTCAAAAACAAGATGGATTGATAATTTTTCGGAGTTGCGAAAGGGTTGTATGTATCTTTCACCTCATGTTTTATCGGATCCAATACAATGATTGCAAAACCGGTTGCAGCAAACACCCTCCCGTTTCTCATGGTAAAACCATTGATCCGTTTATTTCCACTAATTGCGGCCAATTTCACTGCCGGAATATTCACTACCGTACCATCCGAATAAAGTTGATCGATATTTCCATTGTCATAACCGATAAAAAAGGATTTTGTTCCCGGATTATAGGCAATACACGAAACTAAAATATCCGACAGTCCATTTTGATCGTTGTATATCTTGGTTTCTCCTGCAGCTTCATCGTATTCAAGCACACCGGTTTTTAAAGCCGCCAGTGCAAGTCCATCTCCATATGCCACGTCAATTGCCTGTGAAGCAGACACATGCATGCGCCATTGCCCCATTCCAAGCTGTGCAAACGTTGATGAGGATAAGCCCATTAAAACCACTAAAAGAAGATTTCGCATGAAAATTGTTTTGGTGTATTAACGCATTCTCTTCAAAATTATTGGAAAATTCGCAAGAGAAGTGAAAAAAGGAACTAATTTTGTGGTACGGTTGAGAAATCTCAATTTAATATGGCTCCGTGGCGCAACTGTATAGCGCATCAGATTTCGGCTCTGAGGGTTGGGGGTTAGAATCCCTCCGGGGTCACAAAAGAAAAAAGCATCGCGATAGTGATGCTTTTTTCTTTTACATCATTCTCGTTCTGTTTCTCATTCTGCCCGATTTTCCCAGATGCTTTTTTCTTTCAGAGTGAGAGCGGAGAGTGAGAATGAAGAGTAAATCCGTGTTCGAAGCGGAGATTTATCTCCTCCCTGCGAGGGAGGATTAAGGAGGGTGGTGAAACCAAAACTGTCATAAACAATTGATTTTAGTGTATTTTTCTATCGAATCAAAGCGGTTCGAATCCTATTAGCTTTCGGGCATGAATTCTTTCGGAATTTTTCAATAGCGAGTTGGTTTTCATAATTATTGTGTAGTATTGAAGTGAATAAATTAACAAAAGCTATTCACAATATAAATTATTGAAATTCCCATATAAGAGATGGAAAGACAAATACTGAATTTATACCCAATTGATTATCCTTTCGAAACTTTAGTAGCGAGAGCAGAGGCTGATCCTGCAAAGCTCATTTTGAATCCAGATTTTCAAAGAAAATATAAATGGGACAAAGATGGATTCTCTAGAGCTAGTAAATTTATAGAATCTTGCTTAATGAGAATCCCTTTACCAGCATGTTATTTTGCTGAAAATGATCAAAACAATCATGTTGTAATTGATGGCGTTCAGAGGATAACAACGATTAAGAACTTTTTTGAGGATAAGTTTGCTCTCGAAGGATTGACAGTTTATCCAGAACTCAATGGAAAAAAGTTTTCGGATTTAGGAGACCTTAAAAGTGAGCTGGAAAGTACAACTATTAGATGCATCATATTGAGAAAAGAGAATCCAAAAGAACTCATTCATGAAATATTTGCTCGATTGAATCAAGGAGCAGTCCGTTTAAGTGATCAAGAAATCCGACATGCCATTTATCCAGGTATATTAGATGATTTGCTCATTGAACTGGGAAATAATAGTTTTATAAGTGAGTTTCAAAATAGCAAGAGTAAAGAAGATAGGAGTAATGAAGAATTGGTTCTGAGATTTTTTGCCCTAAATAATTCACTTGAAAATTATGAAAACAATTTAGCTGAATTGCTAGATAAGTACATGGTCGAAAATCAAAATATTGACAATAATCAAGCTGAACGCCTTAAAACAGAATTTGAATCAACATTAAACAAATGCTTGAGAACCTTTGATACACCATTTGTCAATCCTACCCTTGACAAGCCTAGGCAAAGTGTTGCTTATTATGATATGATTATGTATAGTTTTAGAGATTTGGACGATGAGTTCATAAATTCTCATAAAACTGAACTGAATGAAAAATTTATTGAATTATGTGAGTTGGATGAATTTCAAAAAACTCTTGCAGGAGGATTACAATTAAAGACCTCCATTCTTAAGAGAAGAGAGTTGTGGGGAAATAAAATTGCTGAAATAGATGGTAACTAAAGCTTTTTTTGATTACAATGAAAAGCTAGAGGATCTTGAAAGAACAATAAACAACTGTAACTCGGTACTGATTTCCGATACTCCTTCAAGCTTTGTTTATGATAATGCGAACTTCTTAACAAAGTCCTTCTTGATCGCTCTTTGTGGCTATCTTGAAACTTATCTTAAGGACGCACTTGAAATACTAATCATCGATTACAATGAGAGAATAAGTCAAGAAGCTTTTCCATACAATTTAATCCGATGGACTATAGAGAATAAGGATAAATCTGATTCAAAAGTTCAAGCTTTATTGGAAAAGAAAAAAACTAAATTCGAGCATTTTCAAGTCAAGTTAAAAAAGAAAGATTTAGATCCATTTATATCTGGAAATCCATACAGAACGAAAGATTTATTTGAAATGTTTGGACTTAATTTGGATGAAGTAGATGATTTCAATAATAGAAAAGAAACAATTAATCACATTGTATTAAAACGTAACAATATACTTCATCATAACGATGATGCATCTGATATATCCAATGCAGATGTGCTCCAATTTATAATAGAAGTAAGGAATTATTCTAAAAAGTTGGATGAATTAATTGAACCAAGAATTAAGAATCGACAACATTGTGTTTAATAAGTGAGTTGGCTTAACATATGAAAATATCTTTTATAGTTATAATTATTCCCACTCCAAAGTGTTCGAATCTAGTTGCGGTAGGTTCACCACTAAAGTAGAAAAAGGCATTCCTTCGGGGATGCCTTTTGCACTTTGTGATGAACCCGTAGCGACTGAGGAACGAAGTCTGCTATTGGATTCTTTTTTCAGAGTGGGATTCTTGTTCGAAGCTGAGATCTCTCTTTTGGAGGGGGAGGATAAGTCTTATTTCCCTAAAACCATTGATTTTATTTAGTTTACAATTATTCAAAACAGTTCGAATTCCATTGGTTTTCAGGCATCCGATAGGCTTCTTCGAAGAGATTTTATAAAATCATCTAAACAAGTTATATTAGTCAATAAATGATAGTGGTTGTGGTAACGGGACAACAAAGCTAAAGTTGAAAATATGAAAACAGATGATAAAATCATTTCAGCCCGATCAGGTTTTGAGCACCTTGGAAAAGCATATAGCTTTGCTGAGAATATTACAGTAAATAAGACCGTAATTGAAAATGTGGACTGTTATTGGTTTGGGAACGAAAGCCTGGTAAATAAACCTAAAATTGTTGTTTATTTACACGGCGGGGGTTTTGTTTTAGGTTCAATTCGATCGCATCAGGCTCTGGTCAGTCATTTATCGAAACAATTGTCGCTTCCAATTCTTTTTATAGAGTATAGTTTGGCACCGGAAAAACCTTATCCGAATGCTATAAATGATATTTTAAGTGTATACAGGCATTTACTCCGTCAAAATCCTAAAGCCGATATAATTTTTATGGGCGACAGTGCAGGTGGGGGTTTGGCAGTTTCAACAATCTCCCGAATTAATGAACGAGAAATGAAACCACCTGCAGTTATGGTTTTACTTTCTCCGCAAGTTGACCTGTCATGTTCGAATGAATCTTTTATAACAAATGCTAAAAGCGATCCTGTTCTTACTCAAAAATTTGTACAGGAATATTCAAATTTATACATTGGCGATAGTAAATTGGCAGAAGCAAATCCTATCGAAACAATGTTTGGACAATTTCCTCCAACTTTGATATTAGTAGGTAGTGGAGAAGTTTTACTCGATGATAGCAGATCGATTTATCAAAAGCTAATTCGTCAGCAGGTAAATGCAAAACTAAGCATCTATGACAACCAACACCACGTTTGGATGTTGAAAGACATTCATACCGCAGCATCGAAAAGGGCAATAAAAGAGATTTATGATTTTATTTGGCCGGACTAAATTACATTCGCAAAAGTACAATGCTCTGCGTTTCAAAGCTTAAAAAGCATTATCACCGGACCGCAAATTATTGATTTTATTCAGTTTTACAATATTCAAATAGGTTCGTATCCAAATGGATATCAAGTATTTGACAGGCTTCTTCGAAGAGATTTTATAAAATCACCTAAACTGGTTATATTCGTCAATAAACAAGTTAGGGGCAATACTTAGACAAGAGAATTAAATAATGACTTCACCAAAAACATATACAACAGATTTTGCTATCTCTAAAGACGGAACACAAATAGGTTACCGACAACTTGGCAACGGTGTGGGACTTATACTTGTTCATGGCGGTATGATGGCTTCACAAAATTTTATGGCACTTGCCAAAGAACTTTCAAATGAATTCACGGTTTATGTTCCGGACAGGCGAGGACGGGGTTTAAGCGAAAAAAATGTAAGAATTTATGGTCTCAAAGCAGAAAGCGAGGATTTGCAAGCTCTCATCAACAAGACAGGAGCTGAAATCATTTTTGGACTTAGTTCAGGGGCAATAATTACTTTACAGGCAGCAATTGAAAATTCCGCCATAAAAAAAATTGCTCTCTATGAACCTCCTATTGCAGTTCATGGGACAAAACCTCTTTCATTTGTCAAAAAATATGAATCCGAAATATCCAAAGGAAACTATGGGAAAGCATTTATAAGTATAATAAAAGGAACTGGTGACTCTTCATTTTTTAGAATATTACCCAAATTTTTAACGGCACCATTGATTAACATTGCAATAAAATCGGAAGCAAAAAAAGACGAAGGAGATGATGTGTCTTTACATAAACTTATTTATGCATTTCAATATGACAATAAAGTAGTTGCCGAATCAAACAACATTATTGACAAATGCAAAAACATGACAACAGAAGTATTGCTCATAGGAGGACAAAAAAGCCAACCATTTTTAAAAATTGTTCTTGACATATTAGCTTCTTCATTAAAAAACTTTAAACGAGTTGAGCTTTTGGGCGTTGGGCATATAGCTGCAGACAATGGAGGAAAACCAAAAATGGTAGCTGATGAATTAAGAAAATTCTTTCGAGCAAATGACAAAAATAAAAGTACGAACCGTTAACACGGGTTTTGTGTTGATGGGTTGGCAGACTATATACAAATTCAGAGCCTAAATGCAAGACAAAAACACAAAATTGGAGAACGGACAAAAGGACAAGATGAGCGTAAAGGTTGTCTCAAACGACCATCCTTATCCTTCTGCCGATATTCAGCAAAAACTTTTACAGCCCCGCAGGCTGACTTCCTATTTTATCGTTTTGATTGAAAGCGGTTCTGTTACCTACAATTTAGATTTACAAGACATCACTCTTACCGACGGTCATTTGCTTTTTGCAATGCCTAATCAGGTATTTGTACCTCCACATAAAACGGACAATCTGAACTATTTCAAGATCATATTTGATGAAAACACACTGGCCCTGCTGCCTCAACAATTTCCTTTTTTGATTAACCCGCTAAACTCACAGGCTATCGTTTTTGACAGGGTTACAAGAGAGAGGGTACGGAAAGTGTTTGAAATTTTGAATCAAATGCTTCATCTAGACGAACAACCCACGGACTCAGAAATAATATTGGCTTACCTGAACTCGCTGTTAGCAGAATTAAACAGTGCGTATTTCAAAAACACAGCACCGGTAACGATGCTAAATCCGAACCTATCGAAATTCGTTGAGTTCAAATTAATGGTGGAAACCCATCTTACGGAGCAACCTTCTGTTAATGAACTAGCCGAAAAACTGGCGTTAACGCCTAACAGCTTATACCGGATCGTAAAAGAATATTCAGGGGTTTCGCCCAAAGATTTTTTCACCAACCGTTTAATGATTGAAGCACGGCGAAAACTACACTATTCACCACTATCCGTAAAGGAATTGGCGTATGAATTGGGTTTTAACGACCCTGATTACTTTTCACGGTTTTTCAAAAAATGTACGGGAAAAAGCGTCAGTGAGTTTTTAGAGGCTCAGCAGGATTAGTCAGGGTAATGAATTGATTTGTCCATCTCCTCCACCTTTTAGCGGCCTACTTTTGCTTCATTAACTTAAATAAAGAAAATGAAGACAGCATTAGTAACAGGAGCTAACAAAAGCATTGGTTTTGAGGTTGCACGGCAACTGGCTCAAAAAGGGATCTACGTTTATCTCGGAAGTCGCAATTTAGAAAATGGCAGAACAGCTATGAATCAATTATTGGCGGAAGGATTAAACAATGTAGAAGCCATTCAACTTGACATTACGGATGACGAATCTGTAAAAAACGCCCGTGCAGAAATAGGCAAGAAAACAAAATCATTGGACATATTGGTCAATAATGCCGGGATTTTTGGTGGCTACCCGCAAGGTGCATTGGATACAACCATAGACCAGTTCAAAGCTGCATACGATGCAAATGTGTACGGGGTAGTAAGAGTTACACAGGCATTTATCGACTTAATGAAAAAATCTTCTGAACCCCGGATAGTAAATGTAAGTTCAAGTCAAGGTTCACTTACGCTGCATAGCGATCCTTCATACAAGTATTACGACTACAAAGGAGCGGTATATCTTTCTTCCAAATCAGCAATGAATATGTATACGGTTGTTTTGGCATACGAACTCAGAGACAGCAACTTCAAAATAAATGCTGTTTGCCCAGGATTTACGAAAACGGATTTCAATGGTCATCGCGGACCGGGAAGTGTTGAAGTTGCAGGCGAGCGAATTGTAACTTATGCCTTGATTGACAAAGACGGACCGACCGGAAAATTCATCAGTAAAGAAAATAATCCTGAAACAGGAGAAGTGCCTTGGTAATAAAGCGTTCGATTTTTCTTTTACTCTTTTCTTTCGCTCTCATACTTACTCCGGGCTTTTTTAAATTTGGACAGATTTTGCTTAATTTGCAGCAATCTTAGCTATCTAAATACCATTAATGTGAAAAAGATATTATCAATTCTTACCACCTGCCTTCTAATCACCACAATTAAAGCCCAAACTTATCATTGGGCAAAATCCTTCGGGGGTGTATCTGATGATCAAGGTCGAGCTATTGCGGTCGATGCCTCAGGAAATGTGTATACGACTGGATTTTTTAAAGGGACAACAGATTTTGATCCGGGAATCGGAACAGCTAATCTTACTTCAACTGGCGGTGATGACGTTTTTGTGCAAAAAATGAATGCTTCCGGTAATCTTCTATGGGTAAAATCATTTGGAGGAACAAGTGATGAGTATACCGAATCCATTGTTTTAGATCCTTCCGGAAATGCTTATATCACGGGCAGCTTTTCAGGAACAGTAGATTTCGATCCTGGTACAGGCACAACCAATCTCACCTCGACTCCCGGCTCTAATACTTTTGTTCAGAAAATGGATGCTTCCGGTAATTTCCTATGGGCAAAATCCTTCGGAGGATCTGAAGGTATGTCTATCGCTGCAGATGCTTTTGGGAATGTATATACGACAGGAGAATATGGAGTGACCGCTGATTTTGATCCGGGGGCAGGAATCTCCAACCTTACTTCAACTGGTGGTTGGGAAATTTTTGTTCAGAAAATGGATGCTTCCGGTAATTTTCAATGGGCAAAATCCCTGGGAGGATCAGGTAATGACTTAGGTTGGTCTGTAGCTGTAGATGCTTTTGGAAATGTTTACACCACCGGATTCTTTGTAGGCAAAGAAGATTTTGATCCCGGCGCAGGAATTACCAACCTCAGTTCTGTTGGTGGTGATGATGTTTTTGTGCAAAAAATGAATGCTTCCGGTAATTTTCTGTGGGCAAAATCATTTGGAGGAGCTGGTAATGACGACGGATACTCCATTACAGTAGATCCTTTGGGTAATGTGTACACCACAGGATACTTTTATGGAGTCGTGGATTTTGATCCCGGTGCAGGAACTACCAGCCTTACTTCTATTGGTTCTTTTCCTGATGCTTTTGTTCAGAAAATGGATGCTTCCGGAAATTTTCAATGGGCAAAATCTTTCGGAGGTACAAATTATGAACGAGGCTACTCAATCACCTTAGATACTTCGGGAAATGTATATACTACAGGTATCTATTCAGGAACTGTAGATTTTGATCCGGGCGCAGGAACTGCCAACCTCAGTTCGAATGCTAGTTTAGATATTTTTATTCAGAAAATGGATGCTTCCGGTAATTTCCTATGGGCAAAATCATTTGGAGGTACAAATTCTGAAATTGGTTATTCTACAAAAGTCGATGACTTTGGAAATGTTTATACCACCGGGTGGTTTGCCGGAACCGCGGATTTTGATCCTGGAGTGGGAACCGCTAACCTCACTTCGACTGGTGGGTCTAACATTTTTGTTCAAAAATTGAGACAATGCCTTTCAACATTTGGAATAGATGTCATTAATACTTGTAATTCATACACTTGGATTGATGGAAATACTTACACCGCTTCCAACAACACAGCTACACATGTTTTAACTAATACTGCCAGTTGTGATTCGATAGTAACATTGAATCTGACAATCAATTCCAATACAGGTACAGATGTCATCGCTGCTTGCAATGTATACACTTGGATTGATGGAAACACTTACACAACTTCTAACAATACCGCCACATACACACTGACCAACTCAGCAGGTTGTGATTCTGTCGTCACACTGGATTTAACCATCAACAATCCAAACACCGGTGCAGATATCGTTACTGCTTGTGATTCGTATACTTGGATCGACGGAAATATTTACACAACTTCCAATAATACTGCTACACATACGCTGACCAACTCAACAGGTTGTGATTCAGTGGTTACATTGAATTTAACCATCAAAAACTCCAGTACAGGTTCTGATATCATTACCGCTTGTGATTCGTATACTTGGATTGACGGAAATATATACACAGTTTCCAACAATACCGCCACACATATCCTAACCAACTCGGTTGGATGTGATTCAGTGGTTACATTGGATTTGACCATCAACAACTCCAGCACGGGCACAGCTGTCATTACTGCCTGTGATTCGTATACTTGGATTGATGGAAATACGTACACAACATCCAACAACACAGCTATGCATACACTGGTCAATTCAATTGGGTGTGACAGTGTGGTGACGTTGAATTTGATGATCAATTCCAACACAGGAACAGATGTAATTACTGCTTGTGGTTCATACACTTGGGTCGACGGAAATACATATACAGCTTCCAACAATACCGCCACATATACGCTAACCAACTCAACAGGATGTGATTCAGTGGTTACATTGGATTTAACTATCAACAACTCCAGCACAGGTACCGATATCATTACGGCTTGTGATTCATATATGTGGATTGATGGGATAACTTATACAGCTTCGAATAACACGGCGATACATACCCTTACCAATGCAGCAGGTTGTGACAGTTTGGTTACCTTGAACCTTACGATTAATTCTGTTTCGGACATTACAACGGTTTTAAACGGCATACACCTTTTTGCTAATAATGTTAACGCAACTTACCAATGGTTAGATTGCAATAATGATTATGCAATTATTAGCGGCGAAACGAATTCTGATTTTATGGCTACTGCTAATGGGAATTACGCTGTTGAATTAACAGAAAATGGATGTGTTGATACTTCTATTTGTGTGATAATTAAAACGGTTGGCATTCTTGAAAATGATTTTGTAAATAAAATGAACATTTCCCCAAACCCCACAGATGGTGATTTCTCTATTGATTTTGGTGTGGTCGCAGAATGGACAGAAATTTCAATTACTGATATAGCCGGAAAAGTAATTTATACCACATGTGTAATTAAAACCCAAAAGGTAGACCTCTCTTTGAATGAACCTGTTGGATTCTATTTTGTATCAATTCATTCAGGTGAAAAGAAGGCAATTTTTAAGTTGATAAAAGAATAACATTTGCTAACAAAGAATAAACTCTATTGTAAATACAAATTTCAAAAGTTCTACCCCTGCACATCGATGACACAACCTTGCAAATATGCACCAGGTAGGATCTAAGTTGTGACATTGGGTTTAGAGAACAAAAATCTCTTGGAACCATGCCCGTTTTTGCTTTATCTTTAAGTATCCAATACCAAGGAAATGAGAAAAGTGACATTCGCTATGAACATAAGCCTGGACGGCTATTGTGATCACACTATTTTTAATCCCGATGAGGAGGTTCTTGATTATTTCACCCAATTGATGGATGATGTGGACCTGCTCTTTTATGGTCGCATCATGTACCAGCTCATGTTTCCCTATTGGGCTGACATTGCAAAAGACCTATCGGGAACGGAAAGTGAAAACCGGTTTGCCCGAAGACTTGTCTCCATTGATAAGGTGGTCATTTCAAAATCATTAAACACGGTGGACGAAAATACCCGTATTATCCGCAGTAACCCGATAGAAGAACTCCTGAAACTCAAACAACAATCCGGCAAAAAGATTTCAGTTGATAGCGTAAGTTTGCTTCCCGAACTGATAACCGCAGGGATTATTGATGAATTCAATTTGGTTGTCCATCCGGCAATTGTGGGGAAAGGAAGGCCACTGCTTGATCCGGGTAGCCTCCAGGAAAAATTAAATCTAAAGCTGGTCGATACCAAAATGTTCAAATCCGGCTGTGTGGCACTCCATTACGTGAAAGCCGGTTAATCTATTGTTAAAGTAGCCATATAGAAACAGTTCCCGGTGTATCTTGCTGACTCATGAGAAAAAAGCTGAACATCCTATTTTCCATCTTCGCAACCAGTTATTGGTTTTGTCCTGCCTTTTCACAAAAGGACACCATTCGGTTTGTTCCCGGCATAACGGAATATGACTTAGTGTTGAAGGAACAGTATTTTGTTTACGATACCATTCGACCGTATAATGGGATTAATTATTACTGTAAACTTCGGATCAAAAATAATTCTAAGAAAACCATTGTTCTCAGTACAGTAAGAACCAATTCTTCAGGTAAAATGCTGGTTGACCTGATAGAACCCGGGAGAAATGAGGAAATCAAGCCTGGTAACTCATTCAGTATTATGATCAAACCGAATCTGAAACGACCGGGAATCTTTAATGCCTGGGCGTCAATTTTTTATAAAACGGGGGAAGAAGAGAAAGAACTGAAGGTTCAGGTGCGCGGTTATACACTGCCGGTACCTCAACCGATTGATCCTCCGGCGCCGGCGCCGGTTAAAGTGAAAGAACCAAGGCCGGCAAGACTTCCAATAGCAGTTAAAAAGCCTGTAAAACAGCCGGAAATCCAACAACCTGCAAAAGTTCAACCAACTTATGTACCCAGACCGGAAGGTGTGACACGTTATGATCCGGGAGAATTGACCATCCGCCGGGAAAACCAACGGGATTATTCGTTCACCTTTCATGCTACACCTATAGAACATGCATACGGATTTCCACCCAAGCCGAAAAAGGATCAGGTATTTTCATGGGATACGATCAGCAACGACGCGTTTTTTTACCCGATCTCATTTCATCTAAAAAACGATTCCGAATACGTGGTGACCATTTTGAAGATAGAAGGAAGCAACGGTGATATTTATTACCGCAATACAGCAGACCAAAGATTAGTCTATCCGGATTCCTCTTTCACTGTTGAAGCAATTCCCAACTTACTTAACAAAGGTCATTTTTACCATTCATTAATCATTCAATATCAATCCTATTATGGAATCCAGCAATTCGAATTGAAGCAATGGATTTACATTCCAAGCGATCTTGAAGCTATTTCCCATGCTGACAGTTTGAAATTGACAGGGCTCAGAAACACTTTTTACGCGCAAAAAAACAATCAAAAAACCGATCCGTTTCGCTTGTACGTTATCAGTGGCGGACAATTGAACTACAAGAACGCCAGATTGGAATTGTTTTCAAAAGAAAGCAGTGCAATCATTCATTCGGAGGAAGATCCGCAAGGGAACCGGTTTTTTCAAATTCATCGGAACGGATGGGACACTTTGTTGATACACGTGCTTTCTCCTAATGGAGAGGTGGTGCAAAAAACACGATTCATACATCCTTTTGAATACGATTCATACAGTATTCCTTTTTTCCCATTCACCGGACCCTACACTTATAACCACAGGAAATCTCCTTATAAGAAATTGGACGGTATTTATTGGTTGGAACAACACAGTGATCATTTCCATTATCCGGACTCGGCAATCATCAAAAAATACACTGCAAACGCGCATATTCGATTTCTTGAGAATGGTACAGTGGAAATCAAGGATCCTGTGGAAGCGATTGTTCTTGAAAAAAAACTGTTCCGATCACCGTTGAAGATCAGGTTACTTCCCGTTGCAGAATTAACTTCAGGAGACGGGATCAGATGGTATTCAAACACATTTACCGTCATGTTTTATGAACATGTGAGCGAAGAGCAAATCAAAAAGATCTTTGCGAAATATGGCATCCTCCACTACAGTAAGCAAGACTATGGCTACAAAGATGAAAACAATTGGACATTCTCACTGGAATACATCCTCGACCGCAAATACATGGTGCTCCTTGATCAATTATGGCAATTGAAGGAAGTATCCGGAATCATACAGGAAAAGCATCAAATACACGGCCTGAACTGATTTTTCCAGGTACAATCCAAATCAATTATCAAAAAAAGTATTGAAAAATTGCACATTTAAATATTTATCGTAATATTGCAATATATAAATAAAACGATGGGAGCAACAAAAACAGATCTTTTCACACCCGAACAAAACGAGATTTCGTCTTTACTCAAGGCAATTGCCCATCCGGCACGGATTGCAATTTTGGAATACCTGATAAAGGTAGATACATGCATTTGTGGTGATATCGTCAACGAACTGGCATTGGCACAACCGACCATTTCCCAACATTTGAAGGAACTTAAGAATGCCGGATTAATAAAAGGGAGTATCGAGGGAACTGCTATCTGCTATTGCGTTGATAAAAGCACGGTTGCTCGCATTCAATCTTACTTTTCAGGAATTTCGATTCAATTGGAAAGTAAAGACACTAAATGTTGTTAACGATAAAAATTAAAAATCATGAAACTTTCAGACATCAAAAACATTCTTCCCACATTGGATAATGTGGCATTTCAGACTCCGGACGGTTCATTCGTTCCGGAACATTTCCATGTTACAGAAGTGGGCAGCATCCAAAAACACTTCATCGATTGCGGAGGAACTATCCGAAAAGAGAACGTTGTCAGTTTCCAATTATGGAATGCCAATGATCTCGAACACCGTATCAAACCACAAAAATTATTGAATATCATTGATTTGTCGGAGAAAAAACTCGGGATTGAAGACAACGAGATAGAAGTGGAATACCAGGGTACCACTATTGGGAAATACAATCTTGATTTCAACGGGAAGCATTTTGTGTTGGTTCCGAAAAACACAGCATGCTTGGCTTCGGATGCTTGCGGAATTCCTGCGGAAAAGCAAAAAGTAAACCTGACTGAACTCGGAAGCGCCAATGGAAACTCCTGTTCACCGGGAAGCGGATGTTGTTCCTAACTTAAAAGGTTTGTATGCATTCTCGTATTAAGCATTATCTGGATGAGTTGAAGAATCACTTTGATTCCATTCCTGTTGAAAGGAAGGCCACTTTAGCAAAAATCGCTCATTACATCGATTCAAAAAGAAAGCAAGGTAAACCTACAAATTTGGTTTATGTCTGTACGCACAACTCCCGCAGAAGTCACTTCGGTCAAGTATGGGCAAAAGCGATTTCAGATTATTATGGAATAGAGGATATCCATACTTTTTCCGGTGGCACGGAAGCAACTGCTTTTAATCGCAATGCTATCGATGCTTTGCTGAGGGCAGGTTTCGAAATGAAACAAATGACACATTCAGAAAATCCCGTCTACCATATTTCTCATGGTGACGGGGAACCAAGTGTTTGTTTCTCCAAAGTATACAATGATTCTCAAAACCCACAATCTGAATTCGCCGCAATTATGACTTGCAGTGATGCAGAAGAAAATTGTCCTTTTATTCCCGGAGTTGAACTTCGGATTGGAACAACTTACGATGACCCTAAGGAATTTGACAATACCCCTTTACAAGATAGAAAGTACGACGAGCGCTGTAAACAAATTGCTTTAGAGACGCTTTACGCTTTTTCATTGGTTCATTAAACACTAAAAAATATGTCAGCAAATAACTTTACTCCGGCAAGCGAGCGAAAAAAATTGAGCTTTTTGGACCGGTACTTAACCCTTTGGATTTTTCTGGCCATGGGAATCGGAATCTCCATCGGATATTTTGTCCCGGATTCCGGCAGTTATATCAACTCGTTCTCCAATGGAACCACAAATATTCCTTTGGCAATCGGTTTAATGATGATGATGGTTCCTCCATTAACCAAAGTACGGTTCTCCAAAATTCCGAAAGTAATGGCGAAACCGAAATTATTACTGGTGTCGTTTTTCATCACTTGGATTGTGGGGCCATTTCTCATGTTCAGCTTAGCGGTTTTGTTTTTGAAGGATTACCCTGAATACATGACCGGTCTGATCATCATCGGCTTGGCACCATGCATTGCCATGGTCATAGTCTGGAATGAATTAGCTGAAGGAAACCGGGAACTGGTGGCGGGATTGGTGGGAATCAACAGTTTATTGCAGGTTTTTTTCTTCAGTTTATACGCTTATTTCTATTTGGAAATAGTATTGCCTCTATTCGGGATTCATGGGTTGAAAATTGATATCACCATTGCCCAAATTGCCCAAACCGTAGGCATTTACCTGGGAATTCCTTTTGCAATAGCCATCATTAGTCGTTGGGCACTGATTCGGTTGAAAGGCGAAAAATGGTTCGAAAACAAGTACTTGCCGTTTATTTCTCCTATTACGTTGATTGCCTTGTTATTTACAATCATCGTGATGTTCAGCATGAAAGGCGAGCTGATTGTACGAATACCCATGGATGTCGTTCGTGTAGCAATCCCATTGGTGATATTCTTTGCCGTCATGTTCTTTTTGATGTTCCTGATCGGGAAATGGGCTGGGGCAAATTATGCAGACAATGCAGCATTATCTTTTACGGCATCGGGTAATAATTTCGAATTGGCAATCGCAGTTGCAATTGGTGTATTCGGAATTAACAGCGGTGAAGCGTTTGCCGGAGTCATTGGTCCGCTTGTGGAGGTTCCGGCTTTGATAATCATGGTGCGGATTTCATTTTGGCTGAAAAGGAAATTATACAACACCTTATGATTCTGAAAGCAGCTGTGATTAGTAAGCAAGTTGCTTAAGCGCGCAAGATCTTTTCCATTTTCCTGCCCTTGGCCAATTCATCCACCAGTTTATCCAGGTAACGGACTTCTTTGGTCAGTTTATTTTCTATTTCCTCGATGCGGTAGCCACAGATCATTCCTGTAATCAGCTCCGCATTCGGGTTGAGCTTCGCCTGCTCAAAAAACTCTTTAAAAGTGACCTTTTGGTCAATCAGTTGTCGTTGTTTTGTCACATCAAATCCCGTCAGCCATTCGATGACCTGCTGTAACTCCTGTTCCGTTCGGTTCTTCTTCTCAACTTTCGTAACATAGAGCGGATAAACAGTAGCAAAAGTGAGTTTTGCCATACGTTCGTCATGCGTCGCAGATGTACTCATACCATCAATTTAAATCTGTTTTTGTGAAATACTATTCCATACTTCCAAAAATACGGATTACAAGTTAGATGAAAAAAACGGAAGATCAAATCCTTAGTTTCCTGATGTACTCCAATGAAATCCGGTTCTCCAACCTGTCCAAACCAGACGTCTTCTAACTTTTTTCTTTTTGTGAATTTCGTTTGTAGGGATCTTGACTTCCTTTTGAATAGGGGAAACTTTCCCATTCTCCTCTTTTTGTACTACTACTTCTTGTTTTGGAATCTCTGACTGAGTGGTTTCCTTTTTTTCTCCGCCGATGGTCATTTCAACTCTTCTATTAAGAGCCCTGTTCTCTTCAGAAGTATTGGGCACAACAGGTTCATATTCACCTGAATAATTGACGGTGATTTTTGTGCTGTCAACATGTTTTGAAATCAGGTAATCCCTAACTGTAATTGCTCTTTTTTCAGATAAGTTTTCATTGTAGCTATCCGAACCAATGTTATCTGTATGTCCTCTTAAGTAAATCTTGTAATCGGACAATGAATCTAATTGTGTTAAGACTTTGTCCAATTCCTGTCGGGCCCGATTATCCAAAACCGAAGAATCAAACCCAAAGCAAACGCTTATTGCTATCAGTACGATCGAAGCTGTTAAAGCAACATTTATCTTTTCTTTCATGGCACTAACTTATTCTGAATGAAGATAATAAAAAATTTTACTTACCAAAAAAGCCTGATCATCTTTCGTGATCAGGCTCCTTTAAAGACAATCAGGTTCTCAAAACCCTGGGAACCGAATGACATCCCCAAACAAAAAACACGGATTCCTTCAAACATCCAGGAGTGTAACCCCGTTTAAATCCGCCTTGCCGTGTTTCAGGAATTCATAGGTAATCCGATCTGCTTTGCAATCCACAAATTTGATCCGTTTCAGGTTGTTGTTTTTGAAAAAAGTATTGACCAATACTGCATTCTCAAAAGTCACTCTTTTAAAGGTACAGTTTTCAAAATAGCAGTTCTCCAGTGTACTGTCAAAAACAATATCCATGAGATATGTACCAATGAAAGAAGTACCGTTCCACAAAGCATTGCTGACCGTATTTTTCTCAAAACCACCCGTTTTGATCTTCGCTCCGGTGAAATCGCTGTCGGTGAAATCACAGCCTGAGATATTGCTTCCTGAAAATTCAGTCTCCTTCAAAGAACAATCCTTAAACCCGTTCTTTTCCAAATTGGAGCGGCGCATGTGACTGTTATTGATCTCGGAGCCTGAAAAGTCGCATTCACTGATATTGTTTCCACTAAGCAGCAAACCGGACAAGTCAGAACCGATAAACTTACAACGCTGCATATTCGAGGAACTGAATTTCTCGTTCAGGTTTTTCAATCCGGAAAAGTCAGCATCCACCCAATTTCCCCTGGACATGTCCCAACTTGGGTTGTTTTCCGCTTTTCCGCTAATCGGATGTTGTTCTTCAAGCAAATCCGGACTAATTGGTTCTTCTTCTGACAAATCAGCTGTTATTGTTTCGGAACTTGTGGATTGGAAATTTTCCGAGAAATAATTCAGGTCAACCCCAACTATTCCCGCCAGGCGGTTCAACATCAGGATATCCGGCAATGATTCCCCTCTTTCCCACTTCCCAACTGCCTGGGAACTGATGAAAAGCTGCTCGGCAAGTTGTGCTTGAGAAAGGTCCTTTTTCTTGCGTGCATCTCCAATTCTGTTTCCAATGATTTTTGCATTTAACATGATATTCTTTTTTTAAAATTCGACTCAACAAAGGTATCGGGATGCATTTCCGGAAACATTAAAAACACCAACACTTATAGTTGTAATTACGCCACTTTCAGTTGTTATTGACAACCAAAAGTAGGTTTTATCGAAATTTATAACAAAATTCTCAGGAAATGGAAAAATCAATCAACTAACACAGATCGAAAACGCAATTGAAATAAGCGATTACAAAGCATAACCCAATGTCACAAACCAGGAAAGACCCGAAAGTCCACCGATCTTATTGGAATAGGGTGTTAAATTATCCTGATGCCCCGGCCCGAACCATGTTTTACGCCATTTGTCCTTTGTGAGATCGTAACCGTATTCGGCAACAATGGAAAGTGCAACCGGTCCCATTTTAACTTTGGGTTGAATAGAAATTTTAGGAGCAAAGTACAGGTTCCGCTGTTGAAACCCCGGATTTGTCAGGAGAATACGTCCTGCATCAAAGCCAAAATTGAAGACCAGGTCGAAGTTCTTGACTTTTGGGAAAGCATCTAACCCAAGAAAGGTCAGCCCGAAATTGAATCCTCCCGATTTGGCAGTCAAACTATCCGTTAGATTGATCCGTTGAGGCAAATAAGCACAGATCTGCAGGTTGCCGATGAAGTATTTACCTCCTGTATCCAAGGAATCTCCTAAAAGCGTAATTCCTGCTCCCACAAATTGAAGCGGCTGTGACCATTGGAAGTTTGAGAAAGTACTATATCTTTTTTCCACGGCAGGACCAAACATCGGCCGGTTCAAGGTCCGGAAACCATAAATCAGATCCACGGAAGAAATATCCCTGCTGTTTCGCTGGCTAAGTACCCCGAAGCTGAACAAACAGATTAAAATGGCGATCCCTATTCTCACAAATTAAAGTTAGGGATAAATCCGGAAGTTGATTTTTTGAAGAAGAAAAAAGCGCAGGATTTAGTTCCTAATAACTCGGGTTCCTCATCCTTCGCGATAGATTATACAAAAGAAATCAGATTCAATTCTGCTGTTTCAATATCTCTTTACTGAAATATAGTAACCCACATTCTAACTCACTTTTATCTTTGATGATATAATTGCTTTTCTTATTTCGATGAAAATCTCCAGCTTCTGAAACAGGAAAGATTCTATAATTAAAATAATTCTCTCCTCTTTTTTTTGTCTTATTGCATTCAGGAACGAGTTTACCCCCTATTGGAAATGCGCGAATTTCAAAAATATCAAATTGAAGATTGACTTTGTTATTCTGGAGATGATCAGACAAATCATTATAATTGAAAAAATAATCATTCGGAAAAACCAGCTTTAATTGTTTCTGTCCTTTCAAAAAAAGAGTGTCCATATAGAAGCTTCCTCCATAACATTTTCCAGTACTTGAATCAATGAGTCCAATTCCATAATAAATACGCAGAGAATCCAGTTTTATCTCATTATCGAATAAAACCTTCACTTCAACACCTAAATCATTCATTTTCCAATCAAATGATTTAACCTTTTGCTTTTCTATTTGTTCTCCAGATGTAACATCCTTACGCAAATTGCATCCAAAAATAACAATGAACAAACAAAATAGTAAATTTCTAAAATTGAAAAAATAATTCATACATCAATTGAATTCAAAGTGAGTGGCTCCAATAATACTTTTATTTGTCATCTTTTTTAATGCCTTTAAAAATTTGTCTTTCCCAACAATTTGCGGTTCTGCAGTAGCACCAACAATATTGTTAAATCCATCAATAATAGTTAAAGCGGTAGTCAATCCTTTTACCGGAGGGAACAAATTCACCACATATAATATAATACCAACTGCATTCGAAATATCAGATCCAGCAGGATCCTGAGCAACTACCGTATTATCAAATAAATCACTAACGTCTTCATCACTAAAATATTCATGAATTGAATTAGTTTTATATTGACCCTTCATTCTTGTTGATTTCAATATATGCATATACGAACGCGTATCTTCCGCATTACTTATTGGTCTTCCTTTCCAGAGATCTGTCGTTTGGAATCTGGTGTGATTTACTTCTTTAGAAGTTTCTGCTACCTGATATTCTCCACGGAAACCTCTAGGTATGATAGTGCTTTTACCCTCTATAATTCCGGAATAGGTTGTAGAACCAGATATTTGAGCAACAACAGCAGTACCAACAAACACCCTCAATTTATTAACTGTAATATTTTCAAGTTCACCTGTACCATTGTTAAATTCATAATTCACGTCAATATATTCCGTATATATATCATACTTTGTATAGGTAAAGTTATCCGTATATTTCTTTGATGCATCTATATTAACTGCATATGTTTCAGTAAGTGTATTCTTAGGAACAGTTGCCATCAAATTTGCTGCTGCTTGTCCTTTTTCAAACTGTGTAATTTCAGTTGTTGTAACTGACCAGTACGTTGCTTGACTAAATGCATATTCATTCTTCAAATGACTTACATTTAATATAAATCTAGATCCCGTCAACTCACCGGCACCAAATTCTGTACTACTATTTGATCCGGACTTAGTTTCTTCTAATCCTTCAAGTTCAATACACCAAATTAACTTGTTTCCACTAAACTGATAAGGAGTGTACCAAGGATATTTCGACTCCAGTGGATCACATGCAAAGAACCTTCCGATTCGTGGATCCTGCATTCGGTACTCATAATTATAGGAGTTTCCTGCACCTTTAATCTCATCATCCCGTTCCTGACCCTGGAACCCGTAACGATAGGTATTATCGTTTCCATGACGACCATCAAGGAGCGTTCCATAAGGGCTATAATCTGAGTAACTGATTACATCCGGAGCGTACTGCGCATTGTTCGCCGAGCGATCCCAAATGTAAATATTATCCAAATAGAATGATCGTGTTGCTCCTGAAATATTCGACCAGCCAATCTGTGTGTTCGAACTGGTTGCCATAAAGGAGAGCATATAATCTCCCGTGCTGCTTATAGTAGTACTTACCAAAGTAATAGGAGTACCTGCCATATCTTTTACAAAAGCAGAAACGTTACCACTCGCATTTAAATCCACGTTAAACTTAAACTGATAAAATCTTCCTGCAACAGTCGTAATTGTTCGAACCACCCCTGAACTGTTTGTTGTATTCATTCCAACCAAACGCTGGCTAGAGAATGCTAAATTACCTGTTCCGCTAACACTAAAGCCATCGCTGAGTGCCTGAGAGGAAATATCAAAGGTATTTTTGTAGATTAACTCCGAAACTCCGCTCACCTTGCGATCACTAATCACTTCCAATACATTATTCAAATGATTGCTCAGCTCATAACGTTTATCACCTACCTGACGCAACGTATAATCGGGAGCCATCAATGTAAATCCTCCTGTTATAGCTTGCCATGAAGGAGCTATTTCCACATCTTTACTCAATGTTTTTGATTGACGGAAGCTCTGATTTGCAATACCCCGCTGCTCTATCTCTAATCCAAGGCGGGAAGCACCATAAACCATATGGTCTTTAATCGAATAATAGTCACTGTAATTGTTATATGTTGCATCTGTAGTAGTATAAGCCCTCGTTCTTTCATAGGTGGCCAACACATTACCAGCAGCATCATAGCTATAATAGGTCCAATCAATACGCGTATTGTCCGTATTGGTGTAAACCAGTTTTGCCACTCGCCTATCAAGCGGGTCATAGATGAATTTTACATCCCGCTTTCCGGCAGCTTTTCCAGTAGTTGAATAAGTTATTTTCTTCACTTTACCGGTAACTGTCCATTCAATAGTTTGAATATTCTCTTGCCCATCAACGGTTAATTGTCCAATTTTATTGTAACGGTAGTTGAGGTCGAGTTGCCCAGAAGAAATATCCCCTGAATACCCATCTGTGGTAACAGCATCACTAACAGAATTCAAACGGTTCATATTGGTTGGAGTTGCTGTATTACCACCAGCTTGGGTATAATACGAATAAGTCATATTATCCATCGCAAGTGCTGTAGTATTGCCATTTGCAGCACGCCCTCCCCCATTACGCTTCAGTGTCAGGATGTTTCCGTTCTTATCAAATGTATAACTTTCCTGAAACGCACTTTCACCACCGGAAGCAAGATATAAGGCCCCACCTGAGAAAGAGTTGTTTGTTTGAAGATTCGTAGCATAATAAGCTTTCACTTCCCGAAGACGATTCAACTGATCATGCTGGTAGTTGTTTGCCAATACATCTAGTCTTGCTTCCTTGTCATCAAGCAAGGCAGTCACCATATGAGTAATATTTCCGTTGAATAAACTGGCCATAGAAGCATTTCCGGCATCCGGGTTTTGATTCAAACTGGTTACATCACTGGTCCCGGCAAAGTAGTCATTCAAATAATTTTGTGTGCTCTCTGCTGCATCTTTAATGGCCTGGTAATCCCCGTTGTAATAACCTAAGGAGAATCCATAAGCGTCCACTCCGAAATATTGGTTATCTGTGCCGGTATTCCCGTCCTTTCCAATATCCCGTGTACGATCCAATGTGGAGCTGTTCACTCCTTTTAACCACCCTTGCATGTTGTATGCATAATCCGTTCCCTGTACCTGGTCGTGACCAAGTTCTCTTCTCGCAAGGGAACCGTGCAGGTAATAAAAATACTTAGCATCCTGTTCCCAGTAATCTCCATTATGGGATGTATAGGAACGCACCAAGCGATTATTCGCATTATAGTTATAGCGGTAACGATACTCATCCCATGCACCACGCTGATAAACGACTTCCTCTACACTTCCCGAAATTAGATCATACTTATACTCGGTAAGTTTATGCTGTGCACCAATTGTTGCCAGGTGATTATTAGTAGAGACTATTTTTGTGACCTGCTTATTGGAATTGTAACTACAAGATAAGACTGTTATAACTTCCGTTCCAGGTATTAATACACCCGCAATAGTATAATCTCCTTGACGATGCATAACCGCACCAACTGAATTTCTCAAGTTCTGTTGACCATTGGGGCCAAATAAACCACTAAGTACCGGATCGGCTGCGTTAGTTGAAGGATAAGGAGCAGACCCAGCAGTCGTTACAGGTGGTACATACTTACTTTCATAAAAGGTGTGTGAATAATCCAAAATACCTGTTACCGGATAGTCTGGATCATCTACTTTGAAAACTAGGTTATCACCGGAAGGAATCTTAAATTCCCCAGCTTCAATGACACGGCCAATTTCGTCGTATTTCGTATATGAAGCCTTTGTCTCATTGATGTCTTTTTGCTGAAAATTTTGCGAGAAACGCACACGATACAACTTATCTAAATATAAATCTGCTCTTCCTCTATCGGGCGTATAATTAGAAATCATGGTATTCAGACCATTGTATTGATAACGTGTTTCCATTTCATGTGGTGGGAAATGGTTGTTATTCGGATCAGTTATGTCCGCATTAACAATCGCCGATGTAAATGGTTTCACTCCTTGAGGAGGAACAGTTTGAACTAAATTCCCAGCTAAATCATAATAAAATAAAGTATACTGGTATTCTTTCAATTCATAGGTCATCCTAAATGTTTCCGTTGCATTCAGACATGATTTCATTTTGGTATAAAATTGAGTCCAAAGATCTCCAATTATCTGGTTATACATCACCTGTGCATCAGCTTCGGCTTGCAATAATTGTGACTGAATACAATCATCGACCTGATTGAAACTGGCATTTTGCAAATCCTCAACAGAAGATCCAAGATCAATCAATACATTACCTGTACCCGGACAATCGGATGTGATAGCAGTTGTCAGATAATTTGTACTAACTCCATTAAAAGTACCAACATATGCATCCCATCGCATACTTAGGGGAGCATCATTAACCGAAATATCCAAATACGTCCCAACTATAGCATCTATCCAGGTTCCTGTAGTAACAGGTGTATTCGTTCTAAAGTAATAATTACCTCCCCATACATTACCTGCATTTACAATCCCAACCAATTTATTACGCGGGATTGTAAAAGTACAATTCCCGTTGGTAATCGTCATATCAAAATAGTAGTAGTACCCATCTGAATTCGGAACACCATTATCCGACACCCATTTCTTCACCATTCTTACAGAACCCGAATATCCCGCGGGCATTCCGCTCGTGACACCTGTCATTTCATAAATGCGGTAATGATTTATTGTAGTTGAATTATATATAAATTGGTCATATTGATTCACCTGGCAAGATGTACCAATACCACAAACCAATATAGTACCTGTCAAATGCTTAATCGCCTCTCTCAAATCAACAGGGTTGTAATTTGTATAAGCAATCCCGCTACCAGATGGTGTCGAAGTTTGAAATGGTAGGTTTGTACCTGTTGCGTAATCACATCCTGAAACAGCCAATTTTGTGCGGATCGCGTCATACCAACTCTTCCCCGGATTCCCCGTTCCGGGGTCGTAGAATAAACCAAATGTATTCGCATTTGTCGACACATCGCAAGTTGCCATTGTATAATTATAATACAGTTGCGCAATACTTGGATTTGGAGAATTATTGGTATAAGCTGTCTGCATAGCAGTTGCCTGAGTACTTGGATAAGTAAGTAGTGTAAAACTTGTTACACCTAACGCATCTCGGCAGGATACAGGTAAAGCCATGATCCAGTTATTCACATTTATAATAGCTACCTGCTCACAATCCACTGCATTGGCAATAGAAGCTATTGCACCGTCAATAATTGCATCCATCGTATTGTAGTCCGAAGGGACCATGAAAATGGCATTTTGATCGTTATACAAGGTACATCCACATAAGCTTTTTACCAAATCCCATTTGATCTTTAAATAAACTCCGAGGAAAAGCCGTTTCTTCAATTCTTCCAATTCGGTTCCGGAATAAGTGATTCCATAAGATGCCTGCATAACAGCAATCGCATTCCCCTGGCTTTCCGCGTAATTATATAAATTACCAGTAGCGCCATTTGCAGCACCATAATTATTAACCAAACCTTGCAATGTCGAGTACATCGAAAACGCATTGTTTAATCCATCATAAAGACTGTTATAAGGTGCCGCAAAAACACCCGTCGATGACCATGGCGTACTCATCACCAAGTCGGTAAAATCATAACTTGCATTCTGCAAGTTCATCCAAGTCACACATCTTCCGCTTTGAAGCATACAATTTTCCCTGTGCAGGGGTAAAAGTGCCAGAGCCATTGCATCTGTAAAATTAGCTTCATCCTGGTATTGAGCCAAGGTATACCCTCCGTAAGAAGATCCAATACCAGTCCATAAATAACTTCCCGGATCGTCATAAAAAACACCACCAGGGGAGAATTGATGCAGCATACGTTGTTTTTGATTTTCACAAGCATCCTGTGGATCAACTTCTATTGGGTTCTCAGCTGTAATTACATCCAAGTCGCACTCTGTACCAGTGCATGGAATTAACAAATAATCAATCTCCGATCTTGTTAATCCATTCCATTGATCCATGGTGTGCGTTTGTAGATATTGCTTACGCATTTCATAATAGCAATAATCATAACAATCTGTAAAGCAAGCTGTAATATCTACACTCTCCAAATATTCATCCAAAAATGTTTGATATGTAGACGTTCCTTGCGCATCAAGCTGTGCCTGAAAGGCAGCTGTCATTGATTCCTCATCTACTGTTAAAGTCTTAATGATCCGATACTCACCAATATTAGGAAGAGTCACCGAATAGTTGGTATTACTATAAGATGTTGGAGTACACGGGGAATTCGAAGAAATATTATTCTCAATAATAGGTGTACCCACAGTCACACCGTATTGATCAATTACCTCAATGCGCAATTTATATGCACAATCCGCACAAAATTGCCCAAAAGACAATTCATATCCCTCTACTTCAATCGTTTGGGAACCTATTTGTTGAATCATCGAACTTAAATCATAATTCAATGTAATTATGGACCCAGGAATAGTATTCGGGTGTGTGTATTCCGAAATCAACGAATTCCCAATTTGAGTATTATTCAAAATCGAAGTACTAATTATTTCCGAAGTATAATCCAACTTTCGAAGAGAGTTTGGAGCATCCCCAGCTAAAGCAGTAGCAATTGTATGTCCTCGCTTATCAAAGTAACTTACACTCCATTGACCATTGGCGTCTTTCATAGCATGCTTGCGATATCCCTGTGGATTGTCGCTTACGTTATCCCCAAACAGCCGTTTCAACTCCACCGCATTGGTACTTCCATATAATGCTTTAGAGGCATGAATTCCACTAGCTTGAAACTCTGAACCTACACCTCCTATACTTTCAATCCTACCAGTACCATCATTTCGGAAAATGGTTTGACTAAATACGTACCCATTTGCGTTTGGAATCGCATCACGGAATAAATCACCTGTAAACGAATTGTCCTTGCTAAAGTATTTCGCCGCACCCGAAAGGGTTGATAAAGGAGGTACAGAAGGTTGCTCTATTTCTTCCTCATCAAAAATATTTCCTGTTGAAGCTAAATTAAAATTACTCTGGTACAACAAATTCCTTCCCGCTACCGGAGCAGGAATTACATTGACTGTTTGACGACCTTCATTATCGTATTTTGACTCTCCAACCAATGTAATATTGTCCGAAGTACTATATGTGAGATCTTGATGAACTCGGTTACTTCCATCAAAATACATCAAAGTACTTACACTTTTCCCATCATCTGCATAGGAAATACCATATAACCATGTTTTATTTTGTTCAAACTCTAATGCGTTAGTAATTTCGAACTTACAAAGGTTCAATTGCACTGAAGGAATATAATAACCCCACTTTCCATATCTGATATCATCCGAAATACCATTCGTCTGGTCAGCAAAAGTACTTACGGAACGAACCCGGAAATAAAGTAGCCCTTCAGGATATGCTTTATCCAGCTCATAATTAAACCCCCATACACGAACGCGTGTAGGTTCTACCAACTCAAAGGGCAAACTAAAACCTGTAAGTTCATTAGCTATATGTGCTCCATCAGCGGCAATAATTTGCGTATATTCAGGGCTATATTTATCGATAAAAACCCATTCCAGATCATACTCTTCAGCTCCCTGTTGATAAGTCCAGTATAATTTGAAATCCGTCGAATTAAATGAGACCCGGCTAATATCATCAATAACCGATGCTGTATTTAAATTGTGTACTCGCTCACTTCTTAATTCCAAGGTCAGGTCAATATCATCCGGAATAAAAGTACTTGTTTGAGGAGTAGCTGCGGTTGTACTAACACCCGCTCCCAAATTACCATATGCACCGGTTACACTCGTTACCGTAATAGCATATCCCAAAGCATTCGCAGGAATAGGAATTTCTAAATAATCTTCGTAAACTCGCCCATTTGCTTCATTGCTAACAGTCACATTACCAGCCGTTGTAACCCCATTAACCAGGTAATTGAAACTAACACTTACCGACCAATCATAATTATGAGTTCTATCCGATTGTAACTTACGCGTATAGTTTAAACGCACAAAAGCACGCATTTTATTATAAATACGAGTATCTTCCCCAGTCGCCCTCTGAGGTTCAAACAGGGTGTACTGTTGATTTGCCAATGTCGTAATTGGTGTTTTTTTAACCCAGGTACCATCGCCTGCAAACACATTCAGTGTAAAAACAAAGCAGATTAGAAAAAATAGTGTTTTCATAGATTGGTGGTAATTCTATAAGATTTATACTTATTTCCAGGTAAAAACTTACCCGCTTTTTGAATGTAATAATCAGATTGATTGACGTTAATCTCTTTACTGTTAACAAGAAATTTTGAGTAATTCAACTGAATATACTTTTGTTTCTGAGCACTTGATTCCGCAAATTCATAACTGATTTTCAAAATGGATTTGTTTTTAGAATCAAGGGTAATGGCCACTTCCTTTAAATCTTCCAAATCTTTGATTGAATAGGTTCTTATGCCATTTTCTTCTGAAATCATTTCCGGTTTGAACGACTTTTTACTCTGCTTTTGACGCAGCCATGAAGCAAATTGTTCAACTCCATTATCACTCTTAATATCGAATTTTGAGGCATACTTGTTTTTATCTACCAGCATTAGACTCTTATCTTCATTGTTAACCAAAACGCCATACTTCTCATCAGAGAAAATACTCACATCATCAAATATTGAAACACTTCTTTTTCCTTCTTTGAACAATTCCGTATTAACCGTATTCAGTAAATCTCCTCCCTTCCTGGAATAGACCTTACAGGTAACCTGAATGTGCACAGATTTTACCGTATCCAAAACTCCTACAACTTCTTTCATATCACTCATTAATGATTGAGCTTTCAACGGAAGAGAAAAGCAGCTAAAAACTATAAAAAAACTTAGTAGACTTTTCATGTTATTAGAATTTCTTCATTCTACTTCGACTTTCCGAAACGGTGAAAATTCCCTTTTCTGTTTCTTCTTTTGTTAAAGTCAACCCACCCTGATCATTGTAATGATAAAAAGTGGCATAATTATCGACATTCAACGTAGCCTTTAACCAGAAAGTGACCGGATCATAAACATAGGTTTTCATTCCACCGGTTTTTGGAGATAAGCGTACATCATCGACATACAATGGTGTACCTCCGGTATTGAACCGGATGGCAAATATGTTGTTATTAAATGTTCCGTCATTCGTAAATTCAATATCCACTTTTTGCCATCCTTCAATGATTTTACCATAGGTATAGGACACTGTAGCCGAAGAGGGTAATGGCATTAAAGCCCAGCTAGAGTTCACTTGATCAATCATGATAGGCTGCACCAAATTAGATGTTTCGAACGTTTTCACATCCTGGTTAGCACGAGATACCCATAAGGAAAGAACATATGTCTTGTTCTTAGCAAAACAGAATTTTTGCTGCTCAAACATTAAAGATCCATTGACTCTCATCATTTTCTTACCGGAATGTGCTTTCATTCCCTCTATTCCATTTGTTATAAAAGTAGTTGCAGCAATAGCCGGTCTGTCATTAGTCCAATTCAATACGGATTGTTTTTTCAACATCGTCAATTTACCGTAGTAATAAGAATTCTCCGGCAAATATTTTTTAACATCCTGTGGAGCACATACATAAGGTTTAAAAGTACATTTCACTTCATTTCCTGTAACTGTAGTTAAAACTACTCTACCATTGAGGAAGAAGGATTCATTTCCTTTTTTATCTCCTGAATTAGATGCCTTACTTACAAGGGAAATTCCAAAGGTGTTCTCCAGGTTATTTGATTTATCCTGATAGTTCTGATAAGCTAACGGCCAAGATCCACTGTTAACATTACTGGTAAAGTCAAATAAATCATCAAAAGATGTTGCTTCAGCAGGTGTATCAAAATTGAAATACAGATCCAGATTACCATTTGTGTAAACTGCTTTGGAAAAATTTAACTGTTCTGTAACAATGACCTTCTTAGGAGCCGTAGTTACATCATTGTAAAAATTAAGCCCATTCTCCTTCATCGTTTTACCAAATGGAACGCTTGTTTCCATGGTTTCAAAATCCATAACTCCTAATTCATGAAGAGACGCATTTCCTCCAACACCAATGGATAATGAATTTCCATAGCCGTATAAAGCAGATGAATAAATTCCCAGACGGTCCATATTTTCTGTTTCATACCCTTCCGTATTGAATCGTGTAATTTCATTGGTCCACTCCCAATTCTTAAATGTTTTAGGGTTAATAGACCCGCCACCATTAAAGGCTTCCGGAAGACCCAATTCCCAGTTAAACAAAGGAACGGGCTCAATCTCATCAAATACACCATCACGATCCAATCTTGGATTTACGTCAGTAGTATTGTAATCAAATAATGCAGATGATTTACGTCGACCTACATAGTTATAAGATTTGTATGACTTCCAAATACCAGCATTTCCCGTCAAATAAGGATTAACCACATCATCTCCTGTAAATGTTTCCGCAGAAACAGAGAAAACCTGATTATTTCTTGGATCAGTATATGAAAAATCCATTGTTTGATATGTTCCGGGCACATCATCTCTCCAACCATCCTTGTATAAAATTGCTTTAGCAGATAATACATTTTTGGTAAGACCTTTTTGGCGACTGCGATAAGAACCCGGGTTATCAGGATCCTGTTCCCGATAAGTAGAACCATCTTCCAATGTTAAAGGAATATAAGTAAATCCATTGTCCTTGATTGTTCCTTTCGTCAAATAATCCCCCGTCATGGTAGCATAATGGTTTCTCCTACCGGAACGAATAACACGCAATGAAACTTCAGCAGGACTTGAAGTTATTGAACCAAACGGCGCGTGCAACATTCCCAATAATTTACTTGTTCCATTATAAGTCCAGCCTAAGAAATAGGCTTTTACTCCATTCACCAATAGTTCATCACCGCGAACCAACTCCTTTGTTCGATCAACAGGACTCATAGCACTAAAAGTATAATAGCAAGATTCCGGGGATGCCGGTGACACTGTCGTTTTAAAACCATAGTCAATGTTTCTGTAAGCATGCCCCATTAGATCATACTTATAGTATGCCGGAATATTATAACTGTAAATATCCTCCCCAAATTCATTTTTACTCTTTACGACAAGTGCATTTCCGGAAACTTCATCATAGGCAACAATCTCCGATTCAGTGCTGCTTTGGACATCTCTAATAATTTTTTTCTTTAAAATCCCACTTCTATGAACCACTTTATTCGTCACATACGTTCTGAAAAGTTGTTTGGTACTGGAATAAGATGGCCAAACACTTGGCATTCCAAATGGCAATGGAGGCCAATCCACATTAAATGCCAAACCTGCACTAACGTGGAAGGCTTTGGATTCACGCTGGTCGGTAAACATATCTACCTCTACTCCCATCAATTTTTTAGTTGTCGTATGATCAAAGAAATCATCATTCTTCATGATCGCTACATCATTCTTGAGCTTCCATACTTGCTCGCCCATATAGGAAATAGGCTCGCATTGGTACTCATAACTAGTTTCAGCTATCGGCTTGACATTCTTAACATAATTATTCAACTCATAAGTCTTTATTCCTTTTGGCTTTCCATGCATATCATTAAGCTGAATCATATAGGCTTGAGTACCATGATAATAATTGAATTTCAACGACCCAATCAAAGGAATTGGGATCATTAAATTATAACTATCCAAGGTGCTATTCTCTTCCTTTAACTGACTGGCTTCAACCAGAGTTGGAAAGTCTTTAGCAGTATAAAAATAATGTTCCATTATTCCACCGGTTCGTCCTTTTGGAGGTTTAATTCCATCGGCAGCATTTTGCATTTGTTCTGCAGTATTCAAACTTTTAACAGTTACTTTTCTATACCCGACACTTGCCCCTGGAAATAATGATTCATTAAATGGAGCTTCAACAAACAAGTTGTTTTTGGTAAAATAGTTTTGCTTCTCTGCATAAAAATAAGGATACTTTAATGCATTTTCATCTCCACCTGCTTGAGGTTCATAAGCAGCAACTCCACTGGAAATGATTTTACCATTTTCCTCAATAGTATAGTCGTAGCTTTGTCCATAAATCTTACTTACATCATTAGAACCACCAGCAGCAGCCCAATTATCATTGATATAGATTGACTTCACCCGATGTCCTCCTCCGAATTTGATTTTATCCGGACTCGCTAATCGAATACACGAATAATCGAGGTCTATTTCATTACAGAATTTATTTCCTGCGCAGTAACTCTTCATTCCTCCCCAGTTACTGATCATTTCAGGAAGAATATTAAAAAAGGCCCCGATTTTCCCCATAAAATTACTTTCCGTAACATCATCTGAAAATCCACCCTGATCGTGTAATAATTCCGAAGCATTGGTTTGAAGATAAGTCCAACCGGCAATTGCCATTGGATGGTAACTATACTTCTCTGATGGTTTCCGAATTTTAGTAGTCGATTTTAAAGTCACATATCCATAAGTATAACATGAAACTCCATCAACTGTTGCAATTACCGAATTTCCCTCCAACGTTCCGGTTTCCGGAACACCACAAGTACGGACGTCATTAATCATAGCTCCATTTTCCAACGGAAGATACCCAGAAACGTAATCGTGCACATTGTCGGTCAGCTTCATCTTCGTTTTAAAGTATAAATAGCGTTCCCCATTTTCCTCGTGAATAGGTTTCACATAATCATTGAAAATAATGTCCCCGGCACCATCTATTCCCTGGCTTGTTGGAATAGGTGTTTCTAATTTAAAATACACTCGTTTTTTTTCCGGATGAGCATCAAAATCAACATCCTTATTCATATAAATCTCATTATCATTATCGCGATCTCCCAGACAGGCAATTTTGAACATTTGATTCGCAGTCTTGTGTTGCACATACCCATAGTCGTCCGATTCATACCTGACATTAATTTCTCCTCCACTTGGTAGCTTGATCTTACTTAAGCTCCAGGCAGCAGCTAATCCATCTTGAGTTGCTTTCGTAATGACTTTGGTATTCTTACTTTCTAGCTCTTCCGTATAATTCGGCTCCCATGCAGCACTACCCCATCCTTGATTAAACTGGTTGGTATATGGAAAATTCTTCATGTATTCATCCCCATCCCGAGGTTTATAAGTACCCCATGAATCATAAGTACCCATTTCAAAGCCAGGGTTCGGATGTGCATTTGCACTTCCATTCGGATCTTCAGGAAGCGCATTGTACTCAAATGAATACTTATTATTAGTCATCTCAGCTCGATTTGAACCATTACTTAAAAAGACAACACTTTTTAGTGTCAACTTGGAGTTATCATAGAGTGTTGTATTCGCTTTACTATTTGAAGCCCCGGAGCATAATTCATATTCGTAACCGAACTTGATTTTTTGTACGAATCGCGCTGTCTGGCCAGTTTGAACTTGATTCTGGAGGGATTTTTTGTCATAAATAACGATCTCATCCAGTCGTAACCCAACTTTTCGACCCGTTAAACTTAAATCCTGTGAACCCATCTCACCTTTGGCTTCAACCATATCCTCGCGCTCACTCATTTTAAAAATGGCAACATGGGTTTTCGTTTCCATTCTACCAACGTACCATAATTCCTTTTCACCATAAGAATAAGATGCCTTATCATCTTCATCTGTGTAAGAAGCACCTTGACTAAAGAAAGCCTTAGAATGATCGTAAGGTGCTCTCCACTTAAAATCATCTGCTTTCTTAACGTACGAAAATTTTACCCAGTAACCCAAGTCATCATCTGAAGGTCCGTTATTCGTAATATCTACGTAATCCGCACCCTGAACCGAGGTCAACAAATAAGAATGTGCAAACGGTGATTTTTTGGTTTTTCTAATAAACTGATGACCTTTGGCGTATTGTTTATACTTAACTTCGTTATTCTCTATATCAATATCGGTCAAATAAGTTCCGTTTGGTATATCCTTTTTCGTGGAGAACAGATTTTCAACCTCTACCTTATTGTATGCCGGAAGCCCATACACATAATTAGCTCCCGCCTCATTCAACACCTTAAACCCAGCATAATGAGAGCCAATGTCAGTTCCATTTCTTGTACTGCGATCAAACGGAGTCGTTGGCTGGCTATTCATATCCAAACCGCTGCTCCAAGTGTAATAAGATATTTTATACTCTCCTAAATTTGCAACATCCGAATTCTTCAGATTGCTAATTGTAGTATTTCGCTTTGCCCGCGCTTTACCATCAGCTTTTTTTGAAGTATAGTTTGGAAAATCAGACACTTTTAAATAACGCTTCCCCCCATATGGGTTATTGCTGCTACCTGTGATTCCTTTAGGAGCAAATTTCAAAAAAGCAAGCTGATCATCAAATTGATAATTTATATCATCTGTTTCTAGGACTGTATGCTCACCGTGTACTTTGTAATAGAGATTTTCATTCGAATTCAATGAGCTGGTAGTTTCTGCATAAGGCTTATTGAATTCATAATTCAGTTCATTGTTATCATTCCAGGATCCCTGAGATGTGTAACCCATATTAAAATTGACTTGAATACCTGCCTTTAAACCCGCTCCAGCACCAACTTCAAGACTCAAGCCTCCACCATAAATTTCATTACGCATTTCCGGATCATGAACCCGACCGACATCATTTCGGTGAGGACGGAAATAACCAACCATTCCTTGTCCAGTAGACGTGTAGGTATCATAGGTATAATTGGAAACCGGTAAATGAGTGGATGTAGCAGTTATCTGACCATCGCGTTCACGCGAAAAATCCTTACTATAAGATGAACTAAGGACTTCATTTCCCAATTTATCATAACCTAATACCAAATGTTTTCTGCCCTTTTTATCATCGTCATTCATGTCTTCGGTATTGAAGAACAATGAAGCACCGGGAGATGTAAATACAACACCTGTCTCAGCTCCCGTATAGAGACTAAATGAGGCATTCCACTTATTCATCCTGAAAGCCAATGAAGGCGAAAAAGCACTGCGCGCAAAGGTCATGGAACTACTGAAATTATCTTTTCCTCCATTATATCTTGCTGCTTTTTCGCAATCAGTTTTTCCATCTACAGTAACTGAATATTCAACAGATAAATTCCCATCAAATGTAAAACCAAGCTTTCTTTCCTTGTACTCCGAAAAGTATTCTGATTTAAGAGAAAGACTTGCGCTAACTCCAACACCATTATCTGAATCCAAAGACAAACCCAAACCGCCCTGGACATCACCTCCTCCAAAAACAATCGAGGAACTCGCTGACATTCCCAAACCTCGGTAGTTATTATAATAAATTGAGGCCGAAAGACCCACTTGACTTATATCTGCACCGACTATTTCCAATTTTGCATTAAATGATGCCCCGACAGTCATATTTCCTTTCATATCCGATTTCACCTCCAGGTAATCACCGGTAGCAAGGGCATTATTATCCTCGTCCACGGTACTTTGAAACTCATCCGGCAAACCACGCATATTACGCACTAAACTTCCCGGATTGATATTCCATCCCAATCCAACCCATGAAGCTTCATCATCAGCTGAAACTCCGGCGTGGTAAGCCAAGTTAATCGGATAACCACCGTTCGGACCAGGCAGATTGAATAACGGAATATTGTAGTTGAAATCACCACTGAATACATCCACCATATCTGTTGTTCCAATCGGTTCAAATGACTGAACTTCCGGTTGAGAAGGTCCTTCGGTAAGTGCTAATGAAACGGTTGGCTGAGCAATCTCAAATAAGATATTCAACACCAATAGCATACAAAGACCTTTAAATCCTCTGGAGGATCTGATTCTGGTTAGTAATCCTTTATTTTTTAACATAACAAGGGGTAAATAATTCTTTATCAAATTCAATCTTGATCAGCCCTTCTCCGAATTGCTGATCTCTGTAAACAAAAAAAGGGTTTTCCTTCAGATCCTTTAATCCGGGAAATTGAAAGAAAATATCTATAGAAGGTTTTAAACCGTAATTGCGTTCATAATGATGGAATACACATGCAACAGCCTTTCCACCGTATTCAACCGCGACATCTTTCGCCAAATCAAATGAGAGGTAGCCCTCACGCTCAAGCACTTGCGAATCCGTAGTCGTATTTGTTTTTAAAACAGGTTTTCCATCCAGTCTGCTAATTCGCAAATGAACTTCAAATTGTGCATCGGGATCGTCCGAAACAGGAGGGTTCAATTTTGCTTCAAACAATAAATCGCCTACTTCATCACTTTGGATATATCCATTGTCTGTATCATTGATATATGCCTCAAATTCTTCCACAGATTGGAATTCCTTTTTAGAAGAACAAGAGACTAATAAGAAAAGTGAAATAGGCAGTAAAAATCGCATGTTTATTTATCTATAAATTTCTGAAAATCCTTCGTGACATCATTCTTATCAGAACCGTACATGATGGTACCATCACCTGTTGCTGCAAATAAATAAGTGTATCCTCTTTGCTCAGCAAATAAACGGGCTTTCTCATTAATCTCTTTACGGATTTGAGCTGTATAATTTTCTTTTAAACGCATATTTTCCTGCTCATATTTATCTTGGATAGTCAAAAAACGGTTTTTAGTATCTTCAAACTGCTGTAACTCCAAACCAGACGCACTCTTGGCTTCAATTTTTCCTGATAATAAAGAAAGTTCTAATTGTAAGGAATCCAACTCATTTTTTCGTGTACTAAACACCTTCTCCAAATCCGCCTCCAATTTTTTCTTCAACGAACAATCATTGTAAACTTTATTGAATTCGAAATATGCCGTGTTATCATTAGACCCGAAAAAATATAATCCAATCAAAACTAGGTTTGTAACGATTAATATTGTGAAGCCGATGTAAATTCCTTTTTTCAAAATCATTTTTTGTTTTAGTTATTATATAAGTTACCCTCCGATTCCTCCAGGAGGTGTTTCCCCCTCTGGTAAGCAAGAATTATATTCATTATAGAAACGGAGAAACATCTTTTCTTTTTTATCACTGATTACTTCCAAGACAAAAAAACCTTGCCCTAAACAACCTGAAGTCGTCGTTAAATCAAGCGTTAAATAATTATCGCCATAAGTAACCTGTACTGCAGGGAAGTTTGTCTGTGTTTTAGACAAAGATCCCAAGTTATTGTAAATATTGAATTTCAGGTTATTCTGAGTATCATAATTTTGATTGAATGTGAAACGCAGTTTCCCATTTTTAACAGTATAATAATAACCATCCACTTCATAGAAAAGCGTAGCGTAAGTATCGGTAGATGAATTGCACTTAAACGAAGTAATAGCATTCACTCCATCGCTAATAACTGTAGTAAAAGCCGTTAAATAAATCTGAGTTCCCAGGGTTGCTACATATGGATTGGTAGATCCCGATGCTAATGCAGTAGTTTCCTGATCTTTAAAAAAAGTCAAATTTGATCCCGATCTAACCACGCGAATTTTATCCGTATAAGCCACACCTGCAAGTTTAAATATGCCGGCCGTACTTTTATAATAAACTCCATCAAGTAAAGCAGATCCACCCTTTCGAAACTCTAAATAACCATTTTGAGTAGAGGGAACAAAAGAAACCAATGCATTAGTATTCACCAGTGAAACATACACGCTTCTATTGGTTGCATTAGACGAATTAAAAAATGGAGTAATTAAACAGAAAAAATCTCCTATATCCGTATTAGATGCGCGAGCTCCTGCATAAGTTGAAGTCGGGGTTGTGACATTTTGTAAGACTGTAGAGTTAAGCGTCTGGATAGCCATCTCTTTTGTTTCTGTCCAAAGAGCCTGATAACCTACGAAGAAAGTGAGGGTTGCAAAGCTGGGAAGTCCGTAAGATGTCTGGTTACTTGGGTTAATCACGGCTGCCGTTCCACTAATATCATACCTTCCCGGAGGTAAATTATTTATGGGAATCGCTATACTTATTACACTTTGCTGTGTTGAACTATTCAAAGTGGTATAATAAACACCGTCTTTATTGAGAACCAGCGTGTAACCGCCAATCGAGTAAGGAGTTAGATTACAAAAAACTCCTAATTGTACGCTGACATCACCTGTCCCTGTAAAACACGTCGCATTGGCTATTGAATTTAGGGTAAGGGTTGCAGAAGTAACAGTACCCTTCTGAGCGAAACCAAATAAAGAAAAACAGAAAAAGACTCCTAAAAGAAAAAACAATTTAATTGCATTCATAAGGCCAGATTTTATTTATAATACGTTTATTGTTAATCGGATGAGGCTTCTGGTCAAACTCCATATTCAGAGTATAAACGGTGCATAATTTGTCCGGATTCAACTGAACTGATTCCAATTGAATCTTCATTGAATGATTTAACTCAAGAATCCCACTTATACCATATGAAATCGAATCAGACCCCCGAGATTGAGAATAAAGCATCCCAGTTAAAAAGAATACAATACACACGAGTAATGATTTAGGCATAAAAGTGAATTAAGTTGTTGCTTTTCCAAAATTATTGGAATCGATTATGTTTTCAAAACTATAAATTATTCTTTTAGAAATACTAATTTTACAAAAAAAAAATAATGACTCGACCAACTAAATACATCATTCACACATCAATCAAACGAGCTATTTTATTACTATTCACAATACTCAATTTTTTCGTTGGTTTTTCTCAAAAATTTGAAATTGAAAATAAATTTCATATCAAACAGGATGATAAATCGATCACATTTCGTGTTTTGGACACCGACGAAAGTCAATTAAAAAAATATAACTCCAAAAAGAACTATTACTGGTTCAAATCTCAAAAAATTCTCATTACTCAAGGAGGAAGCTCAGGCAGTCTTTTGAATGGTGATTATGAATCCTTTTACAAAAACAACCAACTTGCTGAAAAAGGTCTTTTTAAAAAAGGGCTCAAACATGGAGCCTGGAAGTTTTGGGGTACGAACGGAATCCTGATTCACCAGGAAAATTGGTCTAACGGAATTCAAATCGGGAAACAATTATACTACAGTAATCAAGGTATCCTTGAAAAAACAATACTTTTCAAATCAAACCAGGTCCAAATCATTGCCCGGGATACAACCATTATAAAGACAAAGAAGACTGTTCTGACAACCGTTAAGGATTCTGTTGGAAAGCTGGTTATGCAGAGCAGATTCAAAAGCGGGCAGCTTGACGGAACGCAAATCAACAGAGACAAAAATGACAGTTTGATTAAAACAGCATACAAGAATGGTGAGTTAGTTATTAAGAAAACCAAAGCAGAAAAAGGAAGTTCGGAGAAAAAATCGTTTAAGGAAAAAATGACCAATTTCTGGGAAAAACTTAAATTCTGGAAAAAGTTTAAAAAGAAGGAAGGAAAAACATCATCCGATAAAGAAAAATCACCGAAGGAAAAAAAGGAAAAGGCGCCGAAAGAAGCTTCCCAACCCAAAGAAAAGAAAAAGCGCAAACCATGATTCGCGCTTCAGCCATATCTTACGCAATTGTTTTTGCGCTATTCATCGGACTCCTTGCTTCCAGCGTGTTTTTCATTTTCAGTACGCAAAAGCGAATTGAGATTTCACACACCGGACAGGAACATTTACTGCTCGATTCCTACCAGGGAATTCAATTGGGCTTACAAAAAGTGGAAGTCAATGACTCACTTCAATTCATCCACCAAAGTGGAGATACGAGTATCATCCGCAAATCATTGTGGGGATCTTATTTCCTTATAACAAGCCGAACATTCAAGAATCAACGATCCCTTACCCGCTCGGCGCTTATCGGGAGTGAGTTTGAAGAATCCATTCCTTCACTTGTTATCAGGAACGGTTCGGACGGACTGAGGATCTGCGGCGAAACGTTTATCGAAGGAACTGCCTATTTACCTAATAAACGAGTGGAGTTGTCTTACATTGGCGGGAAAAATTACTCCAATCCGAAATTGGTTTATGGAAATGTAGAGGACATAAAAGATTTAAAACTTCCGTTATCAAAGGCATTTGAGAATATATCAGCCACTAATTTTACCGGGAAAATGATTCCCAAACCATTTGAATGGAAAGATACCACCAGTAGCTTTTTAACGGAGGGAATTTACTATCAGTCATTGGAAGCTCTCCAGTTGAAATCAAAGTTCAACGGAAAGATCATCATTCAGAGTTTCGATTCGTTGGTAATTTACCGGGAGGCGCAACTTACCAATGTGATCTTAATTGCACCAAAGATTTACATTAAACAAGGTTTTGTCGGAAATCTGCAGGCATTTGCCTCCGAATCAATCGTACTCGAAGATTCTGTTACTCTAAGCTACCCAAGTACACTGATCCTGAACGAACAAACCGCTAGCCAGGACTACAAACCACATTCCATATTTTTAGGAACCAACAGTTCCGTATTAGGAGGAATATTGATGACCACACAACAATATGATTTCAGGAAACAGCCTAAATTGACCATTCAAAAAGATGCAGTTGTCGCAGGAATTGTTTTCAATTGTGGCATCACGGAAATTTACGGGGCCGTTATCGGTTGTTTAAACACCGCTGAAACCCAAACCCTTGCAGGAGGAGGATCTTATACCAATCATCTGCTGGATGCGATTATTTCTACCAAACGGCTTCCAAAAGAATTCATCTGTCCGGCGTGGTTGGAATTATCCAATCATTCACGAAAAAAAGTAATCTCATGCGAAATAGAAAGTTAAAAGCTTCCAGCATCGCTGAAATTGCAATCGCTTTATCTATTATTGCGATCTGTTTTGCTTTGGGTTCCAGGCTCTTTATACAAAGTGCGCGATCTACGGTTCAATTCCAGGAAACGATCGAACAATCGGAATTTCAATCACTTCTGTTCATTAGTTACTCATTGGATTCCAGCATTTACGAAACGGAACTTTGGAAGGACAAACTCACAACCGTTGAAGAACAGGTAACGGAAAAGGACTCTACAAGGACGCAGCAATTATCCTTGATGAACAGCATCAAAGCAAATTGGACCCAGGAATTTATCTGGCCGAAAAAACAATGAGAAAAATAACGAATATAACAGCATTTTCAATCTTGGAACTGGCAGTCGTCCTTTCCTTGACCGGTTTGTTCGTTTCGCTCTTTTTTCTTTCCGTCAATAGTTTCAACAAATCACTTCAACAGGAAATTGTGATTAAAAATGAGCTAAATATCTTTTTCCAATTTCGATCCACTTTTTGGCAGGATCTGGAAAAATCGGATTCGTTTCAGCTGGACGAAAACCAACTGACTTGTTTTCATTCGGGAGATTTAATCACTTATCAAATAATAGATGAGAAATTGAGTCGTTCTACTAAAAATCATCAAGCGTTATTTGATGTGAATGCATTGGCAATTGAGAAAACAACCTTGAACAATCACGACCTCATAAATGTCAAGCTTGAATGGAAAAATACCGAATTTTCATTGATGTATCCTTTGCAAAAACAAAACATCAATAGCATAAACACCTACTTTAATCAAAAATTATGGCAGAAGTAACCAAAACGAGCTTTTTTAAAAAGGATATCGTTTTGGGCAAACCATTAAACGATAAATTCAAGGAGCACTTCTATGGCGAATTCGCAACCCTGATTGAGAGCGGGATTGATATGCGCCGCGCGTTGCAATTAATTATTGATGAACAGGAGAAAAAAAATGTACGCGGTCACATAGAAACCTTGTTAGATGATCTGGTAAAAGGAAATTCACTTTCCGAGTCCATGCAAAAATCTTCCCATTTCACACCTTATGAATATCAGAGTATCCGGATCGGTGAAGAATCAGGAAGGTTGAAGAACGTACTTTTCTCCTTATCCAATTACTTTGCTTCCAAAGTGAAATTGAAGCGGCAATTGGTCAGTGTTTTCACCTATCCGGCATTTGTCTTTTCGATCACGGTCGGGGTTCTTTATTTCATGCTGAATTTTGTGGTTCCCATGTTTAAGGATGTATTTAAGCAATTCGGGCAGGAATTACCTTGGCTGACACTCAAAATTGTTTGGCTGTCTGAAAATTTCGGTTCCTTCATGTTCTGGTTCCTGTTGATCGGAGTTGGCACCGGATTTTATCTTTTCTCTCAAAAGAATGAAGATTGGTTTCGGAAATTCAGTGGAAATTTCGTTCTGAAGATTCCCATTTTCGGCAAACTCATCCAAAAAATTTACATCGCCCGCTTCTGCCAAAGTATGGCACTTTTACTTGAAGCAAAGACACCTTTGGTAAAAGCATTGGATTTGGTTTCGGAAATGATCCGTTTTTACCCGATGCAGCAAATGATTGTGGCAGCAAAAGAGGAGATTTTAGCAGGAAATTCATTGCATGAAGGATTAAGTAAGTTCGAAATTCTAGATAAAAGATTAATTTCGCTAATTAAAATAGCCGAAGAAATCAATCAGTTAGATCAAACTTTCCACCGATTAACAATTCAATACAACGAAGAAATTGAATATCGGACCAAGATGATCGGAACAATCATAGAGCCCGCAATCATCGTTATAATTGGTGTAATCGTAGGAGTTATTATGGTCTCCATGTATTTGCCAATGTTTAACCTAAGTAATGTCATTAAATGATGAAATTGAATAAGCATAGAAAACTGAAAGCATTCTCTCTTGCAGAGATATTGATTGTTTTGGCAATCATGGGAATTCTATTGATGCTGGTAATTCCAAATCAGAGCGGTATCGCTACGCGTACCAAAAGTATGGAAGCACAGCAGGAATTGCGCATGATCCACAATTTGGAATACGCCTATTTCCTTCAATATTCCAAGTACTCATTGGATGGAAAAGAAATCAATTATATTCCACACAAGCTCATTACAGAAGGTGGAACCGCACTCTATCGGGTCACGATCATAGAAGCATCACCTTCCGGATTCAAAGCAAAAGCAGAAGCAGTACAGGATTTCAATGGGGATGGAAAATACAATATCTGGGAAATAGATCAGGAAGGTCAACCGAAAGAAACACAAGTAGATTAATGGTTCTGCTGGCAGTCATACTAATTTTGATCTCAATCCTTTATCAGGATTTCCGCTACCGTGAAATTTGGTGGTTCACTCCTCCTTTGCTTCTAATCGGCGGATTAATCTATAAATGGGAGACTCTCAATTGGCAATACTTCCTGTTCAATTTTTTATTCATTAGCGTTGTAATAAGTTTTTTGGTCGTTTATGTCCGCATTCGCTTCAAATCAAACAATTTGTTTAAAGACTATTTTGGCTTGGGGGATGTGTTGGTACTACTTGCGATCACACCCATATTCGGATTCCCGTTTTTCATTTACTTCTTCACTTGCAGTACGATCATCAGTTTGATCGGTTATATCCTGTTTTCACTATTCAAAGCCCAAAAATCCATCCCATATGCAGGCTACATTTCCCTGTGTACCATTGCTTTTCTGTTACTTGTTCACTACCAATTAACTCCATTTATTCGGTATGAGTGATTTGAACAACATACAAGTTTCTGCAGAATTGCAACAGGTTATCCCATCCGATTTGGCATGGCATTACCGTGTTATTCCTCAGGAAATCACGGATGAAGTAGCAAAGTTCTATGCGGATAATACCCAAAATCTCGCAGCAGTAGAAGAAGAGCTCAGTGCTTTGTTGGGGAAAAGAGTGGAATTGACCGAAGGCGCAACTGAAGTCATTCAACGGGCGCTTGGGAAGTTTTTCAGAAGAGCAAACCAGGAAAAACAGTTAATCTTCAATGCAAATATTGATTTTGTAGACCGGATCATTCAAGATGCAAACCACTTGGGAAGCAGTGATATCCACATTGAAATTTACGAAGACCGCGCACGTGTAAGAATCCGGATCGACGGTCATTTGATTGAACGTTTCTCGATTGATAAAGCAGAATATTCGGAATTGATCAACAAAGTGAAAATCCGCTCCAACCTGGATATTTCTGAAAAAAGATTGCCCCAGGACGGACGGATCCAATATGAGAATTTCGATATCCGCGTATCCATACTTCCTACCCTACATGGCGAGAAAATCGTTATGCGTATTTTAGGAAAAGATGCATCTTCCATCAATATCGCACAATTAGGTCTCACGGAAAACGATCTCCGGAATTACCTGGAAGGAATTAAGAAGCCCAATGGAATCGTATTGATCAGTGGACCTACAGGTTCGGGAAAAACAACCACACTTTATGCAACCTTGAAACAGCTGAATGATGAAAAGAGAAACATCGTCACTGTTGAAGACCCCATCGAATATACCTTGGAAGGAATCAACCAGGTTCAACTGAAAGAGCAAATCGGGTTGACATTTGCAAGTGCCCTGCGTTCTTTCCTGCGCCAGGATCCGGATGTCATCATGTTGGGTGAGATCCGGGATGGAGAAACTGCCCAAATGGCCATCCGGGCAGCTTTGACAGGACATTTAGTGTTATCGACCATTCACACCAATTCGGCATGGGGAACTATTTCACGCTTGATTGACATGGGCGTTCCCTCTTTCCTGATTGCAAGTACCATTAATACATCCGTTGCCCAACGTTTACTGCGAAAATTATGCGTCGATTGTAAACAGGAAGTAAAAACCTCTCCTCTCGATTGGCCCCGGAATTTTGACGAAAAAAATATTCCTGAAAAAGTTTTTGAAGCCGTTGGTTGTGATACCTGTCATTTTACCGGTTACAAAGGAAGAACCGCAATTTATGAGGTAATCCCGATTGATTTTGAACTATCGGAAAGTATCAAGAACAATGAATCAACCGTTGATCAGAAATTGGTCGATAGAAACATTATAACATTGAATAAACAAGCACTTGAATTAATTAAATCCGGCGTGACTTCTTTGGAAGAAGCTTATCCTATATTAACTGAAATCTAAAAATGAAACAACCGATTCTTATTTTCTTCCTTCTTTGTTTAACAGGCATTCCTCTGCATACGAAAGCACAGAATTTCACGGAACCGTTGTTGCGTGCGAAACTGGATAGTTTGAGCCTCACATCAAAAGGACTGAATAATACGTTCCAATTGAATGTCTCCGGGCTTCCACTATCAGAATTAGTGAATTCAATTGCACTCGAAAACAACTTGAACATCAGCATTGATCCCGTTTTGAACAATGCCGTTTCATACAATTTCTTTGATGCAAGAGTGAAAGATGTATTGGTGTTTCTTTACGAGCACTTTGACATCGAGTACCGATTTGTTGGAAACATTCTTGCGATTAATAAACGGGAAGTAAAAAAGGAACTTCCTCAACCGAAAATTGAGAAGAAGATTGATGTGAAATACAATCCTTCCAATGAGTTCCTATCCGTTGACTTGAAGAATGACAGTCTTTATAAAGTGATGAAGGAAATCAGTGCCTTAAGCGGGAAAAACATCGTGATTTCTCCGGATGTACGCGATAAACCGATTACGGGCTACTTTCTGAACAGACCGTATGATCAGGTTATTTCCATGACCGCTAAAGCAAACGGACTGGAAAGTTCAGCAGATGAAACCGGAATCACCTATATTTTTGCTGCTAAACCGGAAAAAACGGGTGTCGGACAAAACAATACCGGTTCCGGTTTCAAACCTGCAACCGACTTCGAACAAACAGGTGTCCAAATCAAGAAAAACGAATTCGGAACCCTGGATCTGATTGCAAACAATGCTGATATATCCGACATTATCAAATATGCTTCGCAAGAGTTATTGACTCCTTATTTTTTCTACAACAAACCAGATGGGAAAGCCAGCTTCCAGCTTCAAAATGTCACATTTCCCGAAATATTGAACTTGTTGTTTGTCGGAACAAAATATGCTTACCGGGAAGACAATAAATTATTCCTGATTGGAGAAAACAAATCGGAAGGTATTCGGGTAACGGAGGTTATTCGCATGGAGAATCGAACTATTGAAAATGTAAAAGCATCCATTCCGAAGGAATTGATCCAGGATCTGGATGTGAATGAATTCACGGAGCTCAACGCCTTGATTGTAACCGGTCCGGCAAGAAAAGCCGGTGAGTTGCGTGCATTCCTATCCTCCATTGACATTGTCGTTCCGTTGGTTCAAATTGATGTCATGATTTTGATTTCCGAACGTTCAAGTACGGTGAAATCAGGGATGAAACTAGGTCTCGGTGATAAACCTACCGTAACCAGTGGAACTGTTTTCCCAACCCTGGACGTGAACCTTGGGGCAAGTACATTGAACAGTATTTTAAATACAATCAACGGATTCGGGATTGTGAATTTGGGTGCGGTAACTCAAAACTTCTATATGTCTCTTCAATTGCTGGAATCCAATGGAATGATTGATGTGGAAAGCACACCGAAAATCACCACACTGAGCAGTCACCTGGCCACTGTTTCCATCGGGCAAACGACCTATTACCAGGAACAGCAGGTAAACTTTCAAAATACAGTGGTCAACCAAGGAGTTTTAACATCCAAGATCTGGAAATCGGTGGATGCCAACTTAACCGTAAAAATCAAACCCTTTGTTTCTTCAGACGGGAATGTGACAATGGATATCACACTTACCAATGATGACTTTGACGGAAGTAAAGTAGATCCGACTGCTCCGCCAAATGCCACCAAACAAACATTTGAATCCGTTATCCGTGTTCAAAACGGTGATGTGGTGCTGTTGGGTGGACTGGATAAAAAACAAAACAACAACAGTGGTGAAGGAGTTCCTTTGTTATCACGTGTCCCGGTTATAAAATGGCTTTTCAGCAGCAGAAATAAAGCCAAGAGAAAATACAAGTTACACATCATCATTCGTCCAACGGTAACCTATTGATGAAAATTCCTTTCCAAAATAGCGCTCCAAAAAGGTATAACCTGATCTTGATTCACAATCAATCAGGCAATGTATTGTTTCATTATGCATGCATCAATGAGCAGACAATGGCTCATGACCTGACTTCATTTGAATCGCTGGAAGAAATTCTGAAAAAGGCCGACAAAAAAATTCCCTTCATTATTCATGTGAGGGGTGCGGGCATATTGGCACGAAGTGTTGAAAATGCCCCCAATTACAAAGAAAGATTACTTGTTTCAGGCAGAGAAGATGAATTCTACTTTAACAGTTATGAGCGTTCCGGATCTGTTTTGGTATCCTTTGCACGGAAGAATGTGATTGACGCGTTTTTGGATCCGATTACGGCAGTGAAAGGATTTGTATGGGCACTTTATATCGGACCATCCATATTGCCCTTTAAATTGGAGAATTTGCAATCGATTCAATCAGATTACATACTTTCTTTTCCAACTTCAGATCAGCTTACTATTTCTAAAAATGAGCAAGACTTATCGGAAAAACAGGTACAAGCATCTTATCTGGAAGCAATTATTAATTATACCTATCAAAAGAATGACAATTCGGATCTCTTTAATCAGGGAATAGACGAAGAAACATTCAAACAAACAAAAACCGAATACAAAGATTACAGGCAATTCCGGATTCTTGGATTAGGCATTCTGTTCTTCTTCCTGGTTACCCTGACAATTAATTACTTTGTGGTTAATCACCTCAACCAGGTTGCGGCAGATTACGAGCAGGAAATCGCCGGTTACCAGGAAAATTTTGCCATTATCGATCGAACCAAGCAGGAAAAACAACGCAAATTGATCTTATTCCAAAATTCAGGAATGCAATCGGGAAATCTGCTTTCCTATTATGCAGACGAAGTAGGGGTCACAGTTCCCAAAGAGATCCAGTTCACCGAAATGGAATTATTCCCATTGGCACAACAACTCAAACCCAAACACAAAGTTGAAACAGATAATTCCAAAATTATCATCCATGGAATTACAATTAACAGTAAGGTTTTGGATGATTGGATGGAGGATCTAGAAAGGAAGGAATGGGTGCAGAGTGTAGAGGTTATCAATTACTCCAGGTTAGATGATTTCAATTCAATCTTTCATATCATCATACATATTAACGAATGACTCTTTTCGAGAAATATAGCTACAAACAAAAGAATCTAGCACTGTTGATTATCGCAGTGTTGCTTTTTGCTGCGTCGTATAAAAGGGCTTTCAGTAAAACAATTGAAACCAACAGCTATATCAACGAGTTGGAAATCAAAAAACAAGAAGCATTAAACTCACAGAAAGAAATTCGACTACTCCAGAAAAATGTTGCTCAATTAAATAAATTACTGGGAAAAGAAAATGTTTCCGTAGAAGAGGTTCAGCAAGGTTTTTTAAACTTCCTGGCCAAAAAATCTTCTGGAATTTCGGTGAAACAAATAGATGAAGTTTACGGATTTGAGCATCCTGATTTTAAAATCAATACCTTTAAGATTGAACTGAGAGGTGATTTCATTTCAGTTTTGAAGTTTATTTATGACCTGGAAGAATCGTTTGATGATGCCCGTTTGATTCATTTTCAAATGAGCTCGGAAAAGGATCCCGTAACCAATAAAACAGATTTAACAACAACCTTATTAATACAGAATTATGTCCAAAAAGTTTATCAATAGGATTTTAATCCTTACGCTTTCACTCAGTCTTTTCGGGTGTAAAGATTTCATTGAGAAGAATATTTCCGAGGAAACTCCGGTATTGATCCTACCATCGAATAATTCTACAATCGATGCAAACCCGGTTCATATTAAATGGGAAGAACTGGAAGGTGCAACGAAATACCGGATTGAAATTGTAAGTCCGGAATTCGCAAATATTCAGAGTTTTCCATTGGATTCGATCGTTTCCGGGACGAATTTCTTTTTCGGGTTGGACTCAGCTCAGTATGAAATTCGCATCACAGCCATGAATGCAGGTTTCAGTTCAAAACCATCCGAAATTAAACGCTTTTGGGTAGGAACATCGCAAGGCGGTGGAAATTCAGTAACCCTGACTTATCCTAACGATGCAGAATATTACAACGAATCTTTCTTGGGAAAGTTTAAATGGAACCCAGTCACTTCTGCTGCAGTTTCAAGTTACACCTTTGAATTACATGAAACCACTTCATTTGGTGGAGCATATATTGGTCAACCTGTTAATCAACTGGGGGCTACCGAGATAACGATTCCGGAAGCGATTGGATCAGAGATTGCTGATGGCTCGTATTGTTGGGGAGTAAAGGCTTACTTTACCGGTGGAGGTGACACCGAATTCTCTAAAAGGATTTTTTACATTGACAAGACAGATCCTGCCCCGGCAAATCTTTCGGTTCCGCTTAACAATGCTGCAATTAGTGCTGGAACAATTACGTTCACGTGGACTTTACCTTCAGACATAGGAACTATTCAGTCTCCAAGAACATCGAAAATTCAAATAGCACATGACACCGGATTTACAAATCTAGTAACAATAAATCCGGACGCCTTCAGCACATTGAATACAGTAAATGTTCCTTTAACCTCAGGAACATATTATTGGCGCGTTATTGTAATGGATGAAGCGGGTAATGTTACCACGCCTACAACCTATTATATATTGACTTTATCTTGAAAAATAAACGCTTCACATATGTCTTACTAGTTGTTGTAGGTTTTATCTACTTCAAATTGTTCGTGCGCATCAGCTCGAATATTTCCGAGGAGAACAATTTACCTATTGCACAAATTGATCAAATGCAACTGGATGATATCCGAACGAAAAAAAGTTTCCGTTTAAAAGCGAATTATCCCGATCCTTTTCTGAAAAGCTCCCGAATTGTCCAAAAAAATTCTTCGATTTTAGATCCAAACGCGCCACCACCTGAACCAAAACCCAAAAAGGAAAAACCAATGGTATTTTGGCCTGCAATCAAATACTATGGAATTGTTCAGAAAACGAGTTCAAAGAAACCGAGGGCGCTTATTTCAATTGATGGCACCATGTATAAGATATATGTCAACGAAGAAATTTTCGACGGAATCGTTATCCAATCCATTAAGCGGGAAAGCATGGTAGTTTCCTTTCAGAAAGAGACAAAAACCATCTCGTTGAATCCTTGAAGTAAGAAAGTCAAATTTCCATTACGCCTTCTTCTTATGCAAATCATATACTATTCCATCGGATAATCCGATCTTGGGAACGTATAGTTCTTTGCAGTTAAGCGCATTCATACACTCACGGAAAATTTCCAGGGCAGGAACGATTACGTCGGCTCTATCCGGTTTCAATTGGAACAGGTCCATGCGTTGTCCCACACTTAAAGGTTCCAATTCCTTGTAGAGTTGATTCATCGCTCTTAAAGTCACAGGAGATTTCTCTTTGAAGCCCAAAATCTTATGGATCTTATTGATATTTCCACCTGTTGCATAAACCAGGTGCGGATTGTCTTCCACATGCTCTTTGATCCAACCCTTCAATTCTCGCCAATCATGTTTCCCGACCTTGCTCTTCAACATCCGGACAGTTCCAATGTCGAAACTTTTCGCCGCAACCCGTTTCCCGTGTTCAAACACATTGATTTCAGTAGATCCGCCACCTACATCAATTACCAGGTACGGTTTTGAACGTTCGATATCCAAAAGGGCAAATGTTCCGAAAATCAGGCGCGCTTCCTCATCACCTGAAATAGTTTCGATTTGAATTCCCGTGCTTCGTTTGATCTGTTGAATGATCTCCGGACCATTTTTCGCATCACGCATGGCACTGGTAGCACATGCCCGGATGGCAGACACATTGAAAATATCCGCAATCAGACTAAATGCTTTCATGGTCTTGATAAAATCCTCTGCTTTTTGGATGCTGATCTCTCCGGAATCAAATACTTCTTCTCCCAATCGAAGAGGCAAACGGGTATAAGATATCTTCTTCACATACGGATGCCCGTTTTCCTTGGCTATTTCACCAATGAGCAATCGAGCTGCATTCGATCCGATATCTATGGCTGCGTACTTCTTCGACATGAATTCCGAAATTAGCTAAAATGCTTTAAATCCACCCATTCTTTAAATAAAAAATGCCGCCTCCTTTCGAAGACGGCATTCCTAAAGAGTCAATTTTAATTACTTCACAATCACTTTTTGTACCAAGCTTCCTTGGGCACCATTAAAGTGAAGGAAATAGATTCCTTTCGCCAAATGAGAAACCTGTAATTGTGTTTCTGTATTCATGCTTAAAGATGAAGCAGGATAAACTACTTTTCCATCCTCAGAAATCATGGAGAAAGTAACCTCTTTTCCCGTTTTGATCGTTACCACTGAAGTTGCAGGATTCGGGTAAATTTCCAATCCGAAAGTTGTTGCTTCTTCAATTCCAGCGCAATCATTAACAGTAATTGTTTGAAGTGCGGCATCCGAACATCCGTTTGCAGTAACAGTATAAGTAATTGTTTGGATTCCTTCTCCAGCAGTTGCAGGATTAAAATTACCTCCTGTCACACCAGTTCCACTATATGTTCCACCAGCTGGCAAACCACCTGCTAAACCAAATGCTGCTGATTGTAAACAAACATCTGTAAATGTTCCAAGGGTTGCTTGTGGCGCCGCATTCAAAGTAAAGGTTGAACTTGCCGTTCCTGAACAGTTATTCGCATCTGTGTAGTTATACGTCAAAGTAATTGAACCTGCAGTCAGTCCGCTTGGATCAAAAGTAGTTCCTGAAACACCCGCTGAACCGGTGAAAGAACCACCTACCGGCGATGCAACCAAAGTTACAGCACTTCCATTATCACAAAGATTTCCAACTGGAGTAAATGTTACCGTTGGGTTTGCATTGAATACAACCGTTGCAGCCCCTGATCCGGTTGCAGAGCAACCATTCATTGTAACATTAGACACAGTATATGTTCCGTTTGCCGTTGCATTGATTGTCAATGGAGAAGTTACAACTCCATTTGAATTTAAAGTAGTTGTACCGTCAGAATAAGTAACATCCCATGGACCAGCTCCTGTTAAAGCAATAGTCACAGGAATTGTCCCCGTACCACATTGTGTACCGCCACCGGAAACAGCAGCAGTTGGCGCAGTTGCGATCGTAACACTAAAAATTTGAGCATCCGCAGGACAAGAACCGTTTGCAGCAATTGAATTTGTTACGGTATATGTTCCTGCATTACTAGAAGCTAAGTTTATAGCACCTGTTGAAGCATTGATTACCAATCCGGTTGTTGAACTGAAAGTTCCTGCGCTTGCCCCAGCACCAAATACAGGGCTCGGATTTGTTGCATTTGAACAGTAAGTTCCTTGGGCATAAGTAAATGTTGCATCCGGAGCTCCGGAGATAACAACTGTTTGATTACTTGTCGCAGGACAAGTACCCGAAGTTGAATAGGTAACAGAATAAGATCCTGCTGTACTTCCAGCTACATCGATTTCGCCAGTTGAAGTATTTGCAAAAACTAATCCTGCCGGTGTTGCGGTAAACGTACCAGCAACAGAAGTGGTTGGGATTTGATTTGGGGAAGCATCACAAATCGAGTTCGTAGGATAAGTATAGGTTGCATTATCTAATGGATTTACTGTAATGTTAGTTGCAGCAGAACTTGGTGAAATACAACCAAGAGCGGTTGAAGTAACAGTAAGCGGGCCTGTTGAATTTACAGTAATGGACTGAGTAGTTGCTCCGTTCGACCAGGTATTTCCTGTGGCAGCTGAGGAAGTCAAAGTAACAGATCCGCCAGCGCAAAATGTTGTAGGACCACCAGGAGTAATTGTTGGTGTTGCCGGAGTTGGATTAACAGTAATTGTATGAGTAGTATTATCCACACAGCTGTTAAAGAACCCTCCTATCGTAACCAACATCACATCATAAGTTCCTGCAGCAGGATGCGTGTAAGTAGTCGTACCGCTCCAGATATAAGGTGATAAGTTATCCATATCGTAAACGTAAGTAGAATCACTCGTCGCTAATCCGAAGTAAGAAGCAAACACATTGATATTTGACATTCTGTTTCCTAATATTGACGTTGGAGTTGTTACGTTTGTATAAGTAACAGGTGTTCCCTGACAAACTGTAGTTGCAGAAGTGGTGAATTGTGTATTAATTGTGTAATTCACGATCGGACCTGCCAATAATTCAAAATTGTATGGGCCAGGAGGAACTGTTGTACCATTTCCAGGGAAATTCGTTGCATCATTTGTCAATACCGGAGCACTCACATAGGCGCCAGCAGAGTTTGGGTAATAGGAAGATTTATAGCGTAAGAAGTCTTCATCGTAAGTTTGTCCCGGAGCAAGATCCGTCACATAGAAATTCAAAATACTGTTTGCGTTCGTAGGTGTAAGAACAATTGCATAATTTCCGGTTACCGTAACGGGAGAGGCAAAAGTTACATAGCGATAACCATATGCTGTAGCAGTAATGGTAACATTGCCACTTCCAACTAAGGTTGTCGGTACATTCGAAGCATTTACATTGTAAATTGCGGCATTGACAATCACCGATGCAGCTCCTGTTGTGGCTTTGGCACCATAGAATTCAATCCCGTTGATGGTCAAACTTCCGGAATTCAGATACGTTTGGGAAACCGACTCAATATCCGATGCATACGCATTGAACGTGTAAAAATTGGAAGTCCCTAAAATCTGTTCTTTTGCCTGTGGATAACGTAATGTATCCTGGCAAATTAAAGTTTTAATTGGTGAAGGATCAGCCGATGAAGGCACTTGTCTAAGTTGATTAGCGTTTGGAGCAGGATTCAGGCCGATTCTAGAACCTTGCTGTGCCAAACCAAACATACTTCCCGCGCATAGCGAGAGTAGTAGTAATGATTTTTTCATAGTAAGTTAATAAATTAATGTGGCGCTAAAATAGTCAATCAGAGATTCATTTCTGAATTATTTAACATATTGACCCAACATTTATGCCTATTCTTAACAATTGATATCGCAATAAATGACATTATCAAGAATCCTTTAGCGGTAAGAAAAAAGAAACGGGTTTGTACTTGAAATACAACCAAACCGATTGGAATAAATACTTAAGCTCTGAGATTGGAATATCGCGTGAACGCAAGGCCAACCAAAGTGATAAGGCAAAACTGACGATGAAATTTACGAAGCCAATGATCCCGATTCCAAGGATTGCCATCAGGATCGGATACCAACCTGTTTCAAAATCGCCTCCAAACAATCCAAGTGCCATGTTCCCGGCTGCAAAAGTAATGTGCCGGATATCCAGGTTCAATCCCAGGAAAATTCCAATAGATGCTGTTGAACCTAAGAATACACCAAACCAAAAGTTCGATGCAACACCCGCCCATTTCGCTTCGATCCATTCTGCAAAACGCTTTGCATTGTCTTTCCCTATGGAAATCTTTAAAGCCGGATGTTCCTTGATGCGGTTGTAAATCTTTTTGTGCTTGATCTTATTGGAAATAGAACCCGAAATAATCCCGGACAAGAACAGGAAAACACCGGCAATTGCCGCGTGCAAAATTGCCCAGGATCCGATTGGGTTCAAGTCAGTCATTAATTTATAGCTTTTATGCTGATCCACTATGTGAAAACCGGCTAATCCTTGCAACGACCAAATTAGCAGCATAGCGACGGGAAAAGCCACAAAGACATTCCCGACAAAAGCAATGAATTGGGAACGGAACAAGTGTGAGAAAAGGATTGCAAACGAGCGGTGCCTGTCTGCATCATTGACTGAATTGGACAATCCGCTTTCAATGGATTTGACAATCGTAGCAGCTGTCATAGCCGGCTGCTTGGTTGCCAATGTGAATCCCAAAAGATATATAAGGATAAATCCGAATGCATAGTTCATGCTGTAGAGGAATGCGTGACCAAAATCACTGACTTCGGCTTTCCCAAGGATGACTTTGAACAGGCACAAAAAACCAACAATCAATCCGCCACCCATCGCTGTCAGCAGCATGTGCATGTATTCCCTTTTCGATTCGGTGATGTAATGTTCTCCTGTCTTTGCCGTGTGTTGAGTCACTTCATAAGCAATTGTCTGGGTGCTATCCTGCATCAAGCGACGAATGTTATTCTTTCTGCAATTGTATTTGATGAGTTTGATAGCCAGGTAAATCGAATTATCCCGTTTGTCTTCTTCCGAATCGGTAGCAAGTAAAGGCAAAAGCGCTTCAATCCGGAATAATTGTTGCCGGATGCGCAGCAAACTTTGATTGACTCGGATAGAAATCCCGAACTTTGCACTATTGTCAAAGGCTGTATTGATGATCTGATGACAACCTTGAAGCAATTGCACCAGATCCTGGAAATCGGCATCGGTTGCAGAAACGGAAAAATTGCGTTGGTGAATTATTTTTGACACAATGATATCCAGCTTCTTTTCAAATGATTCAAACGGACTTTGGATATCTTCATATTCGGGAACCATGATCAGCACATCCTGTTCCAAAGCTCTTCCACTTATTCGTTGAATAAGCAGGCTTATCCCGTTCACAATTTCTGTAACCGCAGAGTTTGAAGAACTTTCCTCATTCCCATAAATAGTTTGCAAATCGAGCAAAATAATCAACTCGTTGATTTCCAGAAGCGAAATTTCCTGGATCCACTCAAAATCCCTTTGCTTATAAAAAACCTGGTTCAGCAAAAACTGCAAGGTATCGTGCTCCGGTTGTTCGGGTAAGATCTTTGAAGCCAAACGCTCCCTTACTTCCCGAAGGAAATAAGCATCCCGAATGATTCCGGAATCCGTTAAAATAGATGTGAACTTGCGGTTTTGAAACACATTTCGGAGATAAACTGACATGGCATAACGCTTCACCGAATTTTCCTGAAGGTATTCCAGCAAGGGTTGAATGCTAACCGGCTTGTTCTTCTCAATTTTTTCAGGGCGAAAATGAGCAACCAGGTCGATCAGGAATTCCAAATTATCGGAAGTGTAATCGGCTGCCTGATAAAACTCATCAAACAACTCATTCAATTCCTTTTTTCTTCTTCTACTAAACACTTGCATCCGATTCGGCCTCACTTTGACCTAAAATTAAGAAGACCAAACAAGAAACGGTTGTTAATTCTTCGAAAAGTGCATTTTAAAAGAAAATGCCTGATCCGTTGTCGCAGATCAGGCATTCAATATTATCCGCCGTGGTGGATCAATTCTAAATCTTGTCTACACGGATCAAGGTATCCGCATCTTTTTCGATATCTGTTGAAAGGCCATCGAAACTCTCTGAAGTAATCTTCAAATCGGTAGCCAATACTTCATCACAAATGAATTGCTTATTTGCTTCTGCTGCCAACTGGATGAATTCCGAAGATTTAAGCGTCAGTCGGATTCTGTCCGTAACCTCCAATCCAGAATCCTTGCGCAAATTCTGGATACGGTTCACCAATTCCCTTGCCACACCTTCCATTCGAAGCGTTTCAGTGATGCTGCTATCCAAGGCAACAGTTAATCCGTTTTCAGAAGCAACCAGCCATCCCGGAATATCTTCTGCACGAATTTCAAAGTCATTCATGTCCAAGACAATCTCATCTCCATCAATCTTTCCGGCCCAACCCTGGTTTTGTTCAATTTCAGCAATTCCATGCTGATCCATTTGCCCGACCAATGCCGCAATCGCTTTCATCTGTTTCCCGTATTTCGGACCGATGGTCTTAAAATTCGGTTTGATCGACTTCACAAATACGTTATTCTCATGAGCCAATAATTCCAATTCCTTCACATTTACCTCAGACAGGATCAATTCCTGAACATGTTTGATGTTCATAGCGAAATGGTCATCCAAAACAGGGACCATGATCTTTTGCAAAGGCTGACGAACGCGGATTTTTTCTTTTGCCCTAAGTCCAAGAACCAATGAAGAAACATTTTGGGCAATTTCCATCTGCGCTTCCAATTCCAAATCGATCAATTCCGGATTCGATTTCGGGAAATAAGCCAAATGCACTGAATTCACATCATGACGGCCTGAGATCACATTCAGATCCGAGAACAACTGATCCAGATAGAACGGTGCGATCGGTGAACCCATAATCGAAACAGCTTCCAAACAGGTATAAAGCGTCTGATAAGCGGAGATTTTATCCGCTTCGTAATCCCCTTTCCAGAACCGTCTGCGACACAAGCGCACGTACCAATTCGATAATTGATCTGAAACAAAATCCTGGATCAGACGTCCTGCTCTGGTTGGTTCGAAAGAAGCATAAGCCTCATCCACCTGGGCAATCAGTGAATTCAATTTCGATAAGATCCAACGGTCAATTTCAGGTCTTTCATCCAGCGCCATTTCTGCTTCCGAATAATTGAACCCATCGATATTTGCATACAATGCAAAGAACGAATAAGTATTATAAAGTGTTCCGAAGAATTTGCGTTGTACTTCCGTAATTCCTTCCGCATCGAACTTCAGGTTGTCCCATGGTTGTGCATTGGTTATCATGTACCAACGGGTAGCATCCGGACCGTATTTCGACAATGTTTCAAAAGGATCAACAGCATTTCCAAGACGTTTGGACATTTTCTGTCCGTTCTTGTCCAATACCAATCCGTTTGAAACAACATTTTTATATGCTACGGAATCAAAACACATCGTAGCAATTGCATGAAGCGTATAGAACCAACCACGTGTTTGATCCACTCCTTCCGCAATGAAATCTGCAGGATATGCTTTGCGATCATCAATCAATTCTTTATTCTCAAACGGATAATGCCATTGTGCATAAGGCATCGCACCGGAATCGAACCAAACATCGATCAAATCACTTTCACGCTTCATCGGCTTTCCGGAAGGTGAAACCAAGGTGATTTCATCTACATAATTTTTGTGTAAATCTATTTGTCCATAATTTTCCTTGGAGAAATCATTCGGTGTAAAAGCCTTCATCGGGTTTTCACTCATCAATCCGGCAGCAACCGCTTTATCGCATTCCGCTTTCAACTGTTCAACAGATGAAATACAGATTCTCTCATCTCCGTCTTCCGTAGACCAGATCGGAATTGGAATTCCCCAGTAACGTGAACGGGACAAGTTCCAATCATTCGCGTTTTTCAGCCATTCTCCAAAACGACCTGTTCCGGTTGAAGCCGGTTTCCAGTTGATGGTATTATTCAATTCCATCATGCGTTCCTTCACATTCGTCACCTTGATGAACCAGGAATCCAAAGGATAATACAAGACGGACTTATCTGTTCTCCAACAATGCGGATAGCTGTGTTCGTATTTCTCGATCTTAAATGCTCTATTCTCAATTTTCAGTTTCAAAGCAATCCGTTCGTCAACCGACATGTATGCTTTCAAATCCGGAATAATTGCTTTTAAGCTGTTTTTTTGCTTTTCAAATTCTTCCTTGGTCTCCTCATCCGTCAGGTAATCTGCCTTCACATACTCCCCGGCCAAACCGAAGACTTCATCTGAAACCTCCTTACGGAAACGTCCACGCAAATCAACCAAAGGAACCGGAATACCTTTATCATCCAACACGAGCATTGCTGGAACACCTGATTCTGCGGCAACACGCGCATCATCCGCCCCGAAAGTAGGTGCAATGTGAACGATTCCCGTACCATCCGAAGTGGTAACAAAATCTCCTGAAATTACTCGGAAAGCCTGATCTGCGTTTTCAAACGGCAGAGCCCCTGGTAAAAGTTGTTCGTAACGAATTCCGACCAAGTCGGAACCTTTGCAGGAACCAAGAACAAGGAATGGAATTTGTTTTGCCCCAGCTTCGTAAGCATTTAAATCTGCTTCTGATTCAACTTGTAAGAATCCTTTTCCGAAATGGGCCGAAAGCAAATCTTTCGCCAAAACAACCTGGACAGGTTCAAACGTATATGGATTGAAGGTTGAAACCAAGACGTATTCAATGTTCGGTCCGACACATAAAGCAGTGTTCGAAGAAAGTGTCCAAGGAGTTGTCGTCCATGCAAGTAGGTACGCAATGCGTTGCGTACCTACATTTGCATGAAATGGTAATTTTTGGTTATCCAATATCTTAAACTGCGCAACGACTGTTGTGTCTTTCACATCACGGTAGCAACCCGGTTGGTTCAACTCATGAGATGAAAGCCCGGTTCCTGCCATCGGCGAATACGGTTGGATGGTGTATCCCTTGTACAACAAGTTTTTCTCATACAACTGGCCCAGTAACCACCAAACGGATTCCATGTATTTCGGGTCAAATGTGATATACGGATTTTCCATATCCACCCAATAACCCATTTCTTCTGTCAATCTGTTCCAGATGTCCGTATAGCGCATCACCGCTTCACGACAAGCCTTATTATAATCTTCCACCGAGATTTTCTTCCCGATATCTTCTTTCGTAATACCCAATTCTTTTTCCACACCTAATTCCACGGGCAAACCATGCGTATCCCATCCGGCTTTACGCTTCACTTGTTTTCCCTTCAGGGTTTGGTAGCGACAAAAAATATCTTTAATCGAACGAGCCATAACGTGGTGAATTCCCGGCAAACCATTCGCTGATGGCGGCCCTTCAAAGAAAACAAACGGTTCAGCTCCTTCACGTGTAGCGATGGAAGCTTCAAAAACGCGCTCATTTTTCCACTTTTCAAGAACTGCCTGTGCTACATTCGGCAAATTCAGCCCTTGATATTCTTCGTATTTACGACTCATTGGTCTGTGTATTAAATAATTTTAGGTCTTCTAAAAAAGACTGCAAATTTAATAAAAAGGATCGAGCTTTAAATGGAGAATTGAAAATGGAAAATTGATAAGAAAGAACACTTTGTTTTGTTATTCTCCTGTTTTGCTTTTGAATTTTCAATTTTACATTCTCAATTATAATTAATTCCTTAAATTCGCTCTGTTGGATTCATTGAATAACATAGAAATTAATGCTTTAGTCGCTGAAGTGAAAGCGGGAGACCAAAATGCTTTTGCACAGGTCTATGATCGTTATTGTGGCGCAATCAATGGAGTTATCGGCAGGTTCATAAATGATGAAGCCATTGCACAGGATGTCCTGCAAGATACGTTCATCAAGGTTTGGAAAAATATCCAAATGTATGATGATACGAAGGGAAGTTTTTTCACCTGGATGCTCAATATCGCAAGGAATACATCCATCGATGCACTAAGAAAATTAAAAAAAGAAGGCAAGTCCGAAATCCAAATTCTGGAAACCACCGTAAATAGCTCTGTAACAGTTCAGCAGAATGTGAGCACTATCGGTTTAAGACAATTGGTAGATCGCCTTCCGGCTGAACAGCAAACAATGATTGAGTACTTATACTTCAAAGGATATACGCAACAGGAAGTAGCAGATGAGTTGGATATCCCGCTCGGAACTGTGAAAACCCGTTCGCGCATGGCCATGATGGAGTTAAGAAAATGGTTTACATTATTGATATTGTGGATATAAACGAATACATAGCGTCAGGAATTTTGGAGTCGGTAACACTCGGTCTCGCTTCCCCACAGGAAGTTCAGGAGGTTGCGTGTCTTTCCAAAATCTATCCTGAAATTCAAGCTGAGTTTGTTCGCATACAGAAAAGTTGCGAAGAGATGATGCTTGAACAAGCGCAGGCTCCTGATCCGGCCCTTCGCGCATCTATTTTAAAAACGATCTCTGAAACACCTCAAGAACAAGCACGTGCAATCAACAAGGAAGAAGCGAAAATCATTTCGATGAAACCTACTCCTGAAATAGTTGGAGTAAGTCCGATGTGGAAAATGATGGCAGCTGCTTCATTGATTCTTACTATTGGGATCGGATCTCTTTGGTTTATTTCCAATAAAGAAGTAAAACGCCTGGATTCCTCTTTGGCTTCCATGGAAAAAAAGCACATGGAAGATAACCAGGTACTGCAAGCCATGGTTTTGGAAAAAGACCATTTGCAAACCGTACAGGAAGTATTGACAGAACAAAGCATGCGAACAGTGATGATGAAGGGTACGGCAATGGAACCTGAAGCGACTGTAAAAGTGATGTGGAGTACAGACATGAAAAAAGCTGTCATGCACGCCGATAAAATCACCCCACCTCCTGCGAACATGCAATACCAATTGTGGGTCATTGCGGATGGAAAACCGGTTTCGGTAGGTGTTTTCAATTACGACGAAGTGGAGCAGATGACTGAGCCTTTCGATGTAAATGCTCAAAATATTACCGCTTTTGCAATCACATTGGAAAAAATGGGCGGTAGTCCGACTCCAACCATGGAAAAAATGGTGGTGATGGGAGCGATCAATGTATAATGTAAAATTGAAAAGGACCAAAATCTTCAAAAAATCTTTTCAATTATTACATTCTCAATTTTCAATTAATTTTAGGGCATGATTCGTCCCCCTCAACTGGTTCCCGGTGACACGATAGCACTTGTTTCTCCCGCAAAAGCGATTGAAGCAGCACACATTGAATTCGCAAAGAGTTACTTCGAAAACCAAGGTTTCAAGGTGCTTGTAGGTGCAAATGCAACCAATGAATACCGTTATTTTTCGGGAACAGATACGGATCGTGCAAGTGATCTGCAATGGGCAGTCGATCATCCGGATGTGAAGGCCATTATTTGCAATCGCGGCGGTTATGGCGCAATTCGTTTGTTTGACTTGGTGAATTGGGCAAACTTGTTGCGTGAACCCAAATGGATCCTTGGATTTTCAGACATTACCAACTTTCATTGTCTGGGATTGAAATTGGGAATTGAAACTGCGCACACCACGATGCCCCTCAACTTCCGGGAAAACTCCGAAGAATCATTGGAATCCATGTTGCATGTCTTATGCGGAAAACCAAACGAATACCGTTGGAAAAGAAATCCTTCCAATAAATCCGGAATGGTAACCGGGAATGTAGTTGGTGGAAATTTGTCCATTCTCTACTCATTGCTTGGAACTCCTTATTCCCCGAATTACGAAAACGCGATTTTATTCATCGAAGATATTGGTGAACAAGTTTATCATCTGGATCGCATGCTTTGGGCTTTCCGTTTTGCAGGTGTATTCGACCGCATTGCAGGATTGATTGTCGGTGGAATGAGTGATTTGAAAGACACTGCTGCTCCAACGGAATGGACAGTGGAAGAACTTATCCTGGAACACACAAAATATCGTTCGTTTCCGATTGCATTTGATGCACCTGTAGGCCATATTCCTGACAACCGGGCATTTATTTGTGGTGGATCCGCCACCTTTACCGTGACGGAAGACCAAAGTTATTTCTTCCAATAATCAACATTTCTTCTTCTGGTACTGTTTTTGATTCATAATTAATTATCCCGAATTACTTTCGCACTAACGTTTGTTGTAATTCGGTCTTCAAAAGCTTCTGCTTTTTCTTATTTTTGTACCTGAAATTGACTTATGCGAATTTTTCTAATTGGTTTTCTGATTCTGACGCTTTCTTCCTGTGTGGATCTGTTTGATGATATTACGATTCATGCAGACGGAACCGGGAGATATCGCTATACCATCAACATGAGTGCAAGCAAGGTAAAGATCAATTCAATTCTGGCACTCGACAGTATAGATGGCAGGCGGATTCCGAAACTTCCCGAAATCAAGGAGAAAATCGAATATTATCGCAATAAACTGGAGGAAAAACAAGGAATCTCAAATGTAAAGGTGGAATCAAACTACGACGACTTCATTTTCACGATTTCATGTGACTTCGAAAACGTAGTTGTCCTGCAAAATGGGATCCGTGAAATTGTAAAAGAGGAAAGCAAGGACAAAAATGATCCTGCATTGGATGAGAGTTGGCTGAGCTGGGACGGGAAAACACTTACCCGCATCGTTCCGAGTTTTCAAAGTGTGATTCACAAAATGAAAGCGGAAGACCAGGAAAACCTTAAAAAAGGCAAATACATCGCCGTTTCCAGATTTGACAAACCCATTGTGAAATGTGACAACGCACAAGCCCGGATTTCTCCAAGTAAAATGGCAGCTTTAACTGAGTCGAGCACCTATTCGGTAGCTACTAATCCATCCATTCTCAGAAATACGATTACCGTCTCCTATTGATTTCCGCAGATTACTAAAAAAGAGATTCATTTTAACACAAGTTATCAACCAAATACAGGTTGATAAGCCAAATAGCACATCCAATTCAAAAAATGATTTTACTTTCGTGTAGAATCCGTTCATTCATTCATTTATGAAAATTAAAATCTTAATTCCGATCACCCTTGTGGGAGCAATTTCATGGGGACAGAAATCAGAAGATGTTATTCCTAAAGATGCAGTTACAGTCTTTAGCCTGAACAACATTTCCATTCTTCAGAAAGTATCCATGGATGAATTGGTTTCGTATGATTTTATGACTGAATTACAGTCCGAATTGTTTGATGGTTCTACTCAAGGGAAAACACTCAAGGATGCCGGGATTGACTTCAATCAGAAAATGAACATTTTTTATGGTAAGAATCCGGAATTCGAAATTTCCGGTTTCACTTTCGGGATCACCGATAAGGAGAAACTATTCAACGTTTTTGACGATTTTGACCGAAAGGAAAGTCTTGTTCCCGGAACCGAATATTACAACAACTATTTCAATCATTTGATGATCCAGGGAAACGTCGGATTATTGATCCGCGTAGATACAGATCAGGACAAACTGACTGAAATAACGGATTCCATCTGGACTTCCAGGGGATTTGAGCTTCCTTGGATGGAAGACGAATACTACGATGAGGAACAAATGGACACTTACGATGAGGAGGAATTAAGCGATGATGATCCAGCTTTGAACGAGGATGGAGATGAAGTAGAGGAAATCATCGAAGAAGAGGTGGACGAAACTCCGGTTGCGGTTGATGAAATGAGCGACCTGTTCAAAAATTATTACGAACTGCGCGACAGTATTGAATCCGAATATTCACGTAAACGTTTATTCACCATAACAGAAGAGCTTTTCGTGAAAAAGATGAATCTGAAAGCAACGGATTCCAGGTTGGCAACACAATTGACTCATACTTCCGATGGTATTTTCTACCTGGATAACAGCCGCAATTTCAAAAACACCAACAGCTTGTTCTATTTGCAGGCAATGTTCCCGGATCTATACCGCGATCTGAACGAATTATACACCGGAAATGTGATGCTGGGCGATATCGTACTCAATCAGAAATCCATCGATCTCAAAGTCGAAGCATACTATGGCGAAGGATTGGGAAGTATTTACGAGGAGTTGAACAGCGCCAAATTTGACAAAAATGTATTGAAATACATCCCGAAAAACAATACCGGATTCTTTACTTATGCGATAGACCTGAAAAAAGGATACGAAAAAGCGTATGAGGTGATCATGCCTATCCTAAGCGAGGAAAAAAATGCGCGCATTTCCGCCAATGTACTGACAATTGAATTATTGAATGACTTCATCAATACGGATGAGCTTTTCAATGCATACAAAGGAAGCATGTTCGGCACGTTCAACGGAATCAAACGCGTGAAAACGAAACGCATTGAGTTCTTCTATGACGAAGAAACTTTTGAATACGGTGAAAAGGAAATTGAAGCAGAAGAAGACATGCCGATCTTTACGCTAGGATTTACAACCGGCCGACCGGACATCCCAAACAAAATATTGAAACACATGTCCCGGATCACTTCCCAGTTCAAGAACATGGGTGATTACTGGGTATATGAAGAAGCTATTTTGAATTCTGTCCCGTTGTATATGATTAATAAGAACGGCTTATTCATCTTCACGAATGATGAGGATCTGGCAAAAAATCATTCCAACGGATACGGTGCAGATGCAATTACTGGAAAACAAGCGAAAAATGCAGCGAAAAGCGGTTCGATCTACGCTTATATGAATTTGGGCGACATGATCAGCCGTTTGCCGGAGTCTATCCTGACTGACCACCGTTTTGATGTATTGGCTTCCATGAAAGGCAAAAAAGGAGAGGTTGAAGTGATTTCTTCCAAAACAACTCGTCAAAAAACAACCTACAACCTGACTTACACTTTTGACGGTGCTTTTGACAATGCGGGGAAATACCTTTTGGATTTAGTAAATACTGCATATTTGGTATCTACAACGCGCTAAATGAGAACGGAAGGAGTTGGAAATAAGGTAATGTTAATTGCATTGCTGTGCGCAGCACTGGCTTTGTTCCTATATATCCGCCCGCGCCTGTTTGCACCGGATCCACCGCCGTCCCTTTTCGATCGTTTACCTGAAAGTGAAATCGTAGGCAGATACAATCTGTTGGACATCGCCCGTGAAACGAGTTCGATGATGTTCAAGAACAAAGTTCCGTTCAGGGAATACATGACCTATGATTTTATCCTGGGACAAGCGAAAGGAATTGGAATTGATATCCAAAGCACGGGTTATTTCTTTTCCAACGGAAAAGATGAATGGGGAACATTTGTTACGGTAAACGACAGTTCAAAAATCCAGAACGGATTGAATCGTCTGGAACAATACATTCATATTTCCGACACAATTATTTACAACCGGAGAGTAAAGAAAATCAGGGACCTTGGTCTCTATATTTTTTACGACAAAAATTATTTGTTGGTCTATAAAGGGTCCAAAATCAAGCGAAGACTGGGAAAAGCCATTTTCGCACACGAAGGGGATATTGAAAATTCCTGGGAAAAATTCCTGAAGAATCCGGTTTTCAAAGAGGAAGATATTGTGCTCTATTCAAATTCCCCAAGACTCAAGAAATTCGGATTGGATTACGCGATGTTTGCACATGACAGTGATTCGTTGAATATCAAATTAAAGACTTACCTGCATTCACCCAAAAAGCTGAAAATAAAAGAGAAAAAAACTGGGACAACTTTTGAACGAAGCAAATTTTCCACGAAAGCACTGGAAATCCATTTGGATATCACGGAATTCAAGAAAAATCCGAACGACCCGCTTTACAAGTGGATTGTGGCGCTTGGACAAAAGGTCAGTTTTCCTACGACCACTTTTTTCCAGGCATGGGATGGCGATTTGTCCTTCCAGGAAGGAGGAACCCAAATGATCAATGAAGAAGTTGTGGAAATGAGTTACGACGAAAACTTTGAACCCATTGAAATCAGGAAAACCAACCAAGTTCCTGTTCCAGCCTATTCCATGTTGTTTTCCGTCAACGAAAGTGGGAATAAATTGGTTTCTGCGCTCTTTTCAAAGGGAATTGTGACAAAACAGGGAAAGTATTACCACTTCCTGTTTTCTCCTCCGTTAACCTTGAATATCCTGCCAAAAAGTATCAGTGCCTATACTGCAGGAAGATCACCAAAAGTGACTACAGGTTCTTCGTGCAACGGATTATGGAATTACAAAGGAACAGATATCCTGTTCCGGATCGATTCCCTGAAGAAAAAGGAAGTTTATGGCTCACTGGAATTTCAAGTGGCAAGTTTTCTGAAACGCGGGAAATTTAAACGTTAATTGAAAATGTAAAATGGAGAATTGAAAAGAAGAGATTCTCTACGAAATATTCATAATTAACAAGCATTAGTTTGGTCCACCCTTGTCAATTTTACAATCTCAATTTTCAATTTCTAATACGGAATAAACACATTCTTCGCCTCCGTAAAGAAACGCAATGCTTCCCAGCCACCTTCTCTTCCGACTCCCGATGCTTTAACACCTCCGAAAGGAGTTCTCAGGTCACGAACCAGCCACGAGTTGATCCAGACAATTCCCGCCTGCACTTTATCAGCCGTTCTGTGGGCTCTTTTCAAGTCGGATGTCCAAATAGTAGCGCTGAGTCCATATTGTGTACTATTCGCCATCATAAGCACCTCTTCTTCGGTGTCAAAAGGTGTCAATGTGACTACAGGACCAAAAATCTCTTCCTGGTTCGTTCTGCAATCATAAGAAAGGCCTTCAATCACTGTCGGGGCAATATAATATCCGTCATCATAAGGAACTTCCAAATGGACACGATGGCCGCCGGTTAAAATCGTTCCCCCTTCTTCTTTTGCCAATTCAATGTAAGAAAGCACTTTTTCCATATGCGGTTTTGAAACAACAGCTCCCATTTTTGCATTCGGATCCGTAGGATTGGAAACAGTTAATTTCTCTACGCGTTCAATGAAAGCTACTTTAAATCGGTCGTAAATGCTTCGTTCAATAAAGATCCGCGATCCGCATAAGCAAATCTGTCCTTGGTTTGCGAATGATGACCGAACGGTCGTTTTGATCATTTCATCAAAATCACAATCTGCAAAAATGATATTGGGGTTTTTTCCACCCAATTCCAAAGACAATTTCTTGAACATCGGTCCGGCAGTACGTGCAATGTATTCGCCTGTCTTGGTTCCACCGGTAAATGAGATCGCCTTAATTTTCGGATGTTTCACAATCGCGTCACCTGCATGTTGACCCAAACCGTGTACGATATTCAAAACGCCAGCTGGCATTCCGCTTTCCTTTACCACCTCACTTAGCAGATATGCAGTATACGGTGTGATTTCCGAAGGTTTTGCAATGACACAGTTCCCCGAAGCAAGTGCCGGTGCGATCTTCCACGAAAAAAGGTATAAAGGCAAATTCCACGGAGAAATACATCCGACAACCCCGATCGGTTTGCGCGTAGTATAATTGATTCCCATTCCTTCCATGTAATGGGATTCTGAAGCAAAATGTTCAACAGCCGTTGCGAAAAAATGAAAGTTTGAAACCGCACGCGGGATATCCACATGCGCCGCCAGTGAAAGCGGTTTCCCATTGTCACGCGATTCTGCGGCAACAAATTCATCCATGCGTTTCTCAATTCCCAAGCTGATACGCATCATGATTGCTCCTCGTTCTTCATTGGTCATCCCGGACCAAATCGGGAATGCCTTTTCAGCAGCGGTAACAGCCAATTCAACATCCTCCTCGGTAGAATTGGGAATTTCACCATAAACTTTACCCGTTGCCGGTTCGTAATTATCGATGTATTGCCCTTTGACAGGTGCAATTAATTCTCCGTTGATAAAATTTTGAAGACGAATCATAGTTTTCCTTATTTCGATTACAAAGATAATAAGAAAAGGGATTGCTCTTCAGTACGTATTGATGAGATTAGAAGCTAAAAGGAAATGACTTTAAGCATTACTTTAACACCGACGTAATATTGCGGAATTACATCAAATTTGAGAAATTTGAATAAACCGGGTCGTTTTATTAAATCTTGAATTTAACGCCGATCTGTAAATAAAGGAAGAAATTCAAACCTCCCGAATTGAGGTAATTGGTGCAAATTCCGATGTTGGTATAAAAGCGGTCAAAGGCGAATGAAAACGGATTGTTCTTGTAAGCTGCGCCAATATACAATGCATGTATCAACCCGGGATTTCCACGATCACTCAGGAAAGTCATATTACTTCCAACATACGCTGCCAATGTCGGATGGAAATCATGGATTACCGATCGATTCGAATTCCCGATAAATGTCTGCTTGAACGGATCGTAAGAAAAAACGAGGTAATCTGTCTTCACCATTGCCAGAATGCGGGCTTTCAAATCAACTCCCACATTGGCGCTGTACTCAAACCGGGTTCCGGTATATTGGACATACCCGGAAATGGTTGCCGCTCGATAATCATAATTCCAGTAGTTCGCTTCCAGTCCGTATTCCAGCGCATTGAGTCCGCCTCTTGACTCGGGCAAGCATTGATGTGGATTCAAGGTATCCAAAGGATAATTGATCTTTAGTGAATCACCCGCTGAAATACAGGTGGAACGATTGGAATAAATATTCCAATCCGGGTTCTTCAGATACTCGCTTGGGACAGTTGCAAAGAAATAAGGCCTGTTCCGTATACCGAACTTTGTCCGCCAGATAATGGGCCGGTCGTAATTTCTATCGAAGTAATAAGAGCGGGATATCGAAATATAATCTTGCGGTACAATAAGCTGATATTCACCTTCCAGGATTTTCTTTCTCAATTGCAAGTTTTGCATTACGTAGACTTCCGGTAAGAGTTCCGATTTCAGCTTCAAGGGAACATCCATATCTTTATCACAAACCATACATTCATTGTTATCTGCCCGGACTTCTTTCTTGGTCAAAATTCCATACGACTCGAAATCCACTTCCTTGATCCGTGCCCGGTATCGCTCATGTCTCCACCACCCTTCACCGCTTAGTTCCAGTTTCCACTTGACAATTTTCGCATACTGCGAGTTTTTTGTGAGTGTATAATACACCTGGTTCTTGGAAAAGAGATGCGGTTCCATTTCTAAAACCACGTAATTCGTTCGTCCGTCATTGAACCGGATGATATTGCAGTTTTTCATCACCGAATCCGAAAGGACAAAACAGGTTTTCGTGTTTCCAAAGTACTCATACAACTCGGTGGTGTCTTCCACTAACCTTCTACCGGCATAAAACAAATGAATCTCTACTCTCCTATGATTCTCATTGGGATTTCGAAGAGCATTTTCCTCACCCTTGGCAAAACTCGAAACAATGGTTTTTGCAGGAAGAATTTCAACCAGGAAATCCTTCACCTTATCGGCGCGCTTTTTTGAAAGCCGGAAATTAAGTTTTTTCTTACCGGTTGAATCAGCAAATCCGATGACTTGCAGGCTATCTATTTTCTTCAGGTTGTGGGAAAAGATGTATTTATTGATTTCCTGCCTGTTGTCTTCCAGGAGTTTATAGTCGCCGCTCGGATAATAAATGGAAAACACTTCTTGTGCACAGGCGTCATTTTTACCGAATACTCCAAGTATCAGTAAAAAGCCCGTTCTTTTAATAAACGAAAAAAGACCCATCTGCCATGGCGGACGGGTCTCTTGATTTCTTTTCCGCATCACGGGAGCGAATATAGGTTTTATCACCAACTAAGCAATAATTCTCCGGGTTTATTCGTGAACGATCAGTTTAAATCCTTTTCCATGGATATTCAAAATCTCGATGCGTTCATCTTCCTTCAAAAGCTTACGTAATTTTGCAATATAGACATCCATTGAACGGCCATTGAAGTAATTGTCATCACCCCAAATTGCACGCAAAGCCGCTTGTCTGTCCAGGACTTCATTCCTGTTTTTACACAATAGATGAAGCAATTGACCCTCTTTCGTAGTCAATTTCTTGTTTTCTTCCTTCAAATGAAGAATCCTTGAAACAGGTTCGTACTGGATTGTCCCGATCTCTTGCATTTCGCTTTCTTCATTATCCGAAGGGCTTGTACGTCTCAAAATAGCCTCTATACGTGCCAATAACTCTTCCATAGTGAAAGGCTTAGTCATGTAGTCATCAGCCCCACTTTCAAAACCTTCCAGTTTATCTTCCTTCATTGCTTTTGCAGTCAGGAAAAGGATCGGAACCTTCGGATCGATCAGTCGTACTTCTTTTGCAAGTGTAAAGCCATCCATTTCAGGCATCATCACATCAAAAATACAGAAATCGAAATGTCCGTCCGTGTATTTTTCATATGCATGCTTTCCATTGCGAGCAAGCTCAACCTGGTAACCTTTAGCTTTAAGAAAAGTCTGTAATAACTGACCTAAATTATCGTCATCTTCTGCTAATAAAATTGATTTTTGCTTCCCCATAATTATCTTTTTATTGTTACACGAAATTCTGAACCTTCTCCTACCTGGCTGGTTACATGAACGCTCCAACCGAACATATCAGAAAGTGCTTTCACATAACTCAATCCCAAACCGAAACCTTTCACATTATGAACGTTTCCAGTCGGAACACGGTACAATTTATCAAATATTTTCGAGATATGTTCACGTTTTATTCCAATTCCTTTATCTATTACAGACAATTCCAGGCGATCCGCGAAAACTTCCAGTTTTACCGTCACGTGGATTTTGTCCTTGCTGTATTTAATTGCATTATCAACTAAATTGTTCACCATATTGGTGAAGTGCATGCGGTCAGCCTCAATAAACACCTCTTCTTTGGGCATCTGAAGAATCAATTCACCATCCAATCCGGCAATCCGGAAAGATGCTGTTTTCGCCACCGATTGAATTACTTCAATTACCGGAACTTGCTCCATCCGTACCTTCAATTCACCCCGGTCAATAACCGCACTTTGTAAAATGGATTCCACCAGGACTCCCAAACGCTTGTTTTCTTCCTGGATCATTTTGACAAATGGGGCAGCTGTTTCTGTTTGCCCGCCCATCATGGAAGGATCATGCATCGCTTCACATGCCAGGGAAATTGTCGAAATCGGCGTCTTGAATTCGTGTGTCATGTTCGAGATAAAATCATTTTTCAACTCATACAATTTCTTTTGAGTCAAAATGGTACGGAACATATACGAAATGGTGATGATGATCAATATGGCAAGGATCAAACTTACAATGAGTAAGCTTCCCATCGACTTCAAAACGAAGAATTTGCTATTCGGGAAATTCAAATGCAGGGAAAGTTTGTCCTCCAGGATCTTATTTGGAAAGAGCATGGCCACCTGTGATTTAACAGTATCTAATTTCACATCGTAGTTCGCCAAACCTTGTTTGAACTTGACGGGTTCATTGTTTTCCTCTACGATTACAAATTTGAAATCATCCGGCAACTTATCCGACACCAATTCCTTCCGTATAATCGAATCCAGGATCTTCAGATTGATCCGTTTCTCCGGATCCAGGTACATGTTATCCCGAAACGTTTCCACCATCAATTCATTGATGTACTTGGCTTTCTTGACAATCTTGTGCATTACACGCTGATCCAGATGATAAGCCGCCCGAACGGAATCCTTATTGAACAATCCGCTTCCGCCGCCATCAAACAGCTCATGAATTTGTCTTACATCCCGAGCGAGAACTTCTTGTTTGGAATACAATCCCGAAATGGAATCATAGCTGTTTCCTGTTACAATCAGATAGTTTTCCAATTTCCCTTTGACATTCAGTACTGTATCCCGAATGGAAATGGACTCTTTTACCTCAAACAGATTTTGGAATTCCTCTTCCAGCACATCTCTGTATTGACCGGAAACATCCTTGCTCATTAAACTGGAATACCTACGCAAATCCTCCACTTTCTCATACCGGATGGCAATCCGCTCGAGCGCTGTGTTGACTTTACTTTTGAAATCATCCGATTTGCGGTCGTATAGCTGCAATGTTTGAAAGATCTGAATCAACAGAAGAGCCAGCATGGCAATCCATACTGCTGTAATTACGAGATTGATCCGAATCTTAATCATAGAATAGCGAATGTAGGTGAAATGTTAAAATTAACGATTCGCTTAACGTTTTTTGGCAGAAATGAAAAAGAATGGAATCTTGATTCCTCTTTTCAATTATACATTTTCAATTAAAATCACTTCTTTTTACTCCCCCGTTTCTTAGCCTTTCCGTACTTTTCCTGCATGGCCTTCTTATGGTTGTAGCGAACGTTGACCTTCTTATTCTTGTCCTTCTTTTCATGAAATGCCGGCCCGGCTTGTCCTTTCGGTGTTTTAACCAAGGTTTTCATTGCAACCTGCGGCTTTTCGAAATCCAAAACCAATTCGGACAATTCCACTTCTTCCGGAAACTCCCCGATTGTCACTTTCTTATTCATGAATGTTTCAATCTGACCGAATAGTTCCCGATCCTTTTCCGTCACAAAGCTGATTGCATGACCTTCCTTATCCTGACGACCCGTTCTACCGATTCTATGAATGTAATTTTCCTGGTTATCCGGAATATCGAAGTTAAAGACATGTGTTACATCTGTCACATCAATACCGCGTGCAATCAAATCCGTAGCAATAAGCACTTTATAAATACCATTTTGAAAATGGTTTACGGCATTAAATCTGAAATTCTGAGCCTTTTGAGAGTGGATAATTCCCAACTCGACACTGAAGATAGGTTCCAATTCCTCAAATAATTTTTCCGCCAAAACGCGCGAAGAAACAAATACAAGCACTTTGGTCATATCCTTGTTCTCTTCAAGCAGGTATTTCAACAAATTAACTTTTGAGGTGAAATTCGGAACCGCAATTGCTTCCTGTTTAATCTTTTCCAAAGGAGTTCCAACTCGTGCTGCCTCAATTTTCACCGGATCGTCAAAATAAGTTCCAAGGAACGTTTCCACCTCCTCTGAAAGTGTTGCAGAAAACAACAAATTTTGTCTTTTTTCTGGAAGCAACTCAAAAATACGCATCAACTGTGGTCTGAAACCTAAATTCAATGTTTCATCCACCTCATCGATCACCACTTTTTTAGCATGCTTCAGTTGCAAAGATCCGTTCGCCGTTAAATCAAATATGCGACCCGGAGTTCCAACCAACACATCCAATCCTTGCAAAACCATCGATGCTTGCGTATTGATATTTGCTCCACCATAAACACCACCAACGGCAACATTCATATGCGGAGTCAACTTTTCAACTTCACGTACTACCTGAACAACTAATTCCCTGGTAGGAACAATGATCAGAATTTGTGGATGCGGTTCTTTGGAAAACTTCCATAAAGACAACATCGGAAGCAAATAGGCTAATGTTTTCCCAGTTCCTGTCTGAGCCAAACCAATCACATCCTTTCCGGACATCATCACAGCAAATCCAGCTGACTGAATAGTTGTCGGGGTTGTATACTCCAACTCATCCAATGCAGTAAGTATTGGTTTTTTGATATTTAAATCGTGAAATGTCATGCGGAAAATTTTCACAAAGGTAATCAATCCATTTTTGTAAGCTTTGAAAGGGTTACACTTTCTGAAAAATTGGCTTTTCAGAAAAAACAAGGAATTTGGATGCAAAACACCCTTCTTTTAATTGAATTCCTATTAGAAGCCAAAAACCCTGACGTTCCGCAAAAATGCGAAAGTCAGGGTTCAACTCTTGCTATGAGTTTGTTGGTTGGTACTTTGTCCAGAATTGTCGTTGACGCTGTAACTCAGTGTAATCTTTCGACCAGGACCAGTTTCCGTGGAAATTACATTTTAGGCATCAACACTTTATCTATAACATGAATCACCCCGTTTGATTGATACACATCGTATGTAGAGATGTTTGCAACGTTTCCTGCTTCGTCTTTGATCGTAATGTTGTGATCACCATTCATCATAGCCCACAATTTACCTCCGGCAACAGTTGTCATTTCAGCTTTACCTCCACCTTTCTTAATTGCTGCTGCAATCGTATTGAAGTCCATTTTCCCGGCAACAACATGGTAAGTCAATACTTTCACCAATGTTCCTTTATTCTCTGGTTTCAACAATGTTTCAACAGTTCCGGAAGGAAGGTTTTCGAATGCATCATTTACAGGTGCAAATACGGTGAAAGGACCTTTTCCTTGTAATGTCTCAACTAATCCACCGGCTTTTACCGCTGCCACTAAAGTTGTGTGATCTTTTGAATTGACTGCATTCTCTACAATGTTTTTTGCAGGATACATAGACTCTCCGCCAACCATTACTGTTTTGTCTTGAGCGAATGAGTTAGAAAAGATTGCTGTTGAAGCAATTAATGCGATTGATAATAAACCCTTTTTCATAATCGTTAAGTTTTGAATTAAATAATTTTGACTCAGTTACGACCGTTAAAAAGGTTTGGATTTTTGAAAGTGAAAAAAAAATGAAAATTATTTTTTGGATAAATAAAAATCAATTGAATATCAATCACTTAATTCAACAATAAAAGTCCTACAGTAAAATAGATAAATAATCCCAATACATCATTCGTTGTGGTAACGAAGGGACCTGTTGCCAAAGCAGGATCAATTTTATAGCGATTCAGGATCAAGGGAATCATCGTTCCGAAGATGGCAGCAAAAATAGTTACGGTGAATAATGAAATTCCAACTACTAAAGCCAAGCGGTAATCATTGAAGAAATAGGAAATTCCGAAAATCAATGAAGAGCAAAGCAAACCGTTTACCAAACCTACAATGGCTTCTTTCCCTACTTTTGAAAAAATACTATCGAACGGGTCATTCCCACGCGCCAATGATTGTACGATAATTGCGGAAGATTGTACTCCCACATTTCCTCCCATTGCAGTGATCAATGGAATAAAAAAGGCAAGTGCCGGAAGGTGTGTAATATTCGTTTCAAACCGGGAGATAACCTGGGCGCTCAAGATTCCACCCAACATTCCGATCAGCAACCAAGGTAAACGCGCTCTTGAAATTCGGAACACACTCGAATTGGATTCCACTTTCTCCGAGATACCGGAAGCCAATTGGAAATCTTTATCTGCTTCCTCCTTGATCACATCCACGACGTCATCAATAGTAATGCGGCCAACCAGTTTCCCTTGCAAGTCGACAACCGGTACGGAAACCAAATCGTATTTTCCCATCACCTTAGCAACCTTCTCGGAAGAATCGCTTGTAGTGACAAAAATCAGGTTTTTCCCTTCGTACAAATCCCGGATAGGAGTTTTCGGGCTTGCAAAAAGCAATCTTTTCAATGAAAGTACTCCGACTAATTTGTTCAAATCGTCGATTACATAAATCGTATAGACCTGCTCCACATCTTCCGCTTGTCGTCGAAGTTCGACTAATGCACGATTTACCGGCCAATCCACTCTTGCCTGGATAAATTCCTTCTGCATGAGTCCTCCGGCAGTATCCTCGTCGTAATTCAAGAGATCAACGATATCATCTGCCGCCTCGTCATCCTCCATTTGAGAGATAACCTCCTGGATTTTGTCGTCCGGAAGCTCCCCCAGGATATCAGCAGCATCATCGGAATCCAGATTCTCCAACTGCTCAGCCATTTCTTTGGACGATAAAGTCCCCAAAAAACGGTCACGCACCTCTTCCTCCAACTCCATCAGAACATCCGCCTGGAGTTCTTCGTCTAACTGATAGTAGAGGTACTTGGATTGCTCCATGGATAATTCATCCATGATATCAGCAATATCGGCAAAATGAAGGTCGGTAATATGCAGTTTAATCCATTGATCATCCTCCGACGAGATAGCTTGTCGGATGCGCTCTAAGAATTCTTTCGTTAGTTCGAAACGCATGGATACTCAATTTTGATGCAAAAGTAAGTCTTTAAAACCCAAGAAGCAACCTATTATAGGTTACATGAATATTAAATCTAAGGAAGAATGGAAAGGAGGTTCAAAGGGTTCAAAGGGTTCAAAGGGTTCAAAGGGTTCAAAGGGTTCAAAGG